>DASZER010000043.1:0-274849 GCA_035940575.1 Frankiaceae bacterium | reverse complement strand
ACCGACCTGCGCGTGCCCGGGCCGCCCCGCAAGGCGCCGCCGCGCGTGCCCGACGTCGCGCCGCCGCGCGCCCGGCCCGCGCCGCTGCCGCGCGTGGCGCCGCGCCGCCCCGCCGCCCGCGCGGTCGTCACGACGCCGCGGCTCGACGACAGCGGCAGGGCGTTCGGCACGAGCGCGCCGACGCTGCCGTACGTCCGCGCCCCGCGGCTCGCCGCCGTCCGCCCCGCCGCCCCGGCGACGCGGGCGCTCGCCACGCCGTTCGCGAGCCGCGACGACCGGCGACGTGGTTGGGTGTCGGTCGCCGGGGGTCTGCTGCTGCTGCTCGTCTGCTCGCACCTGCACCGTTCGCTGCGCCCGCAGCCCGACCCGAGGGGCACGACATGAGACGACGGACGCTCGCTGTGGTGGCGGCGTCGGCGTTCGCCGCGATCCCCGCCGCCACCCCCGCCCGGGCCGCGTCGACGGCGGTGTCGATGGTCGACAACGCCTTCAAGCCGCGGACGGCGACGGTCACGGTCGGCGACACCGTGACGTGGCGCAACGACGGGTCGAGCGCCCACGAGGTGACGGCGGACGCGTTCAAGAGCGGCAACGTCGACCCGGGCAAGACGTTCTCGTGGACGGCGACGAAGGCGGGCACGTACTCCTACGTCTGCCGCTACCACGAGTCGCTGGACATGAAGGGCACGCTCGTCGTGCGCGCGGCCGGCTCGTCCGCCGCGCCCGCCGCGCCTCCCACGGGCCACCCGAACACCGGAGGCGACGACGTCGCCCTCGGCCTGCTGATCCTCGGCGGCGCGGCCGCGCTCGGGCTGTCGCTGCGCTACGGATGGAGGACCCGATGAGCCGCCGCCCGCTCGTCCTCGCGGTCGCGGGGCTCGTGCTCCTGGCCGCGTCGCCGCACGCCGGCGCCGCGACCGTCACGGTCGAGATGAAGGACAACGTCTACCTGCCTGCCGAGAAGTCCATCAACCCCGGCGACAGCGTCACGTGGCTCAACAAGGGCCGCTCGCCGCACAACGTCACCTACGGCGACAGGTCGAAGCAGTCGCCGGCCGTCGAGCCGGGCAAGACGTACTCGATCACGTTCCCGTCGGCGGGGACGTACTACTACTTCTGCTCCTTCCACTCGTCGGGCCCGGGCAAGGGCATGGCGGGCGTCATCAAGGTCGGCACGGGCGGCCCCACGATCGGCGCGCCCGCGGGCTCGACCGGCGGCGGGTCCTCGACGGGGCCGCGGGTACGGCGCGTCCCGTCGGAGTACCCGACGATCCAGAAGGCCGTGGACGCCGCGAGGCAGGGCGACGTCGTGCTCGTCTCGCCCGGCGTCTACAACGAGCAGGTGACGGTCACCAAGGACGACATCACGATCCGCGGCCTGGACCGCAACGCCACCATCGTCGACGCGGAGTTCACGCGGCCGATGGGGATCATCGTGCAGGACGCGGACAACGTCGTCGTCGAGAACATCACGGCGCGGCACGCCGTCCTCAACAACATCTACTGGACGGGCGCGGACGGCTTCCGCGGCTCGTACCTCACGTCGTACAACTCCGGGGACTACGGCGTGTACTCGTTCGCGTCGCAGAACGGCGTCATCGAGGACTCGTGGGCGTCGGGCAGCCGCGACTCCGGCTTCTACATCGGGCAGTGCAAGCCGTGCCACCAGACGATCCGGCGCGTGAAGGCGACGCTCTCCGGGCTCGGCTACTCCGGCACGAACGCCGGCGGCGACCTGCTCCTGACGGACTCCGAGTGGTGGGACAACTACGGCGGCGGCATCACGCCGAACACCCTCGACAGCGAGGAGAACCCGCCGCAGGAGGACATCGTCATCACCAACAACTACGTCCACGGCAACCAGAACCTCAGCGCGCCGTACAAGGACCCGGCGTTCGCCTCGGTCTACGGCATGGGCATCGTCGAGGCGGGCGGCAACAAGGCCGTCATCAAGAACAACCGCGTCGAGGACCACCTGTACTTCGGCATCGTCGTGCTCCCGATCCCGGGCCTCGGGCCCGGCCCGGTCGAGCCCGCGCCGGTGACCGGCAACTTCTACGCGTCGGAGTACAACCGCGTCGAGGGCAACAAGGTCTCGGGCTCCGGCGTCGCCGACCTCGCGCTCGGCGCGCTCGCCGGCCCGGGCAACTGCTTCGACGGCAACGACTACGGCACGTCCCTGCCGCTCGCGATCGAGGCGACGTACTCGTGCTCCAACCCGCCGCCCGGCGGTGGCGACCCCGCCGTCACGGCCGTCGCGGCGTCGAACCTCGCGCGCGCCGAGTCCGGCGAGCTCGCGCCAGGCGACTGGAAGACGCAGCCGACCCCGCCCGCGCAGCCGAACATGCCGAACGCCGACAAGGTCGTCTTCCGACCGATCGGCACCGTGGGCGAGGCGCCGAGCGGCAACACCGGCTCCGGCGGTTCGGGCGGGTCCGGTGGCGAGACGGGGCTGCCGAACACCGGCGAGCCGTTCCCGACGCTGCCCGTCGGCCTCGCGCTGGTCGGCGCGGCCGGCGTGTGGGCCGGCGCGCGGTCGTACCGCCGCCGCCGCGCGTAGCCGGCGTCGGCGACGTCGGCGACGTCAGCGGACGACGACGCCCACGACGCGGTCCAGCGGCACCAGACCGAGCTGGCGCGAGTCCTCGCTGCGGCCGGAGTTGTCCCCCGCGACGGCGAGCGTGCCCGGCGGGAGCACGTCGTACGGCGCCGCCTCGCGCAGCCACGGCGGCACCGGCTCGCCGGCGACGGCCATGACGCGCTTCACGCGGTGGGCCGGCGGTGCGTGCTCCGGGCCCACGGCGAAGACGACGACGTCGCCGGTGCGCGGGGTGGCGCGGCGGCGCACGACCACGCACTGGCCGTCGCGCAGCGTCGGCTCCATGCTGGCGCCGGTCACGACCGCGACGCTCCAGGAGCGGCGTACGGCGGCCAGCGCGAGCAGCGCCGTTCCCGCCGCGACCGCGGCGGCGCGGAGGCGCTTCATGCCACGGGCTTCGCGTCGCGGTAGCCCTCGCCCTGCATCCGGAAGAGCCGCGCGTACCCGCCGTCGAGCGCCATGAGCTCGTCGTGCGTCCCGTGCTCGGCCACGGTGCCGTCGGCGAGGTAGGCGATCGCGGTCGCGTCGCGCAGCGTCGAGAGCCGGTGCGACACGAGCACGGTCGTCCGCCCCGCCGCGGAGTCGCGCAGGGTGCGGGACAGCCGGTGCTCCGCCTCCGGGTCGAGGCTCGCGCTCGGCTCGTCGAGCACGACGACGTCGCTGTCGCCGCGCATGAGCGCGCGGGCCACCGCGATGCGCTGCCACTGGCCACCGGACAGCGTGACGCCGGCGGCCTCGCCGTCGTCGAACGTGCGCGACAGCAGCGTGCCGTAGCCCGAGGGGAGCGCCACGACGGCGTCGTGGACGCCCGCGGCGCGCGCGGCAGCCTCGACGGCGGCGGCGTCCCCGAGCCGTTCGGGGTCGCCGAGGCCGATGTTCTCGGCGGCCGTGAGGTCGTACGACATGAAGTCCTGGAACGTCACGCTCAACCGCCGCCGCAGCGACGCGAGCCGGAGGTCGCGCAGCGGGACGCCGTCCCACGTGATGTCGCCGCGCTGCGGGTCGTAGAAGCGGCAGAGCAGCCGGACGAGCGTCGACTTCCCGGCGCCGTTGAGGCCGACGATGCCGAGCGACGAGCCGGCGGGGATCGCCAACGTCACGCCGCGCAGCACCCACGGACCCGCGTCCGAGTAGCGGAACCACACGTCCCGCAGCTCGACCGCGTGGCGCAGCGGCGGCGCGTCGACGGCCCCGTCGGGCAGGTCGTCGGGCGCGTCGAGGACGTCGCGGTAGTGGCCGTAGAGGGCGAGCGCGCGTACGGCCTCCCCGGCCTGCACGACGACGCCCGCGAACGCTCCCTGCACCGCGACCTGCGCGGCGAGGAACAGCGCGAGCTCGCCGACCGTCGCGGCGCCGGTGGCCGCGCGCCGGGCGACCACGACCAGCGCGACGGCGTTGACGGCCGCGACCGCGAACGCGGCGACGGCCTGCACGCCGACGCCCCTGCGTTCCGCGTCCAGCTCGCGCGCGGCGACCTCCTCGAACGAGCTCACCATCCGGCCGTGCAGCAGCCGCCCGGTGCCGAACAGCCGGAGCTCCTTGGCCGCGCGGACGTCGGTGAGCAGCGCGCGGTAGAGCATCCGGCGGCGGTACATGCCGACCGACGCCTCCACCGCCGCGGCCTGGCGGCGGCCGGTGGCGACGTGCGCGACGAACGACGCCGCCGCCGACAGCGCGACGAGGGCGGCGGCCGGCGGCCACAGCGCGAGCAGGACTCCGGCGAACGACAGCACGACCACGGCCGCGCGCAGCAGCTCCTGCGCGAACCCCGTCAACGTCGCCGGCGCCTCCTGCGCGCCCTGCTCGGCGAGGCGCAGCCGGTCGTGGAACGCCGGGTCCTCGAAGTAGCGGAGCCCGGGCAGCGCGGCGATCCGGCTGAACAGCGCCGACTCCACGGCGATCGCGACCCGTTGGCGCAGCACGCTCATGACGTGCCCGGAGACGTACAGGACGGCGATGCCGAACGCCCCCGCGAGCGCGACGCCCACGGCGAGGGCGGCGGCGTGCCCGGCTCGGCCGGGGCCGGGTGCGGCGACCGTGTCGACGAGCCGGCTGGTGAACCACGCGGCGACCGCCGGCGTGCCGCCGGCGAGGACGGTGACCGCGATCGTGCCGGAGGCGACGCCTGGTGCCGCGCGCCACGGGACCGCGAGCGCCGACAGCGCGAGCGCCCGCGTCCTCACGTCCGCGCCGGCGCCGCCGTCGCCGAGCCGACGTCCTTCATGCGCAGCCCGGCGGCCTCGACGACCCCGCCGCGCGTACGGACGACCGAAGGGAAAGCCTCCGCACCGAACGCCGTGACGGGCCCCCCGCCGTCGCCGACCACCGCGACCGTCCCGAGCCGCGCGACGCGGTCGGCCATGGCGTCGGTGTCCGGCCCTGGCTCGCCGGCCACGAAGACGGTGATCGCCTCCGACGGCGGCTTGCGCAGCAGGTCGTCGGCGAGCGTGAGGCACGGCGCGCAGCCGGGGCTCAGGAAGACCACGAGCGCGTCCGCCACGTCCGCCTCGGTGAGGCGCCGGCCGGTGGTGGTCTCGGTCTCGAACGAGCCCACGCGGGAGCCGACGCGCGGCACGCCCTCGGCGGCGTGACCGCCGACGCCCTGCTCCTGCAGCAGGCGTACGCGGCGGATCAGCGCGAACGTCAGCAGCAGGTGCGCGGCGGTGACGACCGCGAGCAGCACGACGACGGCGGCAAGGAGGGTCATGGGCGTCCGTTCGCGGGGCGGCCGAAGAGGTAGAGGAGGTCGTCGAGCCGGATCGCGACGAGCGCGACCAGCAGCCCGACCCCGGCGGCGACGACGGCGGCCGCCGCGTCGACGGAGCCGCCGGCGACGTTCGCGGCCAGGCCGGCGAGCGCGAGCAGCGCGAGGGCGACGTTGCGCGCGGCGTGCGCGGTCGTGAGGTCGCCGCCCGTCGCGCCGAAGCAACGGCACGTCACGCGGCGCCCGGCACGTACCGCGCGCACGATCCCGGCGGCGAACACCAGGAGAAGGGCGACCGCGGTGGCGTAGCCGATCGTCGCCGTGACACGGGGGACGAGCAGCAGCACGGCCGCTGCCTCGGCGAGCCCGACGACGAGCGCGACGGAGCGGCGCGCCCGCGCGGGGACGCCCGTTCCGGAGAGGGACCCGGCGAACGCGGCGAGCGCCGCCGGGGAGCGAAGCTTGCCGCCCGCCGCGACCGCGAAGACGACGGCGATCGCGGTGCGGGCGACAAGGTCGAGCAGTGCCAGGATCGTGCTCTAGCAGAAGACGGACGTCATGTAGCACGCCCCGTTGCAGTTGTACTTGTAGATCCGGCTGAACCGGCAGTAACAGGTCTGGCCGTTCTCCGGCACGCACGCGCCGGCCTCGACGCGACCCACGAGCTTGTCGAGCAGCCGGTCACCGGCTCGGACGAGAAGCTTGCTCACGGTCCCCCATCTCCTTCACTTCGGGCGACGGGGGCCGGGAGCCCCCGTTCACGGCTGACCCTAGGGGGTGCCGTGAGCCCCGACAACGGCCCATGCGACCTAGCAGCGGGTGGTCGTCTTGTAGCAGCTTCCGGTGCAGCTGAAGCGGTACACGTAGCCGCCGTAGCACTTGCAGAACTGGCCGTTCTCCGGCACGCACGCACCAGCGTCCACGCTGCCTGCGAACACGCTCAGAAGCCGGTCGCTCGCCTTGACGAGAAGCTTCACGTTCCCCCATCTCCTTACGGACGGTCGGGGGTCGCTGATGGCCCCCGTACGTGGGGTGACGCTAGGCCTGCCCGGGTGCGCCCACAACGGGCCACCGAGACTGTCACCGCCGCGCCATGGTCGTACCGGGGCCTAGCGCTCCGGAGGCCTCGGGGGAGGAGGGCGCGGGACCGAGCGGTCGTAGCCGAGGCCGAACGTCCGCGCGATCCAGCCGCGCACGTCGTCGCGCGGCCCGTCGGGGTGCTCGCGCTCGCCCTCCTCGATCGCGCGCCGCGTCTCGGCCATCTCCTCCGAACGGTCGCGCCGCCCGGTGACCACGCCGGCGTCGACCGCGAGCTCGACCACGCGCCCGAAGTGCCACGCCGGCCAGAACCCGATGTGCGGGCCGTACGACACGACGTCGCGCGCGAGCAGCAGCGTGCCCGTGAACGGCACGTGCCACCGCAGGTCGCGCACCACGAAGCGCTCGCCCATCCACGACGCCCGCTCGCGCTCGACCTCCACGACCGTGCCGCCGAGCAGCGGGTCGCCCGCGGCGAGCGCGCGGCCCGCGACCTTCGCGCTCGACGGCAGCCGCAGCTCGGAGAGCACGAGCCCGTCGCCCTCGACGGCGTAGACGCAGTAGTGGCCGCGGTGGCACGCGGTGGTCATCGGCATGCCGGGCTCGATCGCGTGGTCGGAGATCGAGGACAGCCCAGTCCCCGCGACCGCGGCGAGCGACCACTCCTCGCCGTCGAGGCGTACGGCGTCGTGCGCCTGCGACGTCACAGCGCGCACCAGTTGCCGTCGTCGACGCAGCCCTCGCACTCGAGCTCGATCGTGGCGTGCGCGATGCCGTACGGCGCCGACACCGCGCGCTTCACCGCCGTGCCGACGACCTGCGCCTCCTCCAGCGTCGGGTGCCCCGCGACGACGACGTGCGCGGACAGCGCGTGCCGCGTGCCGTCGAGGCTCCACACGTGCAGGTCGTGGACGCTCTCGACGCCGGGCACGGCCGCCATCGTGCGCTCGACCTCGGCGGGCGCGACGTCGCGCGGGGTGCCTTCGAGCAGGACGGCGTTGGCCTGGCGCAGCAGCCGCCAGCCGCTCACCAGCACGAACACCGCGACCACCTTCGACACCGCCGGGTCGAGCACCTCGTAGCGGCCGGTCAGCAGGATCACCAGGCCGGCCACCGCGACGACGAGCGAGGCGAGCGCGTCGCCGACGAGGTGCAGCAGCGCCGAGCGGACGCCGAGGTCGTGCTCGTGGCGCAGCGCCAACGCCGCGCCGCCGTTGACGACGAACGCCACGAACGCCACCGCAAGCACGACCCCGCCCTCCACGGGCCGCGGCGAACGCAGCCGCGTCGCCGAGGCGTAGAGCAGCAGGCCGGAGAGAGCGAGGACGGCGGCGGCGTTGGCCTGCGCGGCGAGGACGCCGCCGCGCAGCCAGCCGAACGACCGCGACCGCGTCGGGGCGCGCCGCGCCATCCGTACGGCGGCCAGCGCGAGCGCGACGGCGGCGACGTCGGCGAGGTTGTGGGTCGCGTCGGCGAGCAGCGCGACGGAGCCGGCGAGGACGCCCGCGACGCCCTGCGCGACGACGACGACGGCGTTCGCGGCGAGCGCCCAGGAGAGGCGGCGCGACGTGTCGTGGCTGTGGCCCACGTCACGCATTCTGACTCTTGACACGGACGGCGGTGGTGTAAAGCATCGACGCATGCCGGACATCCGGGACGCGCTCCTCGACGCGGCGTACGACATCGCCGTCACGACCGGCTGGCAGCGCGCGCGGATGGCCGACGTCGCCTCTGCCGCAGGGGTGTCGCGGCAGACGCTCTACGACCAGTTCGGCGGCCGCGAGGGCCTGGCGCTGCACCTCGCGCTGCGGGAGACGGCGCGGTTCGTCGACGGCGTCGAGCGGGCGATGGACCGCCGCCCCGACGACGTCGTCGCGGCGATCGAGGCCGCGGCGTCGTACGCGCTCACGGCCGCCCGCGACAACCCGTTGATCCGCTCGATCCTCACCGAGGACGGCGACGCGGGGCTGCTGCCGTACCTCACGACGCGCGCCGAGCCGATGCTCGCCGCGGCGCGGCAGCGGCTCGTGAAGTACCTCGCGCACCACTGGCCCGACATCGACGGCGACTCCGCCGTCGAGGCCGCGGAGGTCGTCGTCCGCCTCGCGCTGTCGTACATCGTCCTTCCCGGCCCCGCCCCCGCGGCGGCCGCCCGGCGCATCGCGTCGATCGCCGCGCGCCTGCTCGACCTCGACGTAGCCCACCTCGAACGGCGAAGGGTCTGACCATGTCGACGCACGACCGCTACGCGTTCCCTCCCGAGGGCGAGGGGTGGGACGTCCCGATGGCGGGACGTACGCACTTCACGTGGGAGTACGACGACGGGCGCCGGCGGCTGCTCGACCTGTACGCCAAGGGGAAGGCGAAGCAGTGGGACGCCGCGACCCGCATCGACTGGTCGCTGGACATCGACCCCGCCAACCCGCTCGGCACGGTCCCCGAGCTCAACCCGATCTTCGGCTCGCCGACGTACGAGCGGCTCGACCAGGCGGGCATCGACGAGCTGACGCAACACCTGATGTCGTGGCAGTTCAGCCAGTTCCTGCACGGCGAGCAGGGCGCGGCGATCTGCTCCGCGCGGCTGGTCGAGGCGGTCCCGGACCTCGACGCGAAGTTCTACGCCGCGACGCAGGTCATGGACGAGGCGCGGCACGCGGAGACGTACGGCCGGTTCCTCCAGGAGAAGGTCGGCCTCGTCTACCCGATCAACACCCACCTCCAGGCGCTGCTCGACGACACCCTCTCCGACTCGCGGTGGGACATGCCGTACCTCGGCATGCAGGTGCTGATCGAGGGCGTCGCGCTCGCGGCGTTCGGGATGCTGCGCGAGGCGGCGACGTCGCCGCTGCCGAAGCAGATCCTCGCCTACGTCATGCAGGACGAGGCGCGGCACGTGGCGTTCGGGCGGCTGGCGCTCAAGGACGCGTACGCCGACCTGACGACGAAGGAGCGCGAGGAGCGCGAGGACTTCATCGTGGAGGGCTGCTACCTGCTGCGCGACAGGTTCCAGGCGCGCGAGGTCTGGGAGACGCTCGGCTACGACGTCGCCGAGTGCGTCGACTTCGTCGAGCAGTCGCCGATCATGCGGACGTACAGGTCGCTGCTGTTCACGCGCATCGTGCCGATCGTCAAGGACATCGGCCTGTGGGGCGCCAAGATCCAGAAGGCGTACGCGGACATGGGCGTCCTCGACTACGCCGGCGTCGACATCGACTCGATCATGCGCGACGACGAGCGTATCGCCGACGCCATCGACGAGGAGAAGTCGCTGCGCGCCCGCGCCGACCAGGTGCACGAGACGATCGCGGCGGGCGCGTAGCCCTACCCGGTCCTCTCACGCAGCCACGCCGCGTCGGCGGCGTAGAGCGGCGCGTGGATCGACGCGTTCGCGACCAGGCGGTCGAGGCTCGCGATCGCGCACCGCAGCACCTCGGCGGGGTCGGCGCCGCCGTACGCCTCGCAGAACGCGCCGAGCCGCCGCAGCCGCTCCTCCCAGGGGATGTCGTGACCGTCGGGGTGGCCGGGCGGCGTCAGGCTGACGAAGCGGTAGGCGGCGTAGCCGAGGTCGTACGCGCGCGGCGCCGGGACGGCGTGGTCCCAGTCGATGAGCGCGACCAGCGTGGCGTCGCGCCAGACCGTGTTGTACGGCGCCACGTCGCCGTGGCACACCACCTCCACCGGCTCGACGGGCGGGAAGCGCCAGCCGTCGAGAGGCAGGTCGAGCGTGGCGCTCGCGTCGTGCACCGCGCGGACCGCGCGCGCGACCTGGCGCAGCACGTCGTCGCCCCACACCCACGGCGGCATCGGGTAGACGGGGCAGTCGCCGGCGACGTACTCCACGACCTCGCGGCCCCGCTCGTCCACGCCGCGAGGCCGCGGCACCACCGCCACGCCCGCCGCGCGCAGGCCGCGCATGAGGGCGTGCACGTTCGGCGTCCACGGGCCCGGCACGCGCAGCACGTCGTCGCCGCGGCGCATCACCGGCGCGGTGTGGCCGCCGGCCATCGGGACGCCCTCGTCGTGCACGGGCACAGAATGGACCCATGAGCGACGCGGCGACGTTGTTGGGCCTGCTGGCCGACGAGGACAGGCTGCGCGTGGTCGCGGCCCTCGTGCTCGGGGCGACCACCGCGACCGAGGTGCGCGACGCCACGGGGCTCGACGCGCGCGTGGTCGGCCGCGCGCTCGCGCGGCTCGAGGACGCGGGCGTCGTCGTCGCGTCGGGCACCGCGTGGACCGTCGACGTGGCGCGGCTGCAGGAGGCGGCGCGCGTCGCGACGCCGGTCGAGGAGTACGAGGGCGCCGACGCCGAGACCGCGAAGGTGCTGCGGTCGTTCCTCCGCGACGGGCGGCTCGTCCGGATGCCGGCGCAGCGGTCGAAGCGGCGCGTGCTGCTCGACCACGTCGTGCAGGTGTTCGAGCCCGGGCAGCGCTACGACGAGAAGGAGGTCAACGCGCTGCTGCGCGCGTTCTCCGACGACTACGTCACGATCCGTCGCTACCTCGTGGACGAGGACCTGCTCTCCCGCGAGCACGGCGTCTACTGGCGCAGCGGCGGTACGTTCGCGCTCTAGGCCGGAGCGAGCACGACGGGGGAACGATGAGACGTGTCGTAGGTGCGGTATGCCACGGAACGGCGCGGCGCCCGCTGGAGCCGCACGGCTGGGTCGCGCCGCTCCTGCGCGCGATCTCCTGGGCGATGGTCGCCCTGTTCGGCGTCGCGCTGGCGCTCGTGCCGGTGGCATACGCCGCGTCGGTCCCGACTCGGCTGGTGGTCGCGGTCTTCGTGTACTTCGTCGTCTGGCTGCTGCCGGGCGCCGTGGTGGCACGGGTCCTCGCCGAGGCCGCGCGCCCCGCCGACCTCACACTCCGAGTGGCGGTGGAGCCGTGAGCAACGTCGTGTCCCTGGCGCTGTGCGGTGGCGTCGGACTGATGCTGTTCGTCGTGTCCGTGCGCGCCGCGCGATGCAACGTGCGCAGGTTCAGGGACGCCCGCGCGACGCCTCCGCTGGACGGGGTCGCCATCGACGAGGCCGCGCTCGTGCCCGTCCGCGCGCCGCGGACATGGCCTGAGTTCGACGCCGTGACGGATCTGCGACAGGCCGCCGCGTACGCCGCGCTCGCCGACGACCATGCGGTCAGCTGCGCGCTCGCGGCGGAGATGATGCTTGTCATCGCCAGCGCCACGTTCGGCGTCGGTGTGGCGCTGATCGGCCAGTGGCGTTCGACGCCCACGATGTTCCTGGCCCTCCTCGCGGCGCTCGTCGGTGGGGTGCTGCGGTTGCGCGCGTCGCGCGTCTGGGAGACGGTGTTCCGTCGGTACCGCGAGGTCTACGAATCCCTGTCCGCGGCGCCGTTGCCGCCGCGTCGGCGTCGCGGGCTGCTGGCGATGCTGCGGCGCTAGTCGTCCTCGCCGGAGCGGGCGGCGAGGAGGCGGCGGTACGACTCCAGCCTGGCCTGCTCCGCGTGTCCCTCCGCGACGCGCTCGGCGACGCCGCAGTGCAACGCGCCCTCGGTGTGATCGCAGTTCGGCAGGCACTCGGCCGCGCCGGGCGCGAGGTCGGGGAACGCGCGCAGCACCGACTCCGGCGTGACGTGCCCCAGCCCGAACGACCTGATGCCCGGCGTGTCCACGACCCACCCGCCGAACGGCAGCGGCAGCGCAATGGCCGTTACGCTCGTGTGCCTGCCCTTGCCGACGCCGGACACCGCCGAGACCCGGCGGAACGCGTCGGGGACGAGCTGGTTGACGAGCGTCGACTTGCCCACGCCCGAGTGGCCGACGAGGACGGAGACGCGGTCGCGCAGCCTGTCCTCCAACGGCTCCAGCGGGGCGCCGCGACCGACGTCGAGCGCGGGCACGCCGAGCGGCGCGTACAGCGCGAGCAGCTCGTCGGGCGGCGCGAGGTCGTTCTTCGTCAGGCACAGCAGCACGTCGAGCCCGGCGTCCCACGCGGCGACGAGGCAACGGTCGATCAGGCGAGGCCGCGGCGGCGGGTCGGTGAGCGCGACGACGACGACGACCTGGTCGGCGTTCGCGACGAGCGGCCGCTCGACGGGGTCGGTGTCGTCGGCGGTACGCCGCAGCAACGACCCGCGCGGCAGCAGCCCGACGATCCGCGCGAGCGCGTCGGGCGTGCCCGAGGTGTCGCCGACGACGCGGACGCGGTCACCGACGCAGATCGCGGTGCGGCGTACCTCGCCGCCCCGCATCGCCGTGACCTCGCGGCCCTCGACCAGGCAGGTGAAGCGGCCCCGGTCGAACGTCACGACCATCGCCTCGACGGCGCTCTCGTGCTTCGGGCGGATGCGCGTGCGCGGCCTGGTGCCACGCCCCGGACGCGTCCGGACGTCGTCCTCGTCCAGGTCGCGCCGGCTCACGCGAGCATCGCCAGCCAGCGGTCCACGAAGTCCGGCATGGTCTTCGCGACGGTCTCGACGTTCTCGACCTCGACGGGCACGACGAGGCCGAGGACGGCGGCGGCCATCGCGAGCCTGTGGTCGTCGTAGGTGCGGAAACCGCTGGGGCGCAACGGCTCCGGCGAGATCGTCAGCGCGGCGGGCGCCTCCTCGACGGAGACGCCGAAGCCGCGCAGCTCGGTCGCGAGCGCGGCGAGGCGGTCGGTCTCCTGCACCCGCAGGTGCCCGATGCCGCGCAACGTCGTCGCTCCGCCGGCGACGCACGCGACCGCCGCGAGGACCGGCGCCAGCTCGCCGCAGTCGGCCAGGTCGGCGTCGATCGCGCGCACGGTCGACGGCCCGCGCACGGTCAGCCCCGACGCGTCGAGGGTGCACATCGCGCCGAGCCGCTCGGCGAGCCCGACGAGCGCCGCGCCAGGCTGCGTCGTCGCGAGCGGCCACCCGGGAATCCGTACGACGCCGCCCGTGACGACCGCCGCCGCGACGAACGGCGCCGCCCCCGACAGGTCAGGCTCGACCTCGACGTCGGTGGCGTCGTACGTCCCCGGCGCGACGACCCACCGGTCGTCCGACACCGTCACCGACGCGCCGAACGACCGCATCATCGCGACGGTCATGTCGAGGTGCGGCCGGCTCGGGACGCGCTCGCCGGAGTGCGTGAGGTCGAGCCCCTCCGCCATCAGCGGAGCGGCGAGCAGCAGCCCGGAGACGAGCTGCGAGGACTTCGACGCGTCGACCGTGACGGCGCCGCCGCGCAGCTCCCCGCGCCCGTGCACGACCAGCGGGAAGGACTCGCCCGAGACGTCCGCGCCGAGCGTCCGCAGCGCCGCGAGCAGCGGCCCGATCGGCCGCTCGCGCAGGCGCGGGTCGCCGTCGAACGCGTACGTCCCCCGCTTGAGCGCCGCGACGGCCGGCACGAAGCGCGCGACGGTGCCGGCGTTGCCGAGGTCGATGCGCGCCGCCGTCGGCGCCTCGCCCGCCGACACGAGCCAGTCGTCGCCGGACTCCTCGACCGACGCGCCGAGCGCGCGCAGCGCGCCCGCCATCAGGAGGGTGTCGCGCGCCTTCAGCGGGGCACGCACGGCGGTCGTGCCGCGGGCGAGGGAGCCGAGGAGGAGGGCGCGGTTCGTGACCGACTTCGACCCGGGCAGCCGTACGACCGCGTCGACGGGCGCCGTCGCGACGGGAGCGTTCCAGGGCACGAGCCTGGATGCTCGCACGTATCCTCACGGGGTGCCCCAGCGTCGCGTCCCCGCCCTCGTCCTGTCCGCGGTAGCCCTGCTCGGCGTGGGCTGCGCCGGCGAGGCCAGCCCGCGGCCGACGGCCGCGCCGACGCTGCGCCCGACGGACCCGCCCTGCCCGACGCCGAAGCCGACGAGCCCGAAGTGGCCGCGGGACATCCCGGAGTTCATCCCGCGCCCGCCCGGCGCGACGATCCAGAAGGTCAGCGACACCAGCGGAGGCAACGTCGCGCAGGTGCGGTTCGCGACGCCGATGTCGCTGTTCGAGAGCCGGACGTTCCTGCTCAACGAGCTGCCCAAGGCCGGCCTCGTCCTCGTCCGCGGCGACGCGGAGCCGGCCGAGCTCGACGTGCAGTTCCAGCGCAACGAGGCGGTGCACGGCCTCTACCGCGTGTTCGCGACGCAGGAGCGCTGCACGACGCTCTGGCTGATCGCCGTCGTCCGCAACACCAACGCGCCCTACGACATCGGCTACACGCCGCCGCCGTCGTCGACGCCCCTGCCGTTCGGGTGAGCGCGCCGCACGACGCCGCTCGCTCCGCTCGCGCCGTCGCGGGGATCCCGGGATGAGCGTCGGGGTCGCGCTCCAGGCGGTGATGACCGGCCTGGCCCAGGGGGCCGTCTACGGCCTCGTCGCGCTCGGCTTCACCCTCTGCTACCGCCTCGTCCGCGTCCTGAGCTTCGCGCACGGCGACCTCATCGCGGGGGCGACGTTCAGCGCGGTCCTCGTGACGGTCGGCACGACGCCCGTGCTGCGTACGCCGTCCGCCGGCGTCGCGGTCGCGCAGGTGGTCCTGTGCCTCGTCGCGGGCGGGCTGCTCGGCGGCCTGCTCTACGTCGTCGCGGTGCGCCCGTTCGGCGGCGAGCTCGGATGGGTCGCGGCCACGGTGACGGCCGGGCTCGTCGTGCGCGAGGCGCTCGGGCTCGTGCTGACGCGCGAGGCGTACAACGTCGCCGACCCGCTGCGCCTCCCGACGCGGCAGGTCGCGCTGCCCGACGGGGCGTCGTTCTCGCTACGGCTCGTCGCCGTCCTCGCGATCGGGCTCGCGGTCGGCGTCGCGGTCGACCGGCTGCTCGTCGCGAGCCGGTACGGCAAGGCCATGCGCGCGGTCGCCGACGACGCCGACGCGGCCTCCCTGATGGGCGTGCCGACCCGGCGCGTCGTGCTGCTCGCGTTCGCGGTCGCGGGCGTGCTCGCGGGAGTCGCGGGCCTGCTGTCGGCACCCGCGGGCCCGGTCACCGTCGGAGCGGGCGTCGTGCTCGGCCTCAAGGGCACGACCGCCGCGCTGCTCGGCCGTCTCGGCTCCGCGCGCGGCGCGCTCGCCGGCGGGCTCGCGCTCGGCGTCGTCGAGGCGCTCGTCGTCGCGTGGCCGACGGCCGGTCCCGCGTACCGCGACGTGCTCGCCCTGACCGTGCTCGTCGTGGTGCTCGCGTTGCGTCCCGAGGGGCTGCGCGCGTCGCGGAGGGTCGCGTGAGCGACGTCGACGTCGCGCGCGACCTCTACCTGCTGCTCGCCGCGCTCGGCCTGAACCTCGCCGTCGGCTACGCCGGCCAGCCCGTTCTCGGGCAGGGGGCGTTCGTCGCCGTCGGCGGCTACGGCACCGTGCTGCTCGCCGAGCACCTCCCGCTCGGCGTCGCGGTCGCCCTCTCCGTCGCGGGTGCCGGGGTGCTCGGCTGGCTGCTCGACTACGGCGCCGCCAGGCTGCGCGGCGCGTTCCTGGCGCTCGGCACGTGGGGCCTCGCGTGGCTCGCGGTGGCGGTGCTCGCGGCGTTCCCCTCGACGTTCGGCGGCGAGCAGGGGCTCCTGCGCGAGGCGCCCGCGCGGCTCGTCTCGCCAAGCCTCGGCCTCGGCTGGGTCCTCACGCCGCGCACGCATGTCGTCCTCGCCGCGCTGCTCTGCGCCGGGCTCGTCGTCGCCACGCGGGCGCTCGGGCGCGGCGCCGTCGGGCTCGACCTGGCGGCGTTGCGGCAGGGCGCGGAGGCCGCCGCGTCGGTCGGCGTGGACGGTGCCGCGCTGCGCCGCGACGCGATCGCGGCGTCGGCGGCGTTCGGGGCGCTCGCGGGCGCGGGGACGGTCGTGCTGCTCGGCGTCGTCGCGCCGTCGAGCGTGGCGCCGTTGCTGTCGATCCAGCTCTTCGTCGCGGTGCTGATCGGCGGCACCGCGAACCCGTACGGCCCCCTGCTCGGCGTCGGCGTCCTCCTGCTGCTGCCGACCGGAGTCGGCACCGAGCGCGGCCGCGGCCTCGTCACCGCGCTCGTCCTCGTCGCCGCGCTCGCGGCGCGCGAGCCGGTCGCGCGGTGGCTCGCCGCGCGCCGCCGCCCTGCCGTGCCGGAGACCGAGCCCGCCGCCGTCGAGGAGCCGCCGGCGCCGACGCCAGGACCGGTGGTGCTCGACGCGACGGGCATCGCGAAGTCGTACGAGGGCGTGGCCGCGCTGCGCGGCGTGGACGTGGCGGTGCGGTCGGGCGAGGTGCACGCGCTCATCGGCCCGAACGGCTCCGGCAAGACCACGCTCCTGCGCGTCCTCGCCGGCGCCACGCGCGCCGACGCGGGCGCGATCGTCGTGCTCGGCACCGACGTCACGCGGCTCGACCAGACGGCGCGGGTGCGCGCGGGGGTGGCGCGGACGTTCCAGGACACCGTGCTGTTCCCCGGGCTGACGGTGCGCGAGCACGTCGCGGTCGGCGCGCGCGCGACCGAGCCGCACGGCGCGTGGCGCACGCTGCTCGCGGTGCCCTCCGCGCGCCGCGCCCGCGCGACGGCGGCGGCGTGGACCGAGGCGGTGCTCGCCGAGACCGGGCTCGCGGGGCGTGCCGGCGCGCGGCCGAACGAGCTGACGTACGGCGAGCAGCGGCTGCTCCAGGTCGCGCGCGCGGCGGCGACGGGCGCGACGGCGTTGCTGCTGGACGAGCCCGCGGCGGGCATGTCCGTCGCCGAGGTCGAGCGGCTGCGCGCGCTGCTGCGCCGCCTCGCGGGGAACGGCCGCGCCGTCCTCGTCGTAGAACACAACGTGCGCTTCGTCTCGGCGGTCGCCGACCGCGTCACCGTCCTCGCCGCAGGCGAGGTCGTGACGCGCGGGACCCCGGACGAGGTGCGGGCCGACCCGCGGGTGCGGGCGGCGTACCTGGGCGAGGAGGTCGCGTGAGGCGGCTGCGAGCGACGGCGGCGTTGCTGCTGCTGGCCGCGTGCTCGAACGGCGGCGGCGGCAACGCGGGCGAGGTGACGATCGTGGTGAGCGCGCCGCTGTCGTCGTCGCCGTGGGTCGCGGAGTCCGTCGTGCGCGGGACGCGGCTCGCGGTCGACGAGCTCAACGCCAAGGGCGCGCACTACCGCGTGGTGGAGCTCGACCACGGCAACAACGTCGAGCGCGCGCAGGCCAACGCCCGCCGCGCCGTGGACGAGGGCGCCGCCGCGCTCGTCACCGACGGCGTCGGCGCGGTCGCCGTCGCGGGCGTGACGGGGCCGGCGAACGTGCCGACGTTCGTGACGTTCGAGGGCGGCGAGGGGATCGTGGACGAGCAGGCGCGGCCGACGCTGTTCCGGATGGCGCCCGCGAATCGACCGATGACCGTCCGCCTCACCGACTACCTCGCGGGCCGCAAGCCGCGGATCGCGCTGCTCACCGACGACTCCGGCTACGGCCGCGACGGCCGCGAGGACCTCAAGCGCGCGATCGCGCAGAACAAGCTCACGGTCACCAGCGACCTCGAGCTCGCGACCGGCGCGGACCCCGCGCCGCAGGTGCTCGCGGCCCGCCAGTCGGGCGCCGACACCGTGCTCGTCTGGGCGCGCGCTCCCGTGCTCGCGTCGGTGATCTCGGCCGTGCGTTCGCGCGGCTGGGACGCGCCGGTCTGGAGCGGCCCGACCGCCGAGGACCCCGTCGTACGCCAGCAGCTCGCGCAGCACCCGGAGTGGCTGAACGGCGTCGGCTTCGTGTCGTTCCGGATGACGGCGGAGATCGGGCCCGAGCCGTTCACGGCGTTCAGGGCGGCGTACGAGAAGGCGTTCGGCCCGCAGCGCGTCGGCGTCTCCGACGGCGGCCGCGAGGTCGTGCAGCCGCCGGACTGGGCGATGTACGGCTACGACTCCGTGCGGCTCGTGCACGAGGCGTTGCGGCTGACGAAGGGGGAGAAGGGCGGCGCGCTGGTCGACATGCTGCGCGGCCAGGCGTCGGTCACGGGAGCGAACGGCGACGAGCGGTCGTTCGTCCCCACCAACCACGAGGGCGTGTCACC
Organism: Frankiaceae bacterium; assembly: GCA_035940575.1. Lineage (GTDB taxonomy): Bacteria > Actinomycetota > Actinomycetes > BP-191 > BP-191 > BP-191. The sequence goes on along the minus strand of DASZER010000043.1, from coordinate 256,613 downwards.
GGACGACATGTACATCGCGCTGTTCCAGCGCATGCGCTACAAGCCCGCCAAGGACGACCTGCTGTCCGCCTCGCTTCCGGAAGTACCTCAGTGAGGGTGCCTCGCCGCCGAGCCCCCGGCCCGTTGCGCGCCGCCGACGCGGCGACCGGCGGCGTCGTCGTCGGCCCCGGCAGCGCCGCTGCCGCGACCTCCTCCGCCTTGCCGCTCATCCACGTCGCCGTCGCACACGACGGCCGGTGCCCGGCGGCGAGGCACTGATGTGCGGCCGCTTCTCGGCGTCGTACCCGCCGAGCCTCCTCGAGGAGACGTACGTCGCCGCGGTCGTGGACGAGCCGCCTCCGGCGAAGTGGAACGTCGCCCCCACCGACCCCGTCTCGATCGTCGTGCGACGTGATCAACGCGAGGTGCGCACCGTCCGCTGGGGCCTGATCCCGTCGTGGGCGAAGGACCGCAAGATCGCCTCGCGCCTGATCAACGCGCGCGCCGAGACCGTCGCGGAGAAGCCGGCGTTCCGCGCGGCGCTCGCGCGGCGACGCTGCCTGGTGCCCGCCGACGGGTGGTACGAGTGGCGGCAGAAGCAGCCGTTCTACATCACCCGCCGCGGCGGCGAGCCTGTGGCGTTCGCGGGGCTCTACGAGGTCTGGCGCGACCCGGCGACGGAGGAGCTCGTACGCACCTGCACGATCGTCACGACGAGCGCGTGCGCCGACCTCAAGGAGCTGCACACGCGGATGCCCGTCGTCCTCGGCGCGGAGGCGTGGGACGAGTGGCTCGACCCCGAGCAGGAGGACGTGTCGGCGCTGCTCGTGCCGTGCGACGGCTTCGACGCGTACCCCGTCAGCCCCGCCGTCAACAACGTCCGCAACGACGGCCCCTCGCTGATCGAGCCGCTGCCGGCGCTGTTCTAGACCTAGAGCCGCCGCCAGAGCGCGGTGCCGTTGGCGAGCACCGCGAGCAGCGCGACGCCGGCCAGCGCGATCGGGAACGGCTTGGGGCGCAGCGGCCGCGACGCGGCGCGCACCTCCGACGCCGGCGCCATCGTCAGGTGGAACGTCGTCTCCACCCGCCCGCGGCCGTGCAGGCCGAGGTACGGCGCGTACTCGTGCGCGCGCGCCGCCTCCGCCGCGCCGCGGACGAGCGCCGTCGTCGCCTCGCGCGCGTCGGTGGGGTTGCGCGCGGCCCAGGCGGCCCAGGTGGGGGCGTTGCGCGGCGCGACCGTGCGCGGGTCCACCGTCGGGAACGCCCGCAGGTCCAGCGCGAGCGTCGTCGCCGCCTCGGCGCGCAGCGTGAAGGTCACGTCGCCGTGCAGCACCCCGTCGAGTCGCACGCCGCCGGGCACCGCGACGCCGCCCGGCAGCTCGCCCACGGCCGCGCCGCCGGCGACGGCGATCGTGCCGAGGACGCGGAACGGCGCCGCCACCGACACCGGCGAGCGCGGCCCCACGTCCCGCGCCGGCAGGGTCGCGGGAAGGCCGCGGCCGGCGGCCGGCGGCGCGGCCCCGGTACGCGACTGGCCCGCGCGCCGCAGGGTGTCGAGCGGCCCGGCGAGCAGCCGCGGCTCGACCTCGCCGGAGGGCAGGTCGAGTCCGCGCGCGGTGGTGTTGGCGATGCGTACGACGACCTCGCCGGGCCCCGGCAGCGTGCCGCCCGCGCCGATGCGGCCGCGGCCGCGCCACTCCAGCGTCACGGCCAGCGGCAGCAGCGGCGCCTCGAAGACGGGGTCGAGCGTGAGGCGCGCGGCGAGCGGCTTCTGCCCGTCCACGAAGCCCTGCCAGATGACGGCCTCGCGCTTGAGGACCGGCGCGATCGTGTCGTCCAGCGCCTCGACGTCGCGGGCCGACGAGCGCTGGTACACGACGAACTGGCCCGTCCCGTGCAGCAGGAGCCGCTGCTCGACGCTGACGGTCGCGGGGGCGCCGCCGGGGCCGAGGCCGACGCGGACGCGCTCGGTGTCGTCCACGGCGCCGGGGACGATCGTGGTCTTGAGCCGGTCGGGCTTGTCGGGGAACGCCTCCGGCGGCACGGGGATCTCGGCGATCGGCTTCGGGAGGACGAGGATGCCCGGTGCCGCGGCGGGGGCCGGAGGCGCGGCGAGGGCGACCAGCAGGGTCGCGGCGGCCGCGGCGCCGGCGCGGAGGGCGGGCCGCATGTCGCGAATCGTACGGCGCTGTGGTGGTTTCGCCCTCCGGAACGCGGGCAGGGTCGCGCTGACGTACCACCGATTGGATCTTGTCCGACCGCTCGTGGGCTAGTAGACAAGGCGCCGGGTCCGCGCGCCTTCCGCGAGCGGGGCGTACCGCGACGGAAGGGAACCCGTGGACGAAGCCGCTGCCCGTCAGCGTCTCGAGCAGCTGCTCACCGACCTCGACTCCTCCTCGCGCACGCTCGCGGGCGAGCACGGGGACACCGGCGAGCTCAGCAACCTCGACCAGCACCCGGCCGAGGCCGCCTCCGAGCTCACCGAGCTCGACCGCGACGAGGCGATGCGCGCCGTGGTCGAGGGTCAGCGCCAGGAGGTGCTGGCCGCGTTGGAACGCCTCGACGCGGGCTCCTACGGCCGTTGCGTCGACTGCGGTACGGCACTACCCGAGGAACGGCTCGATGCGCGTCCAGAAGCGGCGCGCTGCGTCAGTTGCCAGCAGGACCTGGAGATCGCTCGATGACCCGAACGCTCCGTACCGCGCCCGAGCTCGTCCGCCGCGTCCGCCGCGACCCGCGCTTCCGCGCCGCGCTGGACAACCGGATCCCCGAGGCGCAGTGGCGCAGCCAGGGAGAGTGCCTCAAGCACGATCCCGAGCTGTTCTTCCCGAACGCCGCCGAGGACCCCGCCGAGGCGCTGCGCATCTGTACGACGTGCAGCGTGGCCGGGGCCTGCCTCGCCGCCGCGCTGGACGCGGGCGAGTGCGACGGCGTCTGGGGCGCGACGACGCCGGAGGAGCGCCGCCCGATGCGCGCGGCGTGGCCGATGGCGGGACGCATCCCCGGCGCGTAGCGCCGCAGCCGCACCACCGACGCCCCCCGACGCGCGGGCGCGTCCCCGGGCTACCGGCGGACGGCGCTCGCGACGAGGTGGATGCCGGTCGACTCGCCCTCGCGCTCCTTGGCGAGCGCGAGCTCGGTCGTCACGAGCGTCTCCAGCGACGACGGGTTGGCCGTCAGCGCGCGCGAGACGGCCTCCTGCGACAGGACGCTGCGCGGGCGCACCCACTCGACGTCGTAGCCGAAGTCGTCCAGCACGGCGGTCAGCTCCTCGGGCCAGAAGCACCGGGAGATGGAGCCGTCGGGGTTGTCGACGAGCACCACGTCGGCCGAGGGGACGTCGGCCAGCTCGGCCCACCGCTCCTGCTCGGCGAGGCGCGCGAGCCCGAGCACGAGCGACTCGACGCACAGGAACAGCCGCCCGCCCGGCCGCAGCACGCGGTGCAGCTCGGCGAACGTGTGCTCGGCGGCGAGGTGCTGCGACAGCGCGCCGGACTCGGCGATGATCGCGTCGAGCGACTCGGGGCGCAGCCACGACAGGTCGAACGCGTCCGCCGCGAGCGGCTGCAGGCCGGGCTCGGCGACGGTGTTGTCCGCCACGTCCTGGAGGTGGATCACGCGGTGCCCGCCCTTGGCGGCCAGGTGCGCGAACCGCGCCCCGCCGCCGGACATGTCCAGCACCACGCCGGGCGTGGCAGGCAGCCACTCCTTGACCTGGCGCGACGCCACCGCGTCGTAGAACCGCCAGTACCCGGGGTACGCCTGCTGCTCCGGAGCCACGCGTGACCGCGTGGTCGCCATGTCGCGCTCCACGGCCCTCCCTCTACCCTCGACGGTGATCATGCGAAACGTCAGGACCCCCCGAGGCGTCGCCCGGCTGGCCGTCGAGCGCTCGCCCGTTCAGACGAACGGGACCGCGCTGCTGTTCCACGGAGCCGGCGGCGACATGAACGCCGCCGTGCTGCTCGCGGTGCGCGACGCGCTGCTCGCGGGCGGGTGGGACGTGGCGCGGCTGGACCAGCCGTACCGCGTCGCGGGCCGCCGCGCGCCCGACCCCGCGCACCACCTCGACGCCGTCGCGCTCCAGGTCGCGCGGACGCTGAAGGGGCCGCTGCTGCTCGGCGGCAAGAGCAGCGGCGCGCGGGTGGCGTGCCGGATCGCGCGCGAGGCGGGGGCGGTCGGCGTGGTGGCGCTCGGCTTCCCGCTGCACCCGCCTGGAAAGCCGGAGAAGAGCCGCGCGCCCGAGCTGCTCGGCGCGGGGGTGCCCGTGCTCGTGCTCCAGGGGAGCAGGGACACGTTCGGGACCGCGGAGGACCTGCGGGCGATCCACGACGAGGTGCACGAGGTCACGGGCGGGGACCACTCGTTCGTGGCGCGCAGGGCTGACGGCCGTACGACCGCCGACTGCCTCGCCGAGGTCGCGCGCGTGGCGGGGGAGTGGGCCGCCCGACTCGCGGGTCAGGCCAGCACGTAGACGAGCGCGGCGACGTCGTCGGGCACCGCGACCTCGCCCGCCGACGTCGTGACCGCGACGCCGCCGCCGGCCCGGCCGCGGACCGTGACCGCCGAGCCTGGCATGAGGTCGTTCTCCTCCAGCAGGAGCATCGCGCGGCCGTCGGTCTCGAGCTGCTCGTCGATGCGCCGCACCTCGGTCGCCGCGCCGTCGGTCGCCTTGGCGAGGGACACGGTGGGGACGTGCGGCGAGGCGTTGGCGGAGCCGGGGATCGGGTTGCCGTGCGGGCACGTCGCCGGGTCGCCGAGCAGGGCGATGAGGTGGCTCTCGAGGTTGTCGGAGATCGCGTGCTCGAGCCGGCACGCCTCCTCGTGGACCTGGTGCCACGGCACGCGCAGCACGTCGACCAGCAGGCGCTCGGCGAGGCGGTGCCGCCGCACGATGTCGGTGGCGTACTTGCGGCCGGTCTCGGTCAGCACCATGGCCTTGGACTCGTCGAGCGTGAGGTAGCCCTCGCGCTCCAGGCGCTTCACGGTCTCCGACACCGACGGGGCGCTGACGCCGAGGCGCTCCACGATGCGCGCGCGCATGGGGACGACGCCTGCCTCCTCGAGCTCGTAGATCGTCTCGAGGTACTCCTCGACGGCGGGGTGGAAGTCGCCCATGCGGCGAGTCTACGTTCGGCGGGTGACGAAGCAGGATCGGCTCCTGGCCAAGGCCGCGGACCACTACGAGCCGGGCGAGACCGCCGTGGCGTCCGTGACGGGCACGTACGTCACGCGGCTGATGGGCAGCGAGACCGTCCGCCAGGGCGTGCTCGTGGCCACCGACAGGCGCGTGGTGTTCTACGGCAAGAAGCTCGGCGGCTACGACCTGGAGTCGTTCCCGTACCCGAACATCACGTCGTTCGAGCAGGGCCGCAACATGCTCGGCCACCACGTGACGTTCTTCGCCGCGGGCAACGCCGTGCACATGAAGTGGATCAAGGACCTCAAGGACATGGAGGCGTTCACGCGGACCGTGAAGGCCGCGATGACCGCCGCCGCCGCGCGGACCGCGGCGCCTCCCGCGCCGCCGGCGCCGCCCGCGCAGCCGGACGTGGTGGACCAGCTACGCCGCCTCGGCGAGCTGCGCGACTCCGGCATCGTGACGCCGGAGGAGTTCGAGGCGAAGAAGGCGGAGCTGCTCGGGCGGCTCTGACGCGGGCCGCCGGGCGGGAATCGAACCGGCACGTGGCGGCGTTGGACCGCCCGTGCCTGACCTGCTGTGCGAGCCCGGCGTATCCTCGTCGCCCCTGGACCTCTACGAGTGGGAGTGGCGAGTGGCGGAGGAGACTGTCGAGGAGCGCACGGCGCGCTTCGAGGCGACTGCCCTGCCGTTCCTCGACCAGCTCTACTCGGCGGCACTGCGGATGACGCGCAAGCCCGCCGACGCCGAGGACCTCGTGCAGGAGACGTTCGTCAAGGCGTTCGCGGCCTTCCACCAGTTCGAGGAGGGCACCAACCTCAAGGCCTGGCTCTACCGGATCCTGACGAACACGTACATCAACATCTACCGCAAGAAGCAGCGCGAGCCGCAGCAGTCGATGACCGACGAGATCGACGACTGGTCGCTCGCGCGGGCGGCCGAGCACACGTCCACCGGGCTGCGCTCGGCCGAGACCGAGGCGCTCGACCACCTGCCCGACTCGGCGGTGAAGGACGCGCTCGCGAGCCTGCCCGAGGACTTCCGCCTGGCCGTCTACCTCGCCGACGTCGAGGGGTTCTCGTACAAGGAGATCGCCGAGATCATGGGCACCCCGATCGGCACGGTGATGTCGCGGCTGCACCGCGGCCGCAAGGCGTTGCAACGCTCGCTGTGGGACTACGCGTCCGAGCGCGGCCTCGTGCCCGCGTCCACCGAGGGAGGCGCGCGATGAGCTGCGGCGACCCGCACGACGTCGACTGCGCCAAGGCGATCGACCAGGTGTACCTGTACCTGGACGGCGAGATGCCTGACGCCGACTGCGCCGAGATCCGCAGGCACCTCGAGGAGTGCGCGCCGTGCCTGCGCGAGTACGGCCTCGAACAGGTCTTCAAGACCCTCGTCGCCCGCTCGTGCGGCTGCGACGAGACGCCGGCCGACGTCCGCGAACGCCTCATGGTCAGGCTGCGCGAGGTACGCGTGGAGCTGGCGCACGTGGAGTTTCAGCCGGAGTAGCCGCAGGTAGGGTCCGTTGGTGCGCGTACTCGTCACCGGCGCGGCCGGGTTCATCGGCTCCACCCTCGTCGACAGGCTCATCGCCGACGGCCACGACGTCGTAGGCCTCGACGACATGAGCTCGGGCAAGATGGCGAACCTCGCCTCCGCCCGCGCGGCCAACAAGGAGCGGCGCGGCGCGTTCTCGCTGACCCGGATGTCCGTGACGGACCCGTCGCTGGCCGACGTCGTCGCGAAGGCGCGGCCCGAGGTCGTCTGCCACCTCGCCGCGCAGATCGACGTCCGCAAGTCCGTCGCCGACCCCGTCAACGACGCCACCGTCAACGTCGTCGGCACCATCAACCTGCTCGACGCGTGCCGCAAGGCGGGCGTGCGCAAGGTGGTGTTCACCTCGTCCGGCGGCTCGATCTACGGCACCCAGACCAAGCTGCCCGTCAACGAGCGCGTGCGGCCGTCGCCCGAGTCGCCGTACGCCGCGTCGAAGGCGTCCGGGGAGCTGTACCTCAACGCGTTCGCGAAGATGTACGGGCTGGAGTACACCTCGCTCGCGCTCGCGAACGTCTACGGCCCGCGCCAGGACCCGCACGGCGAGGCCGGCGTGGTGGCGATCTTCGGGACCGCGATGCTGACGGGGAAGCCGACCAAGGTGTTCGGCGACGGCGGCAACACGCGGGACTACGTCTTCGTCGACGACGTCGTGGAGGCGTTCGTCCGCGCCTCCGGGCCAGGCGGCAACGGCCGGCGCCTCAACATCGGCACCGGCATCCAGACCACGGACCGTGAGCTGCACTCGGTCGTCGCGGCGGCCGCGGGCGCGCCCGACGACCCGGAGCACGCGCCGCCGCGCCTGGGCGACGCGCGGTCGATCGCGCTGGACGCCTCCGCCGCCCGCCAGGCGATCGGCTGGGAGCCGTGGACCCGCCTGGAGGACGGCGTGAAGGCGACCGTGGAGTGGCTGCGTACGACGCTCTAGCTGTGGAACAGGCGGTCGATCGTCGCGCAGATGTCCGGGATGTGGTGGCAGTTCACCGGCTCGGCCGAGGCCTGCGGGACGAACGACAGCGCGGCGGCGACGGCGGCGCCGGCGAGCAGCAGACGGGAGCGCATGGGGTCTCCTCCTGGGTAGGGGTGGGACCCGCACGCTTCGCCGCCGCGTAGCGCGGCTCCTGCGGCCGTCAGGGCGTCGCGAGGGGCCCGGTGACCGTGAACGTGTACGCCGTCGCGAGGTCCACGACCCAGACCAGCTTGCCGCCCCAGCCCGAGGGACAGGCGACGGTCGCGTCGGTGCCGGCGCGGGTGTAGGCGCAGGAGGCGAACACGTACGGGCCGCACGTGCCCTTCCACGTCCCGACGCCCTGCGCGATCGTGTCCGCGAGCCCCTGGAGCTCCCAGGCGCAGGCGTGGACGGCGCCGGTGGCGACGTCGGTCGCGGTGCCGGTCATCCGCATCGACTGCGGCGTCGGCGAGGTGCCGTAGCCGGGGAAGTAGGTGCCGTTGCCGTCGATCAGGAGCACGACCGGCGGCACCGCGCGCGCGGGCGCGGCGGTCAGGAGGGCGGCGGGCAGGAGCGCCGCGGCGAGCGCCGGACGTGCCTTCATGAGCTTCCCCCCGGGAGACGAGGCCCGCAGGCTAGCCCTCGCGAGGCAGAGACGGTAGTCCGGCGTGGCGCGGGCAAGGCGAAGGCCCGCGCCGCGTGCGAACGCACGCAAGCGGGCCGACAACGAAGCCCGAGCCGCGCCGGGCTACCCGGCTCAGCAGTTGGGGCGCTTGCCGTGGTTCGCCTTGCGCTTGGCGCGCGCCGCCCTCTTCCGCTTCTTCTTGGCCATGGCCGACATCGTGCCACAGGATGACTTGCGCGCTATGCGCTCATGTCTTATAACTGTGCCGCAGGCAAGGTTGCACAGCACAGGAGGTCAGCACCCATGGCCATCACGCGTTGGGACCCGTTCACGGCGCTCGCCCGCTTCGACCGCGAGTTCGACGAGCTCGTCCGCCGTGGCTGGGGCGGCAACACCGTGGCGCGCACCGGCTTCGTCCCGCCGGTCGAGATGCACATGGAGGGCGAGAACGTCGTCATCCGCCTGGAGCTCCCTGGCATCGACGTGAGCAACGACGTCGACGTCTCCGTCGACAAGGGCCGCCTCGTCATCCGCGGCGAGCGGCGCGACGAGCGCAACGAGCAGGGCAAGCAGTTCCTCGTGCGCGAGCTGCGCTACGGGTCGTTCCGCCGGGACTTCGCCCTCCCCGAGGGCGTCACGGCCGAGAACATCGAGGCGACGTACGACCAGGGCATGCTCGAGGTCGTCGTCCGCAACGCGGTCAAGCCCGAGCCCGAGCCGCAGCAGATCCGCATCAACGCGCGCGGCGGCCAGACGAGCATCGAGGCGTCGGACCAGCCGCAGTCGTAACGCGCCGCAGTCTGGACCGCCGGCTAGCTCCCTAGCCGGCGGTTCAGCGCGTCCAGGACCGAGCGCGCGACCGCGTCCGCGTCGTCGCCGCGTACGAGCGCCGAGCCCGTCACGATCGACTCGCCCTCGGCGGTCACGACCTGCACGATCGAGACGGCGACGTCGCGGCCGCCGACCTGCACGAGGGCGGCGTACTCGATGTCGCAGGCGCCGACCGGCATCAGGCTGCAGATGGCGTTGAGCGTCGCCCGCGCGATGAGCCGCGGCCTGCTCGACGGGGTCGCCGGCGCGGACGCCTCGCCGTCGTAGAGCGTCCCCCCGCTGGCCAGCGTCACCTTCGCGGTGGCCTCGAGCCCGGTCGTCTGCGCGGTGATCGTCGCGATCAGCACGCGGTTGGGGGCGGCCCCGCGTTCCTCGTCGTCGAACTGCACGACCGAGACGATCCGGTGGTCGACCTCCAGGTCGAACTGCGCCATCGCGACCGACTGGATGTCGCGTACGAGCTGCTTGGGCGTCTTGTCGCGCGAGGCGAGGACGTGCACCTCGGTCGGCTTCGCGTCGGGCCCCGTGACGACACGGACGGCCTGGATGCCGGGCAGCCGCCCCAGCGTCGCTTCGAGCTCGGGGAGCAGGCGCAGTGTCGTGGGGGGCATCGGGGTTCCTTCGACCGTGGGGGGCGCGGCCACTGTACGACGCGGGGGCGGCACGAGGTGATCACTTCCGGCATCGCGCGCCGCGCGGCCTCACCACGCCAGCCGGATCCGGACGAACCAGCACGACCCGGCCGTTCCGGTCATTGACCCCTAGATCACCACGCTGGCACACTCACGGTGCGTGTCCGTCCAGACACGGATGTATGGCACCACCGCGGCGGGGGACCGCAACGCACCACGCTCTGGCTCGTTCCCTGGGTCAGGGCGTGAACGTCGTGCTCCTTGACAACTCAAGACTGTGGGATCGGGACCGGCAGTTCCGCGCTGCGTTCTACCTCCTCTACCTAGCGGAGCGGATTCGGCACAGGCGTCTAGCGGACACCTGTGACTAATCCAAGTGAGGGGGGCGATAGCCCTTATGAAGAAGATCGCTGCTGTTCTCGGTGGGCTCGTTGGTCTGTTCGTGGCCGCGGGCGCTGGTTGGACCTGGGTGTAACGGTCCCGGACCTGCCGGTCCCCGTCCTACAGTCTTGGGTGAACCCCCGCCTCCCCGGAAGCAGAGCCCATGCGAGACCTTCCCCCTCGCGCGCGACGCTACGTCCTGACGGTCGTGGCCGTCGCGGTCGTGTGCGCGGGGGTCTCGGCGATGCACTACCGGGGGCCGCTTCCTGAGGTGTTCGCGTTCGCCGCGATGCACGCGGTCGCCACGGCGTTCACCACGCGCACCGAGAAGATCGGCGTCTCCGTCGGCTTCATCGTGAGCCTCGCCGCGATCGCGGTGCTCGGCCCGTACGGCGCGTGCCTCGCCGGCCTCGCCAGCGTGCTCGCCAGCGCCGACCCGCCGTCGGTGCTCGCCAAGCGCATCTTCAACGGCGCGCAGTTCTCGCTGTCCGCGCTGGTCGGCGGCCTGATGTTCATGCTCGTCCTCGGCAACGACCCCGCGTCCAACCTGATCACCGAGTCGTCCGCCGCCCGCGTGCTCGCCGCCGCGATCCCCGCGAGCCTCGCGTACTACGTCGTGAACTTCCTGCTCGTCGGCACGATCGTGTCGCTGACGACCGGCATCTCGATCCGTGGCGTCTGGTCGGGCAGCGCGTCGCCGGTCGCGGTGGCGTACGTCGGCTACGGCATGCTCGGACTGCTCATGGCCGAGCTCTACCAGGAGATCGGCATCCTGGCGGCGGTGCTGTTCCTCGCGCCGCTGGTCGTGGCGCGGGCGGCGTTCGCGAACTACGCGGAGCTGCGCAGGACGTACGACTCCACGGTGCGCGCGCTCGTGCAGGCCGTGGAGACCAAGGACTACTACACGCGCGGCCACTCCGAGCGCGTCTCGCGGGTGACCGAGATGATCGCCCGCGAGTCGGGGATGCGGGAGGACCGCGTCCAGGTCATCCGCATCGCCGGCATGCTGCACGACGTCGGCAAGCTCGGCGTGCCGACGAAGATCCTGCAGAAGCAGGGCAAGCTGAACCAGCTCGAGTTCGAGGCGATCAAGCTCCACCCGCTGCGCGGCTACGAGATGCTCTGCGAGATCGACTTCCTGCAGGAGGCGCTCACCGGCGTCTACCACCACCACGAGCGGCTCGACGGGCGCGGGTACCCGATGGGCCTACAGGACGACGAGATCCCGGAGTTCGCCCGGATCATCATGGTGGCCGACGCGTTCGACTCGATGACGTCGACGCGGTCGTACCGCCTCGCCAAGACCGTGGACGAGGCCATCGCGGAGCTGCGGCGCTGCGAGAGCGTGCAGTTCGACCCGCAGGTCGTGGACTGGCTCGTCGCGGCCGTCGAGAAGAACGGGTGGACGCCGCACGCCGAGCCGTTCCACGGCGAGAAGGTGACCAAGGAGGGCCAGCGCATCGACTCGCCGGTCCCGGTCATCTCGACCAAGCAGGGCCTCGTCGTCGTCGCGCCGCAGGAGCCCGAGGCACGCGAGCCGGAGGCCGACCATGGCTAGGTCGGGCTCGGCCGCGCGCCGCATCGTCCTCACCGGCGGCTTCCTCGCGGGCGTCGCGGGCTTCGCGCTCGCGGTCTACGACGGCGTGCCGCAGCTACGCGTCGCGGTGTCGTTCGCGATCCTCGTCCTCGTCGGCGAGCTGCTGCGCGTCAACCTCCCCGGAGACCGCGACGCCTCGCCGATCGGCGGCGCGGCCGCGCTGTCGTATGCCCTCCTCGTCGTCCTCGACGACGGCACCCGCGCGACGCACGGCGTCGCCGCGGTGGTCGCCGTGGTGTTCGCGGCGTCGTGCGTGTCGGCGCTGATCCACGAGGCGTTGCAGCGCGACGCCCGCACCACCGACCTGGCGCGCCGCATCCTCGCGGTGGCGGCGGTCGCGGCGGTGTTCAGGTTCGTGCTCGCGGACTCGATGCTCGCCGACGTCGCGGTCGGGCGGCAGGAGGACCAGCCGCTGCTCGCGATGGTCGTCGCCGCGCTCGTCGGCATCGCCGTCGACCTCGGCATCTCGGCGGCGCTGGACTCGCAGCGCAAGCGGGCGCCGTTCGCCCCGATCCTGCGCAACGAGGTCACCGCGCAGGCGCCGCTCGCCGTCGCCACGGCCGCGACCGGCATCCTCATGGCGCTGTCCGTGTCGGTGATGGGGCTGTGGGCGCTGCTGGTGTTCTGCGTGCCGCTGCTCGTGACGCAGTTCTCGTTCCGGCGGTTCGCGTCGATCGCGACGACGTACCGCCAGACGATCCGCGCGCTGTCGCGCGTGACCGAGGTCGGCGGCTACGTCGAGCCGGGGCACGCGCGCCGCACGATGACGCTGTCGGTGGCGGTGGGGCGGGAGTTCGGCCTGACGGACGCGGAGCTGCTCGACCTGGAGTACGCGGCGTTGATGCACGACATCGGGCAGCTCTCGCTCGCCGACCCGATCCCGCGCGGCTCGACCTTGACGGTCGCGCCGTCGGAGCGCCGCCGCATCGCCGAGCTCGGCGCCGAGGTGATCCGCACGACCGGCACGCTCGACCACGTCGCGCACATCGTGGAGACGCAGGCGAGCCCGTACCGCAAGGTCCGCGAGCACGCCGACACCGACGTGCCGCTGGCGGCGCGGATCGTCAAGGCGTGCAGCGGCTACGACGACCTCGTGTCCGCCTCGCGCGAGGCGCGCGGCACGCGCGCGTCGTGGGACGCGCTGGAACGGCTCCGCATGGGCATGGCGTTCGAGTACGACCCCCGCGTGGTCGAGGCCCTGACGCGCGTCCTGCAGAAGGCCGGCGACCTCTGAGAGGCGCCGACCGGCGGACGGCCTACTGCGCGACGCCTCGCACGGCGCCTCGCCGCGTTGTCCTCGTCACCGATAGCGCCGCTATCGGCTCCTCGTCCGCCTTGCGAGCCCCCGTGCGAGACGCCGCTCGCGACGGCCGCCCTCCGGTCGGCGACCTCTAGCGCCGCAGCGCCTTCCGCACGTCGCGGTACTGGCGCAGGCGGTGGAGCCGGTCGCGCACGGACGTCCCGGTGACGCGGTGCGCGATGTCGGTCGGCACCTCCACGACGCGGAAGCCGTGCAGCAGCAGGTCGATCGTCATCGCGGTCTCGACGCCGAAGCCCTCGGCCAGCGGCAGCACCGCGCGGAACGCCCGCCGCGTCAGCGCGCGCTGGCCTGAGAGCGGCTGCGCGGGCGCCCAGCCGGTCGCCGCCTCGATGCCGTCGCGGGCGAGGCGCACGACGAAGCCGTGCCCGCCGCCGCGCACCGGCGGCAGCGTCGCGATCGCGCAGTCGGCCTCGCCGCGGCGTACGACGTCGAGCAGCTTCGCGCCCTCGCTCGCCGTCGCGCCGAGGTCGGCGTCGAGGAACAGCACGTACGGCTCGTCGGGCGCGTACGCCGCGCCGCTCTCCATCGCCGCGGCCTTGCCGCGGTTGCGCTCGTGGCGCACGACCCGCGCGCCCGCCGCCTCCGCGATGGCCGACGTGTCGTCGGACGAGCCGTCGTCCACGACGACGACGAGCGGGTCGACGGTCAGCGCGGCGGCGACCGTCGCGCCGATGCGCGCGGCCTCGTCCTTGGCGGGAACGACGATCACGCGCGCCTCGCGTACGACACGAGCAGCGGCGTCGCGAGCGCGAGCCCGCCGCCCGCGACGACGATGCCGGAGTCGTTGACGGCGGAGCCGACGACGAGCAGCACGGCCACGACGCGCGCGCTGTCGTGCAGCTCGCGGCGGTCGCGCAGCAGGTACCACGCGCCGACGGCGCAGCCGACGACGAGCAGCGGCCACGCGGTGGCGTAGACGGTGTGCAGCGCCGACCCGCCCTTGCGCGCGATCGTCGCGGCCGCGTCGCCGTCGGTGAACAGCCGCCCCAGGTGCGTCGGCTCGTGGCGTAGCGAGTCCGCGTACGCCACGCCGAGCGCCGCGACGAGACCGAGCACGGCGGCGACGAGCACCGCGCGCAGCCGCCGGGTGAACGCCGCCGCGCCGGCCGCCGCGACCGCGACGACGCCGCCGAAGTCGTAGCCGACGGTCGCGTCGAGCAGCGCCAGCGGGACGAGGGCGGCGAGCCACGCGCGCGGGTCGCGCCTCGACCCGGCGAGCACGACGACGGCCGTCGCGAGGACGGCGAAGCCGAGGTTGCCGAGGCCGTAGAAGCGGCCGCCGGTCAGCATCGAGTACGACGCGAGGCCGTTGCGCTGCATGGCCTGGCCGCCCAGCAGGTCGACGCCGAACGCCGCCGCCACGACCGCGCAGAGACCGAGCTCGGGCGCGCGCCGGGCGAGGACGTACGCCAGCCCGGTCAGCGCGAGCGCGACCGCGAGCAGCGCGAGCGCCGCGCCGAGGGGACCCCACCGCCACCAGGGCAGCACGCCCACGACGAAGCCCGCGGGCGCGTACGACGCGACGGCGACGCCGAGCCACGACGGCACCGCGCGGCGCGCCCAGAGCGCGATGAGCAGCAGCAGCGGGAACGAGATGAGGCCCGCGACGAAGAAGCCGTTCCAGCGCTGGCGGGCGTTCGCGAGGCGGTCGAGGTCGGCGGGGTCGCCGCCGTCGGTGCCGTACGGCCTCACGCCGACGCCGACCGGCGCGAGCAGCCGCGTGACGTCGGGCAGCGTGAGGAGGCCGGGGCGCTTCGGCGTGCCCCGGTACGTCAGCGGCCGCACGGTCTCCGTGACGAGCGCGCCGAGGTGGAGGCGCCGGGGGACGCGCAGCGCCAGCACGGTCGCCGTTGTCGCGGAGGGCACGGTCTCGACGAGCTGCACGGCGCACGTCGGCGCGGCGGCGCGGTACTCGGCGACGCGGCCCGTCGCGTCGGCGGCGGCGAGCGCGGCGAGCGGGCCGTCGGCGCCGACGCAGTCGCCCTCGCGTCGCAACGCCTCGACGAGCGCGCCGAGCGGGGCGCCGTCGTTGCGCCGCCGCAGCGCCTCCCACCCCTCGACCACCGCGCCGCGGCCCGACGCCGTGACGGCGGGCGCGGTGCACGAGGGCACGGTCGCCTTCTCGCCCGCGCCGAGCGTGAGCCACACGTCGGCGGCGCAGGTGGGCATGACGACGGCCGCGACGTCGGTGGACGCGGGCGGCGGTCCTGCCACGACGGCGAGGTACGTCACCACGCCGGCGGCGAGCGCGGCGAGCATCAGGCGTGCTCGCGCGGCGCGCGCACGTGCCTCGGCGCGGTGCGGGTGCGGACGGCGAGCATGCCGTTGACGACGAGGACCCCGATGCCGGCGGCGAGCACGACGTCGCCGGCGCTGACGACGTTGCTGCCCCAGCGCAGCGGCCCCGGCAACGGCACGGGGATCACGTCGGCGA
Organism: Frankiaceae bacterium; assembly: GCA_035940575.1. GTDB lineage: Bacteria > Actinomycetota > Actinomycetes > BP-191 > BP-191 > BP-191. Next base: position 241,167 of record DASZER010000043.1, on the reverse strand, counting down.
GCGGGCGCAGCCGCGTCGAGGAGTCGGCTAGCTCGTGCTTGGCGTCGACGTTGCGGTAGAGGCCGACGGTGCTGAGGCCGATGCGGTCGGCGGCCTCCTGCGAGACGGGCATGGCGCCGTTGGCCGCGACGACGAGCGCGTTGAGGACGAAGCCGAGCGCCACGAGCACCATGCCCGGCAGCGCGCGGTTGCGCGCCACGAACACCGTGACGAGCGCCGCGCTGCCGACCATCCCGACGACGTACCAGGTGCTCGCGGCGGGCATGCCGATCGTCGCGGCGAACGCCCCCACGGCCTGCACGAGCAGCGCGACGAACACCAGCGGCCACGACGCGAGGTCGAGCTGCGCGAGGTTCGCCATGGTGCCGCCGCGCACGACGCCGACGGCCAGCGCGACCACGATGACGACGAGGATGACCGTCAACGGGCCTCTCCTCGGGGTCGGCGGCGGCGGGCATGTCGTAGTGTGCCCGACGTGTTCGAGACGATCCTGGTAGCCAACCGCGGCGAGATCGCGCGTCGCGTCATCCGCAGCGCGCAGGCGCTCGGCGTCAAGGCCGTGGCGGTCCACTCCGAGGCCGACGCCAAGGCGTTGCACGTCCGCGAGGCGGACGAGGCGGTGCTGCTCGGCCCCGCGCCCGCGGCCGAGTCGTACCTCGACGCCGTCAAGGTGATCGAGGCGGCGCGGCAGACCGGCGCGCAGGCGATCCACCCGGGCTACGGCTTCCTGGCCGAGAACGCCGCGTTCGCCCAGCAGGTCGTCGACGCGGGCCTGGTCTGGATCGGCCCCTCGGCCGAGGCGATCGACGCGATGGGCGACAAGATCAACGCGCGCAACCTCATGGAGAAGGCCGGCGTGCCCGTCGCGGGCGGCACGCGCGAGCCTGTCGCCGACGTCGGGGAGGCCGTCGCGCTCGCGGAGGGCATCGGCTACCCGCTGATGGTCAAGGCGTCGGCGGGCGGCGGCGGCATCGGCATGGGCCTGGCCGAGGACGAGGCCGCGCTGCGCAAGGCGTTCGAGACGGCGCGCACCCGCGCGGAGCGGTTCTTCGGCTCGCCGGCGATCCTGCTCGAGCGATACCTCGCGCGCGCCAGGCACGTCGAGATCCAGATCCTCGGCCTCAACGACGGCACCGTCGTCGCCCTCGGCGAGCGCGACTGCTCGGTGCAGCGCCGCCACCAGAAGGTCGCGGAGGAGACGCCGTCGCCGGGCGTCTCCGAGGACCTGCGGCAGCGGATGTTCGCCGCCGCCGTCCGCGCGGGCGAGGCCATCGGCTACCGCAACGCCGGCACGGTCGAGTGCCTCGTGAGCGGCGAGGAGTTCGTGTTCCTGGAGATGAACACCCGCCTGCAGGTCGAGCACCCGATCACCGAGCTGACGACCGGCATCGACATCGTCGCGGAGCAGCTCCGCATCGCCAGCGGCGAGGACGTGTCGTTCACCTCGGTCGAGCGCGACGGCCACGCGATCGAGCTGCGCGTCTACGCCGAGGACCCGGTGCGCTTCCTCCCCGGGCCCGGCGAGATCACGGCCTGGCAGGAGCCGGGCGGCGAGGGCGTGCGCGTCGACTCCGGCTACGGCCCCGGCGACACCGTGACGCCGTACTACGACCCGCTGCTCGCGAAGCTCTGCGTCTGGGCGCCCACGCGGCCCGAGGCGATCGAGCGCGCGCGCGAGGCGGTGGCGTCGTTCGTGGTGGAGGGGCCGAAGCACAACCTGCCGTTCCACGCCGAGCTGCTGGCGTACGACGAGTTCGTCTCCGGCGACTACGACACGGGGATCATCGACCGGATGCGGGCGAAGCGGTGAGCGTGCGTGAGGAGGTCGCGGGCGGCGTCCTCACGCTGACGATCGACCGCGAGGAGCGGCGCAACGCTCTGTCGACCGAGGTCATCGACGCGCTGCTGCGCGGTGTCCGCGAGACCGCGCTCGGCGACGACGTGCGCGCCGTCGTCGTGACCGGCGCGGGGGAGAGGGCGTTCTGCGCGGGCGCCGACCTCGCCGCGACCGCGCCCGACGCGACGGGCCTCGAGCAGCACGAGGCGCGCGGCGGGCTGCGCGAGCTGATCCTCGCGATGCGCGCGTGCCCGCGACCCGTCGTCGCGCGCGTCAACGGCCTCTGCCTCGCCGGCGGCGTCGGCGTCGCGCTCGGCTGCGACGTCGTCGTCGCCGCCGACCACGCCGAGCTCGGCCTGCCCGAGGTGAGCATCGGCCTCTGGCCGTTCATGGTCGGCGCGATGGTCGCGCGGCACGTCTCGCCGAAGCGCGCGATGGACCTGATGCTGACGGGCCGTCGCGTCGACGCGGCGACGGCGTACGACTGGGGCCTCTACTCGCGCGTCGTGGCGGCGGCCGCGCTGGACGACGCGGTGCGCGAGGTCTGCGAGGGGATCGCGGCCAAGAGCCCGCTCGTGCTGCGGCGCGGCAAGGCCGCGTACTACGCCGCCGAGGACCTCGCGATCGAGCGCGCGTTGGAGGCGATGCAGGCGGAGCTGTCGTTGCTGACGCAGTCGCACGACGCCGTGGAGGGCGTGACGGCGTTCTTCCAGAAGAGGCCGCCGACGTTCACCGGCCGGTGACCGCGTACGTGCGCCGGTCCGCGCGCGTGGTCGTCGTGGACCGTGCGGGGCGGGTGCTGCTGTGGCACGCCCGGTGGCACGCAGGCGAGCGGGGGTGGGTCGACGGGTGGTTCACGCCCGGCGGCGGCATCGAGCCCGGCGAGTCGCTCGCGGAGGCGGCGGCGCGCGAGCTGTTCGAGGAGACCGGGCTGCGCGTGGCGCCGGAGGACCTCGGCGAGCGGGTCGCGTGGGCGGAGGGCGAGGCGCGGCTCCCGGCCGGCACGGGGACGTTCCGCGACGACTTCTTCCTGCTGCGCGTCGACGACCTGGTCGTGTCGACCGAGGGCCACGAGGACGGCGAGCGCGAGAGCCTCATCGGCCACCGCTGGTGGACGGTCGAGGAGCTGGCGGCGAGCGACGCGTACGTCGTGCCGCGCGGCCTGGCGCCGTTCCTCCGCGATGTGGCCGCGGGGCGTACGCCCGGCGCCCCGGTACGGCTGCCGTGGCGATAGGGTCGGCGCGTCGCCGAGCGTAGGAGCGGGTGTGGCTGAGGAAGTCCTGGCCGAGATGGTCGCGAACGTCTGGAAGGTCGTCGTCGCCGAGGGCGACGAGGTGGCCGAGGGCGACACGCTCGTGATCCTGGAGTCCATGAAGATGGAGATCCCGGTGATCACCGAGTCGGGGGGCACCGTCAAGGAGCTCAAGGTGAACGAGGGCGACGTCGTCCAGGAGGGCGACGTCATCGCCGTCGTCGAGTGACGCGGGCGGCCTGGCCGCGGGAGTAGCCCGAACGGGCGCGAAAATCCGCCCGGAAGGGTCAAGGCACGTGGCTCCCGCGCCGATCTGACCGTGGAAGAGAAACGCGTCGGACCGGCGGGAGCGAACGTGCCCAACACCATCGAGCCCTTCCTTCGGGCGCTCGTCGAGTGCGGCGGCTCCGACCTGCACTGCAAGGTCGGCTCGCCCCCTCGCGTGCGCATCGACGGGCGGCTGCGCAAGCTCCAGACGCGCGACCTCACCGCCGCGGACACCGAGACGATGGTCGCCGAGGTGCTGCGCTCCGACCTCGTGGACGAGTTCCGCAAGAAGAACGAGGCCGACTTCGCGTACTCGCTCCCCGGCGTGGGCCGCTTCCGCGTCAACGCGTTCCGCTCGCGCGGCTCGGCCGGCCTGGTGTTCAGGCGCGTGTCGGTCGGCGCGATCCCGCTGTCGGACCTCGGCCTGCCGCCCGTGCTCGCGTCGCTGGCGCTCGAGCCGCGCGGCCTGGTCCTCGTCACCGGCCCCACGGGCTCGGGCAAGACGACGACGCTCGCCGGCATGATCGACCACATCAACGAGAGCCGCGAGGTCCACTGCGTCACGATCGAGGACCCGATCGAGGTCCTGCACTTCGACAAGATGGCGATGATCAACCAGCGCGAGGTGCGCGTCGACACCGACGACTTCTCGACCGCGATGCGCGCCGCGATGCGCCAGGACCCCGACGTCATCCTCGTCGGCGAGATGCGCGACCCGGAGACGGTGAAGGCCGCGCTGGCCGCCGCCGAGACCGGCCACTTCGTCATGTCGACGCTGCACACGACCGACGCCGCGGAGACCATCAACCGCGTCATCGACTTCTTCCCGCCGCACGAGCAGAAGCAGATCCGGCTGTCGCTCGCCGCGTCGCTGCGCGGCATCGTCTGCCAGCGGCTCGTGCCGCGCGCCGACGGCGAGGGCCGTTGCGTCGCGATGGAGATCGCGATCAACACGGGCCGCATCGCCGACGCGATCGCCGACCCCGACAAGACGTCGACGATCCCCACGCTCGTGAGCGAGGGCGCGTACTACGGCATGCAGACGTTCGACCAGCACCTCGTGTCGCTGATCCGCGACGGCGTCATCACGCTGGAGGCCGCGATGGCCGCGTCGACGTCGCCGCACGACCTCACGGTCGAGCTGCGCCGCCTCGGCCTCGTCGCCTGACCTACGCTGGCGGCATGCCGCTGGACCCTGGCCTGCACGCGTCGTTCCGCTACGCCGTCACGCCCGACGACACGGCGCTCGCGCACGGCTCGGGAGACGTTCCCGTCCTCGCCACGCCGCGCGTCGTCGCGCTCGTGGAGAAGGCCACGTGCGCCGCTGTCGCGGAGGCGTTGACCGACGACCTGACGACGGTGGGGACGCGGGTCGAGCTCGACCACGCGGCGCCGACGCCGGTCGGCGGGACCGTCACCGTCGAGGCCGTGCTGGAGGCGGTGGACGGGCGGCGGCTGACGTTCGGGGTGCGGGTGAGCGACGACGAGCGCGCCGTCGCGACCGGCACCGTCACGCGGGTCCTGGTGACGCGGGAACGCTTCCTGCGCGCGGTGTCCGCGTAGGCAGCGGCTCGCGCGCGAGCGCCCACGCGAGCCACAGGTGACCGACCAGGCCCATCAGCTCGCCGAGCGCCGACGAGGCGTACATCGTCGCCGGCCACGCCAGCAGGACGAGCGCCGCCGCCGGGCGGGGCAGCTCGCCCGCGGCCAGGACGCCGAGGATCAGCGCGTACGTCGCCACGCTGAGTGCGAGCGCGCCCAGCGTGCCCGCGACGAGCGCCCCGGCGAGTGAGAACAGCGCGGCCAGCAGGATCGGCCGCGCCCACCAGTGGCCCGCGTGCCTGACGAGCAGGCCCAGCCACCACAGCACGTGGACCGCGGCGACCACCCCGACGAGCGTGGCCGCGTCGTCCCGCCTCACGCCGTGCATGGTCAGCACGAGGACGAACGCCAGCGGCTCGGCGACGAGCGCGACGAGGCCGACCTTGCGGGTGAACGGCGTCGGCCGCGACACCGCCCGCCCGGCGCTCATGCCGCCGCCTCGGCCCTGCTCCGTTCCTCCGCCAGCGGCTCGCGCCACATCGCGACCGCGAGCGTGAGCCAGGCGTACAGGCCGACGAGCGCGGGCACTGGCGCGAGCGGGGAGTCGCGGAGCACCGGCGCCGCCACGGTGGCGGCGGCGAACGCCCAGCCCGCGTGGCGAGGGAGCACGCCCGCCTGCGCGATGCCGTAGCCGAGCAGGACCACCGCCGCCGTCGACAGCCCCTCCGCGGCGTCGTCGCCGGCCGGCGTCAGCGACGTGAGGAACGCGGCCAGGACGAGGACGACGACGACGCCCGCCCACCACTGCGTGCGGTGGCGCGCCAGCAGCCCGGCGAACATCACGAGGGTGCATCCGAAGACGGCGATGGCGATGGCGTACCCGAGCACCGTCGGCGGCCCCTCGCGGAACCCGCGCGGCGCGTCGCGCGAGGCCGCGAGCCACGCCGTCAACAGGACGAACCCGAGCGCGGCGAGCGGTGCCGGCAGCAGGCCGGCCAGGCCCGCGGCGCGCGTGAAGCGGGTTGCCCCGGTCATGGTTCCCCCTCGATCAGAGGTCGAGAGCATACGTCCAGCAGTCGACCTCCGGGCGCGGGTGCCAGTCGCGCTCCGGGGTGCGGACGAAGCCCATGCGCTCGTAGAGCCCGTGCGCGACGCGCATCCACGGCATCGTCGACAGCACGAGGCGCTCCCGGCCGTCGCGGCGGGCGCGGTCGACCGACCACTGCACGAGGCCGCGCCCGACGCCCTGGCCCTGCGCCTTCGGCGAGACGACGAGCGTGCGGAACTCCGCCTCGTCGCCGGTCGCGATGGAGGCCTGCGGCCCGGGCTCGGGGACGTAGGTGACCGAGCCGAGCAACGGCCCCTCGCCCTCGACGGCGACGAGCACCTCGGCGGTCGCGGCGCGCTCGGCGGTGCGGCGCAGGATGGCGGCGTACTCCGGGTGCAGCCCGCCGTCGAGCGACGAGTAGACCTCGACGGTGAGGTCGGCGATCGCGTCGTACTCCTCGGGCCGCGCGGGGCGGACGAGGTCGAGGCGGTACGCCCTCAGGTCGACGTCGGGCATCGGCGCCCAGTCGCGCTCCGGCTCGCGGGCGAAGCCGAGGCGCTCGTACATCCGGTGCGCCGCCGTCATCGAGGCGTCGGACGACAGCACGACCGCGCTCCTGCCGCGCCGCCGCGCGTCGTCGACGCAGGCGCGGACGAGCGCCTCGCCGGCGCCGCGGCGCTGCGCCTCGGGGTCGACCGCGAGCATCCGGAACTCCGCCTCCCCGGCCCGCGCGATCTCGCCGTACCTGCCGCCGTCGGGGACGTTCGTGACGGAGCCGAGGACGGTGCCGTCGTCGTCCACGGCCACGAGCACCTCGGCGTGCCGTACGCGGTCCGCGACGTCGGCGAGGACGGCGGCGTAGTCCCCGACGTCGCGGACGGCGCGGTACGCCGCGACGGTCAGCGCGGCGACGCGCTCGTGCTCCTCGGGGCGGACGGGGCGGACGTTCAGAACCGCTCCCACACCCAGGCCGTCACGCCGGCCAGGATCGGCACGATGAACCCGGCCGCGATGACGCGCATGAGGGTGCGGGACGAGCCGCCCTGCTTCGCGGCGCCGTACGCCGCGTCGCCGATGCCCTTGATCGCGCCCTCGATCGTGAGCGCGTTCGGCCGCTCGGTCATCGGCTCGGCGACGTACGCGACGGGCGCGCCAGGGTCGAGCGGCTCGTCGTCGTCCTCGCCGCGCTGCACGGCGTAGCCGTGCGTGCCGGTCAGCTCGGGCAGCGGGATGTGGTACGGGCTGTCGTCCTCGGGCTCAGGCAAGGTTGCTCGTCCTCGGGTAGGCGACCGTGGGGTCGGTGACGACGTTGACCATCGCGGGCTTGCCGGACTCGAACGCACGGTCCAGCGCGGGCCCCAGGTCGTCAACGTCCGTCACGAGCTCGCCGTGCCCGCCGAGCGCCGCGACGACCTGGTCGTAGCGGCACTCCGGCTGCAGGTCGGCCGCGACGTCGTAGCCGTAGAGGAACCGCATCGGGTGCTTCTCGAGGCCCCAGATGCCGTTGTTGCCGCAGAGCATGACGACCGGCAGGTCGTGGCGGACGAGCGTGTCGACGTCCATCAGGCCGAAGCCGGCCGCGCCGTCGCCGAGCAGCAGCACGACCTGGCTGTCGGGCCTCGCGAGCCGGGCGGCGGCGGCGTAGCCGAGGCCCGTGCCGAGGCAGCCGTACGGCCCGGGGTCGAGCCAGCAGCCGGGCTCGTACGACTCGACGTACTTGCCCGCGAACGACACGAAGTCGCCGCCGTCGCAGACGACGACGGCGTCGCGCTGGAGGCGCGGCCGCAGCTCGCCGTAGACGCGGGCGGGGTGGATCGGGCTCGCGGGGTTGGCGAGCTGCTCCGCCTCGGCCGCGCGCTTGTCCTCCTCCTCGGCGCGCAGCGCCGCCACCCACGCGGCGTGGTCGCCTGTGGCGGTCGCGGCGGCGAGGACGTCGGCGAGCGGGCCCGCCGCGGACGCGGCGAGGTCGACGTGGCGCGCGACCTCCGACGGAGCGTTGACGAGGTGCACGATCCTCGCGTCGCCGAACGCGCCGAACGCGAGCCGGAAGTCCAGCGGCGTCCCGACGACCACGACGAGGTCCGCTCCCTTGAACGCCGTGCCGCGCACCCTGCTGAACGCCAGCGGGTGGTCGGCGGGGAGGCAGCCGCGGCCCATGCCGTTGAGGACGACGGGGACGCCGTGGCTCTCGGCGAACGTACGGAGCGCGTGCTCGGCGCCGTCGTACCAGACGTCGGAGCCCGCCACGACGACCGGCCGCTCGGCCTCGCGGAGCAGCGTGGCGACCTGCTCGGGGTCGCCCGCGGTGTCGTACGACTGCTTCGCGACGTCGGGCACGGCCGCGTCGGCGTAGGAGAAGAGCACGTCCATCGGGACGTCGAGGAACACCGGGCCGCGCCTCGGCGCGGTCGCCAGCGCGAGCGCGTCGGCGACGGCGCGCGGGATCGCCTCGGTCGTCGTCACGGTCGCGGCGCGCTTGGTGACCGGCGCGAGCAGCGGCGGGTGGTCGAGCTCCTGGAGGGAGCCCGAGCCCCAGCGCGCCGCGGGCGCGCGGCCGCCGAGGACGAGGACGGGGGAGGCGTTGAAGTGCGCGGTCGTGACGGCGGAGACGCCGTTGGTGACGCCGGGGCCTGCCGTGAGGACGGCGAGGCCGGGGCGTCGCGTGAGCTTGGCGTACGCCTCGGCGGCGAACACCGCCGTCTGCTCGTGCCGCACGTCGACGATCCGCATCGGCGTCTCGCTCTTGACGGCGCCGTCGTAGAGCGGGAACACGTGCCCGCCCGACAGCGTGAACATCGTGTCGACGCCGTACGCCTGCGCCGCCGCGACGGCGAGCGCGCCTCCGTGAGCGTTCACCGGGCCATGGTCGCACGCGCCGGCTCAGGCGACGGCGAGCACGAGCGTCGCGACGAGGGGGCAGGTGCGGGACGAGCCGGCGTCGTCGCACGGGTCGCCGTCGCGGAACGCCGCGCGCAGCAGGACGCGCGACTCGCCGGCCGCCGCGACCTCGTAGAGGACGGCGGTCAGGTCGCCGGGGCGGTCGCGCGACGGCTGCTCCTTCACCCGGCGCAGCGGCCCGCTCTCCTCGACCCACGCCCCGCGGCACCGCGCGCCGGTGACCACCGTGACGCGGTCGCCGGCGTGGGCGTAGTACGTGCGGCCGTAGTCGGTCGGGCCGCCGTCCTTGAGGATCGCGAACCGCGCGTCCACCACGACGTCGCCCCGGAGGTCGTCGGGGATCGGCTGCCTCGTCACCGGCTCGTCGGTGACGCACGCGAGCGCGCCGCTCGGAGCGGGCGTGGGCTCCGCCGCGGGCGGCGCCGCCTCGCGGCCGCACCCGGCGAGGACCAGCAGCGCCAGGCCGGCGCACCCCGATCGCGTCACGTGTCCCCCCGCTCCCTTCGCGGCCAGGCCAGCGTACGGCGGCGCCGTTCGCGAGGCGACGGCTAGCATCCGGCGGCGTGAGCACGCTGCGTACGGTCGCCGGGCGGCGTACCGACCTGACCGACGCCGACGTCGCGTACCTGCGCTGCCTCGTCGCGGAGTGGCAGCTCCTCGCGGACCTGTCGTTCGCGGACCTGCTGCTGTTCCTGCGCGACGGCGACGTGTTCGTGACGGTCGCGCAGATCAGGCCCGCGACCGCGCAGACCATCTACGTGGACGACCTCGTCGGGTCCGAGGTGCGCGCGGCGCAGCGGTTCCTCGCCGACATCGCGTGGCGCGAGGGGCGCATCGCGCGCGAGGGCGACCCGGAGTGGGAGACCGGCGTGCCGGTGCGGCAGGAGGCGATCCCGGTGCGCCACGAGGGCCGGGTCGTCGCGGTCGTCTCGCGCGACTCCAACCTCGCGTCCGCCCGCGTCCCGAGCCAGCTCGAGATGACGTACCTCAAGACGGCCGGCGACCTCGCGACGATGGTCGCGGAGGGGACGTTCCCTACGACCGCGCAGCCGGAGTCGGACCTCGTCTTCCGGGTCGGCGACGGCATGCTGCGCCTCGACGCGGCGGGCGTGGTGGAGTACGCGTCGCCCAACGCGCTGTCGGCGTACCGCCGCCTCGGCATCTCCCGCAACCTCGTCGGCGAGCACCTCGGCGACGTGGGCCTCGACGACAAGCGGATCTACGGCGTGCTGGACACGCGCAGGCCCGCCGAGCACGAGGTCGAGGCGAACGGCGCCGTCGTCGCCCGCCGCGCGATCCCGCTGCTCGCCGGCGGCGACGTCGTCGGCGCGCTGGTGCTCGTACGCGACATCACCGACCTGCGCAGGCGCGACCGGCAGCTCCTGACGATGGACGCGACGATCCGCGAGATCCACCACCGCGTGAAGAACAACCTGCAGACCGTCGCCGCGCTGCTGCGGCTGCAGGCGCGCCGCTCGACGGCGCCGGAGGCGAGGGCCGCGCTGGAGGAGTCGGTGCGGCGGGTGTCGTCGATCGCGCTGGTGCACGAGACGCTGTCGCAGGCGCTGGACGACGCGGTGGCGTTCGACGAGATCGCGGACAAGGTGATGGCGATGGTCGGCGACGTCGCGTCGCCGGAGCGCGCGGTCGCCACCCGCAGGGTCGGGACGGCGGGGCTGCTGCCCGCGGCCGTCGCGACGCCGCTCGCGCTGGTGCTTGCGGAGCTGCTGCAGAACGCCGCCGAGCACGCGTTCACCTCGCGCGGCGGGACGTTGGAGGTCTCGCTCGAACGCCGCGCCACCGGCCTGCGCGTCGAGGTCGTGGACGACGGGGGAGGGCTGCCGGAGGGGTTCAGGATCGAGGGCTCGAAGCGGCTCGGCCTCCAGATCGTGCGGACGCTCGTCGTCGGCGAGCTCGGCGGCGCGATCGAGATGAGCCGGTCCGCGGCGGGCGGCACGGCGGTCGTCCTCGACGTGCCGCTGCCCGCCGTGGCGCGCTAGCGGGCCTACGGGCCGCTGACGCCGGGGGCCTCGTTCGGGATCGAGGTCGGGTCCTGGTCGCCGAGGTGCATGAGCTGGTTGATGCCCCACGCGGTGAGCCCGCCGATGACCAGGAGCAGCACGAACGCCACGAGCCTGAACCGCCACACGGCCGCCCGCTCCGAGGGCGGCTCCGTCGCGCCGGTGACCGGCGAGACGTACGACTCACGACCCACAACGGCCTCCCGACGGGCGCGACGGACGCAGCACGACGCCCGCCCCGGCGAACGGGACGGGCGTCGGGAAGCCTAGAGCAGGAGCTACGCGATGCGGGCGCGCGTGCGGGCGTTGCGGCGCTTGAGGGCGCGGCGCTCGTCCTCGCTCGTGCCGCCCCACACGCCGGCGTCCTGGCCGGTCTCGAGCGCCCACTGGAGGCACTCGTTCACGACGTCGCAGCGCTTGCAGACGGCCTTGGCCTCTTCGACCTGCAACGCGGCCGGGCCGGTCGTGCCGATCGGGAAGAAGAGCTCAGGGTCCTCGTCACGGCAGAGCGCGCGGTGGCGCCAGTCCATGCGATCCACTCCTTGGTCGTTCGCCGCCCGCCGGCCCGACCACCTTGTGAATCGCTTCACAAGGTCCGGCGACGAACGACGCGTGGAAAACGTCGGTGATCCGTGGTGCACCGTAGCGGTCCTGGTCGGCCCGGGGAAGGGGTTCGACCGAACGAAGTTCAGTCTAGGGAGCCGCCGCGGGGGGTGCAAGCCCTGAGCAAGCACTTTTTTGGGACGGCATGTCGGTTTCGCGCGGGGACGGCCCGTTTCGTTCTCGCGGCCCTGGGGTAGCCGACTGGACATGACGACCTTGCTGCCGAGTCGCCTGCCCGGCACGCTGCCGGTGCCCGCGCGCCTGACGAACGACCGCATCGGCGAGGTCTGCGTCGTCCGCTGCGCCGGGGACCTCGACCTCGCCGCGGTCGACACCTTCACCTCCGCCGTGGACACCGCGCTCGCGGACCGCCCCACGGGGCTCGTGCTCGACCTGTCCCACGTCGGCTTCTGCGACACCGTCGGCCTGCGCATCCTGCTCTCGGCCGCCGCCAGGGCGCGCCGCCAGGGCTGCTCGATCGCGCTGGCGAGCGTACGGCGCCCGGTCGCGGAGCTGCTCGCGCGCGTCTGCGCGGACCGCGCGCTGCCCGCGTACCCCGACGTCGCGGACGCGATCGAGGGCCTGATGTTCTCCGGCGACTGGCGGTAGGCCTACGCGCCGGCGGGCAGCGGGTGGCGCGTCAGCCACTCCGCCCACGGCGTCGGCTCCGCGCCGTCGAGCTGCGCCGCGAACTCCGTGAGCTGCCAGTGCCGCAACGCCGCCGCGTCGGCCGGCGCGGCCATCGTGAGCAGCCGGTCGCCCGCGCGGCAGTACTCGTCCGCCTCCTCGAGCATCCGGTCGAGGCGCAACGCCGCGTCGCCGGCCGTGGGCGGCACGGCGTAGGTCAGGTCGATCGCGTCCTCGCCCCTGTCCAGCGCGGCGTCCCGCTCGGCGGCCGGCGCGTCGGTGAACCCGGCGAACGACGACGTCAGCTCGTCGACGAGCGTGACGAGCCGCTGGGGCACGTCGGCGGCGTGGGTGGCGAGCGCGAGGAGCTGGAACTCCCGCATCAGCTCCTCGTGGTGCTCGACCGACCTTGCGTGCAGCGCCAGCGGGAACCCGAGCAGGCGCACCTCGCGCAGGTCGTTCACAGGGCCTCCACGGCGTCGACGTCGAACTCGGCGTAGTCCCGCGCGCCGGTGCGGACGACGCACCACACGGTCTTGCCGCCGTCGTGGGTGCTGACGCCCCACTCCTCCGCGATCGAGTCGAGCAGCCGCAGGCCGCGCCCCGTCCCCGACTCCACCGTGAACCGCCGCCCACGCGGCGGCGCGACGCTGCCGTCGGAGACCTCGAGGCGCACCGTGTCCGAGCCGGTGCGGAGTACCCGCAACGTCATCGTGGTGCGGGCGTGCAGGAGGCCGTTCGTCACGAGCTCGCTCACCGCGAGCAGGACGTCGTGGACGTCGTCCGCGAGGCCCCAGGCGGTGAGCCACTCGCCCACGAACGCCCTGGCGCGCGACGGCGACGTGGCGGTCGCGGGCAGCACGAGGTCGCCCGACCGCTCCGGCGTCGTCCGGTCCCTGGCCACGTCACCCCTCGTCGCGACACCACGTCTTGACGTCGCAAGGCCCCCCTTGCCGTCGAACTGTGTACCGCACAATCCGGCGACGTGCCGCATCGGCCCCGGAAGGGCCCGCGAATTGCTCCGTTCGGGTGGGCGCCTTTGACCCGTTCGAACCGGGCGGGCAGCATGGTCACCAACCGGTGCCCGCGTCGGCGGCCACGGCGTCGAGGCATGGGCGGGTGACGGTGAGTACGGCGGCGGAACGCTCGTCCGCGGCGACGGCCGTCGAGTCGTCGTGGCCCGCCGTGGTCGTCACGTCCCCCGACGGCACGATCGTCCACTGGAGCGACTCCGCCACCGCCGTCTACGGCTGGGGCGCCGAGGAGGTGCTCGGCCGCAACGTCGCCGAGGTCACCGCCGACCCTTCCGAGGCCGAGCGCGCGGCGGCGGCGTTCCCCAGGCTCGCCCGCGGCGAGTCGTGGGAGGGGCCGTTCCGCGTACGCCACCGCGACGGCTCGTCGTTCATGGCGCACGTCCGCAGCACGCCGATCCTCGCGGCCGACGGCGGGCTCGTCGCGGTCGTGGGCTTCTCGTACCCGGTGGGGGAGGCGCGGTTCCCGCTGCTCGCCGCCGAGCGCAGCGCGCGCCACGCCGCCGAGCGTGCGGGCGAGCGCCTGCGCCGCCTGCAGCAGGCCACCGTCGAGCTGTCCACCGCCTCCACCGTGGGGGAGGTCGCGCGGGTCGCGCTCGAACGCGGCATGGAGATCGAGGGCGCGGGCTCCGGCGCGCTCTGGCTGCTGGACGAGCGGGCAGGGGGGCTGCGCTTCGCGGCGTCGTACGGCGCGGCGCCGGGCACGGGGACGCGCTTCGCGCTGCTGCCGCTCGACGCCGACCTGCCGGGCCCCGCGGTGGTGCGCTCGGGGCGCGCGATCTACCTGCGCTCGGTCGCCGAGCGCGACGAGCGGTGGCCGGCGCTGGCCGGCGTGCCGACCCAGATGCAGGCGCAGGCGATCGTGCCGCTCGTCGTGGAGAGCCGCGTGATCGGCTGCCTGTCGTTCGGGTTCGCGGAGGAGCGGGAGTTCGGCGCGGGGGAGCGCGACTTCCTCTCCGCGCTCGGCAACGTCTGCGCGCAGGTGCTCGACCGCGCCCGCCTGCACGAGGCCGAACGCCGCGCCAGCGCGCGCGTGGCGTTCCTCGCGGAGGCGAGCCGCGTGCTCGGCGGGAGCCTCGACTACGAGCAGACGCTCCAGCACGTCGTGGAGCTGCTGCTGGACGCGTTCGCGTCGTTCGTCATCATCGACGTGGTCGACGGCAACGGCGTCCTCCAGCACGCCGCCATGGCGCACGTCGACCCCGCCAAGCGCCCGGCGCTGGAGCGGCTCGCCGACGTCCCGCTGCTACCGGACACGCCGGTGTGGGAGGTGCTCCAGACCGGGTCGCCGCGCATCGTGCCGGAGGTCTCCGACGAGGCGCTGCGCCACGCCGCCGGCTCCGACGAGCGCTACGAGGCCGCGAAGGAGATCGCGCTCGGCTCCGCGATGATCGTGCCGATGACCGCGCGCGGCCGGATGACCGGGCTGCTGTTCCTGGCGCGCGACCGGGGCGGCGAGGAGTTCGCCGACGAGGACCTCACGCTCGCGATGGACCTCGCCGCGCGGGCGGCCGGGGCGATGGACAACGCCCGGCTGTTCGCCGCGCGCACGGCCGTCGCGGAGACGTTGCAGCGCAGCCTGCTCCCGCCGAGCCTGCCGGACGTGCCCGGCCTCGAGCTCGCCGCGCGCTACCGCCCCGCGCTCGCCGGCCTGGAGGTCGGCGGCGACTTCTACGACTGCTACGCCGTCCGCGACGGCTGGGCGTTCATGATCGGCGACGTCGTCGGCACCGGCCCCAAGGCGGCGGCGGTCACGGCGGTCGTGCGGCACACCGCGCGGGCCGTGGCGCCGTACGTCTCGGGCCCGCGCGAGGTCGTCCACGCCGTCCGCGACGCGCTCGAGGCCGGCGACGACCCGGAGGTGTTCTGCACGCTGCTGTACGGCTCGATCGAGCGGCGCGACGGGGCGGTGACGCTGCGGGTCGTCGGCGCGGGGCACCCGCAGCCGTACGTCGTCGCGGCCGACGGCACCGTGCGGCGCGTGCCGACGAGCGGCGGGCTGCTCGGCATGCTCCCGCCGGTCGGGCTCGACCCGGTCGAGACCGTGCTGCTCCCCGGCGACGCGCTCGTCTGCGTCACCGACGGCGTGCTGGAGGCGCGCCAGGCGCCGTCCTGGGACGCGCCCGGCGGCGGCGACGCGTTCTTCGACGAGGCCGGCCTCGTGGAGGTGCTCGAACGCGTCGCGGGCCGCAGCGCCGACGAGATCGCGGGCGACATCGAGGCGGCGGTGCTGGAGTTCGCGGCGGGCCGCGCGCCCGACGACGTCGCGGTGCTCGTCCTGCGCGCCCGCTGATGCGCGTCGTCCCCGTGCGGCTCGGCCCCGACGGCACGCTCGTCTGCGCGCGCGACCACGGCGCGCCCGGCGAGCCGCTCGCGGACGTGCTGCGCGACGCGGGCGACGCCGAGGTGGTGTTCGAGGTCCGCAACGTCCCCGGGGAGCCCGACTTCGACGCTCCCGCCTGCGCCGTCGCGCACGCGCTGGTGGACGCGCTGCGCGGCCGCGAGGGCGTCACCGTCGCGTCGGAGGACTGGTTCTCGATCGAGGTCGCGCGGGACGCGGGGCTGCGGACGGCGTTCGTCCCGCCCGAGGGCGTCGCGATCGACGCGGCGCTGGCCTACGTCACCGAGGCGCGCCACGCGGGGTGCCTCGTGCCGGAGCCCGGCGGGCCGCGCTGGGTCGCTCCCTAGGAGGGTTCTGCGAAACCCGGCCCTGCTGCGCCGAGCCCGCGCGACGACCGGCTGCGTTCTCGGCCGCCTGCGGGCATGACCCAGCCCGCAGGCGCCCAGCGGCCTTGCCGGATCGGCACGCGGCCCTCGGCTCGCGACGGGCCGAGTTTCGCAGAACCCTCCTAGGAGGGCTTGGCCCTGCTAGACGACGACGGAGAGCGCGTCCGGCACGGAGCGGAACGTCAGCCGCTCCACCTCGCCGAGGTAGTCGCCGTCGAGCTGGTAGGCGAGCGGCCTGTCCGACGACAGCGTGAACTCGTTCGCGTCGTGCACCTGGAACGCCGCGCGGCTCTTGAGCCGCGGCTTGCTGTCGAACATCTGCCGCACCACGCGCAGCGTCGACACCGTGCCGAGCTTGCGCATCGCGAGGACGTCGAGCCCGCCGTCGAACTTCGCCAGCGGGCACGGGTCCACGGGGTGCTCGCCGAAGTACGTCCACGGCGCGCCGTTGGCCACGATCACGTTGAACAGCCCCGTCTGGTCCTCCTCGCCGGGGCGGGAGATCGTGATGGACGGCGTGCGCCGCTCGGTGCCGAGGAAGAAGTGCGCGACGGCGCTGCGGACGTAGAGGCCCGGGGTGGCGCGGCGGCCGTTGCGGCGGTGCCGCTCGACCACGCGTACGACCTCCGCGTCGATGCCGACGCCGGCGCAGAACGTGAAGTAGCGGCCCTCGGCGACGCCGAGGTTGACGAGCCTGCGGCGGCCGCTGCGCAGCGCGTCGAGGACCTCGCTCGTCGCCTCGACGGGGTTGCTCGGCAGGCCGAGCGCGCGGGCGAACACGTTCGTCGAGCCGCCCGGAACGACCGCCAGCTCGGTGCGGGACCCGACGATGCCGTTGACGACCTCGTTGACGGTGCCGTCGCCGCCGAGGCAGACGACGACGTCGATCTCGTCGGCCGCGGCCTGCCTGGCGAT
Source organism: Frankiaceae bacterium (assembly GCA_035940575.1). GTDB lineage: Bacteria > Actinomycetota > Actinomycetes > BP-191 > BP-191 > BP-191. The sequence goes on along the minus strand of DASZER010000043.1, from coordinate 224,399 downwards.
GTCGGTCGCGTGGCCGCGGCGGCGGGTCTCGGCGACGTCGAGCTTGAGGTCGCTGGCGAGGGCCCTGGCGAGCACGTCGCGCACGCGCGCGGTCGTGGCGGTGGCCTTGGGGTTGAAGACGAGGACGGCGCGCATCGTCATCGAGGGTACCGGACGACTCCCGCGCCCCCGCCACGTGCCGCGCCGCAGCCGCCCGCATTGAACATTGAAGATCGCCACGCGGGCGCGTGCCGTCTGGGCTGCAAGGAACGGTACGTCGCCACGCCGGCGCGGCACGTCTCCCCGACGTCCGAACTTTGAAGATCACGACGCGGGCGGGTGCCGTTTGGGCTGCAAAGAACCGTGTCACGGCCCTGCCGGTGTCGGCCCCGCCGGTGTCGGGCGCGGCCGGGCGCGTCGTCGCTACTCGTCGGCGAGCAGGCCCTCGCGGAGCTGCGCGAGGGTGCGCGCGAGCAGGCGCGAGACGTGCATCTGCGAGATGCCGAGCTCGGCGGCGATCTGCGACTGGGTCATGTTCCCGAAGAACCGCAGCACCAGGATCTTCTTCTCGCGGGCCGGGAGCCGGTCGAGCAGCGGCTTCAACGACTCGCGGTACTCCACGCCCTCCAACGCCTCGTCGACCATGCCGAGCGAGTCCGAGACGGCGGGGGAGTCGTCGTCGCCGCTGTCGGTCGCGTCCAGGGAGACGGCGGAGTACGCGTTCGCCGACTCCAGGCCCTCGAGGATCTCCTCCTCCTGCAGGCCCAGGTGCTTCGCGAGCTCGGACACCGTCGGCGAGCGGCCGAGCGTCTGCGACAGCTCGCTCGTGGCCTTGGTCAGGGTGAGCTTGAGCTCCTGCAGGCGGCGGGGCACGCGGATCGCCCAGCCCTTGTCGCGGAAGTGCCGCTTGATCTCGCCGACGATCGTCGGGGTCGCGTAGGTGGAGAACTCCACCCCGCGCTCCAGGTCGAAGCGGTCGATCGACTTGATGAGCCCGATCGTCGCGACCTGGACGAGGTCCTCCAACGGCTCGCCGCGGTTGCGGAAGCGCCGCGCCAGGTACTCGACCAGCGGCAGGTGCATCCGTACGAGCTCGTCGCGGACCGCCGGGCTGGCGTTCGCCGCGAGCTCCGCGAACAGGTCGCGCGCCCGCTGGCGCTCGGCCGACGTCCGCTCCGCCGCCGCGGTGACCTCGGCGGTCAGCTCGGGCACCGCCACGTCGGCGCCGTCGACGGCACCCTCGAGCACCCCGTCCACCTCGGTCATGCGACGAAGTCCGTCGACGACTTCTTCATCATCGTGATCGTGATCGTGCCCCCCGACTCGGTCGCGTCGACCTCGCCGGCGAGCGCCGTCAGCACCGTCCACGCGAACGTGTCGCGCGACGGCAGCGTCGCGTCGGTGGTCGGCAGGCTCACGGACACGTCCAGCTCCCCCGGCTTCAGCTCGAACGCGCACTCCAGCATCGCGCCCTCGGCGCCGCGGGGGAGCAGCATCGCGCACGCCTCGTCCACGGCGATGCGCAGGTCCTCGATGTCGTCGAGCGTGAAGTTCAGCCGCGAGGCGAGGCCGGCGGCGGCGGTCCGCAGCACGGCGAGGTACGCCCCCTGCGCGGGAAGCCGCAGGGTCACGACGTCGCGCACGGGCGAGCCCACGCTCTCGTCGACGTCCGGTCCCACGCTCATGCATCCTCCGCCCGCGCGTACGTCTCACGCGCCGTTGCCACAGGGAACCCTCCCCCTTACTCGGACGATAGCCTGCCTCGCGGGGCACCCGATCAAACCTGTCCTGGCGCCCCGCCCCCGGCGGATGCGACCCTGGTACCTCCCCTAGCAGAACGGAGCGGGCGTGCGACCCACCCGCCGTGACGTGCTGCGCGCCGCCGCCGCGGGTGCCGGTGCCGCCGCGCTGCCGCCCGCGTTCTTCCCGAGCCGCAACGCCGCGCGCGCGGCAGGGCGGCCGGTCCGCGTCGAGGGGACGACGCTCGAACGCACGATCGTCAAGGCCGCGACGGACCTGCGGGCGGGCGGCTACCGCCTGCTCGTCAGCGGCCCCGCCGAGCCGCACGTCGTCCGCGACGACCTCGGCGCCGCGCCGCGGAAGGGGCGCGACGCGCGCCGCAAGCCCGTGACGACGTTCGTGCAGTTCACCGACATCCACGCGCTCGACGCGCAGTCGCCGGCCCGCGTGGAGTTCCTCGACCGCTACTCCGACGACCCGGGCCAGCAGGTGCCGTTCGACTCCGCGTGGCGCCCGCAGGAGCCGCTGAACCTCCACGTCGCCGACCGCGTCGTCGCCGCCGCCCGCAACGTCGGGCGCGGGCCCGTGACCGGCAGGCCGTACGAGTTCACGGTCTGCACGGGCGACAACGTGGACAACGTGCAGCTCAACGAGACGCGCTGGTTCGTCAGCCTGCTCGACGGCGGCACCGTCACGCCCGACTCCGGCGACCTCACGAAGTGGGAGGGCGTGCAGGACGCCGACGCGACGACGTACGACGTCCACTACTGGCACCCCGACGGCGCGCCCGCCGGCAAGGACGACGACCACGGCCGCGCGCTCTACGGCTTCCCGACCGTGCCCGGCCTGCTCGACGCGGCGCGGGCGCCGTTCACGGCGAGCGGGATCGGGACGCCGTGGTACGCCGTGTTCGGCAACCACGACCCGCTGCTCCAGGGCAACGCGCCGGCGTACGAGCGCGTCGGCACGACCGACGTCCCGACCGGCTTCGCCACCGTAGCGACCGGCTCGGTCAAGGTCGTCGGCCTGCCCGCCGGGCTCTCGCCGAACGACGTCCAGCGCGGCCTCGCCGAGCAGGACCCGAGCGTGCTCACCGCGCTCGCCACGGCGCCCGCGCGGCAGGTCACGGCCGACCCCAACCGCAGGCCGCTGTCCAAGAGCGAGTTCATGGCGCAGATGTTCGAGACGACCGGCACGCCGGTCGGGCACGGCTTCGCGCAGGACAACGTCGCGACGGCCAAGGGCTGGTACGCGTTCGACTCCGGCCGGTACCTGCGCTGCCTCGTCCTCGACACCGTCAACTACGGCGGCTACTCCGAGGGCTCGCTCGGCGAGGAGCAGTTCGCGTGGCTGCGCGCCGAGCTCGAGGCCAACGCGAGGACGAGCCGGCTCGCGATCGTGTTCAGCCACCACCCGGCCGCCTCGATGAACAACCCGATCGTCTCCGCCGAGGACACGGGGCCGCGCGTCATGGGCGACGCCGTGGTGGCGTTGCTGCTGGAGTTCCGCAACGTCGTGCTCTGGGTCAACGGCCACACGCACCGCAACGACGTCATCGCGCACCCCGGCCCCAACGGCGGGTTCTGGGAGGTCAACACGGCCGCCCACATCGACTTCCCGCACCAGTCGCGCATCCTCGAGATCGTCGACAACCTCGACGGCACCCTCTCGATCTTCGCCACCGTCGTGGACGCCGACGCGCCGCTGGGCGTCTCTGCCGCCGCGTCGTACGCCGCGCCCACGTCCGTCGCGGGCCTCGCCGCCCTCGCCCGCGAGCTCGGCGCCAACGACTGGCAGCAGCGTTCGACCAACCGCCGCGGCGCCGTCGAGTCGCGCAACGTCGAGCTCGTCGTCGGGGCGCCGTTCGACCTCGGGCTCGGCGGCGGCGGGCCGCAGTCGCGCGACACGGGCTCGCGCCCCCGTACCGGACCCACCCGTACGCCGGAGACGGGCCTGCGCGAGCAGGTCCCGACCGTCGCCGCCGCGCTCGCCGTGGCCGCCGCCGGCATCGCTCGGGCGCGCAGCCGCGCTCAGGAAGAGACGTAAGTGAGCTCGCTCGACAAGATCCGCAAGGCCCCCGATGTCGACACCGCCATCGAAGAGGCCATCGCCGCGCGCCGCGGCAGCATGGACCCCAAGGAGATGTTCGGCGGCCCACGCGACTGGGTCGACCAGGCGCTGCCGACGGTCGCGTTCGTCTCCTCGAACCTCGTCTGGGGACTCGACGTGGCGATCCGCGCCGCGCTCGGCACGGTGGTCGTGCTCGTCCTCGTGCGGCTCGTGAAGCGCGAGACGCTGCGGCACGCGTTCTCCGGCGTGTTCGGCGTCGCCCTCGCCGCCGTCATCGCCAAGAAGACCGGCAAGGACGAGAACTACTTCCTGCCGGGGATCATCACGAACCTCGTCTACGGGTTCGTGTTCCTCGTCTCGGCGCTCGCGCGCAAGCCGCTCGTCGGCGCGATCATGCGCGTCCTCATGGAGAAGCCCAAGGCGTGGCACGCGCACCCGCGGGTGCGCAGGGCGATGACCGAGGCGACGTTCGGGTGGGCGGCCGTCTTCCTCCTGCGGTCGGCGATCATGGAGACCCTGCGCCGCCTCGACCTCACGGTGCTGCTCGGCATCGCGAAGATCGTGATGGGCTACCCGCTCTACATCGCCGCGCTGCTCCTGACCATGCCGTACATCAAGCGCCGCACGCGCGGGGTGGACGAGGAGCTACCCCCCGAGCCCGTAGCCGAGGCTGAGGCCGGCGGCGGCGGCGAGGATGCCGCAGACGACGCTGAGCCCGGCGTAGAGGGGGGCGCCGCGGACGACCTCGACGGCGTAGGCGGAGAACGTCGTGTAGCTGCCGAGCAGCCCCGTCCCCAGCGCCGCCGCCGCGTCGCCGCCCGTCCCGAGACCGACGAGCAGCCCCAGGAGTAGCGAGCCGGAGACGTTCACGGCGAACGTCCCCCACGGCTCGCCCCACCGCCGCGCCCTGCGCCGCTCCACGACGTAGCGGAGCACCGCCCCCACGGCGCCGCCGAGCGCCACGAGCAGCGCGGTCACCCCTCGCCCCCGCCGCGCGTCGCCTCCGTGATCGAGCCGACCGTGTAGCCGACGCCTGCCGCCCCGACCGACAGCAGCGCGACGACCGCCGCCCACAGCGTCGCGGCGACCGGTGCCGCGTCGAGCATCCGCGCGGCGTGCACGGCGTACGCGGAGAACGTCGTCCACCCGCCGAGCACGCCCGTCCCGAGCCCGAGCCGCAGCGCCTCGCTGCGCGGGCCGCGCACGGGCACCCGGCCCACGAGGTACCCGAGCAGGAGGGAGCCCGTGACGTTCACCAGTAGGATCGCCAGTGCCCCGTCAACGTCGAGGCCCACGCGCCAGCGCGCGAGCGACCCGGCGGCGCCTCCGGCGGCGACCAAACCGATGCGGGCGCGGTCGCGTAGGGGCACCGGGGGAGGGTAGACGTTCCCGGGGGGCCCAGGTTTTCCGTACGCCGAGGAGTGTCCATGCGCCGCGCGCGCCGAGGTCTCGTTCTGTTCGCCGTGCTCCCCGCGCTGCTGGCGCTGGCAGAGGTGCTCCCTGGCGCGAGCGCCGACGCACCGCGGCTCAAGGTCCGCGAGCCCGTGATCCAGGCGCTCGCGCGGGTGAGCGCCCCGGCGGGGCGTGCGGCCGTGCACCCCGGCGAGCCCGCGGCGGTCGACGGCGTGCTGCGCGGCCGCGACGGCAAGCCGGTCGCGGGCACGTTCACGCTCACCGTCTCCGACCCGGCGGGCCACAGGCTCGCGACGATCCCCGGCAGGACCGCGCCCGACGGCACGTTCCGCGCCACCGTTCCCGGCTCCGCGACGAAGAACGTCCGCCCCTCGCGCGACGCGCACTGGGTCACCACGCTCGCCGTCCGCGTGACCGACGTCGCCGCCGGCGGCAAGGTCGAGCCGATGGCCGGCGCCGCGCCGCTGGCCGTCGCCGCCGAGCCGACGACGCTCGAGCTCGTCAACGACTTCACCTCGTCCAAGGGATGGGTCAAGCCGGGCGACGCATACCCGTTCCGCGTCCTGCTCCGCAACTACACCGCGGGCCCCATCGACGGCGGCACGGTGACGGTGCCCGAGGTCGAGGGCATGAGGTTCACGAACGTCCGCGCCACCGTCGGCGACGTCTCGCTGTCGGCCGGCACGATCACGTGGAACGTCGGCAACGTCGTGGGCAAGGCGGCCGACTCCGTGCTCCCGAGCGTCGCGACGCTCGTCGTGCAGGCCAGGGCCGACAGCCTCCAGCAGGACCCGAAGATCGTGTGGCGCGACCTGTCCACGACCGCGACGCACGTCAACGGCGAGGGCACGCAGACCTCGAAGAGCCACGGCCCCAAGGTCATCCCGCCCGACGACATCTACAACACCGCGCGCTACGGCGACCGGCCGTTCCCCGTCGTTCCCGTCGACTACGTCGACCGCAAGCACACCGGCGAGCACAGCGGCGACCTGCTCGCGCGCAAGATCAACGACCCGGCCGTGAAGGGCTCGACGTTCAACCTGTTCCAGGAGAACTCCTACGGCCAGCTCTACCCGCACGGCACCGTGCCGTCGGCGGGCATCGCGACCGCGCCGTTCCCGACGGAGCCGATCAACTTCGCCGACCCGAAGCCGCAGGGCGCCTGCACCCCCGACGGCCTCGTGACGCTGGAGCCCGCGCAGGGGACGCCGGCGTACTCCGAGCGCATCCACGACGGCTGGTACCAGCTCCCCGGCACCACGCAGTACTACGGCCTCGACCGCTACGGCCCGCAGTCCGCGATCGCGGGCTCGCTGACCGGCCAGGCGATCCTGTTCGACATCGACAGCGCGTGCGGCCCGACGGCCAAGGCCGTCTACGACGCCGCGGCCATCTCCGACATCGAGATCGACTACAGCGACTTCGACACCGACAAGGACGGCGTCGTCGACTTCTTCATGATGGTGTTCGTCGGCCTCGGCGGCCACGGCGCCTCGGTCGAGGAGGGCTACGACAACATCTGGCCGCACTCGTCGTCGCTGGAGTTCACCTACACCGACCCGGCGACCGGGCTCGGCGGCTACATCTCCAAGGACCAGCTCAAGGACCTCGAGGGCCGGCCGCTCTGGTACACCGACACGACGCGCGCGCAGATGACGACCGTCGACAAGGGCGACGACCTCAAGGTCCACGTCCGCGTCGGGCCGTACAACGTCAACCCCGAGTCCGCGATCGACAAGGCGAGCGTCATCTCGCACGAGTACGGCCACTCGCTCGGCCTGCCGGACTTCTACTCGACCGGCGACCGCGAGACGTACGGCGACTGGAACCTCATGGCGACCGACAAGTCGCAGGACATGGACGTGTTCAGCAAGCAGGACATGGGCTGGATCGTCCCGCGCGTCCTCCCGAAGGGGACCACGACCGTCTCCAACTGGAAGGACTCCAAGGTCAACACCCACGTCATCGACTGGGTGACGCCGGGCGGCCTCCCGTACTCGCACGCCGGTCCGACGGTGAACAACGGCGAGGCGTACACGGTGAAGCTGCCGGGACGCCAGCTCATCTCGCCGGAGAAGGTGTCGCAGGGCGCGTCGCCCACGCACGTGTGGTGGTCGGGCTCGGGCAACAACTTCGGCTGCCCGCCCGAGGGCGGGCACAACCTCGACATCTCCCTGCCCCAGCTCGAACAGGTCGCGCCGGGCTCCACGGTCAAGCTGGAGTTCGCGTCGTACTGGGACATGGAGTGGGACTACGACTACGGCTTCGTCCTGATCTCGCCCGACACAGGCACGACGTACACGTCGGTCGCGTCGGAGAAGGGCTACACGACGCCGGCCGCGCAGAACCCGAACGCGAACAACTGCCAGACCCGCTACGGCAACGGCATCACCGGCACCAGCGGCTCGTACGACAACGGCACGCAGGCCGTCGACCGCGTCGCCGCCGTCCCCGGCTCGACCAACTACCCGGACGGGCCGTTCCTCCCCGACTCGTACGACATCTCCGCGCTGGCCGGCTCGAAGGGCGCCGTCGTCCGCTTCGCGTACGCGACCGACCCCGGCCTCGCGCACCCGGGCTGGTTCATCGACGACGTGCGGATCACCGTCAACGGCGACCCGATCTACCAGAGCGACTTCGAGTCGTTGGAGGCCGACCGCCCGCACCTGTGGAACGGCGGCTGCAAGGAGGGCCTGCGCGTCGCCACCCGGTGCACGAAGGGCTGGCAGTACATCTCCTCCGACGTCAACTCCACCGCCGACCACGGCTACTACATGGAGATGCGCGACCGCTCAGGCTTCGACTACGACGGCAAGGGCGAGAACGACCGCGCCGCCATCGGCTTCGTCCCGGGCATGCTCGTCGTCTACACCGACGAGGCGCACGGCTACGGCAACGCCGGCACCGACGACCCGCCCGCGCAGACGCCCATCGACGCCAACCCGAGCGCGGGCGACATCACGCCGCAGCTCAACGACGCGGCGTTCGGCGCGGGCAGCGAGTTCAGCGACGCCGGGTGGACCGACAACTACGAGGACCCCAACAGCGAGAGCGAGAACTGGGAGCTCCGCTTCAACTGCCTGAAGTTCAAGGTCAACTCCATGGACGGCGACGACGTCGGCCCTGACACGCCGGTCGGCGTGGGCGGCAACCTCGTCGGCTCCACGACGTTCACCACCAACCAGAACTGCGCGGCGTTCAACTACGGCTACACGACCTCGGGCTCGACGTCGCCGAACGTCGCGCCGACGGCGGCGTTCGCGCTCAAGCCGCGAACGGCGTACGCGGGCGAGCGGGTGACGTTCGACGCGTCCGAGTCCTCCGACGACCGCGACGCGCCGCCGGACCTGACGTACACGTGGGACTTCGGCGACGGCGCCTCCGGCACCGGCCGCACGACCTCGCACACGTACGCCGCCGCGGGCCGCTACACCGTGAGGCTGACGGTCAAGGACACCGACGGCGCGTCGACGACGAGGTCCGACGTCGTCCAGGTCGGCAACCGCCCGCCGGTCGGCCGTCCCGGCGGCCCCGGCACGACGCCGGCGACCGGTGTCGACCCGATGCTCGCCCTGCTCGCGATCGCGGGCTCCGGCGCGGCGGTGCTCCTCCGCCGCCGCGCCGTCCGCGGCGCGTAAGCAGCGCCACGGCGTCCGGGGGCCGCGCGCTCAAGTTTGAAGATCGTCACGCGGCAAAGCGCTTCGTGGGCTGCAAGGAAGGCGGCGGCGCCGCGCCGCAAGCCCGCGCGCTCGACTGAGTCGCTACGGCACCAGGCGCCAGACGGTCCAGTCGTCCATGGGCTCGGCGCCCAGGGAGCGGTAGAAGGCGTGGGCGGGCTCGTTCCAGTCGAGCACGACCCACTCCACGCGGCCGTAGCCGCGCTCGCGGGCGATGCCGACCAACGTCTCCAGCAGCGCCTTGCCGAGGCCCGTGCCGCGGTGCGAGGGGCGGACGAACAGGTCCTCCAGGTACAGCCCGTGCTGCCCGAGCCACGTGGAGAAGTTGAGGAACCACAGCGCGAAGCCGACGACCTCGCCGTCGGCCTCGGCGACGTGGCAGAAGACGGCGGGCGAGGGGCCGAACAGCGCCGCGCGCAGCCCGTCCTCCGTCGCCACCACCGACTCCGGCGACCGCTCGTAGAGAGCGAGCTCGCGGATCAGCGACAGGATCGCGGCGACGTCACCCTCGACGGCGGGCCGGATCAACGGGACCTCCCCGAGAAAGGCGGAGGCCGGCGGTAGCGCACCCGAACAGGGCGCCGCACTCCCACCGGCCTCCGGACAGAGCGATCCGCCGGGCACGCCCGGCGGGCCGCTACTTCTTGGTCTCCGCGAACACCTCGGCGATCTGGTCGACCAGGTCGATGACCTTCTGGCCGTCGGCCGGGTCGAGCGACTTCTTCGCGGCGCCGGCGGCCTTCGTGGCGTCCCAGAAGAGCTGGTGGAGCCGCGGGTGCGCCTCGAGGTGCTCGGGCTTGAAGTAGTCGGTCCAGAGCACCCACAGGTGGTGCTTCACGAGGTCGGCGCGCTCCTCCTTGATCTGGATCGCGCGCGTCCTGAACTGCTCGTCGTCGGACGCGGCGTACTTCTCCATGCACGCCTTCACCGAGAGCGCCTCGATCCGCGCCTGCGCCGGGTCGTAGACGCCGCAGGGCAGGTCGCAGTGCGCCTCGGCGGTGACGCGCGGGGCCAGGAGTCGGGCCAGCAGCGACATCGGTGCTTGTCCTTTCGTCGGGTACGCGGTGAAGTCTCGTTCCGACCCTACAAGAGGACCCAGACGTGCGACTCCCGTGGTTCCGCCTCGCGGTCTCCGGCGTGAGCATGATCCCGACGCTCGCCCCCGGGGAGTGGGTCGTGGTGCGCAGGACGAGCAGCCCGAGGCAGGGCAGCGTCGTCGTCGTGCGCAGGCCCGAGCGCTACGTCGTCAAGCGGGCGACGCGGCGTACGGAGCACGGCTGGTGGGTCGAGGGCGACAACGCCGCCGCGAGCGACGACAGCCGCACGTTCGGTCCCGTCCGCGACGAGGACGTCGTCGGCGAGGTGCGCTGGCGCTACCGCCCGCTGCGCGCGGCGGGGCGCGTGCGCTAGAGGCGGGTGCCGAGCTCGGCGTAGCGCGCGACGCAGGACTCCCACGTCGGGAGCTGCCCCGACGCCTCGGCCTCGGCCAGCGTCGGCGCCTCGCGGTCGCGGTCGGACAGGATCGGCGACGCGACCCCCCAGTCGATGCCGAGCGCCGGGTCCATCGGCGACACCGTGAACTCCCGCGCCGGGTCGTACGGCGACGACACGAGGTAGGTCAACGCCGCCTCGTCGGTCAGCGCGACGAACGCGTGCCCGATCCCCTCGGCGATGTACATGCCGCGCCTGTCCACGTCGTCCAGCACGATCGCGTCCCACGCGCCGAACGTCGGCGACCCCACGCGGATGTCCACGACGAAGTCCATGAGCGCCCCGCGCGGGCAGTAGACGTACTTCGCCTGGCCCGGCGGCACGAGCGCGAAGTGCACGCCGCGCAGGACGTCGCGGCGGGACACCGAGTTGTTCGCCTGCGCGACCTCGATGCCGTGCCCGACGACGTCGCGCATGACGCTCGTCTTCAGCCACTCGACGAACACGCCTCGGTCGTCGCGGAACTGCCTCGGCGTGAACACCCACGCGCCCGGCACCTTGGTCTCCGCTGCCTCCATGGCGTGCGAGTCTGCCACGGCGGGCGGTGCAGAATGGTCGCCGTGGAGATCTGGTTCAACCCGTCGTGCAGCAAGTGCCGGATGAGCGAGGAGCTCCTGGACGAGCACGGGGTGACGTACAGCGAACGTCGCTACCTCGACGAGCCGCCGACCGTGGCCGACCTCGAACGCGCCCTCGCCGCGCTCGGCATGGAGCCGTGGGACATCACGCGGATGGACGAGCCGCTCGCGAAGGAGCTCGGCCTTGCCGGCGCGCCGCGCGACCGCGACGCGTGGCTGCGGACGCTCGCGGACAACCCGAGGCTGATCCAGCGCCCCATCGTCATCACCGACGACGGCCGCGCGGTCATCGGGCGCCCGCCCGAGCGGATCCTCGACCTGCTCCGCGAGCGCCAGTAGGGCTTGGCGCAACGCGGCCCTGCCGCCCGGGCCCCAGGCGGCGACCGGCGGCGTTCTCGGACGCCTGCGGGCGACACCAGCCCGCAGGCGTCCCGCGGCCTTGCCGGATCGCCCCCTGGACCCGCCGGGCGGCGACGGGCCGCGTCTCGCCAAGCCCTACTAGAGGATCTTCGAGAGGAACGCCTTCGTCCGCTCGTGGCGAGGGTTGCCGAACACCTCGGCGGGAGCGCCCTCCTCCACGACGACGCCGTCGTCCATGAACACGACGCGGTCGCCGACCTCGCGCGCGAAGCCCATCTCGTGCGTCACGACGACCATCGTCATGCCGTCGCGGGCGAGCCCCTTCATGACGTCGAGCACCTCGCCGACGAGCTCGGGGTCGAGGGCGGACGTCGGCTCGTCGAAGAGCATGAGCTTGGGGTCCATCGCGAGCGCGCGGGCGATCGCGACGCGCTGCTGCTGGCCGCCGGACAGTGCCGACGGGTAGGCGGAGGCCCGGTCGGCGAGGCCGACGCGGTCGAGCAGCTCCATCGCGCGCTTCTCCGCGACCTCGCGCCTGACGCCCTTCACGTGCACGGGCCCGGCGGTGACGTTGGAGATCGCGGTCATGTTCGGGAACAGGTTGAACCGCTGGAACACCATGCCGATCTCGGCGCGCTTGCGCGCGATGTCCTTCTCCCGCAGCTCGTAGAGCTTGCCGCCGTGCTGGCGGTAGCCGACGAGCTCGCCGTCCACCGAGAGCCGGCCGCCGTCGATGTGCTCCAGGTGGTTGATGCAGCGGAGGAACGTGCTCTTGCCCGAGCCGGAGGGGCCGAGCAGCACGAGCACCTCGCGCGGGTCGACGCGCAGGTCGATCCCCTTGAGCACCTCGGTGTGCCCGAACGACTTCCGCACGCCCTCGGCGAGCACCATCGCGGTCAATGCGATCCGCCGATCATGCGGGCGCGGGCGCGCGCCGTGGACGCGACGCCGCGCGAGAACCGCTTCTCCAGGAAGTACTGCCCGACCATGAGCACGCTCGTCAGCGCGACGTACCAGAGGCACGCGGCGACGAGCATCGGGAACACCTGGAACGTCCTCGTCCCGACCGCGCGGAGCTGGAAGAACATCTCGTTCGACACCGGGACGAACGCCACGACGGACGTGTCCTTGAGCATCGCGATCGTCTCGTTGCCGGTCGGCGGCACGATGACCCGCATCGCCTGCGGCAGCACGACGCGGCGCATCGTCTGGCCGCGCGACATGCCGATCGCCTGCGCCGCCTCCGTCTGGCCCGCGTCCACCGACTGGATGCCGGCGCGCACGATCTCCGCCATGTACGCAGCCTCGCTCAGCGCGAGCGCGAGCAGGCCCGCGGTGAAGCCGCGGAGGAAGTCGTTGGCGTCGACGCCCCAGATGACGGCGTTGCCGCCGCCGCCGAACAGCCCGAGGATCTGGTCGTCGAACGGCAGCCCGATCTCGAGGCGCGCGTAGAGGATGCCGAGGTTGCCGAACAGGATCGCGAGCACGAGCCGAGGCACCGCGCGGAAGAACCACGTGTAGACCCACGCGACCGACGAGATGATCGGGTTCGGCGACAGCCGCATGATCGCCAGCACGATGCCGAACCCGACGCCGATCAGCATCGAGTAGACCGTCAGGACCAGCGTCGTGCGCACGCCCTCCATGACCGGCGGCGTGAACATGTGGTCGGCCATGAACGACCACTGGAACGCGTCGTTCGTCACGACCATGTTGACGAACATCGCGACGAGCACCGCGATCACCGCGAGCGCGACCCACCGCTCCGGATGGCGCAGCGGAACGGCCCGGATCTCGTCCGGGCCGTTCCCGCCGGACCGTGCGTCCGGCGACGCCGAGGTCAGGGGCTGACCTTCGGGTCCGTGATCGCGCCCTGCTCGACGCCCCACTTCTGGAGCGCGGTCTTGTACGAGCCGTCCGCGATGATCGCCTTCAGCGCGTCGGCGAGCACCTGGGCGAACTCGCCCTGGTCCTTCTTGACGACGTAGCCGTACGGCGCCGAGTCGTAGATCTCGCCGAGCAGCTCGAGCTGCTCGTTCGTCTGCTTCACGGCGTACGCGACGACGGGCGAGTCGGCGAGCATGGCCTCGTCCTTGCCGGACACGACCGCGGCGGTCGCCTCGTCCTGGCCCTGGTACTGCTCGATCGTGATGGCCTTCTTGCCGGCGTCGGTGCACTTCTTCGACCGGGCGGTGAGGTCGTCGACCTGCACGGTGCCCTTCTGGACGGCGATCTTCTTGCCGCACGCGTCGTCGGGGTTGATGCCGTTGGGGTTGCCCGCCTTGGTCGCCCACTGCGTGCCGGCCGAGAAGTAGCTGACCATGTCGGCGACCTTCTTGCGCTCGTCGTTGATCGTGAACGACGAGACGCCGAGCTCGTACTTGCCGCTCTTGACGCTCGGGATGATGTTGTCGAACGGCGCGGTCTGGAACTCCGCGGTGAGGCCGAGCTTGGCCGCGATCGCGTTGAACAGGTCGATGTCGAAGCCCTGGATCGTCTTGCCGTCGGCCGCGAGGAACTCGTTCGGCGCGTACGTCGAGTCGGTGCCGATGAGGATCTTGCCGTCGGCCTTGATGTCGGCGGGCACGCGGGCCGCGAGCGACTGGTCGACGCTCGACGTCGGCGTGGGGTTGTTGCCGCCGGGCTCGCCGACGGTGCTCGCGTCGTCGCCGCCGCAGGCGACCGACGTGAGCGCGAGGGCCATGGCGAGGCCGGTGAACGCGAGCCGGCCGGCTCGGGTCGGGACGCTGAGCACAGTGCCTCCAGAGGGCTGACGAGTACCTACCCGCGTATCTTGCCGCAGCCCGGCCCGCGCACCGCAAGACGGGCCCGGCGACTGTGCCATGATCGAGACTCGGCCGCGGCAGGCGAACGCCGCCGCAGGCACGGCACCACACGAGGAGCGGCTCGTGGACGAACGCACCTTCGACCTCCACCGCGGCGGCAAGATCGAGACCGGCCTGCGGATCCCGCTGCGCGACCGCGACGACCTCTCCCGCGCGTACACGCCCGGCGTCGCCGACGTCTGCCTCGCGATCGCCGAGGACCCCGCGCTGGCGTACGAGTACACGCAGAAGTCGGGCACGGTCGCCGTCGTCACCGACGGCACGGCGGTGCTCGGCCTCGGCGACATCGGTCCGCTGGCGGCGCTGCCGGTCATGGAGGGCAAGGCGCTGCTGTTCAAGCACTTCGGCGGCGTCGACGCCGTGCCGATCTGCCTCGACACCACGGACGTCGACGAGATCGTCGAGACGGTGGTGCGCCTGGCGCCGGCGTACGGCGGCATCAACCTCGAGGACATCAGCGCGCCGCGCTGCTTCGAGGTCGAGGACCGGCTGCGCGAGCGGCTCGACATCCCGGTGTTCCACGACGACCAGCACGGCACCGCGATCGTCGTTCTCGCCGCGCTGCGCAACGCCGCGCGGCTCGTCGGCAAGGACCTGGCGTCGTTGCGGACGGTCGTGGTCGGCGCGGGCGCGGCGGGCACGGCCGTGACGAAGATCCTGCTCGACGCGGGCGTCAGCGACGTCGTCGTCACCGACTCGCACGGCGCCCTCTACGAGGAGCGCGGCGACCTGTCCGAGGCGAAGGCCGACCTCGCGCACGTCACCAACCCGCGCCACGAGACCTCCGACGCGCCGCACGCGCTGGAGGGCGCCGACGTCCTGATCGGCGTGAGCGGGCCGCACACGATCCCCGACGCGGCGATCGAGGCGATGGCGGGCGACGCGATCGTGTTCGCGCTCGCCAACCCCGTCCCCGAGGTCGACCCGGAGCGCGCGCTCGAGGTCGCTCGCGTCGTCGCGACCGGGCGCAGCGACCTGCCGAACCAGATCAACAACGTGCTCGCGTTCCCCGGCGTGTTCAGGGGCGCGCTGGACGTGCGGGCGACGACGGTCAACGAGGCCATGAAGCTCGCCGCCGCCACCGCGATCGCCGAGTGCGTGACGGACCTGCGCGAGGACAACGTCATCCCGAGCGTGTTCGACCCGGCCGTCGCGCCCGCCGTGGCGCGCGCGGTCGCCGCCGCCGCCCGCGAGTCGGGCGTCGCGCGACGTCAGTAGGGTCGCGTCCATGCTCGGAGTCGCCGCCACCGCGTTCCACCCCGACGAGCCCTTGAACGGGCTGCACGTCGGCGACGTGCCCGACGCCGTCGTACCGGACGGGTGGGTGCGCGTCGCGGTCCGCGCCGCCGCGCTGAACCACCACGACCTCTGGTCGCTGCGCGGCGTCGGCCTGCGCGAGGAGCAGCTCCCGATGGTCCTGGGCTGCGACGCGGCGGGCGTGCTCGACGACGGCACGGAGGTCGTCGTGCACGCCGTGGTCGGCGAGCCGATCGACGGCGACGAGACGATGGACCCGCGCCGCACGCTGCTGTCGGAGAAGCACCCGGGAACGTTCGCCGAGCACGTCGCCGTGCCCGCGCGCAACGTCGTCCCGAAGCCGCCCGCGCTGTCGTGGGAGGAGGCGGCGTGCCTGCCCACGGCGTGGCTGACGGCGTACCGGATGCTGTTCACGATGTCGGGCCTGCGCCCCGGCGGGCGCGTGCTGGTCCAGGGCGCGGGCGGCGGCGTGTCGACCGCGCTGATCGCGCTCGCCCGCGCGGCCGGCTACCGCGTCTGGGTCACCAGCCGCGACGAGACGAAGCGCGCGCGGGCCGTCGAGCTCGGCGCGCACGAGGCGTTCGAGCCGGGCGCGCGGCTTCCCGACCGCGTGGACGCGGTGATGGAGACCGTCGGCGCCGCGACGTGGGACCACTCGCTCAAGTCCCTCGGCCCGGGCGGCACGGTCGTCGTCGCGGGCGCGACGAGCGGCTCCGAGCCGCCGGCTGACCTCAAGCGGGTGTTCTTCCGCCAGCTCCGCGTCGTCGGCTCCACGATGGGCACGCGCGGCGAGCTCGACGCGCTCGTGCGCTTCCTCGACAACACCGGCGTACGCCCCGTGGTCGACTCGGTGCGGCCGATGGCCGAGGCGCGGGCGGCGTTCGAACGGCTCGCGGCCGGGGAGTCGTTCGGGAAGCTCGTCCTCACGACGTGACGCCGCGCGTCGCCGTCGTCGCCGGGCCCGACCCGGGGCACGCGTTCCCCGCGGTCGCGCTGTCGTGCGCGCTGCGGGACAGGGGCGTGCCGGTGCTGTTCGTCAGCGGGACCCAGTGGCGCGAGGCGGTCGAGCGCGAGGGCGTGGCGTTCGCGGCGATCGACCTGTTCGCGCCCGACCCGAGGGACGACGACTTCGGCTTCGTGCTGTGGGAGCGCTCGAAGCAGCTCGCGCCGGGGATCGCGCGGTCGCTGCGGGAGTTCGGCGCGACGCTGGCGGTCGTGGACTCGATCACGGTGCCGGGGTGGTTCGCCGCCGACCTCGCGGGCGTGCCGCGCGTCGAGCTGGTGCCGACGTCGTTGCAGGAGCCGTCGTCGTTCCTCCCGCCGCCGGGCACCGGCCTCGAACGCGGGCGCTGGCCGCTCGGGACGCTGCGCGACGCGTGGATGCGGAGGCTCCACATGAGGTCCCGCGAGGTCGGCCGCGCGGAGTGCAGGGCGGCGCGCGTCGCGATCGGGCTGCCGCCCGAGGGGCCTCCGGTGCTGACGGTCGTCGCGACGCTGCCCGGCCTCGAGCCGTTGCGTCCCGACTGGCCGCCGCGCACCGAGATCGTCGGGCCGATGGAGTGGGACCCGGCCACGGCCGACCTCGCGGAGCCGCCGGGCGACGGCCCGCTGGTGTTCCTCGCCGACTCGTCGGCGACGGGCCGGCCGCAGACGTTGCTCGCCCTGGCCGTCGAGGGGCTGCGCGGGCTGCGGGTCGCGTGTACGAAGCTCGGCACGCCCGTCGAGGGGATGCCCGAGGGGTTCGTCGCGGGGCCGGGCAGGCAGGCGCCGTTGCTGGACCGCGCGGCCGCCGTCGTCTGCGCGGGCGGGCACGGGATGGTCGCGAAGGCGCTCGTACGCGGGCTGCCGCTGGTGATCGTCCCCGGCCCCGGCGACCAGCGGGAGAACGCCCTGCGCGTCGAGCGCCTCGGCGCCGGCGTCCACCTCCCCGCCGCGCGCCTGACGCCGGCGACGCTGCGCGCGGCGGTCGAGCGGGTGCTGCGCGACCCGGCGTACGCGCGCGCCGCGCGGCGGATAGGGCGGAGCGCGGCAGGCAGGGGACCGGCGTTCGCCGCAGAAAGGGTGCTGGGTGCCGCCGCGCCCTCGGCGGCCACGACACGAGAAGGAGCCCCCTCTTGAAGCGAGTCCTGATCCTGGCCGCCGCCGCCGTCGCGCTGGCGTCGTCGTTCGGCGTCGCCCCGGCGAACGCCGCAGGCAACTGCGACGAGAAGATCGAGATCGGCTGTAACGAGACGCCGTGCGCGCCCGACTGGCCGTGCACCATCACCATCTGCGTCGTCTACGTGTCCCCCAAGTGCCTCGTCTGAAGGAGCCCCTCGTGAAGCGTCTTCTCACCGCGGCCGCCGTCGCGGTCCTGCTCGGCTCGGCGTTCGGCGCGACCCCCGCGTCCGCGCGGTGCAGCGGCACGGTCTCGGTCGCGTGCGACGAGTCCGGCTGCATCGGCTCGGGCGAGGCCTGCACGCCCGTCATCTGCGCGGTCTGGCTCCAGGGCCGCTGCGTGGTGTAGCACCCGTTCCGCCTCCGCGAGGGCGGCGACGTATCGTGCCCGCATGCGCCGATACGCCGCCGCCCTCGCGCTCGTTCTCGTCCCTCTCATGGCGCCGCGCGCCGACGCGGGCGTCGACCCGCGGGCGCTGCGCCTGTCGCTCGTGAAGTGGGCCAACGGCCTCTCGGAGCCCGTCGCCCTCGACCACGCGCCGGGTGACACCGCGCGGGTGTTCGTCGTCGAGCGGCGCGGCACCGTACGCGTGATCCGCAACGGCGTGCTGAAGGCGACGCCGTTCCTCGACCTGCGCGACCGCGTCAACACCTCCGGCGAGGGCGGCGCGCTGTCGATCGCGTTTCAGCCCGACTACAGCAGGACGGGCTACTTCTTCGTGTCGTGGACCGACGCGAGCATGACGCTGCACGTCACGAAGTTCCACGCGCACCCGTGGAACGACGTCACCGGCAACACCGGCATCGACGTGCTGACCGTGCCGCACCCGACGTACACCAACCACAACGCGGGGCAGCTCGCGTTCGGGCCGAACGCGTACCTGTTCGTCTCGACGGGCGACGGCGGCGGTTCCGGCGACCCGGGCGGCAACGCGCAGGACCTGCGTTCGCTGCTCGGCAAGATCCTGCGCATCGACGTGACGCACGGCTCCGACGGGCTGAACTACTCGATCCCCTCCACCAATCCGTACGCGACCTCCACGACGGCGCGCAGGGAGATCTGGCACCGCGGGCTGCGCAACCCGTGGCGGTTCTCGTTCGACCGCGGCAACCCGAACCTCTGGATCGCCGACGTCGGCCAGGGCGCGCGCGAGGAGGTCAACCGCACGTCGGGCTCGACCACCGGCGGCGCCAACCTCGGCTGGGACTGCCGCGAGGGCACGCTCACGACGTCGTACGGCGGCGACTACTGCACGGGCAGCGGCTACACGAGCCCGGTCCACCAGTACGACACCCACACGTACGGCTGCGCGGTCATCGGCGGCTACGTGTACCGCGGCGCGAAGCACTCGGCGCTGCTCGGCGGCACGTACGTCTACGGCGACTACTGCTCGGGCCGCGTGTGGGGCCTCGGCCCGGACGCGTCGGGGCGGCTCGTCAACGGCGAGCTCGGGCGCTTCGCGGGCAACATCCTGGCGTTCGGGCGCGACGCGTCGAACGAGCTGTACCTGCTGGGCGCCAACGGCTCCATCTACCGCGTCGGCGTCTACCGGAGGTAGCGTCCGGCGCCATGAGCCGTTCCCTCGCCGCCCTCGCCCTGGTCGCTCTCGCGACCGTCCCCGCCCCCGCGCACGCCGCGATCACGCCGGGCTGCGACAGGCCCGTCGACGTCGCGTGCAACATGGCGTGGAGCCCGGACAACCCGTCCACGCCGCAGATCTGCGTGCTCTACGTCGACGGGCGCTGCGTCGTCCGTTAGTGCTGCCCGGGGAACACGTCCGTCTCGCTCTCGTGCCACACCGGGTGGTCGCCGGCCGTCTCGACGTTGAAGCCGTAGTCGAAGACGAGCGACCCGCCGTACGTCGCGCCGACCGTCGTGATCCCGGCGGCGACGACCGTCAGCAGCGCCAGCGGCCACGACGTCGTCCGCGCGTCGCCCGCTCGCGAGAGCAGGTCGAGGACCACGAGCACGGACGCCGTGATCATCACGACGGCGTGCGCGTTGATGGTCCGCCGCGCCTGCGTGCCGACCTGGCTCGAACGGTGCCAGTCGGCCCAGCCGGTGAGCGCCGACAGCGCGCCGAACACCGCGCCGACGGCGAGCAGCCACGTCGCCGCGTCCCGCATCCCGGCGTCGTCGCGCGCGGCCGACAGCACGTCGAACAGCGCCGCGAACACGTACGCCGCCACGGGGATGTCGGTCAGCGGCGGGTGGAACGGCTTGCCCGCGAACCCCCGCAACCCCTTGTACTTGCGGCCCTTGATCGTCAGGGCCGGGCGGAACGAGAACCTTCGCACGAGAAGCACCTCCCGTTGGTGGGGAGATTCTGTCAGCAGGCGGTACGCCACGTGTGTCCGGCGTCGCGCGAGCACCACAGCCCGACGACGTCGCGGCCGTTGCGGCGCTGGCCGCCGAGCACGTAGAGGTACCCGCCCGGCTGCGCGGAGACGTACGACGTGCTGGCCGCCACCGAGTCGCCGCCGGTGTGCCAGGGCAGCGTGTCGCGCGGGACGCCGCGCGTGCCGGGGACGTACGAGCGGCCGAGCACGTGCCAGGTCTTGCCGTCGTCGTCGCTGCGGAACAGCGAGAACCGCGGCGTGCGCGGGCCGCCGAACTTCTCGTCGGCGGCGGTGTGCAGGTAGAGACGGCCCGGCCGGTCCGGGTCGGCCGTCATCCAGAGGCTGTAGGTGCCCTTCGGCAGCAGCCGCTCGACGGAGGGCCACCGTGCCCACGCGTAGCCCGAGTCGGTCGTCCGCCAGACCTGCACCGCGCCGGTCTGGGTGTGGCCGTACAGGTACTCCTCCCCTGGCCGGCCGATCGGCTCGACGCCGTCCACGTACATGACGCCAAGGTCCTGGATCGGGTCCGTGCAGTGGAAGTCGACGTCGCAGCGGTACGTCACGACGCCGAGCTGCTGGAGCTCCTGCCAGGCCGCCGTGATGCCAGGGCGCAACGTGACCGCGACCGCCGTCCTCCGTGTGGCGAAGTCCGGCGGCAGCACGAAGTCGAGGAGCGACGTTCGCAGCGTGTGGCTGTCGCGCTCGCCGAAGATCGAGTCGATGACGAACGCCTGGCCGAACGCCGAGTACGACGCGTACAGCAGCGACACGTGCGGCTCGACGCCGGGCACGGCGATGCCGGTGGTGTTCGGCCACGTGTCGACGTAGGCGTCCACGCGGGTGCGCGCGATGTCGCGGTCGCTGGTGACCGTGAACGTGTGCCCGTCGTCGGCGCTGCCGTACAGACGGTCGACCGCGAGGTACACGCGGCGGTCGCGCTCGTACAGCGGCGACATCACGAAGCCGCTGACGTGGTGCTGCTCGCCGCCCTCGCGGACCCGTCCGCGGCGTTCCCACGTACGGCCACGGTCGGTGCTTTTCCAGACGTACGTGCCGTTGTCGTCGACGGTGGCGCAGAACACCGTGCGGTCCTTCGCGAATGCGGGGGAGAAACCCGTCGCGACGCATTCGGGGCGAATCGCGGGCGCGGCGCTGCCGGCCGCCGCCGGGAGGAGCATGGCGGCGGCCAGCAGGACGGAGACTCGGCGACCCCCCACGGGCGTTCGTTTCGGCGCGACGGGCCGCGTCTCCTGCTTTATCGCACGCCGACGGCGTTCACACGCCCCGTGAAGCGGTCCGCGGAGCGCGCCGCCTCGAACGCGCTGACCGGAGCGCCGGCGCCCACGCCGACGCTCTCCGCGAGGTCGATCGCCGGGCACGGGTCCGAGGCGTTGATCGTGATCTGCATGACTCGCCCGGCGCCATCGAGCCACTGGCCCGTGAACACTCCGTTCGCCGCGCCCGCAGCGCCGTAGAGCGTGATGCCCGAGTACGTCGAGCCGGTGCGGAAGTCCTTGTAGTCCGCCCACCCCGCGGTCTCGCCCTCCGCGATTGCGCACAGCGACTTGCCCGGATTCAGGCTCCAGGCGACGCGGCAGTCGTTGGCGCCGCTCGGCGTCGCGGCCGACTGGACCTGGACGCAGTGGCCACCGTCGGAGGCGTCGGTGTCGCCGCCGTTGCTGGTCGCGTTGATCGGTCCGTCGAACGTGGCGTACGCGGTGCTCATCGCGTCGGCGCTGCCGGGAGTGAGCGCCGCCACGGCGACGCTGACGGCCGCCGTGGCCGCCGCGGTCAGGAACTTTCGCATTGGAAATCAACCCCCACCTCTATGGTCCGGGCGCTGGCACCCGGCTCGCGAGGGGGTGAAGTCTGGCATTCCAGAATGTGTGGTCAAGAGGGGTTCCACCCCCGTTGACACCCATTCCGGCGAGCCGCACCATTCGCGACGGCCGCCGACCCAGAGAGGCGGCAAACCCAGGGGAGGGACTTTCATGAAGCGTTCGAAGAAGGCCGCGGCGGTGCTGGCGATGGCGGCGGGCATGGCGGTCGCTGGCGCGCAGCCGGCGCTCGCGGACATCCCGGGGGAGGCGGTGTACGACGCCACCGGCTCGGGTCTGCTGGTCAACCCGACGGTGATCGGCGGTGACTCGTCGATCCAGGTCTGCGCCACGGCGACGCTCCACGGCACCGGGCCGCTCGCCACGTCGATCGCGCTCGTCGTGGAGGGGGTGGAGCACTACGGCGGCGACCAGGCGAACCCGCTGTACGACGCCCCGACGCCGGTGGTGTCGGTGTTCGGCAGCACGGCGACCATCTGCAGCCGCACGTTGCCGCTGCACCCCGGCGCCTCGAGCACGTACGCGCTGGAGTTCGAGGTCTCGGCCAACGGCACGCTGCTGCTCGGCGGGTCGTTCCAGGGGACGTGCGCCGGTACCGCGCTCCGCGTGCAGTCCGGCGTGCGGTTCGTGCTGAACCCGTGCGAGTTCGAGAGCCCGACGGCGTAGCACGCGATGAGCCGATGGCTCCGTCCGGTCCTGGCGGCGTCCCTGCTGCTGCCGGGACCGGCCTCGCCCGCATCGGGCGCGGCCTGCCCTACCGGCTCCGTCACCCTGGGCCATTCCGGCGAGACGTTGCGCGCGACGCCTCCTCGCCCGGACGTGTCACCACGCGTGTACGCCCCGATCCACGCGACGACGCTCGACGACCCGGTGCGCACGGCTGCCGTCGATGCCCGGAGGGGAACCGTCGTGTGGCGCGATGCCTGGGCGATCGACGCGCTCGTGGCGACGGTGAGCGGGGTCGGGCCGGCCGGTGACGAAGTCCTGACGCTGACCGCCGAGTCGCGGAGCGGCTGCGTCTCGCTGCGCGCCCGCAGGCGGTCGTCGGCCGACGGCAGCCTCAGGCTCGACCGGCTCGTGACGGCGCTCGGCGCCGAACGGTTCCTCAACGTCGTCGCGACCGTTCGCGCTGACTACACCGGAGACGGCTACCTCGACGCCGTCGTCGAGGTGCGCGGCTACGACTCGTCGCTCGGCTCCGCGTCGTACACGCCGTACTCCTCGCGCGACGTCACGCCCGACGTCGAGCGTGCCGGACGCGTGCTCGTGGTCGACGGACGTACCGGTGCCGTGGTCGACGAGGCCGTGCAGCGTCGCTCGCTCGGCCCCGGTCCTGTGGCAGGGTCCTTCCGCCGGGGCGGCGACAACGCCGTCGCCATCCTCACCAACGTCACCGCGGACGCGACCTCCGCGACCGCGGAGGTCGCCGCGACGACCCGGCGCGGCGTGGCCTGGCGGCGTCGCGTCCCGACGTTGCCGGACGGCGGCGACTACCTGGCGGTCGGGAACCGGCCGGCGTTCGTCACCGGCACGCTGGTCCCGCGCTCACCGGAGCCGCACCTGCCTCCGTTCGCCCTGACCTACGAGCGCACCAGGCTCACGGTGCTCGACCCCCGCGACGGGTCGGTGCGATGGGAGCGCACGTGGCTCAGCGCGGGCAATCGCGTCAGCTTCTCCTCGCTCGGCGACGACGTGCTCGTGGAGGACGGCCGTCTTGGCGAGGTCGCGCGGCTGCGCGGAGGCGACGGGTCGGTCGTCTGGTCGGTGCGGTACGCCGACCTCGCGCTGCGCGACACGCCGCCCCTCGCCGACTACACCGGGGACGGCGTACCCGACGACCTCGTCCTCGACTCGGCGCCGTCGCCACTCGTCGTCTCCGGCGCAGACGGCGCGCTGACGCCGCTGCCGTTGGTGCCGCTGCCCGCGCAGCCGTTCCCGGTCGGTGACCTCGACGGCGACGGCGCGGCGGACGTGGTCGTGGCGACGGGAGCGCAGGGCGGCGTCGGGGTGCCGCTCGCCGCGGCCGCCGGCATCGTCGCGTACAGCGGCCGTACGGGCATGCCCTTGTGGCAGGCGCCGCTCGGCCCCGGTCAGGGTGCCCTCGAGATGGTGTCCGCGGACGTGGATGGCGCGGGAGGCGACGAGCTGTTCGTGTACCGGCTCGACGAGGCTTTGCTCTCGTTCGACGGGCGCACCGGCACCGAACGCTGGCTCGTTGCGGTCTAGTCCTCGTCGTCGAGGCGCGCGAGCCAGGTGGCGAGGCGGTCGACGGGCGTCTCGAACTCCGGGTTCAGGTCGACGAAGTCGCGCAGCCGGTCGGAGAGCCAGAGCAGCGACACCTGCTCCTCGCCGCGGCGTTCGGCGAGCTCCTCGATCCCCTTGTCCGTGAAGTACACGGCTACTCGAACGCCGCCTTGACCAGCGTCGCCTGCTCGACGTCGTGCACCTTGGACGAGCCGGACGCGGGCGACGCGGACGCCTTGCGGGACACGCGGCGCAACGACTGGCCGGGGCCGAGCAGCTCCGGCAGGTTCAGCGCGACGAACGGCCACGAGCCCTGGTTGGCGGGCTCCTCCTGGCACCACACGACGTCGGTCACGCCGGCGTGCTTCGCGAAGAGCTCGCGCATCTCGGTGGCCGGCAGCGGGTAGAGCTGCTCGACGCGGGCGAGCGCGACGTCGTCGATGCCGTTCTTCTCGCGGTACGCCGCCAGGTCGTAGTGCACCTTCCCCGCGGTGAGGACGAGGCGCCGCGCGCCGGTGACGGAGTCGCCGATGACGCGCTGGAACCCGCGCTGCGTGAAGTCGTCGGCGGCGCTCACGGCGGCCTTGTGGCGCAGCATCGACTTCGGCGTGAACACGACGAGCGGGCGGCGCTTCGGGCCCTTCACCTGCAGGCGCAGGGCGTGGAAGTAGTTCGCCGGCGTCGTCGGCATCGCGACGGTGATGTTGTCCTCGGCGCACAGCGTGAGGAACCGCTCGACGCGCGCCGACGAGTGGTCGGGGCCCTGCCCCTCGTAGCCGTGGGGGAGCAGCATGACGAGGCCGCTGTTCTGGCCCCACTTCGCCTCGGCCGAGACGACGAACTCGTCGATGATCGACTGGGCGCCGTTCACGAAGTCGCCGAACTGCGCCTCCCAGCAGACGAGCGCGTCGGGGCGGGCGACGGCGTAGCCGTACTCGAAGCCGAGCGCCGCGAACTCGCTGAGCAGCGAGTCGTAGACGAAGAACGGCCCCTGCTCCGGCGACAGGTTCGCGAGCGGGACGTACTCCGCGCCGGTCTGCCTGTCGACGAGGACGGCGTGGCGCTGGCCGAACGTGCCGCGCCGCGAGTCCTGGCCCGCGAGGCGGACGGGGTGGCCCTCCATCAGCAGCGCGCCGAACGCGAACGCCTCGCCGAGCGCCCAGTCGACGGTCCCGTCGGCGAGCATCTGCGCGCGCCGTTGGAGCTGCGGCAGCAGGCGCGGGTGGACGGTGAAGCCGTCCGGCACCGCGAGCTGCACGTCGACCACGCGCTTGAGCACCTCGTCGTCCACCGTCGTGTCGACGGCGTTGGACGGGACCTCCTCCATCGGCGGCTCGACGCTCGGCCGCGACTCGCTGTCGCGCGTCTGCACGAACACCGACTCGAGGTGGCCCTGGTAGTTGCGCAGGACCTCCTCGGCCTCGGCGACCGTGATGTCGCCGCGGCCGATGAGCGCCTCGGTGTAGCGCTTGCGGGTCGAGCGGTGGCTGTCGATGAGGTCGTACATCAGCGGCTGCGTGAACGACGGCTCGTCGACCTCGGAGTGGCCGCGGCGGCGGTAGCAGACCATGTCGATGACGACGTCCTTGTGGAACCGCTCGCGGAAGCCGAACGCGAGCCGCGCCACGCGCACGACGGCCTCGGGGTCGTCGCCGTTGACGTGGAAGATCGGCGCCTGCACCATCCGCGCGACGTCGGTGCAGTACACGCTCGAACGCGCCGACGCGGCCGACGTCGTGAAGCCGAGCTGGTTGTTCACGACGACGTGCACGGTGCCGCCGGTGCGGTAGCCGGAGAGCTGGCTCAGGTTGAGCGTCTCGGCGACGACGCCCTGGCCGGCGAACGCCGCGTCGCCGTGCAGCAGCACGGGCAGCACCGAGTAGCCCTGCTCGCCGCGGTTGATGCGGTCCTGCTTGGCACGCACGATGCCTTCGAGCACCGGGTCGACGGCCTCGAGGTGCGAGGGGTTCGACGCGAGCGACACGGCGACGGTCGAGCCGTCGGGCGCCTTGAACGTCCCCTCCGCGCCGAGGTGGTACTTCACGTCGCCGGAGCCGTGGGCGGTGCCGGTGTCGATGTCGCCGTCGAACTCGCGGAAGATCTGGCCGTACGACTTGCCGACGATGTTCGCGAGGACGTTGAGCCGGCCGCGGTGCGGCATGCCGATCGCGACCTCGTCGAGACCGTTCTGCGCGGCCTCGGCGAGCACCGCGTCGAGCAGCGGGATGACGCTCTCGCCGCCTTCGAGCGAGAAGCGCTTGTGGCCGACGTACTTGGTCTGGAGGAAGTTCTCGAACGCCTCGGCGGCGTTGAGGCGCTCCATGATGCGGAGCTGCTCCTCGCGCTCCATCGGCTCGTGCGGGCGCTCGACGCGCTCCTGGATCCACTGCCGCTGCACCGGGTCCTGGATGTGCATGTACTCGATGCCGACGGTGCGGCAGTACGAGTCGCGCAGGACGCCGAGGACGTCGCGCAGCTTCATCGTCTGCTGGCCCGCGAAGCCGCCGGTCGGGAACTCGCGGTCGAGGTCCCACAGCGTGAGGCCGTGGTTGAGGACGTCGAGGTCGGCGTGGCTGCGGGAGCGGTAGTTCAACGGGTCGGTGTCGGCCATCAGGTGGCCGCGCACGCGGTAGGCGTGGATCAGCTCGACGACGCGCGCCGGCTTCTCGATCTGGCCCTCGCGGGTCGTCGTGATGTCGCGCACCCAGCGGACGGGCTCGTACGGGATCCGCAGGCTGTAGAAGATCTGCTCGTAGAAGCCCTCCTCGCCGAGGAGGAGGCTCGACAGCAGGCGCAGGAAGTCGCCGCTCTGCGCGCCCTGGATGATCCGGTGGTCGTACGTGCTCGTCAGCGTGATGGCCTTGCTGATCGCGAGGCGGGCGAGCGTGTCGGGCGAGGCGCCCTGGTACTCGGCCGGGTACTCCATCGCGCCGACGCCGACGATCGCGCCCTGGCCCGCCATGAGGCGAGGCACGGAGTGGACGGTGCCGATCGTGCCGGGGTTGGTCAGGCTGATCGTGGTGCCGGCGAAGTCGTCGGCGGTGAGCTTGTTCGTACGCGCCCTGCGCACGATGTCCTCGTAGCAGGCCCAGAACGACGCGAAGTCCATCGTCTCGGCGCTCTTGACGCTCGGCACGACGAGCTGGCGCGAGCCGTCCTCCTTCTGGAGGTCGATCGCGAGGCCGAGGTTGACGTGCTCGGGCGTGACGAGAACCGGCTTGCCTGCCTCGTCGTGGACGAAGCCGTTGTTCATCTCCGGCATCGCCTTGCAGGCCTGCACGACGGCGTAGCCGATGAGGTGCGTGAACGACACCTTGCCGCCGCGGTTGCGGGCGAGGTGGCGGTTGATGACGGTGCGGTTGTCCTCGAGCAGCTTCGCCGGAACGGCGCGCACGCTCGTCGCGGTCGGGACCTCGAGCGAGGCCTCCATGTTCTGCACGACGCGGGCGGCGGCGCCCTTGAGGACGGTGCCGCCGACGGGCGTCGCGGGGGCCTTGGCGGGGGCGGGCTTGGCGACCGCCGTCTCGCCGCCGGCCTTCGCGCTCGCGACGCTCGCCTCGGTGGGCGGCAGCGGCTCGGAGCGCTCGGCGGCGGGCGCCTGGCCCGCGTCGCCGGGCGTGTAGTCGGCGAAGAAGTCCCACCACGCGCGGTCGACGGAGTTCGGGTCGGTCAGGTACTGCTGGTAGATCTCGTCGACGAGCCAGACGTTGGTGCCGAACTCGGCCAGGCGGTCGGACTGGGCAGACAAAGGTGACGCCCCCTGCGGCGGTTGTGTGCGAGTGCTTGCTCCAAGGCTACGCCGCGTGTTCGCGCCGGTCTAAAGCGGTCCGGTCGCCGCGTCACCCCGCGCAGACGTCGGCGTACGCGAACCGCGCGGCGGTGCGCGCGCCGAGCACGATCGTGTTCGTCGCCGGGTCGGCGTACGGCACGTCGTCCTCGCCGTCGACCGCGAACGGCGCCGCGCTCAGCCGCGCGTCCACGCCGGTCGCCTCCTTGCCGTGCCGGCCGCGGAAGGTAGCGGCTCGGCGGGCGGTGCGGCGGCGGTTTCGCGCGAACGTCGCGACGCGTCGCGCTCAGGCCCTCGCGACGGTGAACGTCACCGGCTGCGTCAGGCGCACCGGCTCGCCCTCGGGCACGCCGGCGCCGAGCAGGTCGTAGAGGTCCGCCTTGAGGTCGTCGAGGCGGTCCGCGGGGACGCGCTCGAGCGCGCCGCGCTGCCCCTGCGACCACGCCCACGCCCACCACTGGTCAAGGTCGCGGAACTCGATGTCGAACTGCTCGGTCTCCTGCCGCACGTCCGCGAAGCCGGCCTCGCGCAGCGCGTCCGCGAGGCGTTCGGGCGTGCCGACCGGCGAGGCGTCGGCGCGCGGCATGCCGGGGCCGCCGCCGAGGTAGCGGCCGACGACCCCGCCGACCTCGGCCCACTTGCCCGGCGGCACGCCGGGGAACTGCGACAGCGCGACCGTGCCGCCGTCGCGAAGCAGCGCCTTGTAGCGGCGCAGCGCGCCGAGCGGGTCGGGCAGCATGAAGATCACGAACGCCGACAGCACCGCGTCGAACGTCCCGGGGTCGAACGACGGTGCCTCGGCGTCGCCGACGGCCACGGTGACGTTCGGCGGCGCCGCCGCGGCCGTGAGCGTCACCATCGCGGGCGCGAGGTCGATCGCCTCGACGCGGCCGCGCTCGCCGACCGCCTCGGCCGCGGGGAACGTCGCCGCGCCGCGACCGCACCCGGCGTCGAGCACGACGTCGCCGGGCCGCAGCCCGGCAAGCGCGACGAGGCGCCGGCCGAACGCCGTGAAGTAGTCGACGCCGACGTTGTCGTACGACTCCGCCGCGCGGTCGAACACGCCGGCCAGGCCCTGCTTGAACGCCTCGGGGTCCGTCGTCACGGGGCGCATTCTGCGCGATGATCCCGACCCATGTCGCGCGTCCTGGTCACGTCCACCCCTGGGACGGGCCACGTCCTGCCGCTCCTGCGGCTCGCCCGCGCGCTGCGCGACCGTGGCGACGACGTGCGCTGGGCGGTGGGGCCGCGCGGGATCGACCTCGTACGGCGCGAAGGCTTCGAGGCGGTCGAGGCGGGGCCGGGGGAGCCGGAGCGGCACGAGGAGTACCTGCTCCGCCACCCCGACGTGCCTCCGCCGGGGCCTGCGCGCCGCGTGCACGCGTTCGCGAACATGTTCGGCGGCGTGGCGGCGCCGGCGTTCCTGCGCGCCGTGCTGCCGTTCGCCGAGGAGTGGCGTCCCGAGGTCGTCGTGCACGACGTCGGTGAGATGGCCGCGCCGGTCGTCGCGGCGCGGCTGGGCGTGCCGTGCGTCGCGCAGGCGTTCGGCATCCCGGCGCCGCTGCCGGCCGTGGCGGCGGCGGGTGCCGTGCTGGAGCCGTTGTGGCGCGAGCACGGCCTCGAGCCGAGGCCGTACGGCACCGACGACCTGTACCTCGACGTCTGCCCGCCGCCGCTGCACAACGGCCAGACCCCGCCCGCGGCGGGCGTCCGGCAGGTGCGCCCCGCCGAGGGCGCGCCGCGGGTGGCGGGCGGGCGCCCGCTGGTCTACGTGACGTTCGGGACGGCGTTCAACAAGCAGCCGGGGCCGCTGCGCGAGGTGGTCCTCGCCGCGGCCGCGTCGGGCGCGGACGTGCTCGTGACCGTCGGCACGGACGGCGACCCCGCGTCGCTCGGCGACCTGCCCGGCAACGTCGCCGCCGAACGGTTCGTGCCGCAGGCCGAGGTGCTGCCGCGCTGCGCGGCGGTGGTGTCGCACGCGGGCTCGGGAACGCTGTTCGGCGCGCTCGCCCACGGCCTGCCGAACGTCCTGCTGCCGCAGGGTGCCGACCAGTTCACGAACGCCGAGCGGACCGCGGCGTGCGGCGCGGGCGTGGCGTTCGGGCCCGGCGAGCCGGTACGCGACGACGTCGCGGCGGCGGTGGCGCGCGTACTGGAGGAGCCGTCGTACGCCGAGGCGGCGGCCCGCGTGGCGGAGGCGATCGCGGCGATGCCCGGGCCCGAGGCCGCGGCGGAAGCCGTGGCGGCGCTGGTGACCTAGGCGTGCGCCGGACACGCGTCATCTGGATGGTGGATCTCGCGCGCACCGACCGCGTGCGCGAGGCCGCCGCGGCGGCGCTCGCCGACCCGCGCCTCGCCGCCTCGCCCGAGGTGGCGGCGATGGTGGCGGACTGCGCGGAACGGCCGGGGCGCTACCTCGAGCACGCCCCGACGCTGGCGTGGGGGTGCTGCGACGCGGCGTACGTCGCCGACGCCGACGACGCGCGCACGGCGCTCGCGGTCTTCGTGCACGCGCTGCGGGAGGCGGAGCAGGTGGCGCCGGGCGAGGACGGCCGGCTACAGGCCGAGTGAGCGCGCGATGACGAGCTTCTGCACCTCGGTCGCGCCCTCGACCACGCGCAGCATCCGCAGGTGCCGGAGCACGTGCTCGATCGGACCCTCCTTGAGCAGGCCCATGCCGCCGAAGACCTGCAGGCAGCGGTCGGCGACGGCGTACGCGCGCTCGGTGTCGTAGTACTTCACGATCGACGCGTCGAGCATCGGCTGGTCGCCCTGGTCGACGGCCCACGCGAGGTGGTAGGTCAGCCAGCGCATCGCCTCGATCTCGGCCTTGCACTCGGCCAGCGGGAACGACACGCCCTGGAACTTGCCGATCGGCTTGCCGAACGCCGTCCGCGACTTCGCGTGCTCGACCGCGACGTCGAGGCACCACTCCGCGAGGCCGAGGCACTGCGCGCCGATGAACGCGCGCCCGGCGTTCAGGAACTTCATGGCCGCGAAGAAGCCCATGCCGACCTCGCCGACGACGTGGTCGGCGGGTACCCGCGCGTCGTCCAGCACCAGCTCCGACGGGTGGGTGTCGGCGATCGTGAGCTGCTTCTTGCCCGGCGACCACTGCGAGCGCGGCACGACGAACGCCGTGATGCCCCCGGCCGCGCGCTTCTCCGCGTCGGTGACGGCGAACACGACCGCGAAGTCGGCGCGGTCGGCGTTGGTGATGTAGTGCTTGCGGCCGTTGAGGACCCACCCACCCGCCCCCCCGGGGCCGATCGGCTCGGCGCGCGTCGTGATGGCCTGCGCGTCGGAGCCGGCCTCGGGCTCGGTCAGCGCGAAGCACATGCTCTGCTCGCCGCGCACGAGCGGCGTGAGGTAGGTCTCCCAGAGGTGCTCGGGCAGGTCGAGCAGCAGGGGCGTGGGCGCCTCGGGGTTGGGCGGACCGACGGCGTACGCCGCGAGGCGCAGCCCCGACCTGGCGGCGTCCTCGACGAGCAGCGTCATGCCGAGCGTGGACAGGCCCCAGCCGCCGACGTGCTCCGGCAGGTGCGCGGCGAAGAAGCCCTCCTCGCACGAGCGGCGCTTGACCTCCATCGCGGCCTCGCGGACCGGGCCTTCGAACGCGCCCGCGTGGATCGACTCGCGCACCGCCTCGTCGCGCGGGCGCACCTCGCGGTCGACGAACGCCGCGAACGAACGGCGCAGCGCGACGAGCTCGTCCGGGATCGCGAAGTCCATGGCTCGCGATCGTAGGCGGTGCTACCTGCCGGGCTTGACGCAGGACGCGGCGCCGGCGCGGTAGTACGACTTGCGGCCCCACGCCTCGTCGACGCCGATGCCGAACGCCGTGGTGACCTCGACCGACGCCTGCTCCAGCGCGGGCTGGGCCGACATGCCGTTGGCGCGGTAGGTCCACGCGGACAGGTAGTAGAGGGTGCCGGCGCGCAGGTTCGCGTACGGGTCGAACACCGACAGCGGCGCGGTCATCCGCACCTCCTTGGCGACGACGTCCACGACGCCGGTGGCCTGGCCGATGCCGGTCGCCGCGCGGGCGCCGCCCTTGCCCTCCTCGAACCGCGTGTCGCTGATGAACACGTTGAACGAGTTGCCGCCGGGGAGCAGGTTGCCGAGGACGATGAAGTTCTTCTCGGCCGCGGTGAAGTCGAACTCGTAGACGCGCCCCTGCGGGTTGGCCGGGTCGGCCGCGGTGAGGCTGGCGAGGCGCAGCACGACCGTGACGTTCTTCCTGTCCGTCGCGACGTCGGCCGAGGTGATGTCGAGCTGCGAGTCGAGGGCGCGGTCGGGCGCGGGCGAGGACGTGTCGCCCGCGGGGTCGCGGACCAGGCCGCAGACGGGCTTCGCCTTCGGCGGCGCGGCGAGCGCGGGCGTGGCCGTCGCGGTGAGGGCCGCGGCGGCGAGCAGGGCGAGGGAACGGCGCATGCGATGAGGTTCGCGGCGCGGGTCGTGGCTCCTGCCGCCGCGGGGCGGCGCGTCGGGCACGCGAGCGCGGCCCGGCCACGCCGGAGCGTGACCGGGCGCGCCCGTCATCGCGGGGCCAGAACGGCCACGACGAGCGGGGTCTCGGGATCGGCGCCGTCCCACTCCGAGAGGTCGAACGGGTGGACGTTGCCCCAGGGGTCCCTGATCCCGCCTTCCTCGGAGAGGACGCGCCGCCACTCGCGCAGCGGCCGGCCCGGCGACCGGGGGCCGAGCGGCGTCGTCACGGTCGCGGGGACGCCCAGCGCACGCAGGTCGCGCACGACGACCCGGACGTCCCTCCCCTCGCCGAGCTCGTCGGGTGCGACGGCGCGAGCTACAGCTCGATGATCCACAGGTCCGAGCCGTCCTCGATGATCAGGTACAGGCCGCCGCCGACCTCGTCGTAGTAGAGGCCCCAGCTGCTCCGGGAGGTCGACGGCTGGACGAGGCGCAGCGGGTTGATCTGCTCGGGGCCTGCGGCCAGCGTGTTGTAGACCGTGCCGGTCGTCTGGTCGACGTACGTGCTGCCCGTCCTGACGAGGACGCCCGTGTCGGTGGGAACGTCGGCCGAGGCCGGGCTGGCGAGGCCGGCGAACGCGAGCGTGGCGGCGACGGCGGTGGCTGCGAGCTTGCGAAGCATGGGCACTCCATTCGCGGTACTCAGCGCGGGCCGGGCCGTCCGGCCCGTTCTGTACACGCGAGAGGCCGCGGCCGATTACAGGTCGCGCAGGACGCGGCGGGCGGCGTTGTGGCCGGCGGCGCCGATGACCGAGCCGGCCGGGTGGCAGCCCGCGGAGCAGGCGTAGAGGCCGTCGAGGCCGGTGGCGTACGGCATCCGGTCGGCGAACGCCACGGCGTTGTCGACGTGGTGGATGTGGCCGCGCGTGATCCCGAAGTGCCGCTCGATCCCGGCCGGCCAGAGGGGGAACGTGTCGGCGACGAGGTCGCTCGTGCCCGGCGCGAAGCGGTCGCAGAGCGAGAGCAGGTGCGCGACGTAGCCGTCGTCCTCGACGCCGTAGGGGACCGACTGCACGAACAGCGCGGCGCTGTGGTGGCCGTCGGGGTCGCGCAGCGACGGGTCGACGGTCGTGTGGACGTACCACTCGATCGTCGGGAAGTCGGGCAGCCGCCCGGCCCGCACGTCCGCCCACTGCGCGCGCACGGCGTCGAGGCCGCCGTCGGGGAGCAGGTGGATCGTCGCCCCGAACGGGCTCGGCGCCCCGTCGGGCAGGCACGTGAAGTGGGGCAGGTCGCGCAGCGCGAGGTTGACCTTGAGCGTCGAGCCGTCCTTCTTGACCGCGTCGAGGCGCTCGCGCAGCGGCGCGGGGAACGCCTCGCCCGCGAGCCGCGCGAGGACGTACGGGTCGCAGCCGCCGACGACCACGTCGGCGTGGACGTGCGTGCCGTCGGCCAGGTCGACGCCGTCGACGGCGCCGTTGGCCGTCGTGATCCGCGCGACCGGCGAGCCGGTCTCGATCGTGGCGCCGGCCGCGCGGGCGGCGTCGGCGAGCGTCGCCGTCACGGTGCCCATGCCGCCGCGCACGATCATCCAGGTGCCGTCGGCGCCGGGCAGCCGGCACATGTTGTGCACGAGGAAGTTGTGGCCGGAGCCGGGCGTGTCGGGGCCCGCCGCGAGGCCGGAGAGGCCGTCGGTGACGGCGTACATCGCGACGACGAGGTCGGACTCGAAGCCGAACCGCGCGAGGTAGTCCGCAACGGAGCCGCGGCACAGGTCGACGAACGCCTCGCGCAGCTCCGCCCGCACGTAGCGCTCGGCGGTCTCCTCGACGGTGCCGGGCTCGGCCAGCCACGCGGGCGCGAGGTCGGTGCGCAACGCGTCGAGCTCGCGTTGCAGCGCCTCGTCGGCGCGCCAGTCGGCGGGGGAGAAGAACGCCTCGAACTGCCGCCGCACGTCCTCGCGGTCGGATCCCATCAGCAGGTACGACGAGCCGGTCGTCGGCAGGAAGTAGTGCGGGTCGCGGCGCAGCAGCGGCAGGTCGATGCCGAGCGTCGCGACGAGCTCGGGCGGCATGAGGCCGAGCAGGTACGCCCCGGTCGACTGCCGCAGCCCTGGCACCTTCGCGAACGGCGTCTCCGTCCGCGCCGCGCCGCCGACGACGTCGCTCGCCTCGTACACCGTGACGGACAGGCCCTCACGGGCGAGCAGCGTCGCGGCCACGAGCGCGTTGTGGCCCGCGCCGACGACGACGGCGCGCGTCACCTGCGCTCCTTGCGCCAGACCAGGCGCAGGCCCGACCAGACGTCGGTGACGGCGCAGACCTTGTTGTCGACGAGGCCGAGCGGCAGCGCGACCTCCCGCAGCGAGTCCTCGGTGAGGTCGGTGGGGACGCCGCTGCTGCGCTTCGGCCACGCGACCCACAGCGCGCGGTCGGGGTGGATCGCCCTGCCGAGCGCCTCGATGCGACGCGCCAGGTCGGCGTACGACGTCGTGAACAGCACGACGACGTCGGCGGCGTACGGGCCGCTCCTGCGGACGCTCACGCCGTCGGGCAGGTCGATCTCGAAGTCCTCGGGCGCGTTGACGAGGCGCAGCGTGGAGCCGGGCTTCACGCCCAGCTTCCGCGCGAGCGGCGTGCCGGAGTAGCCGGTCAGCGCAGCGGGCACGTGTCGCCGAACACCCGCTGGCCGAGCTTGGAGTTCCACGCGTCGCAGATCGTGTCGCAGACGACGCCGGTGCAGGCGCTCGCCGGGGTGGCGAGGCCGGTCAGCGACGCGGCGGCGAGCAGGGTGACGGCGACGATGCGGCGCACGGGTGCCTCCAGTGGTGAGGGGGGAGCCGCGAGCGTAGTCAGGAGGCGCGCAGGAGGTACAGCACGTGCGGCAGGTTCGCGTGGACGCACTCGCCCGCGTACGTCATGCCGAGGCGCTCCATCACGGCGCGCGAGCGGGCGTTGTCCGGCAGCGTCGTGGCGGCCAGCTCCTCGATCCCGAGCTCGCCGAACGCCCTGTCGATCGCGCCGCGCGCGGCCTCGGTGGCGTAGCCGCGGCCCCAGACGTCGGGGTGCAGCCGCCAGCCGAGGTCGAGGTGCGGGAGGTCGTCGAACGGCTTGAACACCAGCACCCCGACGAGGCGGCCCGTGGCCTTCTCCTCGATGCCGAAGAAGCCGTACGGTCCCTGACGTACGCCGCGCCAGCGGGCCAGCCGCGCGAGCTCGTCGGCGGGTCCGGTGGAGAGCGTACGGTCCAGCCAGCGCATCACCTCGTCCCTACGGTGGAGGTCGTACAGCGCCTCCGCGTCGTCGTCGGTCAGGTCGCGTACGACGAGCCGTTCCGTCTCGTAGATCACGGAGGGTCATGATCCCCGACGCGGTACGCGCCGTCCTCGACTCGCACCCGCTCGGCCACCTGGTGACGCTGAACCCCGACGGCTCGCCGCAGGTGACCGTCGTGTGGGTGGGCGTCGAGGACGAGGAGCTCGTGGTCGGCTCGATCGGCATGCGGCAGAAGCTCCGCAACGTGCAGCGGGACCCGCGCGTGGTCGTGTCGTTCGAGACGGAGCGGGCGAACGAGATGGGGCTGCGCGAGTACCTCGTCGTCACCGGGCGCGGCCGGATCACCGAGGGCGGGGCGCCGGAGCTGCTCCAGCGGCTCGCGCACGGCTACGTCGGTCCGGGGGTGACGTTCCCGCCGATGCCCGACCCGCCGCCCGGCTACGTCCTGAGGATTACGCCGGAGCGGTACGGAGGCGTAGGCCCCTGGACGTAGGCATCGAACGTATGTTCGAATAGGGCCTATGTCCGTGGTCGTCGAGGAGCTGAGGGGGAGGCTCGCGGCGGCGCCCGGATCGGGGCTGCCGGCGGGGCGGGAGCTGCTGCCGGTACGCAGCCCGCTCGACTCGCTCTTCCCCGGCGGCGGCCTCGCGCGCGGCTCGGTCGTGGCCGTCGAGGGCTCGGTCTGGCTGGCGCTCGCGCTGGTCGCCGAGGCGAGCGCCAACGGCTCGTGGTGCGCCGCCGTCGGCGTCCGCGACCTCAACCCGGCGGCCGCCGCCGAGACCGGCATCGACCTCACCCGCCTGGTGATCGTGGACACCCGCGGGCAGCTCGCGACGGCGGTGGCGGCGCTGCTCGACGGCGTCGACGTCGTCGTGGTCCAGCCGGACGCGCGTTCCCTGCGCCCCGCCGAGGCGCGGCGGCTCGCGGCGCGGGCGCGGGAGCGGCGCTCGGCGATCCTCGCCGTCGGCGGCTGGCCCGACGCCTGCGACCTGACCGTGCGGCTCGCCGAGTCGCGGTGGCTCGGCCTCACGCCCGACGGCTACGGCCGCCTCACCGAGCGCCGGTGCCGCGTCGCGGCGTCAGGGCGCGGGGCGGCGGCGCGGGAGCGGCGCGCGCACGTGACGTTCCCCCTGCACCGGGTCGACCCGCGGCCCGACCCGAGGCCGCGGCCTCGCGCGGTCCGGCCGGCCTGACGTGGCCGCCACCCGCACGCTCACCGCGTGGTGCCCCGACTGGCCGCTCGCGGCGCTCGGCATGCCGCCGGACGTCGCGGCCGTCGTGATCGAGGGCGAGCAGGTGCTGGCGGCGTCGTCGGCGGCGCGCGCGGACGGCGTACGCCGCGGCCTGCGCCGCCGCGAGGCGCAACGCCGCTCGCCGGGCCTGCGCGTGCTCGACCGCGACGAGGCGGCGGAGGCGAGGGCGTTCGAGGCGGTGGCGTCGGCGCTCGCGGACGTGTGCCCGCGCGTGGAGGTCGTACGGCCGGGCGCGTGCGCGTTCGGGACGAAGGGGCCGTCGCGCTACTTCGGCGGCGACGCCGCGCTCGCCGCGATGGTGCGCGGGGTCGTGGACGACGTGGTGTCGGGCCTGCCCGGCGTCGCGATGGCGGCGCCTTCGCGGGTCGGCGTGGCCGACGGGATCTTCGCGTCGCGGCTCGCGGCGCGCGAGGGGCTGCTCGTGCCCGCGGGCGGGAGCGCGGAGTTCCTGGCGCCGTACCCGGTCGCGGCGCTCGAACGCTGGGAGCTCGCCGACCTGCTCGTACGGCTCGGGCTGCCGACGCTGGGCGCGTTCGCGGCGCTGCCCGCGGCGCGGGTGGCGTCGCGGTTCGGGACCGACGGGCTGCTCGCGCACCGGCTCGCCCGCGGCCTGGACGAGCGGCCGCTCGTCGCGCGGGTGCCGGCGCCCGACCTCGCGGTCGAGGCGGAGCTGGACCCGCCGGAGGAGCAGGTGGAGCCGCTGGCGTTCGTCGCCAAGACGCTGGCGGACTCGTTGCGCGACGCCCTCGCGCAGCGCGGCCTCGTCTGCACGCGCGTGCTCGTCGAGGCCGAGACCGAGCACGGCGAGCACAGGTCGCGGCTGTGGCGCGCGGACGGGGCGCTGTCGGCGAACGCCGTCGCGCAGCGCGTCCGCTGGCAGCTCGCCGGGTGGCTGACCGGCCGGGACCGGCCGAGCGGCGGCGTGACGTCGCTGCGGCTCGTGCCCGACGAGGTGCATCGCGACGAGGGGCAGCAGCTCCCGCTGTGGGGCGGCCCCACCGACGCCGACGAACGTGCGTCCGTCGCGCTGGCGCGGCTGCAGGGCCTGCTCGGCTTCGACGCCGTGCGGGTGGCCGTGCCGGCGGGCGGGCGCTCGCCGCGGGATGCGGTCCGGCTCGTGCCGTGGGGGGAGCCACGGGGAGCCGAGTACGACGGCGGCTCACCGCCGTGGCCGGGCCGCATCCCGCCTCCGAGCCCGACGCTCGTGTACGAGAACCAGCCCGCGGTCCTGCTGCTCGACCGGCGCGGCGGCGACGTCGACGTGGACGAGCGCGGCGCGCTGTCCGCGAGGCCCGCGCACGTGTCGGGGCCTGGGCTGCGGGACGCGGCGGTGCTCGGGTGGGCGGGCCCGTGGCCGGTGGACGAGCGCTGGTGGGACGCCGACACGCGCCGCGCGGTGGCGCGCGTGCAGGTCGTCACCGACGACGGCGCCGCCCGGCTGCTCGCGCGCAGCGTCGGCCGGTGGTGGGTCGAGGCGGCGTACGACTAGTGGCGTTCAACAACCCGGCGATGCCGTGGAAGGACCTCGAACGCATCCTCTCCGGCAAGCCGCTCGGCGAGGGCGGCGAGGGCGGCGAGGGCGGCGAGGGCGACGGCGGCGACGCGCCCGCGTGGTCGCGCAAGCGGGCGGCGTACGTCCCGCCCCCGGACGCGGCGGCGCGACGCGGCGGCGTGCCGTACGCCGAGCTGCACTGCCACTCGTCGTTCTCGTTCCTCGACGGCGCGTCGGCGCCCGGCGAGCTCGTGGAGGAGGCCGCGCGGCTCGGCCTCGAAGCGCTCGCGCTGACCGACCACGACGGCTTCTACGGCGTCGTCCGCTTCGCCGAGGCGGCGCGCGCGGTGGGGCTGCCGACGGTGTTCGGCGCGGAGCTCTCGCTCGGCCTGACCAAGCCGCAGAACGGCATGCCCGACCCGGAGGGCACGCACCTGCTCGTCCTCGCCCGCGGCACGTCGGGCTACGCGAGCCTCGCCCGCGCGATGAGCGAGGCGCACCTCGCCGGCCGCGAGAAGGGCAGGCCGCGCTACGACCTCGCGCGGCTCGCCGAGCTGTCCGGCGACTGGCTCGTCCTGACCGGCTGCCGCAAGGGCGCGGTCCGCAACGCCCTCCACCACGGGGGAGTGGAGGCGGCGGACCGTGCCCTCGCGGAGCTGCGGGAGACGTTCGGCGACCGCGTCGTCGTGGAGCTCACCGACCGCGGCGACCCGCTCGACTGCGAGCGCAACGACGCCCTCGCCGACCTCGCGCGGCGGCACAGGCTCCCGTACGTCGCCACCAACAACGTCCACCACGCCACGCCCGCCGGGCACCGCCTCGCGACGGTCGTCGCGGCCGTGCGCGCGCGGCGCTCGCTGGACGAGGCCGACGGCTGGCTGCCCGCCAACGCCGCCGCGCACCTGCGCTCGGGCGAGGAGCAGGCGCGGCGGTTCGCGCGCTGGCCGGGCGCGGTCGAGACGTCCGTCGCGATCGCGCGGGAGTGCGCGTTCGACCTGTCGCTGGTCGCGCCGAGGCTGCCGCCGTGCCCGGTCCCCGAGGGGCACACGGAGATGTCGTGGCTGCGCGAGCTGACCTACCGCGGGGCGGTGCGGCCGTACGGCACGCGCGACGCCGAGACGGCGAAGGGGGCGTACGCGCAGCTCGACAAGGAGCTCGACGTCATCGAGTCGATGGGCTTCGCCGGCTACTTCCTGATCGTGCGGGACATCGTGGAGTTCTGCCGCCGCGAGAACATCTTCTGCCAGGGCCGCGGCTCCGCCGCGAACAGCGCGGTCTGCTACGTCATCGGCATCACGGCCGTGGACTCGGTGCGGCTCAAGCTGCTGTTCGAGCGATTCCTCTCCCCGCACCGCGACGGCCCTCCCGACATCGACCTCGACATCGAGAACGGCCGCCGCGAGGAGGTCATCCAGTACGTCTACTCCCGCTACGGCCGCGAGAACGCCGCCCAGGTCGCGAACGTCATCACGTACCGGCCGCGCTCGGCGATCCGCGAGGTCGGCAGGGCGTTCGGCTACCCGGAGGGGCGGCTCGACGCGTGGTCCAAGCAGGTCGACGGCTGGTCGCGCATCTCCGAGCAGGACCTGTCGGGGCTGCCCGCGCCGGTCCTCGAACAGGCGATGGCGCTGCAGGAGGCGCCGCGCCACCTCGGCATCCACTCCGGCGGCATGGTCGTCTGCGACCGGCCGATCGTGGAGGTGTGTCCCGTCGAGTGGGCGCGGATGCCGGGACGCACGGTGCTGCAGTGGGACAAGGACGACTGCGCGGCGACGGGCCTGGTGAAGTTCGACCTGCTCGGGCTCGGGATGCTGACGGCGCTGCACGGGACGTTCGACCTGATGCGCGAGCACCACGACGTCGACCTCGACCTCGCGTCGATCCCGCAGGAGGACCCCGAGGTCTACGAGATGCTCTGCCGCGCCGACTCGGTCGGCGTCTTCCAGGTCGAGTCGCGGGCGCAGATGGCGACGTTGCCGCGCCTCAAGCCGCGCTGCTTCTTCGACCTCGTCGTCGAGGTCGCGCTGATCCGGCCAGGGCCGATCCAGGGCGGCTCGGTGCACCCGTACATCCGCCGCCGCAACGGCCAGGAGCCGGTCACCTACCTCCACCCGCTACTGAAGCCGGCGCTGGAGAAGACGCTCGGCGTGCCGCTGTTCCAGGAGCAGCTCATGCAGATCGCCGTGGACGTCGCGGGCTTCACCGCGTCCGACGCGGACGAGCTGCGGATCGCGATGGGCGCGAAGCGCTCGCGCGAGCGGATGGCGCGGCTGCGCGAACGGCTGATGGACGGCATGGCCGCGAACGGCGTCGAGCCCGACGTCGCCGAGGCGATCTACGCGAAGCTCGTGGCGTTCGCGAACTACGGCTTCCCCGAGTCGCACTCGGTGTCGTTCGCCTACCTCGTCTACGCCTCCGCGTGGCTGAAGCTGCGCTACCCGGCGGCGTTCCTCGCGGCGCTGCTCAACGCGCAGCCGATGGGCTTCTACTCGCCGCAGTCGCTCGTCGCCGACGCGCAGCGCCACGGCGTCGTCGTGCGCGGCGTGGACGTCAACGCCTCGCGCGCCAGGGCCGACCTCGAGCCCGATGGCGCCGTACGGCTCGGCCTCGAGTACGTGCGCACGCTGTCGAAGGAGACGGCTCGTCGCATCGAGGAGGGGCGTCCGTACGCGTCGATGGCCGACCTCGTGCGCCGCGTGCGCCTGACCGAGCCGCAGGTCGAGGCGCTGTCGACGGCGGGCGCGTTCGGCTGCTTCGGGCTGTCGCGCCGGGCCGCGCTGTGGGCGGCGGGCGCGGTCTCGGCGAACACGCCCGACCGCATCGACGGCCTCGTGTCGGGAGCCGAGGCGCCGCCGCTGCCGGCGATGACGCCGTTGGAGGAGTCGGTCGCCGACGTCTGGGCGACGGGGCTCACGGCCGAGCGCCACGTGGTGTCGTACGTGCGGCCGTACCTCGACTCCGTCGGCGCGGTCACCGCGCGCGACCTGCGCGAGGTCCGCGACAAGACGCGCGTCTGGGCGGGCGGCGCGGTCATCCACCGGCAGCGGCCCGCGACCGCGCAGGGCACGACGTTCGTCAACCTCGAGGACGAGACGGGGCACGTCAACGTCATCTGCTCGCCCGGCGTGTGGCGGCGCTACCAGCGCGTCGCGCGCGCGTCGCCGGGCCTGCTCGTCCGCGGTCGCGTCGAGACCGCCGACGGCGTCTGCAACCTCGTCGCCGACCGCATCGAGCCGCTGACGCTCTCGGCGGCGACGCCGTCGCGCGACTTCCACTGACGCCGCGACGCCCCGCGCCGGCCGAAGCCGCGCGGGGCGCCGGAGAGGGCGTCTAGCCGAGCGGGTTCGCGACGCCCGGCTCCAGCAGTCGACCTCCCACGAGCCGCTCGCGGCGGAGCCCGACATGAGGCCGAAGCCCCAGCAGCGCACGGTCCCCGCGAGCCCGAGCGTCACCGGCGGCGCGTAGTTGTCCGCGAACGACGTGTCCGAGCCGACGACCGTCGACGTGTCGAGCTCGGCCGGGCCGTCGCAGTCCACGCGGCCGCGGACGACCCCGGTGCCGGTCGTGCCCGGCGCGGGCGCGGACGCCGTGAGCAGGAAGTGCGTGCAGTCCCAGTCGACGTTCGGGTCGGTCTGCTGGTCGACGCACTCGACCAGCGGGATGCCGCTCCACGTCGTGAGCCGGCAGTCGAACGGAGCGGAGCGTGACGTGCCCCACTGCCGCCGCCGGCACGCGCGCGTGCGCCGTTCCCGGGAGGGCGAGGGCGAGCGCGGCCATCGCCGCGAGCGGCTTTCTCATGCGGTGGTTCCCCCTTCGTGTGGATCGGAGGGGGAGTCCACGGCACGGAGCCGCGCTGCTTGCCGGGACGGCGTAGGAGATTCCGGACAATCGCAATTCGCCGCTCGCGCGCCGTGCCGGCGTGGCACGGTCGGGGGGTGAGGCCGTCGCGCTGGATCGCCGCGGCCGGCGCCGCGCTGGCCGTCGCGACGTCGGTCGCCGCCGCCGCGCCCGAGCAGCCGCGTCCGAGGCCGAGGCCGGTCCTGCTCGGCGGGCCCGCGTGGCGCGAGCGCGCGTCCGACACCGCGTGGCTGTCCTCGGGCTCGGTGCCCGGAGCGGGGACGCCGTGGGAGGACCTGGCGCGGACGGCGTTGCTCGACCTGCGCGCGCTCACGCTGTCCAACGGCGCCTCGCTCGCCGCGGCCGCGCGCGGCTGGCACTACGTATGGCCGCGCGACGCGGCGTTCGCGGCGGTGGCGTTCGCGCGGACGGGGCACGGCGCGGACGCGGAGCGCGTGCTGGCCTTCCTCCAGCGGGTGCAGGAGGACGACGGAGGATTCGAGGCGCGCTACGTCACCGACGGCTCGGGTCCGCCCGACTCGCGCCGGCGCCAGTCGGACGGCGCGGGGTGGGCGTTGTGGGCGCTGTCGTCGGTCGCGTCGGCCAACGGCGACCGCGAGGGCATGGCGGCGCGGCTGCGGCCGCTGCTGTACCGCGCGACGTCGTTCGCGCTGCGGCAGACGGAGAACGGCACCCGCCTGCCGTGGCCGAGCCCGGACTTCTGGGAGCTGCCCGAGAGCCGCGTGACGCTCGGGACCGTGGCGCCGTTGCTCGCGGGGTTGCGCGCGGCGGTGCCGCTGTTCGAGGCGGCGGGCGACGCGCGGTCGGCCGCGCGGGCCGCGGGCGCGGCGGCGTCGCTGGCGGCGGTCGTGGACCGGCGCTTCGGCCCCGGCGGCTACCAGCGCTACGGCTCCTCCGGGGGAACGGACGCGGCGGTGGCGTTCCTCATGCCGCCGTTCGCGCCGGGGAACGACGAGGTCGTGCGCGCGTGGCGGCGCTACCAGAACGCCGCGCACCGCACCGCGGGCGGCCTCGCGCCGGGGTCCAAGTGGCACCACGACGGCGTCTCGTGGACTCCCGAGACGGCCGTGGTGGCGTACACCGCCGCCGCCTCCGGCCACCGCGTCACCGCCGCGCGCTGGCTCGACTGGCTTGACTCGACGCGGACCCCGTGGGGCGCGCTGCCGGAGAAGGTGCTGGACGACGGGTCGCCGGCTGGGCCGGCGCCGTTGGCGTGGACGTCGGCGGCGGTCGTGCTCGCGATCGACGCACTGGAGCGCCCGCCCGGGCCGTGACCCGGGCGGGCGGCTCGTCAGCGGCTTACGGCTCCGCGCAGTCGAGGACCCACGGGCCGATCGGCAGCGGGGTGTTCAACGGGCCCCACGCCTGGCAGATGAACGTGTCGGTGTCCATGTTCAGGAACCCGCCCGCGTTGTCCCACTCGGCGTTGCCGAGCGTCGGGACCTCCTGCGTGCTGTACGTCCCCGGCGACGGCAGGAACGTGTCGTTCTTGTCGCAGGAGACCTGGCCGCGGACGCGCAGCGGCGTCTGCGGGCGCGTGGCCGGCGTGGGTGCCACGACGGTGACGGCCGTCTGGTTGCAGTACCACTGGATGTTCGGCGTCGGCACCGCCTCGCACCGCACGGTCGGCGGCCCGGGGCTCGTCGTCGGCCAGATCACGTAGAAGCACGTCCACTGCGACGAGTTGAGGACCCCCCACAGCGAGAACGTCACCGCGCCGGTCTCGTCCGCGGTCATCGTGACGCCGCCCAGGATCGACTGGCGCACGCTGCCCGCGAACGCGCACGTGACCGTGTACGCGACCGTCGGCGCCGCCGCGACGTGGCAGTCGAGCGCGTACGTCGGGATGTTCACGTGCGGCCTCGGGTCGGGGACGCTGCCCGGGGCGACGAGGCGCTCGGTCCACGTGTCGTCGGCGTTGGAGCAGGAGCCCTCGGCCGTGAGGCGAGGCGAGTACGGCAGCGTGGCCGGAGTCGTTCCCGTCACGGTGACGGTCGAGCAGACGAGCGTGACGCCGAGGACCGGGATGCGGTCGCAGTGGACGTCGACGTTGCCCGCGCCGTCGTCCTTGGTCTTGCAGGTGAACCCCCACACGGCGTCGCCGCCGGGCACCACGACCGCCTTCGCCCCGGGGACGTAGGTGACGGTGATCGAGGCGCTGAGGAACTTCTCGGCCCGGACGGCCGTCGGCGCCGGATCGGCCGCGTTCGCCGGCGTCGCG
Source organism: Frankiaceae bacterium (assembly GCA_035940575.1). Classification (GTDB taxonomy): domain Bacteria; phylum Actinomycetota; class Actinomycetes; order BP-191; family BP-191; genus BP-191. The sequence goes on along the minus strand of DASZER010000043.1, from coordinate 180,092 downwards.
GCGGCGCAGAGACCGAGCACGACGATCGGCACGACGGCGCGCCGGGACCAGCGCGTGAAGCGCTTGGACACAGTGATCCCCCCTCAAGGATCGGACTACGTGCTCGCCATGAGCACACGTGTCACACGCCGCGAGCGCCGTTGATTACCGGCCGACGTGCCGTCGCCGGGCGGGAGGATCAGCCGCGTCGGTGACGAACTGCGACTCCGCGCCGCGCCCCCGCGGCGTTGCCCGTCCCCCCGACTCGCACCAGGAGCCCCCCGCATGAAGCGTCTGCTCACCGTCGCCCTGCTCGCCGGCGGCCTCGCCGCCGCCGTCCCCGCCTCCGCCGCGCCGTGGTGCGGCTCGGCGGCCGGCGTCCGCTGCACGCCGGACAACGTCCGCTTCTGCCAGGTCTGGATCACGGCGACGCGTACGTGCGTCGAGATGCCCAAGCCGTAGCGCCGAACCACCACGGCCGCCGTCCCCCACGCGGGGGCGGCGGCCGTGTCACGCCTCCCTGCCGGGCCCCACGTCTCGCACGGACGGCGCCGGTGACGCGGCGGTGACGCCGCGAGCGGATCGTCGCGGCCGTGACGGTGCACGCGGCGCGCGCGGCGCAGCGGGTGGCCGCGGCGCAGGCGCGCGGGGACGCGGCCGGCGCCGTCTCCGCCGTGCGCGGCCACCGCGGCCCCGGCAGCGCGCTGCCCTCGCCGGTGGCGGCGTGGGCGCAACGGCACTTCGGCACGTCGTTCGGCGACGTACGGGTGCACACCGACGACTTCGCCGCGTCGGCCGCGCGGGCGCTCGACGCCAACGCGTTCACGGTTGGTCGGCACGTGTTCTTCGCGCCGGCGATGTTCGAGACGTCGTCGCACGCCGGGCGGTTCCGGGTCGCGCACGAGCTCGTGCACACGCTGCAGCAACGCGGCGCAGGACCGGTCGGCGACCCGGGCGCGCTGGAGCACGACGCCGACGTCGCGGTGCTCGCCGGCGCGCCCGCCGTACGGCGCCTGCGCACGACGGGTCCGGTGATCCTGCGGGAGCCGACGTACCCCCGCCGCGCCACCGCCGACCAGATGGTCGTGGAGGCCGAACGCATCCTCGCGCTGTCGCCGCACCCGCTCTCGTCCGACCCCACGCGGCGCCGCTGGTCGCTGATCCGGACGAACTTCCCCGCAACGGTGACGACGGGCGTGCTGGCGCGGCGCGTCTGGACGCACCTGTTCATCCGCCACTTCACCGAGCCCGACCACCGGCCCGGCATCGAGAGCGTCCACCCGCGCTACGTCTTCTCCACGACGTACGGGTGGATCGACTGCCAGCACTTCTTCGGTTTCATCGACTACGCCGAGCAGGACGCCGCGGTGGCGGGGCGGACGCGGCAGCAGGCGTTCGACGCCGCGACGAGCCGCGGCATCGGCATCGAGGCGGACCAGCAGCGAATCCGCGACTACGTGATCCTCGGCGCGCCGCCGACGCAGCACCCGACGCTGCGGCTCCTCCAGGTGCGCCCGCCGAACACGCCGATGTTCCGGGCGCCGCAGCAGGTCGCGGGCGGCGCGGCCCGGCTCGCCGCCCTCGCGTTCGCGGAGCGGACGCTGCGCGGCACGCAACGGGAGCTGTTCGACCAGCTCGACGAGGACCAGCGGACCAAGTTCCTGCAGGACAGCGCGAAGTCGGCGTTCAGCTACGAGGACATCGTGTCGAACCAGCTCGGCATCCGCTTCTACCACCAGCACGCCCGGACGATCGACGGCGCGCCGACCGACGCCGAACGGGTGGTGCGGTTCCGGACGGCGCTGGCGTCGTTCTTCTCGTCGATCGGCGTCGTGAACGACCAGGCCCGGGTCGACGAGCTCGCGCGGCCGCTGCCCATGCGGGAGGACTACCTGGCGCGGAAGACGACGGAGGCGGACGAACGCCGCCGCCACTCGGACCTCTTCCGGCTGCCGTAGCGGATGACGTACGCGACGCACGCGCCCGCCGACCGCAGGCGGCGCCGTGACGCCGCGGTGACGCGCGGCGGGCGACGATGGCGAACGTGCTGACGGCGGAGTGCGGCTGCAAGGGCGCGTGCGACGAGAAGAAGGCCGGGGCGCACGCGCCGCGCGCGACCGTGCCGGTGCCCGACCTGGGCTTCTTCGAGCGGCGGCTCGGCGGCGACTTCGGCGGGGTGCGCGTCGCGACGGACAGCGCGCTGGCGACGGCGATGGGCGCGCGGGCCGTGGCCCGCGGCGACCGGATCGACGTCGCGCCGGGCCAGTGGCAGCCGGGCACGGCGGCGGGCCGGCACCTGATCGCGCACGAGCTGACGCACGTCCTCCAGCAGCGCGGCGGCGGCACGGCCGCGCCCGGCGCCGCGCACGAGTCGGAGGCCGACGCCGCGGCGTCCGCCGCGCTCGACGGGCGGCCGGTGCCGCGATCGTTGCTGCGATCGGCGCGCGGCGCGCCCCAGCGCCAGGCGGCCGGCGCCGGCACGCCGCAGCCCGCGCCGGCCCCCGCGGCGCCGGCCCCCGCCCCCGCCGGGCCGGCCGCACCGGCGGCCGCGGCCGCGGTCTGCCCCGCCGCCGTGCCCGCGCGCGACGCGGCGCTCGCCTGGCTCACCGCCGCGCTGCCGAGGCTGTACCGCTACCAGGCGGACCTCGTGATCGGCGGCTCCCCGCCGGACCCCCACGTCGCCGCGTCGGTCATGGCGGCGTTCCACACGAGCGACTGGCTCTACGTCCAGGTCATCACGTCGCGGCTCGCGCACCTCGCGTTCGCGCTGCGCTCGGGTCTGGTCCAGATCGACTGCGCCGCGCCGAACGACCCGCACTGCGGCGGGGCCACGGTGGCGTACGCCCAGAGCAACAGGCAGTACGCGCTCGTGCTGTGCGGGACGAGCGTCAGCGACGAGGCCACCGCGACCGTGGTCCACGAGCTCGCGCACACCGCACTGCCGGAGGTGGGCATCCGGCGCGGCCGCAACGAGTTCGGGCACGTCAGGGACCGGGCGTACCGCCACGACAGGCTGATCCGCCTGCTCACGCCGGACGAGGCGCTCGACAACGCCGAGAGCTACGCGATGCTCGTCCGGCTCCTCAACAGCCCGCCGGGGCTCGACCTCGTGACGGCGCCCCAGGAGCGCCCGGTGCGCTGCCCGGACGACGACATGGTGCGGCGCGCGATCGCGCGGGTCGAGCGCGCGCTGACCGACGCCGACGACACGCTGGCCGGGTTCGGCGCGGGCCTGAACCCGCTGCCGCACCCGCCGTTGACGACCGCCGGCATCACCGACCTCGCGGGGGTCGCCCGTGCCTGGACGGTCTACGCCGCCGCGCGCGGCGCGATGCGCGGCGTGCCGATCACCTGTGTCGCGAACGACCGCCGTTGCACCGGGCCCAACCTCGGCTTCGGCCGCGACGGCATCGCGACGACGGGCGCGACGACTGCCGCGCGCCAGCGGGAGGAGCCGCCGACGGGGTACCTGTGCGCGAGCTGGTTCACCCAGCCGGAGGCCGTACGCGACAGGTCGATGCTCGCGGTGATCCTGCTGAGCCATCCGGGGAACATGGCCGGAACGGCGTACACGACCGCGACGATCGACACGTGGCTGGACCTCACGATGGCGCTCTACGACGAGCGCACGCCGGCGCCCGCGGCGACCGACGCCGCGCGGCACGTCTCGCGCGACCTGGACACGAGCGGCGACCCGTCGATCCCGCGGCCGTGACGGTTCAGCGGATGTAGGAGAACGACGGGTACTGCGCGTCGAGCTGCGCCTTGACGTCCGCCGGCAGCGCCGTGACAGCCGTGCTCGACACGACCTGGCGGGTCGCCGCCGGGAGGCTCGTGGGGTCGGTGAACGTCCACGTCACCTCGATGACGAAGTGGTGGACGGGGGCGAAGTCGCGGATCGCGAACACGTCGAACCGCGCCTTCGACACGACGGTCGTCGCGCCCGCAGCGAGCTCGCGGGTGACGAGCTTCTTGATCGGCGAGGGGGTGTCGTACGTCGCGACCGACGTCGCGTCGCGCAGGCCGGAGCTGGGGTGCGCCTCGTCGAAGAACGGCGTCGTCGACCGGTCGCTGTCGATGCTGTAGGTCCGCGCGGCCGGCGGCGGCTGCGTGAGCGCGTACGTCCGCGTCCCGATCGACACGGTGTCGGAGAGCGAGCGCGTGCCCTTCGCGTCGGTGACGACGATCTCGCGCGAGATCGCCTGGAGGAACCGCGTGTCGTGCGCAAGCCCGCCGGAGTACCCGTAGCCGAACGTCGCCGACGCCGAGGAGCCCGTCGCGGTGGTGAACGGCACCTTCGTCCCCGCCGACAGCGTCCCGCCGGCGATCGTCGCCGTCTTCGCCGACGTGCCGAACCCCGGCGGGCTCTGGAACGCCGACGTGATGGGCGACGCCGGGCCGGGCGCGTTGAGCAGGTAGAGGGCGTACGCCCGGTCGGCGCCGGCGAGGTGCGTCGTGACGTCGCTGTCGAGAGTGGTGGTGAACAGCGCGGTGTACGCCGCCCTCAGCGCGGTGGCGGCCGCGGCGTTCTGCGCGACCGGCAGCAGCGCGGCGTAGACGGCCTCGGGCTTCGGCGTCTTCGCGGTGAGCGCGGCGTGCGCCGCCTTCGCGAGCGCGTCGTGCGCCTTGGCGCTGGCCGGCGCGGCCGGGATCGCGGTGCCGCCCTTCGCGGCGAGCAGGCCCTTCGCGAGCGCGAGCGCGCTGCCCTTGAGCCGCTTCGCGAGGTCGGTGTCGAGGTCGTTCGTGTGGCGCGTCCTGTACGTCGCGCGGAGCGTCGCGGTGGCGGTCGCGTCGCGCGCGACCTTCTGCAGCGCGACGTAGACGAGCTCCTCGTCGGACGTGGTGCTCGTGAGCGCGGCGTTGAGCGAGTCCGCGATGGCCTCGAAGTCGGCCGCCGACAACGTCACCCGCGCCAGCAGCGGCGTCGCCCGGCCCCGCGCCGCGACGACGTGCGCGAGCTCGTGGCCGAGCAGGCGCCGCCCCGGCGCGCTCGCGGGGGAGTACGCGCCGTTGCCGAGCACGACGTCGCGCCCGACGCTGAACGCCCGCGCGCCGAGCCCGCGCGCCCACCGCGCCGGCGCCTCGCCCTCGTGCACCCGAACGTCCCCGAGGTCGGCGCCGAGGACCCGCTCGTGCCAGGCCCGCTCGGCGGTGTGCAGCGCGCGCCCTGAGCCCCACGGCGGCGTTCCCGTGTCGGCCGCGCGGCCACGCGCGGCAGGGCGCGGGCGCGCGGTCCGGGCGCCGTGCTCGGCCGCGCCGCCCGCCGCGTCCGCCGCGCGCTCGGCGGCGTCGCCCGGGCGCGTCGCGTCGGCGCGCAGCAGCGCGGCGGTCCACGCCGAGACGGCCGGCGCGTACGTCTCCATCGCGCCATCGTCGCGCCGTTCGTCCCGCGGCGGAACCCGCGAGCACCATGAATCTGACCATTTGCGCATATCCACCGGAGACGTTTCGGACTACGGTCGCCGCCATGGCGGGGGACACGCGCATCGCGGAGCCCCGTGCCGTCAGGCGCGGGACGGTGTCGGAGCTGCGGCTCCTCAACGGCTTCGAGGTCCGCAGGGACGGGCGCGCGGTCGCGCTGCCCGGCAGCGCCGAGCGCGTCGTCGCCTACCTCGCCGTCCACGACGGCCCCGTGCGCAGGGCCCAGGTGGCGAGCGCGCTGTGGCTCGACTCGACGGAGGAGCACGCGGCGGCGAGCCTGCGGTCGGCGTTGTGGCGGCTGCGCCAGGCGGCCGGGTCGCTGGTGACGACGACGGTGAGCGACGTGGCGCTCGGCCCTGACGTGGCGGTGGACCTCGCGTCGTCGACGCGGCTGGCGAACGCGATCGTCGGCGGCCGGGCGCTCGGGGACCTCGGCGTCGCGAGCCCCGTCGCGGCGCTCGACGAGGAGCTGCTGCCCGGCTGGTACGACGACGACTGGGTGGTGTTCCGCCGCGAGCGCTGGCGCCAGCTCCGCCTGCACGCGCTGGAGGCACTCGCCGCGCTGCTCGCGTCGGAGGGACGGTTCGGGGAGGCCGTCGACGCGGCGTTCGCGGCCGTGCGCGTCGAGCCGCTGCGCGAGAGCGCGCACCGCGCGCTGATCGGGGTGCACCTCGCGGAGGGCAACCGCAGCGAGGCGCTGCGGGAGTACGCGGCGTTCGCCCGGATGCTCCGCGACGAGCTCGACGTCGAGCCGTCGCCGCGGCTCACGGCGCTCGTGGAGCCGTTGACGTCCGGGTGACGCGGGCGTGACAGCCGCGGCGTAAGCAGGCGGCATGAGCGAGCGGACGTACGTCCTCGTGGTGCGCGTGTGGACCGGCGAGGACGGCGCCGTGACGGCACGTGTACGGGGGCAGCTCACGCCGGGCGAGGAGCCCGCCTACGAGCGCGTCACCGCGCGCGTCGAGGACGTGCCGGCGCTCGTCGGGGAGTGGCTGGGCGCCGTGACGGCGCGGTGACGGCCACGTGACGGCGCGGCGGAAGGGTGCTTCCGAGCACCGCGCGAGGAGGACCCATGCCGGTACAGACGACCTATCCGGGCGTGTACGTCGAGGAGCGCCCGTCGGGAGCGCGAACGATCGTCGGCGTCTCGACGTCGGTGACGGCGTTCGTCGGCGGCGCGCGCCAGGGACCGGTGAACGTGCCGGTGCGGGTGCGTTCCGTGGCGGAGTACGTCCGCGCGTTCGGCGCGCCGGTCGGCGAGGCGCAACCGATGGGGCACGCCGTCGCGCACTTCTTCGCCAACGGCGGCAGCGACGCGATCGTCGTCCGCGTCGCGGGCGCGCCCAACCCCGAGGGCACGCAGGACCGCGCGACCGCGTCGTTCAGCAACGCGGCGCCGGCCGAGGTGCTGGTGCTGCGCGCGAACGGCCCCGGGTCGTGGGCCAACAAGGTCGGCGGCACCGGCCTCGAGGGCGAGGTCGACCACGCGGCGTCGAACCCGGACGACCTGTTCAACCTCGTCGTGCGCCAGCGGGGCCAGGACCCGCGCACCGGCGCGTCGGTCGTGCTGGCGGAGGAGACGTTCCGCGACCTGTCGATGTCGCCGTCGCACCCGCGGCACGTATCGAAGGTGCTGCCGGAGTCGGCGCTGGTCGCCATCTCCGGGCCCGCGGCGATGCCGGCGAGCGCCGCGCAGGGCGTCTCGACGGGCAAGGTGCTGCCGGCCGGGACCGTGACGCTGCCGCCGCGCGCGACGCTGCGCGTCGTCGTCAACTTCGGCGCCCCGGCCGACCTGCGGCTCACGACCTCCGCGACACCGTCGACGTTGTCCAAGAACGACGCCGTCACCGTGATCAACGCCGCCATCGCGAGCGCGGGGCTCCCGCTCGCCGCGTCGCAGGCGGCGAACCGCTTCACGCTGACGACGACCGGCACGGCCGGCCCCAACCAGTCCGTCACCGTCCAGGTCGCGCCGACCGACGACGCGTCGCAGGCCCTCGGCCTCGGGCTGACGTGGAGCCAGGCGTCGCTCGGCGACTCGAACGTCAAGGAGGCCTCCGGCGCCGCCGCGCTGCGGCCGGTGCCGACCGCCGGCACGCCGAAGGCGTTCGCCGGCGGGCGCGACTTCCCGGTCACCGCGGCCGAGGTCGTCCCGGCCTCCGGCACCGGCGGGATCTACGCGTTCGGCGTGCTGGACTTCCCGCGCTTCAACCTCCTCTGCCTGCCGGACGTGCCCGCGGGCGACCCGACCGACGCGGGCGACGCGACGGCGTCGCTGCGCAACCAGGCGCTCGGGCTGGCGCTGTCGCACTGCAAGCGCGAGCGGGCGTTCCTCGTGGTCGACACGTCGAGGACGTGGACGCCCGGCAACACCCCGAACGTCGGCGGCATCGCCGCCCTCGGCGAGCACGGCGCGATCTACTACCCGCGCGTCAAGGTCGTGGAGCAGGGGCCCGGCGGGCTGCCGGTCGAGCTGAGCCTGCCCCCGTCGGGCGCCGTCGCCGGCGTGATGGCGCGCATCGACACGAGCCGCGGCATCTGGAAGGCGCCCGCCGGTCTCGAGGCCGGCGTCGTCGGCGTCTCGGGACCCGCCCGCCCGACCGACGACGCGGTGTCGGGCCTGCTGAACCCGCGCGGCTTCAACGTCCTGCGGACGTTCCCCGGGGCGGGCACCGTCGTGTGGGGCGCGCGGACGCTGAAGGGCGCCGACTCGCAGGCGTCGGAGTTCAAGTACGTGCCGGTGCGCAGGCTCACCGACTACATCGCGAGCTCGCTGTTCCTCGGGACGCAGTTCGCGGTGTTCGAGCCGAACGACCCCGACCTGTGGGGGCAGCTCCGGCTCGCCGTGACGACGTTCATGCGCGGGCTGTTCACCGCGGGGGCGTTCCAGCAGAGCTCGAAGCGCGCGGAGTCGGACAGCTTCTTCGTCACGTGCGACGAGACGGTGAACCCGCAGTCGGAGGTCGACCTGGGGCGGGTGAACGTCGTCGTCGGCTTCGCGCCGTTGAAGCCCGCCGAGTTCGTGATCGTGACGATCACGCAGATGACGAAGCTGGAGGACTGAGGTGGCGCAGTTCACGGTGAACGCGACGCGGTTCGACCCGTACAAGTCCTTCATGTTCCGCGTCCGATGGGACGGCAACTACGTCGCGGGGCTGTCGAAGATGAGCGCGCTGAAGCGGACGACGACGCCCGTCGTCCACCGCGACGGCGCGGACCCCTCGCGCGAGCGCAAGAGCCCGGGCGTGACGAAGTACGAGGGCGTGACGCTCGAACGCGGCGTCACCCACGACCCCGAGTTCGAGAAGTGGGCGAACCTCGTCCACTCGCTGCAGAACCCGATCTCGCTCAAGAGCTTCCGCAAGGACGTCACGCTCGACGTCTTCAACGAGGCCGGCCAGCGCGTGATGTCGTACAACCTGCACCGCTGCTGGGTGTCGGAGTACCAGGCGATGCCGCAGCTCGACGCCGCCAACGCCGCGGTCGCGATCGAGACCATCAAGCTCGAGCTCGAGAGCTGGGAACGCGACCCGGCGGTGACCGAGCCGGTAGAGGCCTGATCGCGTTGATCGACCAGCGCGCGCTCGGCGTGCTGCGCGAGCACCCCGACGAGCTCGCGCAGGCGACCGCGCTGCTCGCGGCGGCCGGCTACGACGCGCCGCGCACGGCCCTCGGCGCGGGCGACCGCGCGCTGCTCGACGTGCACCGCGCCGTGACCGGTCGCGACCTCGAGCTCACGCTGACCTGCGGCGCGTGCGACGCGGTGAGCTCGGTGCTGCTCGGCCCTCGGACCGTGCCGCCGTGGGAGCCGCGGTCGGTGCCGCTGGGGCCGGGTGCCGGCGTGCGCGAGCCGACGTACGCCGACCTCGCCGGACTGCCCCCCGACGTCGACGTCGCGACCGAGGAGCTGCTGCGCCGCTGCACGGTCGGGACGCCGTCGCGCGCCGCGACCGCGGACGACATCGACGCCGTCGACACGACGTTGTCGGGGCCGTTGGTCGCGGTCTGCGCGGAGTGCGGCGCCACGGTCGAGAGCCCGGTCGACGTGCAGCGGCTGGTGCTGGAGTCGTTGATGCGGGTGCTCGACGACGCGGACGTCGAGGTGCACCTGCTGGCGAGGACGTACGGCTGGGACCTCGCGACGATCGAGGCACTGCCGCCGGACCGCCGTAGCCGCTTCGCGTGGCTCGTCGCGGAGGGGCGGTGAGCGGCTCCGCCGCGTCGCGGCTCGTGGCGCGCGCGCGGCGACCGGCGGTGCGTACGGCCTCGCCCTGGGGCGGCCTGGTCGGGGACGGATCGGGGTGGCTGCCGGGCGCCCCCGGTGACGTGCAGGCGGGCGCCGCGCTGGTGGTGCCGGCCGCCGCGACGACGGCGCGGCCGGAGGCGGCCTCGGTCGGCTCGGCGGCGGAGGCCACCTCGCCTGCGGGGAAGGCGCCGGGCGGCGCGACCCGTGCGGCGAGCGGTGGTCCCGCCGACCGCGCGGCACCGGACGCTGCCCCGGCGAGTGGCGTGGCGAGTGGCGCGGCGACCGTTGCGGCGACGGGTGCGAACGGTCCTCTCGGTCGCGCGGTGATCGGCGCGACGGGCGAGACCGCCGCGACGGGCGAGACCGGCCCGACCGCGAGCGGCGTCGCGGCGGTGCGCCCCGCTGCCGCCGCCACGGTACGCGGCGACGCGACGCCCCGCACGGCCTCCCATCCCGCCGCGGCCGTCCCGCCGCCCGCCACCCGGCCACCCGACGCCGCGGACGCGGCCGTCGCGCAGACCGTCGCCGCCCACCTGGCCGCGCGCGAGGGCGGGGCGCCGGTCGCCGGCGCGGACGGCCCGCCCACGGGCCCGCCCGCCGTCGACGCAGCCCCGTCGGCCGCGGCAGTGTCGGCCCGCGTCTCACCCGCCGCGGCCCCGCCCCCCGCCGCGGCCGTCCCGCCGCCCGCCACCCGGCCGCCCGATGCCGCCGTCGCGCAGACCGTCGCCGCCCACCTGGCCGCGCGCGAGGGTGGGGCGCCGGTTGCCGGCGCGGACGGCCCGCCCACGGTCCCGCCCGCCGTCGAGGCAGCCCCGTCAGGCGAGGCAATGACCGCCCTCGTCTCACCCGCCGCGCCCCCGCCCGCCGCGAACGTCGCGGGCGCCGCCCGCGGTGCGGCCCGCAGGGCCGTGTCCGACGTCGCGCAGGCGTGGTGGGACGCCCCCGCCGCCGCGCCCGCGCAGGCCGCGCCGCCCGCCGAGCCGACCGTACGCATCGACCAGATCACCGTCGTCACCGCGCCGGCGCCGGCTCCGGCCGCGGACGCGTTCGCCTCGCTCGCCGCCCGGCGCGGCGCGCGGTCGCGCCATGCGAGCCGCGCGTGACCGTCACCGCCGAGGCGATCCGCGTCGTGGACGACGCGCTCAAGCGCATCGCCGAACGCGGCCTCGTCGACGCGGGCATGATGCCCCGCCCCGAGGTGACGGTCGGCCCGCTCGACCGGGACGCCGAGGGGCCGCGGCTGAACTGGTTCCTCTACCGCATCGCCCCGAACGCCGCGTACCGCAACATGGAGCCGCCCGCGACCGGCTCGCACACCTCGCGCGGCGCGCCGCCGCTCGCGCTGGAGCTGCACTACCTGCTGACGACGTACCCCGCCGACCTGACCGCCGTCGGAGACCAGGAGCAGACCGCGCACATCGCGCTCGCGGCCGCGATGCGCGCGGTGCACGAGAACGCGATCGTCGGGGCGGGGTCGCCGTTCCTCCCGCCGACGCCGCCGCCGCTCGCGGAGCCGCTGCGGTTCGCGCTGGAGTCGCTCGACCTCGAGACGCTCTCCAAGATCTGGACCTCGGCGTCGGAGCCGATCCGGCTGTCGGTCGGCTACGTCGTCAGCCTCGTCACGGTCGAGCAGCAGCGGACGTCGGAGCCCGGGCCGCCGGTGCGCGAACGCCGCCTCGTCACCGCGCCGACGCGCGGCGCGCGGCTCGCGGGCGCGACGCCGAGCCGGATCGCGGCGGCCACTCCGACCGTCGTCACCGTCGACGGCCTGCTGCCGGGCGCGGCGTTCACGCTCGCGCCGGAGCCCGGCGACCCGGCCGGCGCGCCGGACGCGGGCTGGCCGATGACCGTCACCGCGTCGACGGCGACGACGGTGACGATGCGGCTGCCGCGCAACGACCTGCGCGCCGGCGTGCGCCGCCTCGACGTGACGATGAGCGCGGAGGGCCTTCCGGTACGCGGCGACAGCCTGGCGCTGACCGTCGTCCCGACGATCCTCTCGGCGAGCGCGCCCGTCGCCGAGGGCGCGACCGTCACGCTGACGACAGCGCACTGCGGAACGGACACCGAGCTGTTCGTCGACGGCACGCGCGTGGCGGCGACGGTGCTGTCGCCCACGCAGGTGCGGTTCGTGGTCCCCGCCGGGACCGCGGGCGAGCGCACCCTCACCCTTCGCTCGCAGCGCGTCGCCGGCGCGGCCTTCCCCACGACGGTGACCACGTGAACGACCCCGGGCTGGTCGCAGCGCTCGACGCGCTGCACGTGGCGTTCGGCGGGTACCTCGCCCGGCTGCGCGAGACGTGGGCCGCCGTGCCCGACGACGGCGCGGGCAGCGACGTCGCGCGGCTGCTCGCGGGCGTCGGCATGGCGCCGGTCGCCTCCGACGACGACCGCGCGGCGTTCGCCAAGGCCGTCGACGCGATGACGACCGCCGACGGACGGTTCGCCAGGCTCGGCGACGTGCTCGCCCTCGACGTCGGCGAACGCCTCGTGGTCGCCGCGGCGTGGTGGGCCGACGCGGACCCGCAGCTCGCCGTCGTGCTGGGCTGCGCGCACGACGACGGCGGGCGGCGTTACGCCTCCGCGTCGCTGCTGCGGCTGGTGCTCGCGCCGTTCGACGTGGCGGTGCCGCCCGCGCTGCCGCCGGACGGCGCGCTCGTCCGCGGCGGCGTGGTCGAGGACGGCGCCGGGCCGGACCGGCCGCTGCGTCTGACGCCGACGGCGTTGCGCGTGCTCGCGGGCCTGCCGCCGCTCGCGACGCCGCAGCCGTCCGAGGAGCCGGTCCCTCGCCACGCCGAGCCGGCCGAACGCCTCGCGCTCCGCCTCGCCGCGGACCCGCGCGCCGTCCTGCTGCGCGGCCCGCGCGGCGCCGGCGGGCACGCGCTCGCTCGCGCCGTCGCCGCGCTCCTCGGCCGCCCCGCCGTCGAGGACGCGCGCCCCGCGCCCGAGCTGCGCCTGCTCGCGCGGCTGGAGGCCGCCCTGCCCGTCGTCGAAGCGGCGCGGCTCGAGGAGCTCGCCTGGGCGCCGGGCGACGGCGCGCTGCTCGCGTACGGCGGCCCGGCCGACGCGCCGTACGGCGCGCACGTCGTGGAGCTGCGCCGGCCCGACCCGGCCGCGCGCCGCGCGCACTGGACGGCTGCGCTGCGCGCCGCCGGCTTCGCCGAGGCCGCGGCGGCGGACGGTGCGGCGCGCCTCGGCGCGCGGTTCGCGTTCGCCGAGGAGGAGATCGACAGGGCCGTCGCGAGCGCCGCGCTCGACGCGGCGTGGGCGGGCCGTACGCCGGCGCTGGACGACGTGTGGCAGGCCGCGCGGCGCCAGCCCGAGCACGAGCTGAACCGCGTCGCCTCGCTCGTCGCGCCGGCGTTCACGCTGGACGACCTCGTGCTGCCGCCCGACGTGCGCGCGCAGCTCGACGAGGTCGTCGCGCACGTCGCCCTCCAGGACGTGGTGCTCGACGACTGGGGCTTCCGCCGACGCCTCCCCCGAGGCCAGGGCGTCGCGGTGCTGTTCGGTGGGCCGTCGGGCACCGGCAAGACGCTCGCCGCCGAGGCCGTCGCCGCCGCGCTGGGGCAGGACCTGTACCGGATCGACCTGTCGTCGGTCGTGTCGAAGTACATCGGCGAGACGGAGAAGAACCTCGCCGTCGCGTTCGACGAGGCCGAGCGCGCGGCGGCGGTGCTGTTCTTCGACGAGTGCGACTCGCTGTTCGGCAAGCGCACCGAGCAGCACGACGCGCACGACCGCTGGGCGAACCTCGAGGTCAACTACCTGCTCCAGCGCGTGGAGACGTTCACCGGCCTGGTGATCCTCGCGACCAACCGCCGCGCCGCGCTGGACGAGGCGTTCCTGCGCAGGCTGCGGTTCTCGATCCGCTTCGAGCTGCCGGACGCGGAGCTGCGCCGCGAGCTGTGGCGGCGGGCGTTCCCCGGCGCCGCGCCGACGGACGACCTCGACCTCGACGCGCTCGCGGCGGGCGAGCTCGCGGGCGGGCCGATCCAGCAGGCGGCGCTGTCGGCGGCGTTCCTCGCCGCGATGGACGGCGCGGCGGTCGGGCCCGCGCACGTCGACCGGGCGTTGCGCCGCGAGTACGAGAAGCTCGGCAAGGCCTGGAGCGCGCGATGAACGTCCGCGTCGAGACCGACCGCGCGCCGTCGCCGTGCCTGCTGCGGACCGCGATCGAGACCGTGCTGCGCGGCGGCCCGTGGCCGGCCGGCCCGGAGCGGACGGTCGCCGACGCGGTCGCCTCGGCCGTCGCGCGGCAGCGGGACGGGGGGCGGACGTGACGCTGCTCAAGGGGATGCTGCTGTCGTTCAGCGACCCGCTGCTCGGGCTGATCCCGACCGTCGTGCTGTTCCAGTACAACCCGACGACCGTCACCCGCGTCTTCGCGCACGTCGCGGTCCAGGGCGAGACGAGCGACAAGCGCGCGGTCGGCGCGCCCCCGAACGAGGACTACTCGGTCACGCTGGAGCTCGACGCCACCGACGCCCTGGAGAGCGGCGGGCCGCTGACGACGCTGTTCGGCATCTCGCCGCGGCTCGCGGCGATCGAGATGCTCATGCAGCCGGTCGGGTCGTCGCTGCTCGGCGGGCTCGTGGGCGGCCTGCTCGGCGGGAGCGCCGGCGCGCAGATCCCGCCGACGCGGCTGCCGCTGATCTTCTTCGCGTGGGGCCCGACGCGGATCACGCCGGTGCTGCTCAAGTCGCTGACGATCCGCGAGACGGCGTTCGACGACCTGCTGAACCCGATCCACGCGACGGCCGACCTCGGCCTGAGCGTGCTGCGCAAGGAGGACCTGCCGGGCGAGACCGTCGCGCAGGCGGCGGCCGACTACTACAAGGCCGCCCGCGAGGTGAAGGCCGTACTCCAGCTCCCGCAGATCCTCGAGCTGGGGGGCTGACGTGTACGACGCCAAGTCCCGCTACGCGACGCAGCCGACCGTCACGTCGACGGCCGCCGACGGCACGCCGATCACGCTGTCCGCGCCGCGCGTCGTGCCCGCGCCGGAGGTCGCGACCGGCGGCTACGACGTCCGCGCCGGCGACCGGCTCGACCTGCTCGCCCACGCCGCCGCCGGTGACAGCACGCAGTGGTGGCGCCTCGCCGACGCCAACCCGTGGCACGACGCGACGCGGCTCGAACGTCCCGGCCAGCGCGTCGACCTTCCCGGGCGCGAGGGGGCCTGATGCCGACGATGCTGCTGCTGGAGATCGACGGCACCGAGGTGACCGTCGAGGAGCTCGAAGCGCTCATCGAGCTGCGCGTCGAGGAGGCCACGGCCGAGGCCGACGCGCTCACGCTCGTCGCTCGCCTGGAGGCGACGCCGGAGGGGGAGTGGTGCAGCCTGCTCGACCCGCTCGCGACGCCGCGCACGCCCGTCGCGGTCGCGCTGACGCGGGACGACGTGACGTACCGGTTCGACGGCTACTCCAGCGAGGCGACGTGGGAGGTGGACAGCCAGGGCGCGTCGCGGATCACGGTGAAGGCTCTCGACCGCGTCGCCGAGCTCGACGCCGAGGAACGCACCGTCGCCTGGCCCGGCGTCAGCGACAGCGACATCGCGAGCGCGATCTTCGGGACGTACGGCCTCACGCCCGACGTCGAGGACACCGCCGCCGCCGCGGAGCCCGACGTGCACGTCGTGATGCAGCGCGCGACGGACTGGGCGTTCGTCCGCGCGCTTGCCGACAAGTGGGGCTACGCGGCGTACCTCGAGTCCGACGAACCCGGCGTCGTGACCGGGCACTTCCACCCGCTCGACCCGCTCGCCGACCCGCAGGGCGAGCTGTCGCTGGCGTACGGCGGCCACGGCCCGCGCGCGACGGTGCGCGCCGACCTGCTCGCGGGCGAACGCGTCACCGCGCGGCGGCTGCCGCCGCTGTCGGCGAGCGTCGCGCAGGGCGACGCCGACGGCACCGACGAGGCGCAGGGGGCGAACGCGCTCGGCGGCCAGGTCGCGACGCTGCTCGCGCCGACCGACGTGTTCGGCGAGGTGGAGCCGGCCGAGGCGGCGACGTCGGTGGCGCGGCGGACGGCGTACTCGGTGACGCTCACCGCCGAGATCGACACCGACGAGTCCGGCCTGCTCGTCCGCGCCCGCCGGCCGCTGCTGGTCCGCGGCCTCGGCGAGACGCTGTCCGGCCGCTACCTCGTCGACAAGGTCCAGCACGTCGTGACGATGTCGTCGCACAAGCAGCAGATCTCGTTGCGCCGCAACGCTCTCGGCGTCTCCGGCGACGAGCCGTTCGGCGGCGGCGGCCTCCTGGGAGGCCTGCTCTGATGGACCGCTTCCTCGGCCGCTACCCCGGCACGGTCGTCGACAACGACGACCCGCTCGGGCTGTCGCGGGTGCGCGCGAAGGTGCCGGAGATCCTCGGCGACGAGACGACGGGCTGGTGCCAGCCGTCGACGCCGTACGCCGGCTCCGGCGTCGGGCTCGCGGCCGTGCCGCCGGTCGGCGCGCTGGTCCACGTCGAGTGGCCGGCGGGCGACGTGACGCGCGTGCCCGTCTGGTCCGGCGCGGCGTGGGCCAACGGCGAGGGCGTCCCCGGCGCGGGCCCGGACAGCGTCGTGCTGCTGACCCCTGCCGGCAACAAGGTCGAGCTCAAGGACGAGAGCGGCAGCGAGGCGATCGAGCTGACCGCCGCGTCGGGCGCGCTCGTGGCGCTCGACAAGGACGGCGTCCGCGTGGAGTTCGGCGCCATGAAGATCGCGGTCACGCGCTCGTCGGTCTCGGTCAACGACGGCGCGCTGGAGGTGAGCTGATGCCCGGCTACCTCCTCCACCAGGGCATGACGATCACCTGCCCGCACGGCGGCAGCGGCTCGCTCGTGCCGACCGCGGTCCGCGTCAAGGTCGGCGGCAAGGTCGTCGCCTGCGCCGACGACGTGACCACTGTCGCCGGCTGCGCGTTCAACGTCAGCGGCGCGCCGTCGCCGTGCGTCCTCGTCCGCTGGCAGATGCCGGCGACGCGGGTGAAGGCGCAGGGCCGGCCGGTGCTGCTGTCGTCGTCGGTCGGGCTCTGCGTCAACGCCGCCCAGGTGCCGCAGGGGCCGGCGACGGTCAGCGGCTACCAGACGAAGGTGCGCGGTCAGTGAACCCCGCCCGCCACCCGTACCGGTTGACCCCCGCCCGCCAACTCGCCGACGCCGACGTCGAACGCCACGTCGCGGACCTCGTACGCCTCGTGCTGCTGACGGGCGCCGGGGAGCGGCTGCACCGCCCCGGCTTCGGCGCGGGGCTGGGCGCGTCGACGCTGTTCGAGCCGTTGCACGACGCGCTGCTCAACGTCGTCGAGGTCCGCGCGCGCGGGTCGCTCGACCAGGCGCTCGGCGACCGCGTGCACGTGGAGTCGGTGACGGTACGGCGCGACGCCGAGTCGACGCTGCACGCGCAGGTGACGTACCGCCTCAAGCCCGCCGGGGCGCCCGCGACGGTCGACGTGCGGGCCGAGCCGTGACGACGTCGTTCGAGCCCACGTGCCCTCCGGTCCACCGCCCGGCGCGGCTGCTCGCCGCCGGCGCGCCGGCCCACGCGCTGCGCGGCGCCGGCACGCGCCTGTCCGGGACCACGCGGATCGTCGACGTGTACCTGTTCCGCGACCCGCCGGCCGAGCTCGCCGACGTGCGGCGCTGGCGGCTCGACCCGCCGCCGGGCGGCGCGCGCGTCGCCGTAGCCGCGGCCGCCGTCGTCGCGCTGCCCGTGCCGCACGTCGAGCTGACTCTCGCCGGCGCGCCGGAGACCGGCCGCTACCGGCTGCGGGTGCTGCCCGCGGTCGGCACGACGCCGCCCGAGCCGCCGGCGCCGGTGCTGGCGTTCGACCCGTTGCGCACGTGGGTGCCCGTACGGCTGCGCCCGGAGTGCCCCGACTACGAGGCCTGCGCCGACGACGTGCCGGCGGCCGACCTGCCCAAGCCGTCGGGGGTGCACGACTACCTCGCCCGCGACTGGACGTCGCTGCGCCGCGCGCTCGTGGAGATGCTGCGCCGCGACGACCCCTCCGCCGACCTGTCGGTCGCGGACCCGACGATCACCGTCCTCGAGCTGTTCGCGCACATCGGCGACCTGCTGCACTACCGGCTCGACCGCGTCGCGACCGAGGCGTACCTGGAGACCGCGCGGCTGCGGACGTCCGTACGCCGCCACGCGCGGCTCGTCGACTTCGCCGTCGAGGAGGCCGCGTCGGCGACGACGACGGTCCTCGTCACGACCGCGCCCGGCTCCGCCGACCTGGACGTGGCGCCCGGCATGGTCGCCGCGTCGGCGCCCGGCTCCGCGACGGCGTTCACGCTGGAGGAGGGGCGCACGATCCGCGCCGCGCTCGGCGAGATCGCGATCTACGACTGGTCCGAGGACGCCTGCTGCCTCCCTGCGGGCGCGACCGAGTGCGTGCTCGTACGCCCCCGCCCCGCCGACGCGCTCGGCAACGCGTGGCTGCGCGCCGGAGAGCTGCTGGTCTTCGAGGTCGTCGACCCCGGCGACGCCGTACGGCACCGCGACTGGACGCGCCGGGCGGCCGACTGGCCCGCTCCGCACGGGGGCGTGGCGGCGTTCCGCGACCCGCTGCCGAGCCGTACGGCGCAGGTCGTACGCCTCGTCGAGGTCGCCCCGCTCGACGACCCGCTCGCCCCGGCCGGCATGGTCCTGACGCGCGTGCGCTGGGACGCCGCCGACGCGCTCGCGCGGGCGTACCCGGTCGGGATCGACACCGGCGCGGGCGGCGCCGAGGTCACCGTCGCGCGGGCGAACCTCGTGCCCGCCCACCACGGGCGGCTCGTGCGCGGCAGCGGGACGATCGCGCCGCGCGACCCGCAGCCGACGTCGCCGGCGAGCGACGGCGAGCACAGCCTCGTGGCCGCGGGCGTACGCCGCTTCGGCGGCGCCGGCCTCGCCCTGCGGCCGGACGGCGCGCCGCACCGGCTCGACCTCCGCGTGACGCTGCCGTCCGGCACCGTGGTCGACGCGGACGTGCTGCCCGACCTGCTGCTCGCGCCGCCCGCGCGGCTCGCGGCCGTCGTCGACGTCGAGGAGGACGAGCCGCCGCTGCTGCGGTTCCGCACCGGCGCCGTCGGCCTGGCGCCCCCGCTCGGCAGCCGGGTCACGGCGGCGTACGAGCTCGGCGGCGGGTCGGCGGGCAACGTCCCCGCCAACGCCCTCGGCGTCCTGGAGCGCGACGACGGCGGCGGCGCCGACGGCGCCGCGGCGTCGTGGACGCAGATCGCGACGGCGCGCAACCCGGTCGTCGCGACGGGCGGCCGCGACGCCATTCCGCTGGCCGACGTGCGCCGCGACGCCCCGGAGGCGTTCGCCGCCGTGCCCCGGCGCGCGGTCCTGCCCGCCGACCACGCCGAGCTCGCGCGCCGCGAGCCGGGCGTGCAGCGCGCGTCCGCGCGCCGTTCGTGGTCGGGCTCGTGGCCGCTCGTACGCGTCGCGCTCGACCTGCTGGACGACCCGCGCGAGGGCGAGGACGAGCGCGTCGACCGGGTGCGCGCGCTGCTGGACGACGTACGCATGCTCGGCTCGGAGGTCGCCGTCGTGCCGGGGACGCCGGTCGGGCTGCTCGTCGCGCTCGACGTCTGCGCGGTGCCGGGCTCCGACCCGGCGCGCGTGCGGGCGGCGATCCTGCGCGCGCTGCGGCCGGGCACCGACGAGCGGCCGGGGCTGTTCCACTCCTCGCGGATGCACCTCGGCGGCGCGCTCTACCTCTCCTCGGTCGTCGCGGCCGCCGCCGCGGTGCCGGGCGTCGACGCCGTCGAGCTGCGCGAGGCGCGCCGGCTGTCGGACCCGCCCGGCACCGTGCGCCAGGTCGTCACCGTCGCGCCGTACGAGGTCGTGGTGCTCGACGACGACCCGGCCGTGCCGCGCCGCGGGCGGCTCGAGGTCGTCGTGCGAGGTGGCCCGTGAGCTGCGACCCGCGCCGCCCCTGCGCGTCCGGCGACCCGCGTCTCGGGCTCGTCCCGCCGCCGCCCGGCCTCACCCGGCTGCGACGTCGCTCGGGCGACTTCGCGGCGTTCGCCGAGGACCTCGTCCGCGAGACCGAGCACGTGCGCGGCCCCGACGGCGGGCCGCTCGGCGCGGCGTGGGACGTCGAGGGCGACCCGCGCGCGATGCGCCTCGTACGCCTCTGGGCCTACGTCGCCGAGACCGTCGCGGCGTACGCGGAGCTCACCGCCAACGAGTCGTACCTCGCGACCGCCGCGGACTGGACGGACCTGCGCCGGCTGGCCGCGCTCGTCGGCTACCGCCCGCGCGCGGGCGTCGCGGCGGCGGGGTGGGTGCGCTTCGACACCGACAAGGGCGCGGCGCCCGTCGTGCCGGCCGGCACCCGGGTGCAGGCGCCGGCCGTGCCCGGCACGCGCGAGAGCCAGAAGTACGAGGTCGCCGAGACCACCGAGCTGCACGCGGACTGGGCGAGCCTCACCGCCACCCCGGTACCGGAGCCCGCCGCGCCGACCGGGCGCGAGCTGCGGTTCCTGCGCGACCCCGGCTTCGGCGCGGGCGACCGCGTCCTCCTGCTGAACGAGTCCGAGCAGCCCGCCGCGCCCGTGCCGTCCGGCGACTGGTCGTCGTGGTGGTCGTGGCTGCTCTTCTACTACTACTGGGGCAAGCCGGCGGCGTTCAGCCCGATCGCGCTCACCGTGGTCGAGGGGCGCGAGCGCGAGCTCGGCACCGCCGTCGTGACGTTCGACCGCGACCTCCACACGCTGCTGCCGGGAACGTCGACGGTCTACGGCGCGTACCGCGTCGTCGCGTCCGCCGGCTCCGCGCGGCGCATCACCCACGCGCTGCGCCTCACCGACGCGGCGGCGACCGCGGTGGGGATCGGCGGGCTCTACACGGGCGGCGCGATCACCACCGGCGCGTCGAGCGCGTCGGTCGTCCTCGACACCGCGCTGGAGGACGTCTCCAAGGAGCAGCTCTGCGCGATCGTCGACTGGAGCCGCGGCGCGTGCGACGTCGCGACGATCTCCGGGCACACGTTCGTCGAGTGGGAGATCGCGCCCGGCTCGTCCGCGCGGGTGTCCAGGCTGGAGTTCGCCACGGCGGTGCCGGCGCTGACGTGGGGCGGCCCCGTGACGGCGTACGTCGTCGACCGCCGCGTCCTCGCCCGCCACTACGCGATCCCGCCGCGCGTCCCCCCGGCGCCCGCGCCCGCGCGCCTGCGGCTGTACCCGGCGCCCGCGGAGGCGCCGCCGCGCGTCGCGGTGCGCAGCGTTCCGGACGGCGGCGAGCCCGTGTGGGAGGTGTTCGAGTGCGCGCGGTCCGCCCAGCAGGAGGACGCCCAGGGCGACGCCCCGAACGGCCTCGTCGTCGACCTCCTCGACGGCCGCCCGGCGGGCCCGGTGGACAAGCAGCCGGCCAGCGGCAACGTCGTCCGCGTCCGGCACGGCACGGCCGCGACGAGCACGCTCGGCAGCGGCGACGCGATCCGCGCCGGCCAGGTGATGGCGGTGCCGAAGTCGCCGGTCGCGTACGACATCGGCCCCGACGGCACGCCCGTCTCGACCCTCGTCGTCCGCGTCGACGGCCTGGAGTGGGCGGAGCGCCCGTCGCTCTACGACGCCGGCCCCGTCGACGCGTACGCCACCACGCTCGACGCGACGGGCGCCGTCGCGGTGCGCTTCGGCGACGGGCACGACGGCAACAGGCTGCCCACCGGTCGCAACAACGTCACGGCGGCGTACCGCGTCGGCGGCGGCACCGCCGGCGAGGTCGAGTCCGGCGCGATCGACTCGCTCGTCGGCAGCATCCGCGGCGTGCGCGGCGTCGGCGGCGTCGGGCCGACGAGCGGCGGCGCCGACCAGGACGACGAGGAGCGGCTGCGCGGCCTGGCGCCGGCCCGCGCCCGGGCGTTCGGGCGGGCGGTCTCGACGGGCGACCTCGCCGACCTCGCGCTCGCGTTCCCCGGCGTCAGCCACACGGCCGCGTGGCACGGCGACGGCCCGCCCGGCTGCGCCTGCGGCCGCTCCGGCCTGCACGTGGCGTTCGTCCGCTTCGCCGGCGCGCAGGGGGTCCGCGCGCCGGTGCCCGACGAGGTCACGTCTCTCTCGGCGTACCTCGACGCGCGCCGCGACGTGACCGTGCCGCTCTGCGTCGCGGCCGGCGCCGTGACCGAGGCGTGCGTCGCGCTCGCCGTCGCGCGCGACCCGCGCCGCGCGGCCGGGACCGTGCCCGAGGCCGTCCGCGCGGCGCTGCTCGACGGCGACGGGCCGCTCGGGCCACGCGCGCGCTCCCTGGGCCGCGCGCTGGACCGTTCCGACGTCGTCGGCGCCGTCCACGCGGTGCCCGGCGTCGCGGGCGTGACGTCACTGCGACTGTGGACGGGCACGCCCCCCGCGCCGTCCGCCCCGCCTGTCGAACGCCTCGTCGCCGGCCGCTACGAGCTGCTCGTCGTCGCGCCCGGCTCGACCGTGACCGAGGTGGTGGCATGACCGAGACCGCGGGGATCGCCCGGTGGCTCCCGCCCGCCGTACGCGACGCGCCGGCGGACGAGCCGGACGCGTCGCGGCTGCTCGACGCGCTGCTCGCGGCGGTCGACCGGCAGCAGGCCCTCCTCGAGGCCGACGTCGACTCGCTGTGGCACGACCTGTTCGTCGAGAGCTGCGCGGACTGGGCGGTGCCGTACATCGGCTCGCTGCTCGGGCTGCCGCCCGACGCCGAACGCACCGAGGTCGCGTACGCCGTCGCGCTGCGCCGCCGCAAGGGCACGCCCGCCGCGCTGGAGGACTTCGCCGAGGTCGTCACGGGCCTCACGACCCGCGCGGTCGAGGGGTGGCAGGTGACGCTGTGGGCGCAGCGGCTCGGCCACCCGCCGCCGCTGCGTACGGCCGCGCTCGACCTGCGCGACCGGTCGCGGTTCCGCGTGGGGACGCCGTTCGAGCGCACGCGTCGCAGCGTCACGCCCGGCGGCCGCTGGTCGCCGCGCGCCGTCACCGCGGTCGTGTGGCCGTGGCAGGTGTCGACGCTCGTCGCGACCGAGGCCGCACCGCTCGACCCGGCGACCGACCCGCGGCGGTTCGCGCTGCACCCGCTCGGCGCGCACGCCCCGCTGTACCTCAAGCCGCGCCCCGTGCGGCTCGCGTCCGACACCGGCGTCGACGCCGGTCGCGCGCGCACCGGCGACGAGTCCGACGCGCCGGTCCGCGCGACGTACGACGTGATGGCCGCGCTCGCCGGCCCCGGCCAGGTGACGTACGGCGCCTCGCTCGCGCTGAGCGGCGACCACCCGCTCGCGACGCGGCCCGGCGACGCGGTGCCGCCGTTGCTCGGGCTCACCGCCGGCGCGACGGCGGTCGCGTGGGAGAAGGTGCGGTTCGGCAGCGTGCCGCCGGGCGTTCCCGCGCCGGCGCCGCCCGCCGCGGGCGAGGTGCTCGTCGACCCGGGCCGCGGTCTCGTCGAGCTCGGCAGCGGGCTCGCGGGCCCGCTGCGCGCGACGTGGCACCGCCCCGCCGCGGGCGGCATCGGCGCGCTCGTCTCGCGCTCCGACGCCGACCCCGCCGCGCGCATCGTCGTCACCGTCAACCCCGCCGCCGCCGCCGTCTCGGCGAGCGACACGATCGTCGCGACGCTCGCGGAGGCGGTCGCCCTCGCGCTCGTCCGCGTCCCCACCCTCGCCGCCGGCTCCTCGCGCCCTGGCGTGCCCGACGTCGAGATCCGGCTGGAGACCTCCGACCGCCTCGCCGCCGCGCCCGTCACGGGCACCGCGGGCAACGCCGTGCGGTGGCGGGTCGTCGCGCCGCCGTTGCTCACGCCCACCGTCGTCGGCGACCTCGCGGTCGACGTCGACGGCGGGTGCGTGAGCCTCGAAGGCTTCTACCTCGCGGGCGGGCTGCTGCTCGGGCCGCGCTCGCGCGCCGTGACGCTCGACGGCGTGACGATGGACCCGGCGTTCGGCGTCGAGGTCGACCCGCAGGCGTGGGAGCTGTCCTTCGCCGCGCGGCGTTGCTTCCTCGCGCCGATCCGCGCGGAGCTCGGGGCGCTCCCGATCGAGCTCACCGACTGTGTCGTCGACGGGCGGCGGCGCCTGCTGCGCCCGTGCGACGCGGCGGCGGGCGGTCCCGCCGCGGACGCGGTCGCGGCGCTCACGCGGTTCGGGCCGGTGCTGCACGCGGACGGCGTGACGTTCGCCGGGCCTGTCCGCGTGGACGCGATCGAGGCGGTCGACTGCGTGTTCGCCGACGGCGTCGAGGTGGTGCAGCGCCAGGAGGGGTGCCTGCGCAGCTCGTACCTCGGCCCGGCCCTGTCCGACCCGCCGGCGCACCCGGCGACGTACCGCTGCTGGCGGTTCCCCGCGCCCACGTTCGTCTCGGAAGGGTTCGAGGCGGCCGGCTACTACGCCCTCTCGCTCGAGCCGGAGCACCCGCTGCTCACGGCGGCGAGCGACGGCGGCGAGGTCGGCGCGTACCACCACGCCCGGCGCGGCGCGCGCATCGCGCGGCTGCGCCGGCGGATCGACGAGTTCGTGCCACTCGGCCTGCGCTCCGCCGTGGCCGTCGCGCAGTGGGAGGAATAGATGACCGGCGACTACACCGCGGTGCCGCTGCGCCGCGACGACCGGTGGACCGCCGCGCGGATGCAACAGGGCCGCGTGCTGCTGGACCACGAGTGGAACCTCAACGCCGACGCCGACGCGCGCCGTTCCGCCCACGCCATGCGCGACGTCGTCGGCCCGGCCGGCGTCGTCGAGGGCAGCGACGCGTTCCGCGTGTCGGTCCTCGGCTCGACGCCGCGCGACCTGCTCGTGCAGCCAGGGCGCATGTGGGTGGACGGATGGGAGGCGTTCGCCCCGGCGTCGTTCCGCTACGCCGAGCAGGCCCAGGTGGCGCCGATCGGCGCGGGCCGCGTGCTGGCGTTCCTCGACGTCTTCCTCGAGCACGTCCAGCCGAGCGAACGCCCCGGCGAGCTCGTCGACCCGGCCATCGCGCCTGTCGAGTCCTGCGCGCGGGCGCGCGTCGGCTACCGCGTGCGCGTCGCGCCGACGACCGCGACGACGTGCACCGCGGCGTTCGCCGCGCTGGGCATGCCGTCGGAGTCGACCGGCCGCCTCACGATCGACTCGGCCGCGCCCACCACGACGACCGACCCGTGCGACCCGCCGGGGGACCCGCTCGGCCTGCTGCCCGAGGGGCTGTTCCGCGTCGAGGTGCTCGACGGAGGCTCGCGGAGCAACGCGCGGTTCGCCTGGTCCGTCGAGAACGGCGCCGCCTCCGTCGCCGTCCGTTCCGTCGCCGGCGACACCGTGACGTTGGAGCCGTCGGCGTCGGTGAAGTTCTCGACGGACGAGCTCGTCGAGGTGTCGTGGCTCGCGCGGCGCGCGGACCGGCTGCCGCACGGCGCGCTGTACCGCGTCGTGAACCCGAGCTCCTCCGCCGCCGGCGACGTCCTCACTCTCGACCGCGCGGTCACCGCGCCCGCGGGCGCCGACGGCCTCGTCGTGCGCCGCTGGGACGGCGAGGTCGTCGGCCCGGTGGCCGCCGTTGCCGCGACGATCGGCCCCGCGGCCACGGACCTCGGGCTGCGCTTCACGGCCGGGGACGGGACGTACCTCGCGGGCGACTGGTGGGGCGCGCGGCTGCGCAGCGGCGCGGCCCCCGGCGTCGAGCGCCGCGTCGCCGCCGCGCCCGACGGGATCGCGCACGCGTTCGCCCCGCTCGCGCTGCTCGACCTCGACGCGGGGACCGTGCTGCACGACTGCCGGCCGCGGTTCCGCTCGCTCGTCGACGTGGACGGCGCGGGGACGTGCACCGTCACGGTGTTCCCTGGCGACGACCTCCAGGTGGCCGTCGACTCGCTGCCCCCGAGCGGCGGCGAGGTCTGCGTCGCGGCGGGCGAGCACGTCGTACGCGAGCCGGTCCGGATCGCGAACCGCCGGCGCGTCGTCGTCACCGGCGTCGGCCCGGCGACGGTCCTGCGTTCCGTGGGCTCGGAGACGGTGCTGCTGTTCGACCGCTCCTCCGACGTCGCCGTACGCCACCTGCGCGTCGTCGGCGACGCCGGCGCGACCGAGGGCGAGGGCATCGGCGGCGCGCTGACGTTCCTCCGGTGCTCAGGCATCGCGGTCGACGACTGCGAGGTCGCCTGCCCGGACGCGAGCGTTCGCGACCAGGCGTGCGTCGTCGTGCGCGGCTCCGACGACGAGCCCTCGCAGCGCGTCTCCGTCACCGGCAACACACTCGAGATCGGCACGTGGCAGACCGGCGTCCTCGTGACCGATGCCGCCGACGCGTACGTCGCGCGCAACCAGCTCCGTCACGTCCCCACCGGCAGGGCCGACACGCTACTGAGCGGTCGCCAGGACGTCGTCGTCCACGACCTCGCGCGCGCGATCCTCGCGTCGTCGGGAGTCACGTCGGGCCGCATGCGCCTCGCGGAGATGGCGACCGCGCGCCGCGCCGCGCCGCTCACGAGCGAGTACCGCGAGCACGAGTCGGGGCTGCCGCGGCCACCGCGAAGCAGACTCTCGGAGATCCGGAAGTTCCTCCGCGCGACGCTGCGTCCCGACGCGTTCGAGCGCCTGTCGGCCACCACGCGCTCCGGCGTCCTCGCGTTCGTCTCGTCGCTCGCCGCGGCCGGCCAGGGCATCGTCGTCGCGGGAACGACCGTCGGCACCGTGCGAGTCCACGACAACGTCGTGGAGAACGCCATCCAGGGCATCCACGTCGGCGCGTCGCACGCGCGGCGTTCCGGCCGCGAGCAGGCGCGCGAGGTCGTCGTCTCGCGCAACGTCGTGCACTCCCGGGTCCCGGCGTCGTACACGCGCGAGCGGCACGGCGTCTTCGTCGGCAACGCACGCAGCGTCCACGTCACCGACACCGTCGCCACGCTCGTGCGTCCCGGGCTCTTCTACGGCGGCACCCTCGACAAGGTCGACGGCATCCGCGTGCACGGCGTCCTGGGGCCGTTCGTCCTCGTGCGCCAGTCGAGCCTCGAGGGGTTCTCGACGGGCGTGCGCGTCTGCCCCGTCGCGCCCGTTCCGGACGCCGACCACCGCATGTGGCTCGTCGACGAGACCATGGCGGCGGGCGCCGGCCAGAGCATCGACGCGCCCGCCGGCCTCGCCGGGACGAGGAACTTCCGTTGAGGCTCTTCACAGGGCGTTTTCGGAGGCGTACGCTCGCCCTGCTTCCAGCAGATTGACGTGGTTGTCGCGGGCTTCGATCGGTTTCTGCGCGTGCTCTCGGTCTAGTTTTCCCGTGTGTTCGTGTGGTGTGGTCCGTACGGGTTCGACTCCCGGCGTGGAGCATTCAGTTCATCGGCAGAGCCGCGGACATCTCCGCGGCTCTGCCTCATTGCGGGGCGAACGAGCCGAGCGGCACGAGTCGCCGCTCCGGCACCGGCCGACTGATCGGCTGCTACGACGACGACGCTGCGCGGTGTGCCGCGCCGTGGCATCGCCCGGTCTGCCTTGCTTCTCGTCGGGGTCGGGCCACGGCACGACGAGGTTGGTGCCCCCGGTAGGATTCGAACCTACGCACCCGCCTCCGGAGGGCGGTGCTCTATCCCCTGAGCTACGGGGGCCAGGGACCAGGCGATGCTACGCGATGTAGCCTGCGACCGTGGCCGGTGAACGCGTGCTCGTGGTCGACGACGACCCGGTGATCCGGCAGCTCATCTGCGTGAACCTCGAGCTCGAGGGCTACGACGTGCACACCGCCGACGACGGCCAGGACGCGCTGGACAAGGTGCGCGACGTCGACCCGGCCGTGATCACGTTGGACATCATGATGCCGCGCCTCGACGGCTGGGAGACGGCCGAGCGGCTGCGCAACGACCCCGACACCGCGCACATCAAGGTGATCCTGCTGAGCGCCCGCGCGCAGGAGGCGGACCTGCGGCGCGGCAAGGGCATCGGCGTGGACCTGTACCTCACGAAGCCGTTCGACCCCGACGAGCTGGTAGAGGCGGTACGGGCGCTCGCGGAGAAGTAGCGCTCCGATAGCCTCTGGCCATGACCCCGGCCGACCTCGCGAGCATCGTCGCGGACGCCGTGTCGGAGGAGTTCGGCCCCGGCACGCTGACCGCCCCCGTCGTCGTCGAGCGCCCGCGCCAGCGCGAGCACGGCGACTACGCCACCAACGTCGCGCTCCAGCTCGCGAAGCCGCTCGGCAGGCCGCCGCGCGACGTCGCGACCGCGCTCGCCGCGCGCATCGCGGCGCACGACGGCGTGGACAAGGTCGACGTCGCCGGCCCCGGCTTCCTCAACATCACCCTCGCCGACGACGCCCTCGGGCGGCTCGCGCGTACGGTCGTGGAGGCCGGCGAGGCGTACGGCCGCAGCGACGCGGGCGGCAGGCGGAGGGTCAACCTGGAGTTCGTCAGCGCCAACCCGACGGGCCCGATGCACCTCGGCCACGCGCGGTGGGCCGCCTGCGGCGACGCGCTCGGCCGCCTGCTCACCGCCACCGGCTACGACGTCACGCGCGAGTTCTACGTCAACGACGCCGGCGCGCAGACCGACCGCCTCGCCGCGTCGCTGCTCGCCCGCGCCAAGGGCGAGGACGTCCCGGAGAACGGCTACCACGGCGAGTACATCGCCGAGACCGCCGCGAAGATCCTCGCCGAGCAGCCGGACCTGCTCGACCGCGACGACGCGCTGAGCGTGTTCAAGGAGCGCGGCCTGGCGATCCTGCTCGGCGAGATCCAGGCCACGCTCAAGGCGTTCGGCGTGGAGTTCGACGTGTGGTTCTCCGAACGCTCCCTCCACGAGTCCGGCGAGATCGCGAAGGCGGTCGAGCGGTTCCGCGCGCAGGGCCGCGTCTTCGAGGAGGAGGGCGCGATCTGGCTGCGCACGACCGACTTCGGCGACGACAAGGACCGCGTGCTCGTGCGCTCCGACGGCGCGCCGACGTACTTCGCCGCCGACTGCGCGTACTACCTCGACAAGCGCGAGCGCGGCGCGGAGAAGGTCGTCATCCAGGTCGGCGCCGACCACCACGGCTACACCGGCCGCATGAAGGCGATGGTCGCCTGCTACGGCGACGACCCCGAGCGCGACTTCGACCTGCTGATCGGGCAGATGGTCAACCTCGTGCAGGGCGGCGCTCCCGTGCGGATGAGCAAGCGCGCGGGGACGTTCGTCGCGTTCGACGACCTCGTCGGCGCCGTGGGCAACGACGCCGCGCGGTACTCGCTCGTCCGCCAGTCGATGGACTCCGACCTCACGCTCGACATCGACCTCGTGACGCGCCACGACCCCGAGAACCCCGTCTTCTACGTCCAGTACGCGCACGCCCGCATCGCGTCGCTGCTGCGCAACGCCGCCGACCTCGGCGTCGAGCGAGGCGACTCCTACGACGCGTCGCTGCTCTCCCACGAGCGCGAGGGCGACCTGCTGCGCGCGCTCGGGGAGTTCCCGCGGATCGTGCGCACCGCGGCCGAGCTCGACGCGCCGCACCGCGTCGCGCGCTACCTCGAGGAGCTCGCCGGCGTCTACCACCGCTTCTACGACGCGTGCCGCGTGCTGCCGGGCGAGAGCGGCCCGGAGCCCGAGGTGACGAGGGCGCGGCTGTGGCTGTGCGAGGCGACGCGGACGGTCCTCGCCAACGGGCTCGCGCTGCTCGGGGTGACCGCCCCGGAACGGATGTAGGCCGTGCTGGAGCCGTCCGTCTGGCCCGCCACCGCCACGACCGACGCGTCGGGCGCGCTCGTCCTCGGCGGCGTCGCGGTGCGCGACCTCGCGCGCGAGTTCGGCACGCCGGCGTTCGTCCTCGACGAGGCCGACCTGCGCGAGCGCGCGCGGGCGTGGCGGGACGCGTTCGGCGAGGGCAACGCGTACTACGCCGGCAAGGCGTTCCTCTGCCACGCCGTCGTGCGGTGGGTGGAGGAGGACGGCCTCGGCCTCGACGTCTGCACCGGCGGCGAGCTGGCGGTCGCGGTGCGCGCGGGCTTCCCGATGGAGCGGGTGACGTTCCACGGCAACAACAAGTCGCTGCCGGAGCTGCGCCGCGCGGTCGAGCACCGCGTGGGGCGCGTGGTCGTGGACTCGTTCGAGGAGATCGAACGCCTCGCCACGATCGCCGCCGACGCGGGCGTGACGCAGCCTGTGCTGGTCCGCGTGACGCCTGGCGTCGAGGCGCACACGCACGAGTACGTGCAGACGGGCCAGGAGGACCAGAAGTTCGGCTTCTCGGTCGCGGCGGGCGCGGCGGCGAAGGCCGTCGCCGCGGTGGCCGAGGCGCCGTCGCTGCGGCTCGGCGGGCTGCACGCGCACATCGGCTCGCAGATCTTCGAGACGCAGGGCTTCGCGCTCGCCGCGCACCGGATGATCGGGCTGCTCGCCTCGGTTCACGACGCGATCGAGGAGGACGTCGCGGAGCTGAACCTCGGCGGCGGCCTCGGCATCGCGTACACGTCCGAGGACGCGCCGCTGCCCGTGCCGGAGTTCGCCGAACGCCTCCTCGGGCACGTCGCCGACGAGGCCGCCGCCGCGGGCATCCCGGCCCCGCGCCTGACCGTCGAGCCGGGCCGCGCGATCGTCGGTCCCACGACGGTCACGCTCTACGAGGTCGGCACCGTCAAGGAGCTGCCCGGCCTGCGGACGTACGTCTCCGTGGACGGCGGCATGAGCGACAACATCCGCACCGTCCTCTACGACGCGCACTACACCGCGCGCCTCGCCTCGCGGCGTTCCGACGCCGACCCCAAGCGCGTCACGCTCTGCGGGAAGCACTGCGAGAGCGGCGACCTCGTCGTGCGAGACGTTCCGCTGCCCGCCGACCTGCGGCCTGGCGACCTCGTCGCCGTGCCCGCCACCGGCGCGTACTGCCGCGCGATGGCGAGCAACTACAACCACGTGCCGCGCCCGCCCGTCGTCGCCGTCAAGGACGGCGCCGCGCGGCTGATCGTGCGCCGCGAGACCGAGGACGACCTGCTCGCCCTGGACGTCGTATGAGCCGCCGCAACGCGTTCACCCTCGGCGTCGTGCTGTGGGCGCTGTCGCTGCTGTGGGGGACGACGTTCGAGGACGTGTCGGTCCGCGCGATCGTCGTGTGGGGCATCGCCTCCGCCGTCGTGATCGCGCTCGCGACCGTCGCCGCGCGCGCCGCCTCGCGGGCGTTGAGGAACGCCGCCGGGGACGACGCATGACGCGCCCGCTGCGCGTCGCGCTGCTCGGGTGCGGCGTCGTCGGCAGCGAGGTCGTACGGCTCCTGCACGAGCAGGGCGACGACCTCGCGTCGCGCGTCGGCGTGCCGTTGGAGCTCGCGGGCATCGCCGTCCGCCGCCCCGCGCTGCGCCGCGACCTGGACGTCGACCCCGACCTGTTCACGACCGACGCGACGGCACTCGTCACGCGCGACGACGTCGACATCGTGGTCGAGGTCATCGGCGGCATCGAGCCCGCGCGGTCGCTGCTGCTGGCCGCGTTCGCGAGCGGTCGCCCGGTCGTCACGGCGAACAAGGCGCTGCTCGCCTCCGACGGCGCGACCGTCCACGACGCCGCCGCGAAGGCCGGCGTGGACCTCTACTTCGAGGCGAGCGTCGCGGGCGGCATCCCGCTGCTGCGACCGTTGAAGGAGTCGCTCGCGGGCGAGCGCATCACGCGCGTCCTCGGCATCGTCAACGGCACCACGAACTTCATCCTCACGCGCATGGACGAGACCGGCGCGTCGTTCGCGGAGGCGCTGGACGAGGCCACGGCGCTCGGCTACGCCGAGGCCGACCCGAGCGCGGACGTCGAGGGGTTCGACGCGGCGGCGAAGGCGGCGATCCTCGCGTCGATCGCGTTCCACACGCGGGTCACGGTCGAGGGCGTGCACCGCGAGGGGATCGTGGACGTGACGGCCGCCGACATCGCGAGCGCGAAGGCGATGGGCCGGATCGTGAAGCTCCTCGCGATCTGCGAGCGCACCGACACCGGCGTCTCGGTCCGCGTGCACCCGGCGATGATCCCGGCGACGCACCCGCTGGCGTCGGTGCGCGAGGCGTTCAACGCGGTGTTCGTCGAGGGCGAGTCGGTCGGGCAGCTCATGTTCTACGGGCGCGGCGCGGGCGGCGCGCCGACCGCGAGCGCGGTGCTCGGCGACGTCGTCGCGGTGGCGCGCAACCTCACGTCGGGCTCGCGCGGCGCGGGCGAGTCGACGTACGCCGACCTGCGCCCGCTGCCGATGGGCGAGGTCCGCACGCGCTACCACGTGAACCTCGACGTCGCCGACAAGGCGGGCGTGCTCGCGGCGGTAGCGACGGCGTTCGCGGACAACGACGTGTCGATCGGCACGGTGCGCCAGGAGGGGCACGGCGACGACGCGACGCTCGTGCTCGTCACGCACACCGCGACCGACGACGCGCTGCGCAGGACCGTCGAGACGCTGCGGTCGCTGGACGTCGTGCGGGCGGTCGCGTCCGTCATGCGGGTGGAGGGCTAGTGGGCTGGCGTGGCGTCGTCGAGGAGTACAGGGACCGGCTGCCGGTCGACCCGGACACCAGGCCCGTCACGCTGCTCGAGGGCGGCACGCCGCTCGTCCCCGCGCCGTACCTGTCCGAGCGGACCAGCTGCGCGGTCTGGCTCAAGGTCGAGGGCGCCAACCCGACCGGGTCGTTCAAGGACCGCGGCATGACGATGGCCATCACGAAGGCCGTCGAGGAGGGCAGCAAGGCCGTCATCTGCGCGTCGACGGGCAACACGTCCGCGTCCGCGGCCGCCTACGCCGCGCGGGCCGGCCTGGTCTGCGCGGTGCTCGTGCCGCAGGGGAAGATCGCGCTCGGCAAGCTCGCGCAGGCGCTCGTCCACGGCGCGACCTTGCTGCAGGTCGACGGCAACTTCGACGAGTGCCTCGACCTCGCGCGCGACCTCGCGAAGAACTACCCCGTGACGCTCGTGAACTCCGTCAACCCGTTCCGCATCGAGGGTCAGAAGTCGGCGGCGTTCGAGGTGTGCGACGTCCTCGGGAGCGCGCCCGACGTGCACTGCCTCCCCGTCGGCAACGCGGGCAACATCACCGCCTACTGGAAGGGCTACCGCGAGTACGCCCGCGACGGCGTGATCGCGTCGCTGCCCGTCATGCGCGGCTTCCAGGCGGCCGGCTCCGCGCCGCTCGTCACCGGCAAGCCGGTGCCCAAGCCGGTCACCGTCGCGACCGCGATCCGCATCGGCAACCCCGCGTCGTGGGACACCGCGATCCTCGCCCGCGACGAGAGCGGCGGGTCGATCGAGGCGGTCACCGACAAGCAGATCCTCGAGGCGTACCGGCTGCTGGCCCGGCGCGAGGCGGTGTTCGTGGAGCCGGCATCGGCGGCATCCGTCGCGGGCCTGCTGATGTCGTCGGCGAACGGCGTCGTCGAACGCGGCTCCCGCGTCGTCTGCACGGTCACGGGGCACGGCCTGAAGGACCCCGAGTGGGCGATCAGCGGCGCGCCCCCGCCGCGCGTGATCCCCGTCGACGCCGACCGCGCGGCGTCCGAGCTCGGGCTGCGATGAGCAGTCCGTATCGTCTCGGCACCGGCTCCCGGTGAACGCTTACGTCGATCTCCTTCGACGCAACAAGGACTTCCGACGCGTCTTCGTCTCGGAGCTGGTGAGCCTCGGAGGCGACTGGTTCGCGGTCGTTCCGCTGCTCGCGCTGCTGCCCGAGCTGACCGGCTCGGGCATGTGGGGCGGGCTCGTGCTCGCGGTCGACACGCTGCTGTTCGCGCTGCTCTCGCCGTGGGCGGGGACGATCGTGGACCGCCTCGACCGGCGCACGATCATGGTCGTCGCCGACGTCGTGTCGGCGGCGCTGATCTCGCTGCTGCTGTTCGTGCGCAGCGCGGAGACGGCGTGGATCGCGATCGTCGCGCTCGGCGGCGTGGCGGGCGCGAAGGCGTTCTACTCGCCGGCCGCCGCGGCGGCGTTGCCGAACCTCGTGGACCGCGAGGACCTGCCGGTCGCGACCGTCCTCAACGGCGCCACGTGGGGCACCATGCTCGCCGTGGGCGCGGGCCTGGGCGGTCTGGCGGCGCATGCGTTCGGGCCGCACTGGTGCTTCGTCATCGACGCGGTGTCGTTCCTCCTGTCGGGGCTGTACACGTGGCGTACGACGCGGCCGTTCGGCGAGGACCGCAGGCACCTGCCGCGCGCGGGCGTCCGCGCCGACCTGCGCGCGACGGTGGAGTACGCGCGCAGCGACCACCGCGTCGTCGGCCTGCTCGCGTGCAAGGCCGGGCCGTCCATCGGCAACGGCGCCATCGCGATGTACCCGATCTTCGCCGCGACCGTCTACGGCCTCGACGGCGAGAACGTCGCGGGCGCGATCGGCGTGCTGTTCGCGGCGCGCGGGCTCGGGGCGCTGTTCGGGCCGATCCTCGGCCGCCGCGTCATCGCGCGGAACGACCGCTACCTCTGGACGGTGCTCGGCACCTGGATGATCGTGTTCGGCCTCGGCTACATGGCGCTCGCCGTCGCGCCGTGGCTGTGGCTCGGGGCGCTGATCGTCTGCGTCGCGCACCTCGGCGGCGGCGGCAACTGGATCCTGTCGTCGTACGGCCTGCAGACGATCGTGCCCGACCACGTGCGAGGCCGCGTGTTCTCCGTCGACTACATGATCTCGACGCTCGTCATCGCGTCGTCGCAGGCGCTCGCGGGCGCGCTCGCCGACCGCGTCGACCCGCGGCGCGTCTCGTTCGGGCTCGGGTCGCTCGTCCTTCTCTACGCTGTCGGCTGGCTGTTCGCGACGCGCCGCTTCCGGCGCGAGGAGGTGGCGTAGTGGCGGGTCCGTCGTTCCGCGCGGCGCCCGTGCGGGTGCGCGTCCCCGCGACGTCGGCGAACCTCGGCCCCGGCTTCGACTCGTTCGGGCTCGCGCTCGGCCTCTACGACGACGTCGTCGCGCGCATCGGCGAGTCCGGCGTGCACGTCGACGTGGCGGGGGAGGGTGCCGACGACGTGCCGCGCGACCGGCGCAACCTCGTCGTCAAGGCGATGCGCGCGGCGTTCGACAGGATGGGCGGGCAGCCGCGCGGCATCGAGCTCGTCTGCGCCAACCGCATCCCGCACGGCCGCGGCCTCGGCTCGTCCGCCGCGGCGATCGTGGCGGGCGTGCTCGCGGCACGCTCGCTCGTCCTCGGCGGCCTCGACGACGACGAGGTCTACGCCCTCTGCACCGAGGTCGAGGGCCACCCCGACAACGTCGCGGCCTGCCTCTACGGCGGCCTCACCGTCGCGTGGGAGGGCGGCGCCGCGCGGCTGCCCGTCCACCGGTCGGTCTCGCCCGTGGCGTTCGTGCCGACGTCGCGGTCCTCGACGGCCAAGGCGCGCAGGATGCTGCCGGAGACCGTGCCGCACGCCGACGCGTCGTTCAACGCCGCCCGCGCCGCGCTGCTCGTGGAGGCGCTCGGCCGCCGCCCGGACCTGCTCATGGCGGCGACCGAGGACCGGCTGCACCAGCCGTACCGCGCGGAGGCGATGCCGCGTACGGCGGCGCTCGTCGCGTCGCTGCGCGCGGCCGGCGTCCCCGCCGTGGTGAGCGGCTCGGGCCCGACCGTGCTGGCGTTCGGCGGCGCGGACTTCAACGCCGGACGCGGCTGGACCGCGACGCCGCTGCCGGTGGACGCCGAAGGTGCACAGGTCCTCCCGGTCTGACTACCTTCGTCCCATGCGCCGCCACCTGCCCGTCGTCGCCCTCGCCCTGCTGTCCCTCGCCGTGCCCGCGCCGTCGCGCGCGGCCGACCCGCCGAGAACGGCGTTCGAGGAGAGCGGGGGCGCGTCGTGGACGACGCCCGAGGAGGAGCTGGCGTTCCTCGCGGCCGTCGACGCGGCGAGCGACCGCGTACGCGTCGAGGTCATCGGCAGCACGACCGAGGACCGGCCGATGCACCTCGTCGTCATCGGCGAGCCGGCGCCGCGCACCGCCGCGCAGGCGCGGACGCAGCCGGTCGAGCTGCACATCTGCACGCAGCACGGCAACGAGCCCGCCGGTCGCGAGGCGTGCCTGATCGCGTTGCGGGACCTGGCGTTCAGCGAGGACGCGGAGGTCGTCGCGCAGCTCGAGCGGCAGACGTTCCTGTTCGTGCCGACGGCCAACCCCGACGGCCGCGCCGCGAACTCCCGCGAGAACGCCGAGGGCGTCGACGTCAACCGCGACCACCTCAACCTCACCTCGCCCGAGGCGCGCGCGATCGCGAAGGTCGTCCGCGACTGGC
The DNA here is from genome assembly GCA_035940575.1 of Frankiaceae bacterium. Classification (GTDB taxonomy): domain Bacteria; phylum Actinomycetota; class Actinomycetes; order BP-191; family BP-191; genus BP-191. The sequence goes on along the minus strand of DASZER010000043.1, from coordinate 144,337 downwards.
AGCCCGACATCGCGATCGACCACCACGAGTACGGCCCCGGCGAGCCGGTCCTCTACGACGACGACGTGCTCTACCTCTGGCCGCGCAACCTCAACGTCGACGACGCCGTGCACGACCTCGGGGTGTCGTTCAGCAAGGAGGTGCTCGCGCCGTGCCTCGCGGAGGCGGGGTTCACCTCCGACGAGTACGGCATCGACGCGGTCGGCTCGACGGACGTGCAGCAGACGGCGGGCGGCGGCGACGAGGGCATCCTGCGCAACGCCGCCGGCCTGCGCCACGTCGTCGGCATCCTGGTCGAGAGCGCCGTGTCGATGGACGCCACTAACGTTCCCGACGAGGCGACGACCGCCGGCGTCCAGCTACGCCGCGTCGAGAGCCACCGCACGACGATCGGCTGCACGCTCGGGTTCACGGCGGCGTCGTCCAGCGAGCTGACGGCGGCGACGAGTGCCGCGCCCGCGCGCAAGACCGAGGAGGGGCGCACGCAGTCCGCGCCCGTCTACTTCTCCGGCCAGGACGAGGACACGACGCTGTCCGGCAACGGCGACCCGGAGGTCGCGGTCGACGCGCCGTGCGCGTACGACCTGACGGCGGCGCAGTACGCCGACGTGCGCGACATCCTCGACCTGCAGGGCATCGCGTCGGTGCCCGCGGGCGGGGGGCGGCGCGTGACGATGGCGCAGCCCGCCGAGCCGGTGATCCCGCTGCTGCTCGACGCGCGCAACGACGACCGTGCCGAGACCGACGCGACGCCGTTGACGACGTGCGCGGGCGGCGGCGAGGGCGGCGGCGGCGGGTCCGGGGGCGGCAGCGGCGGCACCGGGGGCGGCAGCGGCGGCGGGGCCGGCGGCGGGACGGGCGGAGGGTCGACGCCGGCCACCGGCGCGCCGTACGGGCTCGCGGTCGCGGCGGTCGTGGCGGTCGCGGTGGTCTGCGGCCTGCGGCGCGCGACGGCGTAGGTGGCGCGCGTCTTCACCGACATCGTCGGGTCGACGCGGCTGTTCCAGGCGCTCGTCGTTCCCGTGCCGGGGACGACGTTCGTGGGGCCGGGTGCGCGAGCGGGCGGAGCCGGCCGAGGCGCTGGCCGCCCGACCTCGCGACCTCGAAGAGGCGCAACGGCACCTGCGCCTCGCGCTCGACACCGTGAGGCGCGTCGGGTCGACGGGCTGGAGCGCTGACCCCGAGAATAAGTCGGCTTTTGAACGCCCTCTGGCGCCGGAAAGCCAGATTCAGTATGGTCCGCGCTAATCCGTTGTCGCCATAGTGGTGGGGACAGGGGAGAGAACGCTCAATCCCTCTCACAGCGTTCACCAAGATCGGGGGATCTTGTCATGCGTATCCGTGCGCGCTTAGCGCTCGCGGCCCTTCCGGCCGCCCTCCTTCCGCTCGCTCCCGTCCCGGTCAGTGCCTCGGACGCCGTCTACGGCAACGTCGCCACCTGGACCGGCCGTGCGAAGTTCGGTGACGACGGGATCACCGTCATCGTGACCGGTACCACCGACCTCGGCACGTGCCAGGACCTCGTGGGTGCGGCACTCGTTCGTATCAACCGGTGCCGCGCGACGATTTCCGGGAGCTACGAGAAGCAGGGGAATGGCACGACGCGCCTCTGCGCCGGCGTCGGCAACGGCGACGTCTACTTCACCGACTCCGCGAGCCTGACCCAGCACATCCCCGTGCTCCTCGTCGCGAGCGACGGGGCGATCACGTACTCGGGCCGGTACGTCGACGCGTTCGGCCGGGAGACGGTCAGTGTCGAGGGTGTCGTCGAGGGCGCCTGCGGCACGAGCCGGGCTTGGTCCGGCACCCTCGACTCCTACCGGGGCTGACCGTGCGCGCGGTGCGATGCGCGGCGGCCTTGGCCGCCGCGGCCCTCACGCTGGCCGTGCCCGCGACGGGCGCGCCCGCTCGTCCCGTGGCGTGCGACACCCTCGTCGTCTCGCCGACGGTCATGCGCGACAGGACGGTGTTCTGCGTTCTCACCGAGCCGGGCCAGATCACCGTGTCGTCGTCGAACGACCTCGGCAGGACGTGGCGCACGGCCGTCCCGACCGGCTTCCTCGACGGCGACGAGCAGTACTTCAACGGTCTGGTCCTGTCGCCGACGTACTCGCAGGACCGCCTGCTGTTCCTCCAGACGAAGGAGGCTCTCTACGCCAGCACCGACGCCGCGGCGACGCTGCTCCCCGTCGACCCGGCGGGCGGCGCGAGCACGCTGATGCCGTCGATCACGGCGTTGCGGCGGGTGCTGCCCGTGTCGCCGGTGCCTGTCCCGAACGGCGTGCTCCTGGCGCAGGCGTTCCAGGCCGCGCCTCCGCAGTTGCTCCACCCGCCCGCCCGGTGGGTCGCGCCAGGGGGGCCGGGGCTCATCGAGACGTTCCTCGCGGCTCCGCCGGGCGACGGCCCGTATGCCGGGACGATCCTGGCGGTCGGCCGGGACGCGCCGACGATGCTGACGGGCGGCATCCCGTTGCGGGTCCAGGACGCGGTGTACCCGTGCACGCCGTCGCTCGCGTGCCCGACGCGCAAGGGCACGTTCCCACCGGACGACTGGGTGTACGACATTCGGCTGTCGCCCGACTTCGCGCGGACCGGCGTCGTCCACGCCCAGACCTCGCTCGGGCCGATGATCCCGACGCTGTGGATCTCGCGTGACGGCGGCGGCTCCTTCGCCAGGCTGCCGTCGGCGCAGGCGATCGTCGACGCTGCGGCGCACGGCGAGTGGGCGCTCGCACGGGTGGCGTCCGACCCGCGCGACCCGCGCAGGCTCTACCTGCGCGTCTCCGGCAAGGACAGCCGGGAGGCGCCCAGGGAGCAGATCTTCCGCAGCGACGACGACGGCCGCACGTGGCGCAGGCTCGGCTACTGGCGCCCGTCCGCGAGCTCCTACGGCCGCGGGGTGCCCGGCTGGCCGGGACCGAGCCACCACGGGCTCAGGGACAGCGAGCCGTTCGAGGTGCTACCGAACGGGAGCCTGGTCCTCACGGCGCTGGCGCCCGACGGCGGTCAGCGGCTGTACTGCTCCACCGACGGCGCGCGGACGTGGCGCGTGACCTGCTGACGGAGCGCTGAGCGGCTAGTCCGCCTTCTCGACGTGCGCCTCGTGCGTACGGATCTCGCGCCCGTCCTCGCCGAGGGCCACGGTGAGCTCGTCGCCGATGACGTCCTTGTCGACGATCACGGCCCACTGCCCCTTGAACGCGCCCTCGGTGATCAGCACCCGGTCGCCCTTGTGGAATCGCGCCATGCGCCCATCCTGGCACCCGCCAGGACCGGCTGTGGAGCGTGCCTCTGTCAGCCGGGATAGACCAGCAGCTCGCCGTCGCGCCGTACGCCCTCGGTGGGACGGTGCGGCGACGTACGGCCGTCGGGCATGAGGTGCTCGACCGGCACCTCGCGTACGACCTGCGCGGCGTCGGCGACGAGCCGCCGGTGGCAGCGCCACCAGACGCTCTCCGAGCACATCACGGCGACCTGGCCGGCCAGCGCGAGCACGCCGTCGAGCGCGGTCCAGAACGGCTCGGTCCGCATGTAGTCGGCGTAACCGCGGAACGACTCGTTGCGCCAGCCGGCGTTGGGGGAGCCGGGCAGCGGCTTGCGGAAGCCGCCCAGCGCGCGCTCGTGCTCGTACGCGATGCCCGCCTCGGGGAGCCACGCCGCCAGCGCGTCGCGGCCGAACCACGGGTACCGCCGCGACCCCGGCGCGGTGCGTACGTCCACCAGCGTCGTCACGCCCGCGCCGCGCAGCAGCGCGGTGAACGCGTCCTGCTCGTGCGTGCCGTGCCCGACCGTCAGCAGCATGGCTCGAGAACCTACGTCGTCCCTGGCTGCCGGAATCACCCGCTGGTAGACATGCCGCGTGCCACTCGTCGAGCGCGACGCGGAGCTCGCGAGCCTGCGGGCGCACCTGCGCACGTTGCGCGACAGCGGGACGGGGGCCGTCGTGCTGGTCGAGGGACCCGCCGGCATCGGCAAGTCCGCCCTCGTCGACGAGGCGTTGCGCGAGGCCGAGGGCGTGTCGGTCCTCCGTACGCGCGGCGCCGAGCTGGAGGGGACGCTCTCCTTCGGTGCCGTGCGCGAGCTGTTCGCGGCGGCGGTGATGCGGCTGCCGAAGGAGGAGCGGGACGGGCTCTTCGACGGCCCCGCCGGCCTGGCGCGGCCGGTGCTCGGCTTCGACGGCGACCGGACGGGCGACCCGCTCTACGGCCTGTTCTGGCTCGCCGTCGGGCTATCCGACCGCAGCCCGCTCGTCGTCGTGGTCGACGACCTGCACTGGCTCGACGAGGAGTCCTCCCGCTTCGTCGGGTACCTCGCCCGGCGCCTCGAAGGCCTGCCGATCCTGCTGCTGGCGAGCGCGCGCCCCGCCGAGCCGGGCACCGACCCCGGCGCGGTCGCGGAGCTGGCGGGCCTCGCGGAGGTGGTCCGCCCGCGGCCGCTGAGCGCCGAGGGCGTGGCGGCGCTGGTCTCCGCGCGGGACCCGGCGACGGTCCACCGCGCGACGGGCGGCAACCCCCTCCTCGTGCTGGAGGTCGCGCGCGCCGGTGCGGACCTCGACGTCGAGCGGGTCGCGCCCGCGAACGTCGGGCGCGGCATCCTGCGCCGCGTCGCGCGCGTGTCCGACGACGCGGTTGCCCTCTCCCGCGCGATCGCGCTGTCGTCCGAGCCGCCGACGCCGGCCGAGGCCGCGGCCGTCGCCGGGATCGACGAGGTGTCGGCCGGACGCTGCGCGGACGCGCTGATCGCGGCCGAGATCCTCGTGTTCGCCGGCGGCCGGCTGTCGTTCGCCCACCCGCTCATGCGCACCGCGGTCTACGAGGAGATCCCGCCGCTGGAACGCCGCCGGGCCCACTCCGACGCCGCCCGCCTGCTGGCCGAACGCGGCGCCGACGTCGAGGTCGTCGCGGCGCACCTGCTGCACGGCGAGCCCGAGGGCGACGCCGCCGCCGTACGGCTGCTGCGGGACGCCGCCGACCGCGCGCTCTCGCGCGCCGCCCCGCGCGCGGCCGTCCGCTACCTCCAGCGGGCACTGGAGGAGCCGCCGCGCGCCGACGCGCGCGCGGCGATGCGCTACGAGCTGGGCTGCCTCCAGGCCCGGCTCGGCCGCCCGGACGCCATCGCGACGCTGCGGGCCGCGTACGCCGAGGCGAGGTCGGACGCCCTGCGCGCCGACGTCGCCGTGTCGCTCGCCGACGCCTACGTCGAGGCGGAGCGCCATGACGAGGCCGTGGCGCTGCTCGACGACGTGCAGTCGTCGCCGGGTCTCGACGCGCAGCGGCGGCTGGAGCTCGACGCCGTACGCGTCATGGCCATGACGGAGCAGGGGGCCGTGATCGACGAGCTGCTGCGGGTCGTCGAGCGGATGCCCTGCGACCTCGAGGGCCGGACCCCCGCGGAGCGCCGGGCGCTGACCGTGCAGGCGTACGTCCGGCGGGTCGGCGGGGCGCCGGTGGCGGAGGTGCAGGAGCTGCTCGCCAGGGCGAACGGCTCCGAGGACGCCGAGCTGAGCCCGATCGCGCTCTGGCACATGCGCATGACCTCGATGACGGACACCCCGGAGGCGGCCGCCGCGATCGCCTCGAACCTCCTCGACCGGGCGCGGAGCACCGGTGCCGAGATGGTCTACGCGGCGGCGCAGCTCCAGCTCGCGATCTCGGCCAACCAGCTCGGGGACCTGCCCGCCTGCGAGGCCGCGCTGCGCCTCGGTCTGGTGTCGCCGGGGCTCACGCCGCAGTACCGCGTGGCTCTCGAGGACTGGCTCGTCACCACCCTGTCCATGCAGGGGCGCTTCGCCGAGGCTGAACAGCTCCTGATGACGCTGAGTGGCCGCGAGGACAACTACGCGACGCGGCTGCTTGACCGCCGCCGGCTGGAGCTCGCCCTGGACCGGGGGGACTACGCCGCGGCGATCGAGCCGGCCGAGCGCGCGTACGAGCTGCTGGGCGGCCGCCTGCACGCCGGTGCCGGGCTGTCCTCCGACTACGCCATCGCGCTGGCGGGCGTAGGGCGTCTGAAGGAGGCGGAGGAGGTCGCGCGCGCCACCCTGGAGGCGGCCGAGCGGTCGGGCTACCCGCAGGAGACGGGTCTCGCCCTCACCGCGCTGGGGATCGCACTCCGCGGGGACGAGGCGATCGCCACCCTCGAACGCGCCGTCGAGGTGCTGGGCGCGTCGCCGTACCGGTGGAACCTCGCCAACGCCGAGGTGGCCCTTGGGGCCGCGCTGCGCCGCGCCGGCCGCCGGGCCGACGCGCGCCCGCCGCTGCTGTCGGCGCTGGAGTACGCGGCGCGCAACGGCGCCGTCCCCATCGAGACCCGCGCCCGCGAGGAGCTCCGCCTTGCCGGGGCCCGGCCGCGCCGGGTCGAACGGACGGGGGTCGACGCGCTGACCCCGTCGGAGGACCGCATCGCGCGGCTCGCGGCCTCCGGCATGAGCAACCGCCGGATCGCACAGCACCTGTTCCTGACGGTCCGGACGGTGGAGATGCACCTGGGGTCGGCCTACCGCAAGCTCGCGGTCTCCTCGCGCGGCGAGCTGCCGGGGGTGTACGCGACGGCGGCCCGCCCCGACGATCGGGAACGGGCCGCCGCGCTGACGGGCAGCGAGTGAGAGGGCGTGTCTCGCACGTCCTCGATCTGCCGCGCCGCGCCCCTGACGGTGCGTCGCGGCGTTGTCGCCTCGCGATCCACCGCCAGGGACTCCGCTCGCGACGATCAGGACGTGGGAGACACGCCCGGCTAGCTCCAGCAGGCGAGGACGACGTCGACGGCCGTCTGGGTGCGCGCCGTCCCCGTGTAGGTGTAGAGCAGCACCCAGTCCTTGTAGTCGACCGGCTGGCGGATCACGGTCGTGTCGGGCTTGGCGCCCACGGGCGTCGCGGTGACGGCGCAGTTGCGGACGTCCTTCTCGGGCACGTTGATCCACACGGTGCCGTCGGTGTAGTTCCAGGTCTTGATCGGCGTCATCGCCGGCTTGACGGTGGCGTTGTCGGTCGTGAGGACGCGCGTGAAGTACGCCGGCCCCGGCATGCCCATCGGGCCCGTCGGCCCGCGCAGGCCGCGCTGGTTCCAGGACATCAGCTTCTGGCCGTCGGGGCAGGTGGTGTAGCCGGTCGTGCCGTCGTTCTCCTTGACGTGCATGGTGCCGTCGGCGCCGTAGCACGCGTAGATCTGGCCGTCGGGCTGGACGACCGCGCCCCAGGCCGCGTACGCGATGCCGCCGAGGGCGAGGACTCCACCGACGGTGGCGGCGGCGACCTTCAGGATCCGGGACTTCTTCATGGGGAGTGCTCCTCGTGCGACGGGCTTGCTGACAACGGCGATACTCGGCTCGGCGGCGCCGCCCTCGCGCCGGGGCGCAACCCCGTACTTATCGGGACGTCCGCGTACCCCACGGGTACGCTCGCGCCGTGGCCGGGACGATCGTGGTGCGGCACCCCGGCTTCCTCGCCGTCGGGCCCGCCCGCGCGCGGCTGCTGAACGCCGCGGTCGAGGCGGTCGGCGAGCGGGGCTACGTCGCGACGACGGTCGCCGACGTGGTGCGCAGGGCGCGGGTCTCCCGCGGCACGTTCTACGCGGAGTTCGCCTCGAAGGAGGAGTGCTTCGGCGAGGCGTTCCTGCTCGGCTGCGAGGTCTTCGAGGCACGGCTCGCGCGGGCGGTGCTCAGCGCCGCGGACTGGTCGGAGGGGGTGCGCTTCGCGACCCGCGCGTACCTGCGCGGGCTCGCGGAGGACCGTTGCTGGGCCCGGGTCTACCTGCTCGAGGCCTGGCACGTCCCGGACCTGCGCGACGCCGCCGCGGGCCGCCTCGCGGAGCGGTACCGCGCCGGGCTCGCCCGCGCCGGCCTGCCCGTCCCTGACGGCGAGGTGCTGTACCTGCTCGCGATCGGGACGGCCGAGACGGCGGCGCGCGCGCTGCGGGAGGGGCGCGACCTCGCCGCGCTGGAGGAGCCGCTGGCGGACGCGGCGCTGCGCGTCGCGGTGCCTGTGGACGGGCTCTGAGCCCGGGGGGACGAAGGCCGCATACTGTCGCCCGTGGACGCCACGGCGATCGTCGAGCGCGAGGTGCGCGAGCTCGTACGCCGCCGCGGCCTCGACCCCGCGAACGACGCCGCCGCCGTACGCCGCCTCGTCGAGGAGGTCATCTCCGACTACGACGAGCGCTCGCTCGCCTCGACGCTGCCGCCGCTGCCCGACCGCACCCGCGCGAGCCGCGACGTCTACGACGCCGTCGCCGGGTTCGGCCCGTTGCAGCGGTACCTGGACGACCCGACGGTCGAGGAGATCTGGGTCAACGAGCCCGGGCGCGTGTTCGTCGCGCGGCGCGGGCGCAGCGAGCTGACGAACACGATCCTCACCGAGGGCCAGGTCCAGGACCTCGTGGAGAAGATGCTGAAGTCGAGCGGGCGGCGCGTGGACCTCTCGACGCCGTTCGTCGACGCGATGCTCCCGGACGGCAGCAGGCTGCACGTCGTGATCCCCGACATCACGCGGCGCCACTGGTCGGTGAACATCCGCAAGTTCGTCCTCACCGCGCACAGCCTCGACGAGCTCGTCGCGCTCGGGAGCCTGACGACGCAGGCGGCGCGGTTCCTCGAGGCGGCGGTGGCGAGCGGCCTCAACGTCATCGTGGCCGGCGGCACGCAGGCAGGGAAGACGACGCTGCTCAACTGCCTCGCCGCCGCGATCCCCGGGCGCGAGCGCGTGATCACGGTCGAGGAGGTGTTCGAGCTCCGCGTGCCGCTGCCCGACGTCGTCGCGATGCAGACCCGCCAGCCCAACCTCGAAGGCACCGGCGAGGTGCGCCTGCGGCGGCTCGTGAAGGAGGCGCTGCGGATGCGGCCCGACCGCATCATCGTCGGCGAGGTACGCCAGGAGGAGTGCCTCGACCTGCTGATCGCCCTCAACAGCGGCCTGCCGGGCATGTGCTCGATCCACGCGAACTCCGCGCGCGAGGCCGTCGTGAAGATGTGCACGCTGCCGCTGCTCGCCGGCGAGAACGTCTCGCACTCGTTCGTCGTCCCGACCGTCGCGTCGAGCATCGACCTCGTCGTGCACACCGAGACGACGCGCGAGGGCAGGCGCCGCGTCTCCGAGGTCGTCGGCGTGCCAGGGCGCGTCGAGGGCGACGTCGTGGAGACCAGCCAGATCTACGCGAGCCGCGGCGAGGAGCTGGTCCGCGCGGAGGGGTACCCGCCGCACCCCGAGCGCTTCGCGCGCGCCGGCCACGACCTCGCCGAGCTACTCGCGCCGCCGGCGTACGGGGCTCCGTAGGTGGGCGCGTTCCTCGGGCTGCTGCTCGGCGTCGGCGTGTTCCTCGTCGTGCGCGCGTTCACGAGCGAGCCGGCACCGAGGACGCGGCGCACGGCGCTGCGGACGCGCGTCGAGGAGCTGCTCGCGCAGGCGGGCGTCGAGGGCGTGTCGCCGGGGCAGCTACTCGGCGTCAGCGTGGTGCTCGGGCTCGTGACGTTCGTGCTCGTGGCCGGCGTGAGCAGGGTCGCGCTGATCGGGCTGGTGTTCGGCGGCTTCGCCGCCGCGGCGCCCATCAACGTCGTCCGCGGCCGCAGGCGCAAGCGCTCGCTGGAGCTGCGCGAGGTCTGGCCCGAGGTCGTCGACAACCTCGCCTCCGCGATCCGCGCGGGCCTGTCGCTGCCCGAGGCGGTGAGCCAGCTCGGCACGCGCGGGCCCGAGCTGCTGCGTACGCCGTTCGCGCGCTTCGCCGCCGACTACCGCGCGACGGGCCGCTTCGGCGACTGCCTCGACCGGCTCAAGGCGAGCCTCGCCGACCCGGTCGGCGACCGCGTCGTCGAGTCGCTGCGGATGGCCCGCGAGGTCGGCGGCACCGACCTCGGCCGCCTGCTGCGAACGCTCTCGGCGTTCCTGCGCGAGGACGCCCGCACCCGCGCGGAGCTGGAGACGCGGCAGGGCTGGACGGTCAGCGCCGCGCGGCTCGCGCTGGCCGCGCCGTGGCTGCTGCTGCTCCTGCTCTCGACGCGCCCGGGCGCCGTCGAGGCGTACCGCACCGCGACCGGCGCGATGGTGCTGCTCGGCGGGGGAGCGGTGTCGTTCCTCGCGTACCGCGTCATGCTGCGCATCGCGCGGCTGCCCGAGGAGCAGCGGGTGCTGCGATGAACGCCACCCTCCTCGGCATGCTCCTCGGCGCGCTCGGCGGGACGGGGCTCGCGCTGGCCGTGGCGTACGCGCCGCCGCTGCGTACGCCACGCCTCGACGACCGCCTCGCGCCGTACCTGCGCGACGCCCCGCGCCCGAGCCGGCTGCTCGCCGCGCCGGAGACGCTGACGCCGTTCCCGACGCTCGAACGCCTCCTGCGCCCCGTCCTCACGGACGCCGCGAAGCACCTCGACCGCTGGTTCGGCGGCGCCGCGTCGCTGCGGCGGCGGCTCACGCAGGCGGGGCGCGGGATGACGGTCGAGCAGTTCCGCGCGGAGCAGGTCGTGTGGGGCGCGCTCGGCTTCCTCGCCGGCCTCGCGGTGACGGTGCTCGCGATCGTGACAGGCAGGGCCGCGAACCCGTTCGCGCTGCTGCTCGTCAGCCTCGGGCTGGCGCTGTTCGGCGTGCTCGCGCGCGACCGGCGGCTCACGCACGAGGTGGCGAAGCGGGAGCAGACGATGCTCGCGGAGTTCCCGACGATCGCCGAGCTGCTCGCGCTCGCGGTGACGGCGGGCGAGGGTCCCGTCGGCGCGCTCGAACGCGTCACCCGCATCAGCCGGGGCGAGCTCGCCGCCGAGCTGCGCAACGCCCTCAACGACGCCAAGGCGGGCGCCTCCCTCATCGTCGCCCTGGAGGGCATCGCCAACCGCACGTCGCTGCCGGCGCTCGCGCGGTTCGTCGACGGCGTCGCGATCGCGGTCGAGCGCGGGACGCCGCTGGCCGACGTGCTGCGCGCGCAGGCGGTCGACGTGCGCGAGGCGGGCAAGCGCGCGCTGCTGGAGTCGGGGGGTCGCAAGGAGATCGCGATGCTCGTCCCGGTGGTGTTCCTGGTCCTGCCCGCGACGGTAGTTTTCGCGCTGTTCCCCGGCTTCTACGGATTGCAGGTGCTCACGCCATGATCACGTACCTCCTCACCCGCGCCGCGGGCACGGACCGCGAGCGCGGCGACGTGCCGGGGTGGGTGCTGATCACGTTGATGACGGCGGTCATCGTCGCGGGCATCTGGGGCTTCGCGCAGGGCGCGCTCCAGAACATCCTCGAGTCGGCCCTGTGCACCATCGGCGTCAATGGCTCGGGCGCGAACTGCCAGTGACGACGGCGCCGCCGTCGTCGAGTTCGTCCTCGTCGGCGTGCTGCTGCTGACGCTGTTCATGGGCATCGCGCAGGTCGGGCTCTACCTGCACATGCGCAACGTGATCGTCGCGAGCCTCGCCGAGGGAGCCCGCGAGGCCGCCAACGCCGACCGCGACTGCGCCGACGGCGTCGCCCGCGCGCGCGACCTCGTGCGCGACGCGATCGGGGACAAGGTGGCGGACGGCCTGACCTTCGACGTTCCGCCTGACGGCTGCGAGACGACGACGGACGGCGGCGCGGTGCTCGTGCGGGTACGCGCGCACGGGCCGTTGCCGCTGCTGTTCCCGCCGATCGGGTCCGTCGGGATGGACGCCACCGCCCACGCCTTCAAGGAGGGGCAGTGAGGGGCGACGACGGCAACGCGAGCCTGGAGTTCGTGACCGTCGCCGTCGTGCTGATGATCCCGCTGGTCTACGTGATGCTGACGGTGTTCGAGCTGCAGCGGGCGGCGTTCGCGGTCAGCGCGGCGGCGCGCGAGGGAGGCCGCGCCTACGTCACCGCCGACTCGTCGGACACGGCGCTCGACCGCGCGCAGGCCGCCGCGGACCTCGCGCTCGCCGACCAGCTCCCGGGCTCGCCCCGCGCCGACCTCGACGTCGACGCCGACACGCTCACGCCCGGCGAGAGCGTTCGCGTGACCGTGCGCTACGAGGTCCGCCTCCCGCTCGCGGGCAGCCTCGCCCGCATCCCCGTGACGGCGACGCACGTCGCGACCGTCGACCGGTACCGGGCCGTCAGGTGAGGCGGCGCGGCGAGGACGGCCAGCTCCTGGTGCTGACGGCGTTCCTCGGCGTCGTGCTGATCCTGCTGGTGGCCGTCGTGGTCGACGTCTCGGCGGCGTTCCTCGCGCGGCGCAACCTGTCCAGCCAGGCCGACGGCGCCGCGCTCGCGGCCGCGCAGTCGCTCGACCTCGACGCGTACTACGCGGGCGAGGGCGGCGACCTGCTGCCGCTCGGCGACGTGGACGAGGCCGTCCGCGACTACGTCGCTGCGAACTTCCCCGGCACCACCGTCGAGGACGTCGACCTCGTCGACGGCGGCACGGCGGTCAGCGTCACGCTCTCCACGCACCTCGACCTGCCGCTGTCGCCGCCGGGCTTCGAGGGCGGCATCGACGTGACCGCCGGCGCGACCGCGCGGCTGCCGCTGCGGTAGCCGCGAGGAGGTCCGAACCGCGACGACCCCCCGACAGTCTCACTCCCGATGGAGCTGGTCCTGACCGCGACGGAGCCGCCGCACGCCGCGCGCGCGGCCTCGCGCAGGCGTGCCCGCGAGACGGACGACGGCTTCCGCGAGTTCTACGAGAGGGAGTACGCCAACATCGCCGGCTACGCGTTCCTGCTCGTCCGCGACGAGGAGTCCGCGCGCGACATCGCGCAGGAGGCGTTCACCCGCCTGCTGACGCGGTTCGTGAGCGTCCGCGAGCCGCGCCCGTACCTGTTCCTCGTCGTCACGAACCTCGCCCGCGACCGCTGGAAGCGCGCGCGGCGCGAGCGGGAGACGTACGCGCTGCTCGTCGCCGACGAACGCCCCGTCGAGGCCGCCGACGTGACCGTGCAGGACGCGGTCGAGTCGCTGCCCGAGCCGATGCGCACGTGCGTGCGGCTCTACTACTTCGCCGACCTGCCGGTGCCGGAGGTGGCCGCCGTCGTGCGCCGCCCCGAGGGCACCGTCAAGCGGCTGCTCTCCGAGGCGCGTACGCGGCTCGCCAAGGCCCTGGGAGACGACGATGCCTGACCTCGACCCGCTCCCTCCGCTGCCGCGCAGGCCCTCGCTGCCGCCGCGCCCCGGCGACTTCGACGACATGGCGCGGCGCGTACGCCGCCGCCGCAGGGGCCGCTACGCCGGCGCCGGAAGCGCCGTGGGCGTGGCCGCCGCCGTCGCGCTCGTGATGTCCGTGTCGTCGGGCGGCACGGACACGCTCTTCGCCGACCCCGTGTCGCCGGGCGACCCGTCGCCGGCGGCGAGCGTCCCGGCGACCGCGACGCCGCCCGCCGAGGCCACGCCGTCGCCGGTCGGCAACCCGTCGCCCACCGCGCCGCCGCCCACTCCGCTGCCGCCGCCGACCGCCTCGGCCGCGCCGAGCCCCACGGCGACCGTCGCGCCGCCCGGCGCGACCGGCGAGCCGCCGTCCACGACGGCGCACGCGTCGCTGGCGCGCACCGTCGTGGACTACGCGCCCGGGCCGTGCTCGCCCGGCGGCGGCTCGGCGCCGGGCTGGTGCTTCAGGACGCCGGGCAACACGACGACCCAGGCGGAGGTCGCGCACGACTACGGCTACGAGGCGTGCAGGCTGCCCGGCAGCGGCCGGGGCGAGGTGGCGTTCTGGACGCGCGACGAGATCGACTTCCGCGTCGACGGCCCCACGGCGCGCTACCAGTGGGGCCACACGGACTTCCGGCGGGTCACGCACCGCGTCGCGGTCGACGCGGGAACGTGCCTGCACTGGGTGCTCACGTGGGACGCGACCGACGTCGACGGTCGCGCGCTGCCTCCCGGGCGCTACGACGGCAGCGCGGGCTTCTACGCGTCGTTCTCCGGCCTCACGGCGGGCGGGACCGTGTGGGGCTTCACGGTGGCGGTCACCGAGTAGCGGTCACCACGACCCGCCGCCGCCACCGCCCCCGCCGCCGCCCGACGACGCGCCGCCGCCGCTGAACCCGCTGCCGCCCGACGACCCCGGCGTCGACGTGACGGTCGACGCGGCGGAGGATGAGAACGCGTCCATGGAGTCGTTGAAGTCGTCGAACGACCACCCGCTCGGCCCGGCGTACCAGGACACGTGCTGCTGCGGCGGAAGCCCGAGGTCCTTGAACACCTTCGCCCACCGCTCGGTCTCGCCGAGGACGATCGCGTACGGCAGGTAGCGCGCGAAGACGCCCGCCTTCTCCTCGTCGCGGAGCTGGTCGGCCTCGGCCGTGGCGAGGTAGCGCTTGAAGCCGAGCGCGCGTGCCAGCGCGGCCGAGCCCTTCGCGGTACGGAACGGCATCCGCCGGTGCACGGACAGCAGCACGAGCCCGAGGAGCACGAAGGCGAGCCCGACGATGCCGAACGTCGTCCACTGCGCGAGCACGTACGTCGCCGCGCCGCCCGCGACGACCGCCGAGACGCCGAGTCCGAACCACAGCCCGCGCACCTCGTCCGGCCTGCGGGTGAACCACCCGCGCCGCATCGCGTCGTCGTAGAGGCCGAGCCGCACCTTCGTCAGGTACGGGTGGAACGTGTTCTTCAGGTCGCTGAGCCGGACGTTGCTCCCGAGGTGGAACAGCCCTCGCATCGTCTCCGACTCCCACGACGTCAGCCGCTCGCCCTCGGGCGGGTCGATGCGGGAGAGCCGCCAGTCGCGCCTGCGGAACAGGCCGCGGCGCGGCAGCTCCTCGATGACGAGGTGGCCGCGCGCGGCGAGGTCGACGATCGTCGCGGTGACGTCGAGCGTGTGCACCTCCTCGTCGAGGACGAGGCCCATGAGCCCGGGCGGCATGTCCTCTGGCGACCACTCGACGGGCCCCGCGCGGTCGCCGAGCACGGGGGCCCGCCGCGTCGTCCCCTCCGCCCCACCTGCGGGCTCGAGGCCCGGCACCTGGCCGGAGTAGACGAGGTCGCGCGAACGCCCCCACAGCAGCGCGGCGATGGCCACGAGCCCGATCGCGAGCACCGCCGTCGCGGTCGGGACCGTCGTGTCGTTCACGGCGAACGCCCGCCGCAGCGACCAGCGCTCGCGCAGCAGCGGGCCCGGCTTCGCGGCGTACAGGCCGGGCAGCGCGACCGCGAACGTCATCGCCGCGCGCGGGCCGAGCACGCCGTGGGCGAACGTCGCGGTCCTGCCCTCGAACGACGCCGAGCGGCACGGGAGTGCGGTGCCGACGACGCCGGCCGCGCAGGTGGCGGCGCTGATCGCAGCTTCGGCGTGCACGGTCACCGTCGACCGCACGATCGGCACGTCCCAGTCGGGGCCGACGACGTTCCAGTACAGCTCGTCGTGCCCCTCGAACCTGTTGATCGCGCCGTCGACGTCGTAGGTGAGGACGTAGCGGTGCTGGCCCGTGATCGTCTCGTCGGGGTCGCCGACGCGGACGACGCGGTACGCGCCGTCGTTCTCGAGCTTGGTGTCCAGCGGCGTGTCCCGCGAGCCCGTCACGTGGACGTCGGAGACGGGGTACACGCGGTCGAAGCGGTCGTCGTGGCGGAACGCCACGCGCAGCTTGCGCAGCAGGCCGTGGCGCGGCGCGACGAAGACGTAGTCGATCGTCTCCACGACGTGCATCCGTCCGCTGCGCTGGATGGTGACGTCGACGTCGTAGCGCTCGATGTGCTCGGTGAACTGGAACTGCGCGTTCGCGGTGCCCGGCAGGCAGAGCACGAGCGCGAGCGCGCAGAGGAGGCGCGAGACCATGCGGTACGTCACGCGCGGGAGCGTCGCACACCCCGCGCCCCAAGGCCGCGAACCGGGGTCGGACGCGGCGCCGCCACTTTCGGCGTTCGGCCCCGGCGGGCGCGCCCGGACCGTACCTTTGGGACATGCCGCCGGACACCTGGTGGCACGACCCCGCGAAGGCCGCGTAACGACGTCATGAATCTCTGCAGGGGGGGCGCCGCGATCGCGGCTGCGCTGGCGCTGGTCGCGCCGGCGGCCTCCGCCATGGCCGACGAGCAGGTGACGCTCACCGGCACGTACCGGCGGATGGCGGTGGAGCGCCCCACGGGACACGTCTACGACGACCTGCTCGTCACCAACGGCAGGTCGTACCGGCTGCGGCTGACCGGCACCCAGCACCCCAGGCCCGGCGACACCGTCCGCGTCTCGGCGAGCGCGACCGACGTCGCGAGCGGGTCCGAGCTGCGTACGACCGGCGTCACGACGCTGTCGGGCGCGAAGCCGATGGCCGTCACCGGCGCGACGTCGACGCTCGCGATCCTCGCGTACTGGACCGCCCCCGACGCGACCACGCAGGCGAAGGCGCAGTCGCAGCTCTTCAACGACGACACGAACTTCGTCCGCGAGAACTCCTACGCCCAGACGTCGCTGGGCGGCGTCGTGACGCCCTGGGTGCGGATCAGCCCGCCGACCGACGGCCGCTGCTACGACTACGCGAGCCAGATCCTCTCGCGCGCCAGGACCGCCGCCACCGCGCTCGGCTACCGCGTCGACGCCTACGACCGCACGCTCGTCTACTTCCCGCGCTGCAACGGCAGCGACACCGCGAACCTCACCGGATGGGCGTACGAGCCCGGCGACAGCATCTGGCTCAACGGCGTCATGGACCGCCGCACGTCGGTGCACGAGCACGGCCACTCGTTCGGCATGGGCCACGCGAGGTCGTACGCGTGCACCTCGGGCGGCGTGCGCGTCACGCTCGGCGGGACGTGCGCGACCGCCGAGTACGGCGACCCGTTCGACGCGATGGGGCAGAGCGGGTACGTCGGCCACTACAGCGCCAAGCACAAGGAGGACGTCGGCTGGCTCGGGGGGCGCAAGCGCATCCTCACGACGTCGTCGGCGACGTTCACGCTGCCGCCGTACGAGCGCTCGTCGTCCTCGCCGGTGGTCGCGGTCGTGAACTCGCCCGACCCCGACCGCCACTACTGGCTGGAGTACCGCCAGCCCGTCGGCTTCGACGCGAACCTCCCGGCAGGCGCCACCGCGGGCCTGCTCGTCCACCTGGACGACCAGCGGGTCGGGCCCGGTCCGTACCTGCTCGACCTCTCGCCCGGTGACGGGACGTTCGCCAGCGCCGTCCTCGGAGCGGGCCGCTCGTGGACCGCGCCCGACGGCGTGCGGTTCGCGGTCGGGTCGGTGTCCTCGACCGGCGCCACCGTCACGGTGTCCGGCGCGCGGCCCGAGCCGGTGCCGCCGACCGCGCCCAGGCTCGTCGCCGCGCAGCAGGGCGACCAGCGCGTGCGGGTGACGTGGCAGCCGCCGGTCGACGACGGCAACGGCACCATCCTGCGCTACCAGCTCAGGACCAGCACCGGCGCCACCCAGCCCGTCGTCCCCGGCGACCTCGAC
Source organism: Frankiaceae bacterium (assembly GCA_035940575.1). Classification (GTDB taxonomy): domain Bacteria; phylum Actinomycetota; class Actinomycetes; order BP-191; family BP-191; genus BP-191. The sequence continues at coordinate 127,033 of DASZER010000043.1, read as the reverse complement.
GCGGTGTTCAGCGGGCTGACCAACGACACGCCGTACACGTTCTGGGTGTCCGCCGTGAACGAGGCGGGGGAGGGCCCCGAGGCGAGCGCGACCGCCACGCCGCGCCTGTCGAGGCCGACGGTCGCCGTCACCTCGCCCGAGCCTGGGTCGACCGTGCACGGCGACGTGCAGGTCCGCGCGACCGCGCTGCCCGGCGCCGACAGCCTCGGCTCCGTCAGGTCCGTCGCGTGGTCGGTCGACGGCGACGGCGTCAGGTCGACGCTCCAGCCCGACCAGCCGTTCCCGTGGCCGACGCTGAGCCTCTCCAACGGCGCGCACACCGTCACGGCCACGGTCACCGACGACAACGGCCGCACCGCGTCGCACACCGCGACGTACGACGTCCGCAACTTCAAGCCGGCCGCCGCGATCACCTCGCCCGCGGCGGGTGCCGCCGTCACCGGCGGCGTCTACACGATCACCGCCGACGTCACGCCGCCCGACGACGGCGTCCCTGTGCAGCGCGTGGAGTTCTTCCAGATCCCGTACTGGACCTACTGGCCGTCGCTCGTCTACGTCGACTACACCGCGCCGTACGAGGCGCCGTGGGACCTGTCCAACTCCTCCGACACGCCGTACACGGTCTTCGCGCGGGCGTACGACGAGGCGGGCAGGATCGGCGTCTCGCCGAGCGTGCAGGTCACCGTCGTGCACGCGCGCCCGACCGTCGCGATCACCTCGCCCGGCACGTCGTCGGTGCGCGGCACCTACGTCACGGTCACCGCCGACGCCGCGACGGGCACGCCCGGCGTGCCGCTGTCGCGGGTCGGGTTCTCGTTCGGCGGGCAGTACCTCGAGGACAGCACGGCGCCGTACTCGGCGACGTTCGACACGAGCAACCGCACGGGCTCGCAGACGGTCTCGGCGGTCGTGTACGAGACGAGCGGCAGGTCCGCCTCGACCTCGCGCCAGGTGACGCTCGACAACCCGCTGCCCGTCGTCGCCCTGACGTCGCCGCGGTGGTACGAGAGCGTCCGGACCAAGTCCCTGACGGTCACGGGGACGGCGCGGCCGGCGTCGGGCTCGACCACGCCGGTCGGCCGGGTCGAGGTCACGTGGGGCGGGCGCGTCGCGAACGTCGTGCCCGCCGCCGACGGCACGTGGTCGGCGACGTTCGACGTCACCGGCGTCTACGGCGGGTACTACGTCACGGCGAAGGCCGTCGACACGGCCGGCTACTGGCAGAGCGACTGGCGCCAGTTCACGCTCGTCCGTCCCACCCCCGCCGTCACCCTCTCGGTCCCCGCGGCCGCCGCCGTCGTCAGCACGACCACGCCGCTGGACCTCGTCGCGACCGTCGTGCACCCCGCCGACGCCGTGACGACCGTCGACAAGGTCTGCTTCCGCGCGTCGTACGTGCAGCTCGGCTGCGGCGAGCGGCAGGAGGACGGGACGTACCGGCTCGCCGGGGCGGTGCTGGCCAACCCCGGCTACACCGACGTCCGCGCGGTCGTGCGGGAGAGCGACGGCCAGCTCACCGAGTCCGCGGCCCTGTGGCTCGGCGTGATGGGCCCGCCGCCCCAGCCGCCGTACGCCGTCGCGTACGCGCTGGAGACCGCGGCCGTCGAGCTCGACTGGGGCACGCCGTACTGGGACCCGTACCAGCCGACGCGCGGCTACGTCGTCCGCGACGAGGCGGGCGCGGTGCTGGCCACCACGACGGGGACGTCCGCGACCTTCACGCCGCGCGTCGTGGGGCAGTCGCTGCGCTACACCGTCGAGGCGGTCAACGACTACGGCACGAGCGGGCGGACGTGGAGCGACTACGTCACCCCGCAGTGGACCACGATGCTCGTCGACGGGAGCGTCACGCGGACCTCGGTCACCTACCTCGACTACGTGACGATCCGGGCGCGGCTCGTCCGCGTCGACGGGACGCCCGTCGCGGGCGCGTTCGTAGACCTCGACGGCAGGACGCCGACCGGCTACGCCAGCGGCAGCAGGCACGGTCTCGTCACGTCGTCCACGGGGTGGGTCTCGGTGACGTTCCGACCCGACGCCACCGCCGACTACGCCTTCAACTTCTGGGGCGACGGCGCCCGCCGCGGCGCGGGGATCGAGCTCGCCCGGATCGTCGTCGCCAACCGCGTCACCGGCACGCTCACCCGCACCGCGATGACGCTCGGCACCACGACGTGGCTCAACGGCCGGGTCGACCCCGCCACCCGCGGCCGCACGATCTACCTCCAGCGCTACGTCAACGGCGCGTGGCACACGGCGGCGTACCGGGGCCAGAACATCGACGGCACCGTCGCGTTCGCCATCAAGCCGACGGCGCGCGGGTCGTACACCTACCGCCTCTACTACGGCGGCGACGGCTGGCGCTCGGCCGGCGCGTCGCCCGCCCGCACCGTCACGGTGTCGTAGGCGGTCCCTACAGGCCGGGGACGAACACCCCGAGCAGCATCACGATCGTCGCGGCGACCTCGAGGTACGCGCCGAGCTTGTCGGGCAGCACCGAGCCGAACGTCCCGAGCAGCCCGAGCAGCGCGAGGATGACGGCGACGAGGATCGTGACGTAGCGGGGCGCGCGGTTGGCGCCGGGGACGAGGGCCATCAGATCCCCCTGAAGAACGAGCCGACGACGAGCAGCGCCGGCGACGCGAGCAGGGCCCACCAGCCCTGGTCGCGGGTCAGCTCGACGTTGCCGCTCTCGAGCAGGTCGAGGACCGGCTTGATCGGGTGCACGGTCACGGCGAGGCCGATGACCGTCAACGCCACCGCCAGGACGATGGTCACGAAGCGCGGCGCGTTCGGCCTCCGGGAGAGCCCGATCGGCTCGCTCCCGCGGACGCGGGTTCGGACCGACGAACGCTGCTTCAGCAGGTTGCCGATCTGCTTCAGGACCTCGGCGTTGCTCGCCATCCGCACCTCCGGTCGCGCTCGACGCGGCGACCGTAGCAGCGCGCGCGCCGCCGGTGATCGCGGCGCGCCGCGCGCCGGTACGCTGGCGCCGTGCCCGCAGTCGAACCAGCCGACGAGCTGAAGCGGCTCGACGCGACCCTGCGGTCGGTCGAGGAGTTCGTCGACCTCCCGGCCAAGAAGGTCGAGCTCGAGCGGCTGCGCGAGGAGGCGTCGGCGCCGGACCTGTGGAACGACCCCGAGGCCGCGAAGGCCGTCACGTCGCGGCTGTCCAACGTCGAGTCCGAGATCGAGCGCGTCGAGTCGCTGCGGCGCAGGCTCGACGACGCGTTCGTGCTGCTCGACCTGGCCGGCGCCGAGGACGACGCCGACGCGCGCGCCGAGGTCGACTCGGAGATCGCCGCGCTCGACGGCCTCGTCGGCGCGCTCGAGGTCCGGACGCTGATGTCCGGCGAGTACGACGCCCGCGAGGCGCTCGTCGTCGTCTCCGCCGGCGCGGGCGGCGTCGACGCGGCCGACTGGGCGCGGATGCTGCTCGAGATGTACCAGCGCTGGTCGCAGCGGCACGGGTACCCGTTCGAGGTCTACGACACGTCGTGGGCCGAGGAGGCGGGCATCAAGTCCGCGACGTTCACGGTCAAGGCGCCGTACGCCTACGGCACCCTGCGCGGCGAGCACGGCGTCCACCGGCTCGTGCGCATCAGCCCGTTCGACAACCAGTCGCGCCGCCAGACGTCGTTCGCCGGCGTCGAGGTCACGCCGGTCGTCGAGGCGACCGACGCCGTCGAGGTCGACGAGAACGACCTGCGCATCGACATCTTCCGGTCCTCGGGCCCCGGCGGGCAGGGCGTCAACACCACCGACTCCGCCGTCCGCCTCACGCACCTGCCGACCGGCATCGTCGTGACGTGCCAGAACGAGCGCTCGCAGCTGCAGAACAAGGCCTCCGCCCTCGCCGTCCTCCAGGCCAAGCTCCTCGAACGCCGCCGCCAGGAGGACGAGGCGAGGATGAACGCGATCCGGGGCGGCCGGCAGGACGTCAACTTCGGCTCGGCGTTCCGGCACTACGTCCTGCACCCGTACCAGCTCGTCAAGGACGACAGGACCCACGTCGAGACCGGCAACATCAACGCCGTGCTCGACGGCGAGATCGACGCGTTCATCGAGGCCGGCATCCGGTGGCGCAACGCGCCCGCCGAGGCCGACTGACGCCGAGCGACACGACTAGGACTTTGTGACTACGCGTTGTTGACTCGGCGACTACGGGCTGTCACAGTGACGCTTGCACGCCAGTTCTGGGGAAGCGAAGATCCGCGGCCATGTCTCGGTCACCGACGGCAGCGGGGAGTGAGTGGTGAGACCGGCCCCGGACCCTTGTCCAACAGGAGTCCGAGATGACGGTCCGCCTGCCCCGTCGAACCGTCGCCGCCATGGCGACGCTCGTGGGCCTGTTCTTCCTGCTCACCGCGATGGTCGTCCGCGTGCCCGCGGGCGCCGCGCAGCACGCCGGCCAGGGCGGTAGCGGCAAGCCGTCCGCCGCGCCGACGGACTCCCCGCAGCCCAAGTCGAACGCCGACATGAACCCCGGCGGCGCCAACAACGGCGGCGACTGCGGCGCGTACTGCTCGACCCGCGACGGCTCCGCGTCCGGCAACGGCAAGGGCGACGGCCAGGCGAACGGCAAGCCGTGCGCCGGCTGCGTCGGCAAGGCCGACAACAAGAACCCGCCCGGCCAGGCGCCCGACGGCTCCGACCACAACGCCGGCTACGAGTGCGACCGCAACCAGGGCGTCGGCAAGACCAACCCGGCGCACACCGGCTGCAAGGCGCAGCCGACCGTCTCGCCGACCGTGACGCCGACCCCCGGCCCGTGCGAGCCCACCGACGACAACCCCTGCGGCCCTTGCGTTCCGAGCGACGAGAACCCGTGCACGACGCCGAGCCCCTGCGTCCCGACCGACGCCAACCCGTGCTCCACGCCGAGCCCGTGCGTCCCCACCGACGCGAACCCGTGCACGACGCCGAGCCCGTGCGTCCCGACGGACGAGAACCCGTGCTCGACCCCGAGCCCGTGCGTCCCGACGGACGAGAACCCGTGCACGACGCCGAGCCCGTGCGTCCCCACCGACGAGAACCCCTGCACCTCGCCGTCGGTGTCGCCCACGGAGAGCGAGTCGCCCTGTGTCCCGACCGAGGAGAGCCCCTGCGCGACGCCGTCGGTGCTCCCGACGACCATCGTGAGCCCGACCCCGTCGGTCAGCCCGAGCGTCAAGGGCGTCAAGATCACGCGTCCCGTGGTCCGGCCGCGCGTCGAGCCGGGCAGGCTGCCCACGACCGGTAGCACCGTTCCCGTCGCCCTTCTGCTGGCCGTCGGTTTCGGCCTCGTGGCGGCCGGGATAGGGATGACGGTGGCGCCGTCACGGCGTTGACACCGGCGACTACGCACTGTCACTATGTCCAGCGCCCGATCTTCGGGCACCGGGGAAGCGACGATCCGCGGCCGTGTACAAACGGTCACCAGGCTTGGCCGCGGGGAGCTAGTGGTGAGACCGACCTCGGACTGACCTCTTAGGAGGAGATGTCCGCGATGTCGGCATCGTTCACCCGCAAGGCCCGCTACCTGACCTTCGGCGGTCTCGCCACCCTCGCTCTCGGCATCGGCGCGCAGCTCGCCGTCGTACCGGGCGCGTCGTCCGCGGAGGGCAGCACGTACACCCTCCACCAGAGCCCGCCCATCCAGAACTCCACGTTCGAGGACGACGAGAACGACTGCCCCAGGACCGACGTCTGGGGCTGGCACTTCGTCGTCACCGGCAACGGCGAGTTCACGTCGCTGACGGCGACGTTCGACTCCGCAGGCGTCATCACGCTCGGCGAGGGCGACTTCGGCCCGCCGGACGACAGCCACGCGTTCGTCTTCACGGCGACCGACGACACGCTGCTGAGCGCGACGGCGACGATCGTGGGCGGCGGCGCGAACACCAAGTTCGTCCTGTCGCACACCTGCACGCCGACGACGACCACCCCGTCGCCGAGCGTCTCGGTGACCCCGAGCGAGTCGGTGTCCCCGACCCCGTCCGAGACGGTGTCGCCGAGCGAGTCGGTCTCCCCGTCGGAGTCGGTCAGCCCGACCGAGACGGTGTCGCCGAGCGAGTCGGTGAGCCCGACGGAGACGGTGTCCCCGTCGGAGTCGGTCAGCCCGACCGAGACGGTGTCGCCGAGCGAGTCGGTGTCCCCGACCGAGACGGTGTCGCCGAGCGAGTCCGTCGCGCCGACGGAGACCGTGAGCCCGAGCGAGTCGGTCGCCCCGACCGAGACCGCGTCGCCGAGCGAGTCGGTCGCGCCGACGGAGACGACCTCCCCGACCCCGGGCGAGACCGTTCTCCCGACGCAGTTCACGAACTCGCCGAGCGAGACCACCCCGGGTGGCGGCGAGACGCCCGGCCCGACGGTCAGCGGCGTGAAGATCACCCGTCCGGGCGTCGGCCCGGGTGCGCTGCCCAGCACGGGCACGCCGTTCCCGGTGGCGCTGCTGCTCCTCCTGGGCGTCGGCATGGTGGGTGGCGGTCTGTTCATGACCGTCGCCGGCGAGCCGCACCGCGCGGGTGGCGCGCACCGCCGCTAGCACGTCGTAGCACCTCGTAGCACCGAGAGGCCCCCGCTCCGGCGGGGGCCTCTCGCTGTGCCGGGGTGCGGACGCCACGAGCGCCGCGCCGACTAGACTGACCAATCGTGATCCGGCTCGACCACGTGACCAAGGTCTACCCCACGGCCGCGAAGCCCGCCCTCAACGACGTCACCGTCGACGTCGACAAGGGCGAGTTCGTGTTCCTCGTGGGGTCGTCGGGCTCGGGCAAGAGCACGTTCCTCCGGCTGCTCCTCAAGGAGGAGTCGCCGACGTCGGGGAGCGTGCTCGTCGCGGGCAAGGACCTCGCGCGCCTGTCGCACTGGAAGGTCCCGACGCTGCGCCGGCAGATCGGCTGCGTGTTCCAGGACTTCCGGCTGCTGCCGACCAAGACCGTGCGGGAGAACGTCGCGTTCGCCCTCGAGGTCATCGGCAAGCCCAAGCACACGATCGACAAGGTCGTGCCCGAGGTGCTCGACCTCGTCGGCCTCGGCGGCAAGGACGAGCGGCGGCCCGACGAGCTCTCCGGCGGCGAGCAGCAGCGCGTGGCCATCGCGCGCGCGTTCGTGAACCGGCCGATGATCCTCATCGCCGACGAGCCGACCGGCAACCTCGACCCCGAGACCTCGACCGGCATCATGCGGCTGCTCGACCGCATCAACCGCACAGGGACGACGGTCGTCATGGCGACCCACGACGCCGCCATCGTCGACTCGATGCGCCGCCGCGTCGTCGAGCTCGAGGCCGGCAAGGTCGTGCGCGACCAGGCTCGCGGCGTCTACGGCTACTCGAAGTAACGCAACTCGACCGAGGGAGCACGAGTGCGCGCGCAGTTCGTCGCGTCCGAGATCTGGATCGGCCTCCGCAGGAACCTCACCATGACGGTCGCCGTGATCGTCACGGCGGCGGTGTCGTTGACGCTGTTCGGGCTCTCGCTCATGGTGCGCAACCAGGTCAACGCCATGAAGGACTTCTGGACCGGCAAGGTCGAGGTCTCGATCTACCTCAAGGGCGACGTCACCGAGGCGCAGCGCGACCAGCTCCGCGACGAGCTCGTCGCGATGCCCGAGGTCGAGCGGGTGGTGTTCGAGAGCAAGGAGGAGGCGTACGAGCGCTTCAAGGAGCAGTTCAGGGACACCCCCGAGATCGTCGAGAACACCTCCGCCGACGTCCTCCCCGAGTCGTTCCGCGTGAAGCTGAGGGACCCGAAGAAGTTCGAGGTCGTCGCGTCCGCCTTCGCGGAGAGACCCGGCGTCGACAACGTCGTCAACCAGCGCGAGCTCCTGCGCGACTTCTTCGCCGTCCTCAACGCGTTCCGCACCGGCATGCTCTTCTTCGCGACGATCAGCCTGCTCGCGGCGGTCGTGCTCATCGGCATCACCGTGCGCGTCGCGGCGTTCAGCAGGCGGCGCGAGACCGGCATCATGCGCCTCGTCGGCGCCTCGAACCTCTACATCCAGCTCCCGTTCCTGCTGGAGGGCGTGCTCGCCGGCGTGCTCGGCGGCATCGTCGCGAGCGCGCTCTGCGCGGCCGCGCAGACGTTCATCGTCAACGCCACGCTGCGCGAGCGGCTGAAGTTCACGCCCTGGATCGGGTGGGACCAGTTCTGGGGCCTCGTGCCCGTCCTGCTGTTCACCGGCATCCTGCTCGCGGGCATCGCGTCGTTCGCCACGCTGCGGAAGTACCTGCGCGTCTAGCCCCCGCCGTGTTACCAATGTGGCGTCTGTGACGTAGCGGAGGTAGCGAACGATGCGGTGGCGCGAGCGTGCGGCGGCGGCGGTGGCCGCGCTGCTGCTCGTCCCCGTCGCGTCGCCCGCGTGGGCCGACGACCCCGAGTCGACGCGCAAGCGCGTCCAGGCCGAGCTCGCGGACACCGCCGACGACCTGCACGAGTCGTCCGCCGCCGTGCGTGCCGCGGCGGAGGCGTTGCGCCGCGTCCAGGTCGAGCTGCCGCGCGCGCAGGCCCACCTCGACGCCACGCTCGGCCGCCTGTCCGCCGCCCGCGCCGCCGCCTCGGCGTCGCGCGAGGCGCTCGCCAGGGCGCAGGCCGCGGTCGCGGCGGGGGAGCGCGAGCTCACGGCCGCGCGCGCCGCGCTGGACGAGTCGCGGCGGCGTTCGGGAGAGCTGTCGCGGTCCATCTACATGACGGGGCCGGGCGCGATGTTCGCGGCCGTCATGCGGTCGGGGTCGCCGACGGAGTTCGCCGACCGGGCGGCGTTCGTCCGCGTGCTGCTCTCCGACGGCGCGGGCCGCGTTCGCGCGGCCACCGACGCGCGCGTCGAGGTCGCCAACACCGCCTCCGTCCTCGCCGCCCGCCGCGCCGAGCTCGCCCGGGTCGACGCCGACATGCGCGCCGCGCTGCTCCGGGTCGAGTCGCTCGCCGACGCCGCCGTCGCCGCGAGGGCGGCGGTGGCCGCGCAGGTCGAGGCCCGCCGCCGCGCGGTCGCCGCGGCGGAGCGCGAGCGCGCCGCCGACCTCGCGGAGTACCGCGCGCTGCAGGCCGAGTCGAGGCGGCTGGCCGAGCTGATCCGGCGTTCCAAGGCGTCGCGGGGGAGCGGCGGCGGCGGCGGCGGCAAGGTCGGGCGCGGCGGCATGCTCTGGCCGACGCCGGGGCCGGTCACGAGCGGCTTCGGCTACCGCGTGCACCCCATCTACGGCTACCGCCGCTTCCACGCGGGCGTCGACATCGGCGCGCCGTCGGGGCAGGGCATCGCCGTCGTGCTGCCCGGCGTCGTCGTGACCGCCGGGCCGATGGGGACGTACGGCAACCTCGTCGTCGTCGACCACGGCGGCGGCTTCGCGACGGCGTACGCGCACCAGTCGAAGGTGCTCGTGGTCGAGGGCCAGCGCGTGTCGCGCGGGCAGCGCATCGGGCTCGTCGGCACCACCGGCGGGTCGACCGGGCCGCACCTGCACTTCGAGACGCGCGTCGATGGCGAGCCCGTGGACCCTATGCGCTACTACTGACCCTCGCGCGGTCCGTATCCTCCTGACATGCCCCCGAACCGTGCCCGGCTCCGCCGGCGCGTCCTGCTGGTCACAGCGGGCGCGCTGCTGGTGTCGGCCGCGTTCGTGTTCGGGTTCCTCGCAGGACGCGTCGGCCGCGAGCAGCCGGGCCCGCGCGGCGTCGTCGCGGAGGCCGCCGAACGCCTCCAGCGCACCGCCGCGGCCGACGTCTCGCAGAAGGAGCTGGACGAGGCCGCGATCCGCGGCATGGTCTCCGCCCTCGGCGACCGCTACGCGTTCTACTACGACACCGGCGACTACGCGCAGTTCCAGCGCCTGCTCGACGGCCGCTACTCCGGCGTCGGCCTCTGGCTCGGCCGCAAGCCCAACGGCGCCATCGAGGTGACGAGCGTCGTCCCCGAGTCGCCCGCCGCGCTGGCCGGGCTGCGCGTCGGCGACGAGCTGGTCGACGTCGCCGGGGCCGGCGTGTCCGGCGCGCGCGTCACCGATGTCGTACGCCGCATGCACGGCGACCCCGGGACGTCCGTCGCGATCACGATCCGCCGCGCCGGCGCCGTCAGCACGCTGCGGCTCGTCCGCGCCGACCTCGTCTCGCGCGACGTGTCGGAGGACGTGCTCGAGAGCAACGTCGGGCGCATCCGCGTGACGGCGTTCACGCGCGGCACCGGCCGCGAGGTGCGCGAGGCGTACGAGCGCCTGCGCGCCAAGAAGGTCGTCGGCATCGTGCTCGACCTGCGCAGCAACCCCGGCGGCCTGCTGGACGAGGCGGTCGAGGTCGCGTCGCTGTTCCTCGACGGCGGGACCGTCGTGACCTACCGCGGGCGCGAGGTGACCGAGAATACGTACGACGTCGTCGGCCACGGCGACACGCGCACGCCCGTCGTCCTCCTCGTCGACGCGGGCACCGCGAGCGCCGCCGAGGTCGTCGCGGGCGCGCTGCAGGACCGCAACCGCGCGCTCGTCGTCGGCTCGCGGACGTTCGGCAAGGGGTCGGTCCAGCAGCCGATCGTGCTCTCCGACGGCTCCGCGATCGAGGTCACCGTCGCGCGCTACTTCACGCCGAGCGGGCGTTCGGTCGAGCAGGTCGGCATCACGCCCGACGTCGACCTCCCCGCGGGCTACGACACCCGCGCGGCCCTGCGCCGCGCCGTCGAGGTGCTGGCCGGCACCGTCGCCTCCATCGACGTCCCGAGGGGCTGACGCGATGCCGAAGGAGACCGGGCGCAAGCTCATCGCCCAGAACAAGAAGGCGCGCCACGACTACGCGATCGAGGACGTCTACGAGGCCGGCCTCGTCCTGACCGGCACCGAGGTGAAGTCGCTGCGCGCCGGGCGGGCGTCCCTCACCGACTCCTACGCCACCGTCAAGGACGGCGAGGTCTGGCTGCACAACGTCCACATCCCCGAGTACGACCTCGGCACGTGGACCAACCACACGCCCAAGCGCGCGCGGAAGCTGCTGCTGCACCGCGAGGAGATCCTCAAGCTCGTCGGCAAGACGAAGGAGTCCGGGCTCGCGCTCGTGCCGTTGCAGCTCTACTTCAAGGACGGCAGGGCCAAGGTCGAGATCGCGCTGGCGCGCGGCAAGAAGTCCTACGACAAGCGCCAGGCCCTCGCCTCGCGCGACGCCGCGCGCGAGGTCTCGCGCGAGCTGGGGCGCCGCGCCAAGGGGCGCCCGGACTGACCAGCCCGAAATTGACCCGTTGTGCCCATGGCGGGGTGTACGAACGTCAGGGAAGACTGACCTCGTTGTCCCGAGATGTCCGATTCCAGGGGGACCGATGGAGCCTCGCACGTGGACCGCGACCGGCCTCGCGCTGGCGACGCGTCCCGAGCTCGCGTCCGCGACGGGGACGGCGTTGCGGCTGCTGCGCCAGCACGCGGCGTTCGACCTCTGGATGGTCACCCGGATCGACGACGACTCCCTCGTGGTCCTCGACTGCACCGAGAACGGCTACGGCCTGCGCCCCGGCCACGTCGTGCCGTACGCCGCGTCTCTCGACTGGCGGATGGTGCACGGCCAGGGCCCGCGCGTCGCGCCGCGCGTCACGGACGTGCCGGCGTACGCCACCGCGGGCGTGACCCAGGTCATGCCGGTGGCCGCGTTCGCGGCGGCGCCGCTCGTCGTGGACGGCGAGGTGTTCGGGACGCTGTCCGCGTACGACCCGCTCGTCCAGCCGCCGTCGCTCGTCACGCTCGGCCCCACGCTCGACGGCGTCGCCGCCCTGCTGTCCAACGTGCTCGCGCTGGAGCTGCGCGCCTCGCAGGTCGTCCGCCGAGCCGAGCGGGCCGAGGTCGAGGCGCACGTCGACCCGCTGACGCAGGTCGGCAACCGCCTCGCGTGGACCAAGGTGCTCGTCGAGGAGGAGGCGCGCTGCCGCCGTTACGGCCGCCCCGCGTGCGTCATCTCCGTGGACCTCGACGGGCTCAAGAAGGCCAACGACCAGCTCGGCCACGACGCAGGCGACCGGCTGCTGCGCTCCGCCGCGCTCGTGCTGCGCCGCGTCTCGCGCATGTGCGACCAGGTCGCGCGCGTCGGCGGCGACGAGTTCGGCGTCATCGCCGTCGAGGCCAGCGAGCTCGAGGGGCGCCAGCTCCTCGACCGCATCTCGTCGGCGTTCACCACCGCGGGCATCGAGGCGTCGGTCGGCATGGCCGTGCGCGAGAACGGCGCCACGCTCGACGACGCGTGGAAGGCCGCCGACGCCGCCATGTACAGGCACAAGCGCCGGCGGCTCCAGGAGCGCGTCTCCGCGGCGTTCGCCGCGCCGCCCGAGGTCGCGCCGCGCGTCGTGGTGGACCTGCCGAGCATGGCGTAGCGCCACCGGCCGCAAGCCCTACTAGGGTCGGGGCATGGCCGAGATCGTGCTGTTCCACCACGCCCTGGGCGTCACGCCGGGCGTGCTGTCGTTCGCCGACACGCTGCGCGAGGCGGGTCACACGGTGCACGTGCCGGACGCGTACGACGGCGTGACGTTCTCCGACACCGACGAGGGCGTCGCGCACGCGGGCGCCGTCGGCTTCGACGTCGTCATGGCGCGCTCCGTCGCGGCCACCGACGGCCTGCCCGCCGACGTGTACTACCTCGGCATGTCGCTCGGCGTCATGCCGGCGCAGTACCTCGCGCAGACGCGGCCAGGCGCGCGCGGCGCCGTCCTCCTCTACAGCGCCGTGCCGCTCGGCGAGCTCGGCGACGCCTGGCCGGAGGGGGTGCCGTTGCAGATGCACCTCATGGCGGACGACCCGTTCGGGGACCTGCCGATCGCCCGCTCGCTCGCCGACGCGGTCCCCGGCGCCGAGCTGCACGTCTACCCGGGCGAGACGCACCTGTTCGCCGAGGAGTCCTCGCCCGACTACGACCCCGCCGCCGCGGCCCAGCTCCGCGCGCGCGTGCTCGCGTTCCTCGCGTAAGGAACATGCGCGGGGGGCGCCGCGTTGGCTAGTCTGACGTCCCCACCCGGGGGTGAATGGTCTCGACTTCGGACGAGGAGGCAGGGGAAGCGGGCCGAGGAAGGCGACGATGATCTCGTTAACCACGAAACGTCGCACAAGAAACAAGCGCCGATAACTACGCGCTCGCTGCCTAGCAGTAGGTAGCCGTCAGCCCCGGAGTGTCTCCGGCCGGGATGCTGGCGTCGCCAGGGGACTCACCGAACCTCCCGGTCACGGGGAGGCTTAGGGACACCTCACAGTGACTGAGCCCGGCACCGGCTTGCGTGCGTGACCGGTGGGGCCGAGAAAGCCACAGCACGCTGCGCCCGGAGAAGCCCTGGTTGTTCGCCGAAGGACGCGGGTTCGATTCCCGCCACCTCCACCAGCTCGAGAGAGGCTCCCCTCGGGGAGCCTCTCTCGCGTTCACCTGTAATCACAGGCCGTCTCGCGCGTGTGTCACTCGCGCGCGCACCCGCGCGCGTGAGCCCCCACGCAAAGGAACCCCAGCATGCGAGTCCGTCTCATCCTCGGCGCCGTCGCCACCGCGGCCGCCGTCCTGCCCGTCGGCGCGGCCAACGCGGCGTGCCCCGGGTACACGTACGTCCCCGCCACCGGCGTCGGCGTCCGTGCCTGCACCGAGGGCCTCGCGCCCGTGCCCGGCGGCTGGACCAGCGCCAGCATCGTCGGCGTGTCGGTCAACGGCGGCACGATCGAGTTCTGCATCGCCCGCACCACCGTCACGATCACCGGCGGCGTCGTGCACGACCCGCGCACGATCTACCCCTGCTAGACCCCTCCGCGACGGCGGCACCGGTACCTCCGGTGCCGCCGTTCGCGTTTCTCTGCGCTACAGGACGTTGGTGCACGACACCGTGCTGCGTGAACGCGCTCGGCCTCGACACGCCGAGAGCGGCGCGCGCAGGCAGAACGTGATCGTCCACGCCGACCTCCGTGTCCTGGTCGGTGCTGGCGTACGCCTCGACCGTCCCGGACCAGCCGCGCGCCGCGACAAGGGTCAGCGCAACGCCGCGTCGAGGACGGCGTCGACGCCGTTGCGCCAGTCCCGCCACGTGACGCCCACCGGCACGTCGGGCTCGATGGCCGCGAACGGCGGGCCCTCGGCGTCGGCGGCGGCGCCGGCGACGTGGAACACGATCCCGCTGTGCGGCAACGCCTGCGACGACGGGTTGCCGAACGCCGAGGACCCGCCGCCCGTCGGCTCGCCGTAGAAGCGCACCGCGCCGCGCAGCCGCGCGAGCACCAGCGGCGCCGCCGAGTACGTCGCCCGCGAGACGAGCACGCGTACCGCGATCCCCGACGAACGCAGCTCGCGCAGCAGCGTCACGAGCGGCAGGGCGGTGTGGTCGTCGCCGCCGGGGTTGCGCCTGACGTCGACCACGACGACGCGAGGCCTGCGCGCGGCGACGTCGGCGCGTACGCGGTCGGCGAAGCGCCGCAGCGTCCGCCCCTCCGGCGTCTCGCCGACCACGCGCTCGAAGCCGACCACCAGCGCGTCGCCCCGGCGCACGTGCCACCACGGCGCGTCGGCGGGCGCGTACGCGGGCCGCGGCAGCCCGAGCGGGATCTGCGGCACGTCGAGGCCGGCGAGCGCGGCGTACTCGCCCGGGGTCACCAGCGGCGGCGTGACGTCGCGCGTGACGCCGCCGGCGTCCACGACCGTGAGCGGCCCGTCGCGCAGCCCGGCGCCGCGGAGGAACGCGGGGACGACGACGTACGACGCGAGGCGCGCGCGGAGGCTGTGCGGGTTGTCGCGCGGCACCATCGGCGCGAGCGCGGCGGCGACGTCCTCGACCGGTGTGCCGCCGATCGCGAGGAGGCGGGCGCCGCGCAACGACGCGTCGCGCGCGTCGACGACGTACCAGCCGTCGGCGAACGCGTAGAGCCGCAGCGGCCACACCCCGACGCCCGGCGGCTGGTCCGTCGGGAACACGCCGCCGTGGCCGTTGCGGTCGCCGAGGTTCGTCAGGGTCGCGACCGCGAAGCGGAACTCGTCGGCGCTCATCGACGCCGCGCGCGCCCTGACGTCGGCGACGTCCGCCCGCCACGACGCCTCAGGCCGCGCGCCGAACGGGTCGGGGTGCAGCGTCGTGACGGCGGTGACGAGCGCGTCGAGGTCGGCGGCGCGGCGTTCGCGCACCGACGGGCCCTGCGGAGCGCACGCGACCAGCGAGAGCGCGACGACGACGGCACAGGCGCGGGGCACCGCCGCACCGTACGGGCGCGGCGGGGGCGGGCGGTCACGGCGCCGTCACGATCGGGTGTAATCACCGGCACCCGGCAGCGTGTGTTGTGCGTACGTCCCCCTCACCTCAAAGGAGCTACCCCATGCGCACGGTCCGACTTCTGCTGGCCGCGACCGCGGTCGCGACGTCGTTCGCCGCGGTCGCGCCCGCCCAGGCGACGATGCCGCGGGCATGCCGCAACCAGGTCAACGACGCCACCGTCCTCGACGTCGTCGGCGTCGACCAGCCCGACGTGAAGCCGGGCCAGAACGGCTACGTCCTCGTCTGCTACAACGCCCCCGTCGTAGGCGGCAACACGTCGGGCGCCCGCGTGTACCGCGACGACGCCGGCGTCTGCGTCGCCGTCGTCGTCAACGGCAAGGAGACCGGCTGCACGCGGTCGAGCCTGCTCGGCGACGCGTAGCGGCACCCGGACACGACGAGAGCCCCCGGCCGCCGAGGCCGGGGGCTCTTCGTTCTACTAGCAGTCGATGCGACCGAGGGAGACGATCGGGTCCTTGTCGGGCAGGCCGACGGCGATCTCCTGGCCGCAGAGGCACGGGCCCTGCTCCTCGCAGTCCTTGACCGCGAACGCCGCGGTCGGCGTCGCGAGGGAGGCGGCGAGGACGCTCAGGGCGAGCAGCTTGCGCATGAGGGGCGCCTTTCGTTCGAGGGGGCACGCAGCCTAGCGCGGCGCCCGCAGCCTCCCGAGCACCAGCTCGTCGCCCTGCGCGCTGTCCACGAACGCGCCCCACACGCTGCCGTCCGGGTGGAACGCCACGTCGATGAAGTCGAGCACGCCCTCGTCGCAACGCCCCGGCCCGCACGTGCCGTAGACGAACGGCGCGTCCGGCGCCGACACCGAGCCCGCCCACACGAGCGGCGTCCTGTCGGCCGGCCGGGGGAGCAGCGCGAGGTAGCCGGTGAACGTCGTCTCGGCGTACGACCCCGTCCACGGCGCGCCCGGCGAGTTCGTCGAGCCCATGAACGCGACCGCGACGCGGCCGCGCTCGTCGACGTCGAGCGCGGGTCCCCAGGCCTCGCGCACGCCCGGCGGCGCGACGCGCACCGGCGCCCCGAACGTCTTGCCCCTGTCTCGCGACACCGCGAGGTACGGCAGCCGGTCCAGCGCCATCCAGAGGTAGTAGACGTTGCCCGCCTTGTCGGCGACGACGGCCGCCTCGTGGTCGGACTGGCCGTGGCCCGGCGCCACGAAGCCGAAGCCGCCGGAGGTCGAGGTGTTCATGCCGTTCTTCGCGACCTGCACGCGCGTCCACGTCGCGCCCTCGTCGTCGCTCCACGCGAGCCACGGCTGGCCGCACCACCCGCGCGGCACGAACACGCGGCCGTACGGCGCGGCGTGGATCGGGCCGTTGTCGCCGTTGCAGTGCCCCGGCACGCCGGCGTCGCCGGTCTCGGGGCCGACGCCGTACGGGCTCGGGTCGGCGAACGCGAACGTCCCCGTCGGCGCCCACGTCGTCCCTCCGTCGCGCGAGGCGGCGCAGCCGGTCGCGAACGAGTAGCCGTTGTAGCCGAGGGTCTGCGAGCAGTTGTAGAGGACGTTCGGGTACGTCGTCGGCAGGTCCGTCGTCGGCGGCCCGGCGACGATCGTCTGGTGGTCGGACTGGTTGCACGCGGCCGGCGCGTGCGTCCACGTCTCGCCGCGGTCGTCGCTCCACGACAGCACCTGGCAGGTGCCGGCGAGGTCGGACTTCCAGACGCGGCTCGTCGCGCGGTCGACGTAGAGGTACGGGTCGAGCGTCGCGGCGTGGCCGTCGAGGACGAGCCTGCTCCACGTGCGGCCGTTGTCGGTCGAGCGCGCGACGTCCTGCTGCACGTCCGACCAGATCGTGCCGTCCTTGGCGATGCCCAGCGTCGGCTCGCCCGCGTTGCGGAAGCCGGTGCGGAACAGCTCGACGCGAGGCGCCGGCCCCGCGCTGCCGCGGCGGCCGGCGTAGAACGCGACGCCCCTGCCCGCCGGCGCGGCGGAGGACCCTCCGGCGGCGGCGAGCGCGGCGGCGAGGGCGATCCCGAGGGCGAGCGTGACGCGGCGGCGCGACGACATGCCGGGGTGTTCGCGACGAGTGGCACGATCCCTCCATGAGCGACGCCACGCCCCGCGAGCTGTGGGGGCACTTCGAGCCGCTGCACGCGGTGACGTACTTCGCGCCGGAGACGGCGGCGGCGTTCGAGGAGGTCGGGCTGCGCGGCTTCTGGCGCACGTACTTCGCCGGCCGCGCCGCACCGCTCGGCGCCGTCGGTCCCGAGGTCGTGCAGGCGGCGTTCTACGGCTTCGCGCCCGCGATGGTGCGCCGCGCGTTCCCCGACGTGTGGGAGCGCGCGGCGCCCTCGGTCGCGCTGGACGCGCGTCGCGCCGGCGCGGGCAGGGCGTTGCGCAGGCTCGCCCCCGAGGCCGCGTGGGGCGAGGTCGCGGACGTGCTGCAGCGCGCGCTCGCGGGGGCGGAGGTCGCGGGGCGCGTGCTCGGCGCGGCCACGGCGGCGCTGCCCGTCCCCGGCGACGACGTCGAGCGCGCGTGGCACGCGGCCACGGCGCTGCGCGAGCTGCGCGGCGACGCGCACGTCGCGGCGTTGCTGGCGTACGGCGTCGGGCCGTGCGAGTCGCTCGTCCTGCGGGCGCGCGCCGACGTGCCGCGCGAGCGTTCGCAGCCGGTGCGCGGCTGGACCGACGAGGAGTGGGAGGCGGCGGCGGAGGCGTTGCGCGAGCGCGGCCTCGTCGACGGCGAGGGCGTCACGACGGGCGAGGGCATGGCGCTGCGCGAGGCGATCGAGCGGGCGACGGACGCGGCGGCGGCGGCGCCGTGGGCGGCGTTCGGCGACGGCGAGATCGAGGCGGCGAAGGCGACGTTGAAGCCGGTGGCGCTGGCCTGCCTCGCCGAGGTGCCGCCGCAGCTCCCGATCGCGCTGCCGAGGATCGCGTAGACCGACCGTCGCGGTGTCTTGTGTCGCGGGTCGTGCCCCTGTACCGTTCGTCCCAGTTGCCCTCCATCTCCACGCACGTTCTCGAACGCCCGCGGGTTGGTACGCGGGCGTCTCTTATGTCCGGCACAGGGCCGGCCACCTGAGCGCCCTCCGACGGCAACTGACAAAGGGTCCGCACGTCGCGGGCCTGGCAGTCCCAGGAGGACAAGAGCATGGCGCAGGGCACTGTGAAGTGGTTCAACGCGGAGAAGGGCTTCGGCTTCATCGCGCAGGACGGCGGCGGCGCCGACGTCTTCGTGCACTTCTCGGCGATCCAGTCGGACGGCTACCGTTCGCTGGACGAGAACCAGCGCGTGGAGTTCGACATCACGCAGGGCCAGAAGGGCCCCCAGGCGGAGAACGTCCGCCCGGTCTAGTTCCGCTTCGTTACGACAGGGCCCCGGCGTTCTACGCCGGGGCCTTCGTCGTGCGGAGGGAGAACAGCTCCAGCTCCTTGCCGTAGTAGCGGTCGGTGGAGCCCTCGTACGTCATGCCGAGCCGCCGCGCGACGGCGAGCGACGGCTCGTTGTCGCGGACGACGACGGCGTAGACGACGTCGAGGCCCTGGTGCTCGAACGCGTAGCGCGCGGCGGCCGTACCGGACTCGGTGGCGTAGCCCCTGCCCCAGTGCGCCTTGCCGAGGTGCCAGCCGATCTCGACCTCGGCCGCGTCGGGCAACGGCTTCACGAGCGTCGCGCCGACGAGCGTTCCCTCGTGCGTCTCGAGCGCCCAGAAGCCGTAGCCGTCGTCGGTGCGGTTGGCGATCCAGCGGCCGACGCGCTCGCGCATCGCCTCCATGCTCTCGACCGGCTGCGGGACGCTGCCGAGGACGCGGACGACGTCGTCGTCCCTGTAGATGCCGTACGCCGCCTCGGCGTCCTCGGGACGCCAGTCGCGGGCGCGCAGCCGCTCGGTCTCGAAGATCATCGCAGCGCGTCCTCCGACTCGGCCTCGGTCATCGGCGCGCCCTCGGTGGGCGTCGGCGCGGGACGGCTCGACACGACGAGCGCGACGCCGAGGACGATCACCGCGCTCGCGGCGATCGTGCGGCCGGTGAGCCGCTCGTCGAGGAACAGCGCGCCGAGCAGCACCGCGACCGTCGGGTTGACGTAGGCGTACGTCGTCGTCAGCGACAGGCGCGCGTTGCGGAGCAGCCAGGCGTACGCCGTGAACGCGAGCATCGAGCCGAAGACGACGAGGTACGCGAACGCCGTCCACGCCTTCCAGCCCGCGTCCGTGAGGTGCAGGTCGCCCGCCTCGCCGGAGAGCAGCCCGGCGACGAACAGCCCCGCCCCGCCGCACAGCATCTCCATCGCCGTCATCACGAGCGGCCGGCGCGGGACGGGCGCGGACTTCGCGTAGTACGACCCCGTCGACCACGACAGCGTCGCGAACAGCAGCATCAGCACGCCGCCGGTGGGGACGCGGTCCGCGCCGCTCGGGTTCGCGAGCACGACCGCGCCGGCGAAGCCGATCAGCAGCCCGACCGCGGCGAGGCGGCGCAGCCGCTCGCCGCCGAGCACGAAGCCGAACAGCGCCGTCCAGATGGGCACCAGCGCGACGACGACCGCCGCGATCCCCGAGGGGACGGTCTGCTCGGCGAGCATCACGAGGCCGTTGCCGCCGAGCAGCAACGCGAGCCCGATGAAGCCGCACGCGAGCCACTGCGGGCGCCCGAGCGGGTCGGGCTCGCCGTCGGCGGCGGGGCGGCGGGCCGCCCACGCGAACATCAGCGCTCCCGCGAGCGCGAACCGTACGCCGCCCATCATCAGCGGCGGCAGGCCGCGCTCGCCGGTGTCCGCGCCGATCGCGTAACGGATCGCCAGGTACGTCGACCCCCACACGACGTAGATCGCCGCCAGCGCGATGCCGACGCGGTACTTCGCTGCCATGACGCTCACCCTAGGTGCCTCCCGACGGAGGCAACGCCGCCGCGCCCGCCGCCCCATCCCGGGCCGCGGGGTTTGGCAGGAAGTCGGCGATCGTTGGCGGGGTCGCGCGCCGGGCGTCCTACGCTGGTGCCGTGACCATCGCCCCTGAGAAGGTCGCGCGGTCGGAGAGCGACGAGCGCGTCGACCCCGACCGCCCGTGGGTCACCATCGTCTGGAACGACCCCATCAACCTCATGACGTACGTGACGTACGTCCTCCAGAAGCTCTTCGGCTACTCCAAGGAGAAGGCGACGAAGCTGATGCTCGACGTGCATCACAAGGGCCGGGCCGTGGTGTCGAGCGGAGCGAAGGAGCAGATGGAGTTCGACGTCGCGCGGCTGCACGCCGCGGGTCTCTGGGCGACGCTGCAGCAGGACTGACCTGCCGCGCCCGGCTCCAACCTTGCAGCCCGTCCAGCGCGTCCCCGCGTGGCGATCTTCAAAGTTGGGGAACGGCAGGCCAGGAAGGGCGGGGCGATGGGGGTGGTGGTCAGGCGTTGGTCCAGACGGCGCCGGAGGTGTAGCGGCGCAGGCCGGCGTTGAACGTCACCCAGCCCAGCAGCGCGAAGAACGCCGCCGCCCCGAGCATGGTCGCCGCGACGACCGGGTCGAACGAGTCCATGAGCTTCGCGGGCACGGCGCCGAGGAACGCCGCCGGCACGACGGTGTACATGACGACCTTCGCGATCGGCCCGAACACGTCGACCGGGTACGACGACAGCAGCAGCACGCCGTGGAACGACAGCTCGCCCACGTCGTCGCGCCCGGCGAACAGCGCGATCGAGCCGGTCGCGACGAGGAAGCCGGTGAGCAGCACCGCGGAGGTGGCGACGCCGACCAGGTAGATGCCGACGCGCGACGGCGTCGGCGACCCGGCGACCACGAACAGCACGAACCCGAACAGCACGTCGCCGAGGTTGGTCGAGTTGACCCGCCGGACCAGCAGGTACGGCAGCGTCGGCACCGGCAGCGTCAGCGCCGCGTCGATCTCGCCGCCGTTGACGAGCCGGCCGAGCGAGCGCGCGTTCGCGAACAGACCGAGCACCAACCCGGCGGAGCTGGTCAGCACGGCGAGCAGCAGCAGCACGCGGTCGCCGTCCCAGCCGCGCAGCGTTCCTACGCGGTGGAAGAACAGCACCCAGAACGCCACCCACGCGATGTCGTTGACGACCATCGTGGCGACCTGCACCCAGAACGCGCCGCGGTTCGCCCACGCCTCGGCGAGCGCGCCGCGCATCGTGACGAGCAGCGCC
This sequence comes from Frankiaceae bacterium, assembly GCA_035940575.1. GTDB lineage: Bacteria > Actinomycetota > Actinomycetes > BP-191 > BP-191 > BP-191. The sequence continues at coordinate 105,703 of DASZER010000043.1, read as the reverse complement.
CTCATCCGCCCACCGTCGCGATCCGCCGCTCGCCGGCCGCGAAGACGCGCGTCGCCAGCAGGCCGAGCACGACGAGCCAGAACGCCTGCACCAGCAGCAGCTCCGGCTCCACGTGCCCCGACGCGAGCCGCGCGGGGACGTACGCCATCGCCATGAACGGCATCAGGTGCGCCGCGCGTTCCAGCGCGTGCGGGAGCACCTGCAACGGCAGCAGCATCCCGCCGAGCAGGAACACCAGCTTCTGGTACAGGAACCACGCCGACCGCGTGTCGCGCAGCCAGAAGCCCGCGCCCGCGAACGCGTACATCGACACGGTGTTGCACGCGATCGCGAGCACCAGCGCGAACGGCACGAGCGCGAGCGCCGCGACGGACGGCGGCGCGCCGCCGGTCACCAGCGCGAGGGCGCTGCCCGCGACGAGGCAGACGACCAGGCGCGGCAGCGAGCGGCCGAGCTCGGTCATCACGCGCACGCCCAGCACGGAGGCGGGGCGCAGCATCTCGACGGCGATCGAGCCGTTGCCGATGGCGAGGCCGACGTCCTCGATGAGCTTCTGGTTGAGCGGGATCGTCGCGGCCTCGGACGTGGCGATGTACCACGTCAACGCGACCGCGGTGTAGCCGGCGACCTCCCCGTCGCCGGCCCCCGCGGCCATCCGCCAGACCGAGCCGAGCGCCCACGACACGAGCAGGTAGAACCCCACCGTGAACAGCAGCCCGCCGCGCTCCGCCGCGCCCTTGCGGGCCGCGACCGTCACCGTCACCCACGCCGCGCGCGCGTTCATCGCGGCGCCGCGTAGATCTCGGCGATCACCTGTTCCAGCGGCGGGTCGCTGACCGACAGGTCCACGACGGGGAACGTCTCCAGCAGCACGTCGAGCAGCCGGCGCACCGGCAGGACCGTGGTGTCCACGACGAGCTCCCACGTCGTGGCGGTCGACGCCGTCACGGTCACGCCGGCGAGTGCGACCGGTGCGGCGGGGGCGTCGAGCGTGACCTCGACGAGCTTCGTCGCGAGCAGCGTCCTGCGGACCGCCGCGACCTCGTCGTCGTAGATGACGTGGCCGTGGTTGATGACGATGACGCGCCGCGCGACGTGCTCGATGTCGGCGACGTCGTGCGAGGTCAGGAAGATCGTGGTGCGGCGCTCGTCGTTGAGGCGCACGAGCAGCTCGCGCAGCGCCGTCTTGCCGAGCAGGTCGAGACCGATCGTCGGCTCGTCCAGGAACAGGATCTCCGGCTCGTGCAGCAGGCACGCCGCGAGCTCGCAGCGCATCCGCTGGCCGAGCGAGAGCCCGCGCACCGCCGAGTCGAACAGGTCCGCCGCGTCGAGCAGCTCGCCGAGCTCGCCGACGCGCCGCGCGATCGCGTCGTCGGAGAGGCCGTAGATCGCGCCGAGCATCCGGAACGACTGCCGCGGCGTGAGCTCGAGCCAGAGCTGCGAGCGCTGCCCGAACAGCGTCCCGATCCGCCGCGTCAGGTCGCGGCGCTGGTGCCACGGCACCAGGCCGAGCACGGAGGCGGACCCGCCGCTCGGGTGCAGGATGCCGGTCAGCATCTTGATCGAGGTGGACTTGCCGGCGCCGTTCGGGCCGATGTACGCGAGCCGCTCGCCGGGCTCGACCGTGAACGAGATCCCGTCGACGGCCTCGATCGTGCGCTTCGACCGGCCGCGCCCGGCCACGAACGTCCGCCGCAGGTCGGCGACCTCGACGGCGTGTGGCGGCATCCGTGCATGGTGCCGTACGCGGGCGGGACGGGCGCCCGAATATCGTGCGAGTCGTCGGAAAGGGGCACGGGTGGCGAGGCGGTTCAGGGCGCGCGAGGGCCGGGTGCGCGGCCGGCTGGAACGCGACGAGGTGACGTTGCTGCGCTCGCTCGCCGACGAGGTGATGACGCTCGTGCGCGCCGACGGCGACGACCCGGTGTCGCGGCGGCTGTTCCCTGACGCGTCCTTCGACCCGGCGGTGGCCGCGGACCTGCGCGACCTGCTGCACGACGACCTGCGCGAGGCCAAGCTCGCGAACGCCCGCGCGCTCGTCGAGTCGCTGCCCGCCGACGGCGACGTCGACCTCGACGCCGAGACCGCCGAGCAGTGGCTCTCCGCGCTCAACGACCTCCGCCTCGCCCTCGGCACGGCGCTCGGCGTGACCGAGGAGCGCGAGGACGACGACGAGGACGGCGAGCTGCTGATCTACGACTGGCTGACGTTCCTCCAGGACTCGCTGGTCGAGGCGGTGTCAGCGCTCCAGCGGTAGGTCCAGCCGCGCGCCGCGCAGGAACAGCTCGTTGGACAACGCCGTCACGAGCACCTTGCCGACCGTCGCCGCGACCAGCCCGGCGCCGGCGACCGCGACCGCGCGGCCGGTCGGCACGTCGTCGCCCGCGCCGCCGAGCAGGACGCCGACGGCCACGAGCGGCTCGACGACCGTGAGCGCGAGGAGGACGCCGTAGGAGGACCTGGCGATGCGTACGGAGTGCGCGGCCGCGACGAGCACGCGCGGGTCGCCCTCCAGCGCGACGCGCTGCGGCGCCAGCGCCACGAACGTGAGGAACAGCGCCGCCACCGGCAGCGCCACCATCGTCTGCGTCACCGGCGAGTAGTCGGACAGGAACCTGCCGCCCGACAGCGCGGTCGCGGTCGCGATCGCGCCGACCTGGGCGAGCAGGTACAGGCCCGTCAAGGAGACGGCCGCGCGGCCGAGGCGCCAGGCGTTGCGCAGCGACGTCGCCGGGCCGCGGTCGGCGTCCGTCGTGGGCGGGCCGGGCCGCGGCGGCGCAGCGACGCGCCTGCCCTGCTCGTCCACCTCGGGGACCGGCGGCAGCGGCGCGGGCCGCCACGCGCCGAGGACGCGGACGAGGGCGAGCAGCACGATCACGTGCAGGACGAGCCCGACGACGAGGAGCTGGCCGCCGGCGAGCGGCGCGAGCGCGAGGAGCGGCACGTACGACACGACCGCGAGCAGCGGCGCGCGCCACGACGCGGCGCGGGCGGCGGCGAGCGCGTGGCGCCAGGACTCCCGTAGCACGCGGGGAACGATAGGCGAGCGCCGGGTACCCTGCCCGCCATGCTGACGCTGGACCGGGCGACGTACGACGAGATCGTCGCCCACGCGCGCGAGGACCACCCCGACGAGGCGTGCGGGCTCGTGGCGCTGCGCGACGGGCGGCCGACGCGCGTGATCCGGATGACGAACGTCGAGCGGTCGCCGACGTTCTACGTGATGGACAGCGGCGAGCTGTTCCAGGCGTTCCGCTCGATGCGCGACAACGGCGAGGACGACGAGGAGTTCGTCATCTACCACTCGCACACGGCGACGGAGGCGTACCCGTCGCGGACCGACGTGTCGATCGCGGCGTACCCCGACGCCCACTACGTCCTCGTGTCGACGCGGCACCCCGTGGACGTCGAGCTGCGGTCGTACCGGATCGTGGACGGGGTCGTGACCGAGGAGGAGGTCGTGCTCGCATGAGCCGCGGCGTCGTGGTCGTGCAGGAGGCGCTCGGCGTCACGCCGTGGCTCGAGGGCGTCGCGGAACGGTTCGCGGCGGAGGGCTACGCGACGGCCGTGCCGCACCTGTTCCGCAGGATCGGCGACCCCGTCTTCGAGCACCCGCACGACTTCCCGAAGGCGCGCGAGGCGATGGCGACGCTGACGGCCGACTCGATCCTCGAGGACGTCGACGCGGCGATCGAGTCGACGGGCGTGCGCCACTCGCGCGTCGCGGTCGTCGGCTTCTGCATGGGCGGCAACGTCGCGCTGTTCTCCGGCGCCATGCGTGAGCTCGGTGCGGCGGTGTCGTTCTACGGCGGCGGCGTCACGACGTCGCGGTGGGAGGGCGTGCCGCCGCTGGTCGAGGTCGCGCCGGGGCTGCGTACGCCGTGGCTCGGCCTCTACGGCACCCGCGACGAGGGCATCCCCGTCGAGCACGTCGACGCGCTGGAGGCGGCGGCGCGGCTGGCTCCCGTACCGACGCGCGTCGAGCGCTACGACGCCGGCCACGGGTTCTTCAACGACTCCCTCGCCGACCTCCACGTCCCCGCCGCCGCCGAGGCCGCGTGGCCGCTCGTCCTGGCGTGGCTGCGGCAGAACCTTCCCGAATAGGCTGTGGCCATGGCCGTGCAGGTACGCATCCCGACGATCCTCCGCAAGCACACCGACGGGGAGAAGCAGGTCGAGGGGTCCGGCGCGACGCTCGCGGAGCTGTTCGCCGACCTCGACACGCGCCACCCGGGGCTGCGCGCGGGGCTGGTGGACGACAACGGCGGGCTCCACCGCTTCGTCAACGTCTACGTCAACGACGAGGACGTCCGCTTCCTCGGCGCGGCGGACACGCCGCTGTCCGACGGCGACGTCGTCACGATCCTCCCGGCGGTCGCGGGCGGCTGACGTGAGGTACGACTCGCTCCTCGACTCGCTCGGCAGGACGCCGCTCGTCGGCCTGCCGCGCCTGTCGCCGTCCCCTGACGTGCGGCTCTGGGCGAAGATGGAGCAGTACGAGCCGACCGGGTCCATCAAGGACCGCGCGGCGTACTTCATGATCCAGGCCGCCGAGCGCGAGGGGCGCCTGACGCCGGGCTGCACGATCCTCGAGCCCACCTCCGGCAACACCGGCATCTCGCTCGCGATGGTCGCCAAGCTGCGCGGGTACTCGTTGATCTGCGTCATGCCGGAGAACACCTCGGTCGAGCGCAGGCAGCTCCTGGAGATGTTCGGCGCGTCGATCGTCACGACGCCCGCCGCCGGCGGTTCCAACGCCGCCGTCGCGCACGCCAAGAAGATGGCGGCGGAGAACCCGTCGTACGTCTTCCTCTACCAGTACGGCAACCCCGCCAACGCCCAGGCGCACTACGAGACGACCGGCCCCGAGATCCTCGAGGACCTGCCGACGATCACGCACTTCGTCGCGGGCCTCGGGACCACGGGCACGTTGATGGGCACCGGGCGGTTCCTCAAGGAGAAGGTGCCGGGCATCCGGATCGTCGCCGCCGAGCCGCGCTACGGCGAGCTCGTCTACGGCCTGCGCAACATCGACGAGGGCTTCATCCCGGAGCTCTACGACGACTCGGTGCTGGACACGCGCTTCTCCGTCAACTCCTACGACGCGCTGCGCCGCACCCGCGACCTCGTCGAGCAGGAGGGCATCTTCGCCGGCATCTCGACCGGCGCGATCCTGCACGCCGCCCTCGGTCAGGCCGCGAAGGCGGTCAAGGCGGGGGAGCGGGCCGACATCTGCTTCGTCATCGCCGACGGCGGCTGGAAGTACCTCTCGACCGGCGCGTACAGCGGCACGCTGGACGAGGCGTCGGAACGCCTCGAAGGCCAGCTCTGGGCGTAGGTCGCGTCCTTTTCCACAGCCAAACCCCTGGCGCAGTCGCGCCCATCCACAGATTTCGCCGCGAACGGCACGGGCGCTCGCGCGTTGGCAGCGTTACCGTTCATGCGAGCGAGAGAGGTGTGCCGGCGGATCGAGCGGCACGGCGGCGTGCTGGTCCGCTCGACCGGCTCCCACCGCACGTACGTGCTGCCGTACGGCGGCGGCCGGCTGATGACCCGGGTGTCGGTGCACCCGGGCGACATCCCGACAGGGACGCTGCACCAGATCCAACGAGACCTTGCACCGGCGCTGGGGAGAGGGTGGCTGATCCCGTGACGTACCGCGTGATCGTGACGCGCGAGGGCGACAGCTGGCTCGCGGACGTCCCGGAGCTCGAGGCGGCGCACACCTACAGCCCGCACGGGCTCGCGAGGCTCGACGAGTACGTCCGGGAGGTGTCGCTGCGCCTCGACGAGGCGGACGAGGCGATGGCGTCGTTCGAGTACGAGTGGGTGCTCGAGGTCACGCGCGACGACCTGGTGGACGCGGTCGCGGAGGCACGGGGGGCGACGCGTGCGGAGGTGCTCGCCAAGGGGTGGTCGCTGGCGGACGTCGCGGCGATGCTGAACGTCCCCGTCGAGCGCGTCAGCCACGTCCCGCCGCGTGAGGACGCTCACGTAGCCCACGCGTGACCGGCGCCGCATACTGGAGCCGATGAACGACCTCCCCATCGGCATCTTCGACAGCGGCGTGGGCGGCCTCACGGTCGCGCGCGCGGTTCTCGACCAGCTCCCGCACGAGCCGGTCGTCTACGTCGGCGACACGGCCAGGGGGCCGTACGGGCCGCTGCCGCTCGCCGACGTCCGGCGCAACGCGCTCGACGTGATGGACCACCTGGTCGAGTCGTACGGCGTCAAGCTCCTCGTCATCGCCTGCAACAGCGCCTCCGCCGCCTGCCTGCGCGACGCCCGCGAGCGCTACGACGTCCCGGTCGTGGAGGTCGTGCTGCCCGCGGTGCGAAGGGCGGTCGCCGCCACGCGCAACCGCAGGGTCGGCGTCATCGGGACCCGCGCGACGATCGAGAGCCAGGCGTACGACGACGCGTTCGCCGCCGCGCACGACATCGAGCTGACGACCCGGGCGTGCCCGCGGTTCGTGGAGTTCGTGGAGCGCGGCGAGACGTGGAGCGACGAGCTGCTCGCGGTCGCCGACGACTACCTCGCGCCGCTCGTGGCGGCAGGCGTCGACACGGTCGTGCTCGGCTGCACGCACTACCCGCTGCTCACCGGTGTCATCTCCTACGTCCTCGGCGACGAGGTCACGCTCGTCAGCAGCGCGGAGGAGACGGCCAAGGACGTGTTCAAGGTGCTGGCCCGCAACGACGCGTTCGCCGGCCAGGCGCAGCCGGCCCACCGGTTCCTGTCGACGGGCGACCCGAAGCCGTTCGAACGGCTCGCGCACCGGTTCCTCGGCCCCGAGATCGGCGCCGTCGAGGCCGCGGCGGTGGGTGCCCTGTGAGGCTGACGGTGCTCGGCTGCTCGGGGACGTTCCCGAGCGCGGAGTCGGGCTGCTCGGCGTACCTCGTCGAGCACGACGGCTTCCGGCTGCTCCTCGACGCGGGGAACGGCGCCGTCGGCGCGATGCAGCGGCACATCGGTCTGTTCGACCTCGACGCCGTGCTGCTGTCGCACCTGCACGCCGACCACTGCGTCGACCTCGTCGCGTACTCCTACGCCCGCCGCTACCACCCCGACCGCCCGCCGCGCCTGCAGGTGCACGGGCCGCGCGGGACGGCGGAACGGCTCTCGCAGGTGTTCGACTCGCCGCCGCCCGACGGGCTGCACGACGTCTACGACTTCCGCACGACGTCGGCGGGGCGGACGACGATCGGCCCGTTCGAGGTCGAGCTGACGCCGACCGCGCACCCGGTCGAGTGCTACGCGATCCGCGTGACGGCGGGCGGCCGCAGCGTCACGTACTCCGCGGACACGGGCCCGTCCGACGACGTCGCGCGGGCGGCGAGCGGGACCGACGTGTTCCTGTGCGAGTCCACGTGGCTGGACTCGGCGCAGTACCCGCCCAACCTCCACCTGACCGCCCGCGAGGCCGGCGAGCACGCCGCCAAGGCGGCGCCGGGGCGCCTCGCGCTGATCCACACGACGGCGTACATGCCGCAGGACCGGTTCCTGGAGGAGGCGAGCGCGGCGTACGACGGCCCGATCGACCTCGCGAGCCCGGGCCTGACGTACGACCTCTAGCAGGTACGGCGCCGTGCCCGGCGAAGCAACACCCATGCCCCGTCGCCTGCTCGCGATGCTCGCGTTCGCGCTGTCCTGCGCCACCGTGCCCACGGTCCAGGCGGGCCCGGTCACGCCGGGCTTCGCGAGCTCGAACGTCGAGTGGATCACCAACGTCCCCCTGAACATCGACGGCGCCGGGGCGCGCATCGTCGGCAAGCACCTCTACACCGCCGACTCGCACGCGATGACGATCTACGACATCTCCAGCCCCGAGACGCCCGTCCCCGTGTCGGTGACGCCGCTGCCGGAGGTGCCGTACTACGCGCAGGAGGACCTCGAGACCAACGGCCGCATCCTCGTGATCGGCCAGGGTCGCGACACCGGCAACCTCACCGACCTGCTCTACGTCTTCGACGTCTCGAACCAGGCGCTGCCGAAGCCCGTCGCGACGCTGCGCGGCGCGTCCTCGCACACGATCTCGTGCGTCCTCGACTGCCGGTACCTCTACAACTCGAACGGCCAGATCGTGGACCTGCGCGAGCCCGCCAGCCCCAAGGTCGTGGGGGAGTGGGACAAGGGCATCAAGTTCCTGGAGAGCGCGCACGACCTCACCGAGGTCTCGCCCGGGCTCGTCGTCGCCAGCACCAACCCGCTCGTCCTGCTCGATGCGCGCAAGGACCCGGTGCGGCCGAAGGTGCTCGCCAAGGGCCTGGCCGCCGACGGCCGCTTCGTCCACGCGAACCTCTGGCCCAACAGGGGCACCGACCGCTGGCTGCTCGCCGGCGGCGAGACCGGCTCCGGCGGCTGCGCCGACGAGGAGGCCGGCGCGTTCATGACGTGGGACACCAAGGGCTGGCAGAGGACCGGCAAGTTCACGATGGTGGACGAGTACCGGCCGCCGGACTCGCTGCCGAACGAGGGCGGCTTCCCGATCTCGACGTACTGCACGCACTGGTTCACGACGCGCCCCGGCTACCGCAACGGCGGCGACGTGGCGATGGGCTGGTACGAGCACGGCACCCGGTTCCTCAACGTCAGCCAGCAGGGCCGCATCGCCGAGAAGGGCTGGTTCATCCCGGCGGGCACGTCGTCCTCGGCGGCGTACTGGGTCACGAACGACCTGCTCTACGTCATCGACTACCAGCGCGGGCTCGACGTCGTGCGCTTCCACGACAAGCCGGGCCGCTTCCGCGTCGGGACCCCGGCGGCGGGCGGGCTGCTGCCCACGCAGGCGCCGTTCTTCCGCAAGCCGATGCGCGGGACGTTCGACGGCTTCTGCCCCGCCCCTGTGTAGGGATAGCCTCCGGCGCGTGACGCGACCCGACGGGCGCAAGCCCTCCGAGCTCCGCCCCGTGACGATCACCCGTGGCTGGCTGGACCACGCCGAGGGGTCGGTGCTGATCGAGTTCGGCGCGACCCGCGTGCTCTGCGCCGCCTCGGTCACCGAGGGCGTCCCGCGCTGGCGCAAGGGGTCCGGCCTCGGCTGGGTGACCTGCGAGTACGCGATGCTGCCGCGCGCCACGCACACCCGCTCCGACCGCGAGTCCGTGAAGGGCCGCCTCGGCGGGCGTACGCACGAGATCAGCCGGCTCATCGGCCGCTCGCTGCGCGCCTGCATCGACCTCAAGGCGCTCGGCGAGAACTCCGTGGTCCTCGACTGCGACGTGCTCCAGGCCGACGGCGGCACGCGTACGGCGGCGATCACCGGGGCGTACGTCGCCCTCGCCGACGCCGTACGCACCCTCGCCAAGGACTCGGCGATCACGACGAGCGTCGCGGCGGTCAGCGTCGGCGTGATCGGCGGCGAGGCGCGCCTGGACCTCTGCTACGAGGAGGACGTCAACGCCGACGTCGACATGAACGTCGTCGTCACCGGCGGCGGCGGCATCGTCGAGGTGCAGGGGACGGCCGAGCGGAACACGTTCGACCGGGCGATGCTCGACTCGCTGCTCGACCTCGCGACGGCCGGCTGCGACGAGCTCGCGTCGCTGCAGGCGACGGCGCTGAGCGGCCCGGTACGCGCCGGCGGCGCGACGGGGACGTTCCGGGGATGACCCGCGTCGTCCTGGCGACGCGCAACGCCGGCAAGGTGACCGAGCTGCGGCGCATCCTCGCCGAGGCCGCGCCCGGCGTGGAGCTGGTCGGCCTCGAGTCGTACCCGGACATGCCTGAGGTCGAGGAGACGGGGGAGACGTTCGCGGAGAACGCCCTCCTCAAGGCCCGCGCGGTCGCCGCGCACACCGGCCTCGCGGCGGTCGCGGACGACTCGGGCCTGTGCGTGGACTTCCTCGGCGGCGCGCCGGGCGTGCGGTCGGCGCGCTGGGCGGGCGAGCCGAGCGACGACGAGCGCAACCTGCGGCTGGTGCTCGACCAGCTCGCCGACGCGGGCGAGGGCATGCGCGGGGCGCACTTCTTCTGCGCGGCCGCGGCCGTGGTGCCGCGCGGTGGCGAGCGGGTGGCCGAGGGCCGCGTGGACGGCACGCTGATCGCGAGCCCCAGGGGGACGAACGGCTTCGGCTACGACCCGATCTTCGTGCCGCTCGGCGAGACGCGGACGACCGCCGAGCTGTCGAGCGAGGAGAAGGACGCGATCAGCCACAGGGGCAAGGCGTTCCGCGCGCTGGCGCCGTCGCTGGCGGCGTTGCTGCGGGTCGCCGGGGCGAGCGGGGACTGAGCCCCGCCCGCCCCGGAACGTGCTAGCAGGCGCGCGGCGCCGGCGCGACCGTGAACACCGGGACGCACTGCGGCGCGCCGAGCCCGACCGGGACCGTCCCGAGCACCGGGACGGCGAGCACCAGGAACGCGCCGCCGTTGTAGTAGATGCCGGCCGAGCCGGGGACGCACACGAGGTTCAGCGGCCCGCACGCGATCACGGGCCCGACCGCGGGAGCGACCCCGCCGCCCCCCACGCCGCCGCCCACGAACGGCGTGGGACCGATCGGGACCAGCGTGCCGTTGACGAGGAGCCCGGTCCCGACGAGCTGCACGCCCGCGCCGGTCGACCCCGCGGGCCCGCCGGTGAGGCCGAACGAGCCGACGATCACACCGGTCGTGCCGAGCCCGCTGCCGACGCAGACCTGGGAGCAGATCAGGACGGGCAGCGCGACGGTGAACGTGCGGGTGCCGGCATCGAAGCACACCTGCGGCGAGACGGACACGCCGATGCCGCCGCCGGCGCCGAATCCGAGGACGCTGGTGATCACCCCGGTGGCGAGGCCGGTGTAGTTGTCGGGCGCGCTGCACGCGGCGGGCCCGAACGGCCCGAACGGGTGCACGACGACGCCGTACTCCTCGTACGCGATCCCGCCGGGCACGCCGACGCAGACGCGGGCCCAGTCGTAGACGACGTTGCCGTGCGGCGGTACGACGTCGACGGTGACCGGCGTGGACAGGACGTGGACGTTGTACGGGTCGCCGGTACAGCCGTTGGCGGCCCGCGCGGTCGCGGGCAGAGCCACGAGCGCGGCGGCGGCGAGCGAGGCCGCGACGGCGGCCTTGGACACGAGACGGATCATCTGGGTTCCCTCCGTTGGGGCGCCGGGACGGCGCCACCACGAACACGGCGGGAGGGGGCGTTGCTTACAGTGCGAGAGAGGGGAGTCGAACCCCTACGCCCGAAGGCACCGGGACCTAAACCCGGCGCGTCTGCCTGTTCCGCCACTCTCGCGCGTGTCCATCGTCGCAGGTTTCGTCCCGATTCCGGCGGGGCACATCGGAGCCGGACAAGGAGGCTGAGTGCTGCCCAGGGTCAGGGTGCGGCTGGTGGACGTGCCCGTCGCGCTGTTCATCGCCTCGGAGCAGCACACGAACGACCTCCTGCGCGAGATCGCGCTCATGGCCGCCGCCCGTCCGGACTCCGGCAGCGGCCACCTCTACAGCGACCTGCTCGCCACGGCCGACGACTTCGCGCACCGGCCCGCCGACGTGCGGCACCGCATCGCGGAGTCCGTCGCCGTCGCCCAGCACACCGGCTGGGACACGGTGACCGTCGACCTCGACGCCGACGTGACGGCGGCCGACGGCGCGCTGGCGTGGGAGGAGCTGCTGCGGCGCTTCGACACGATGAGCGCCGACGAGCAGCTCCTCACGCTGCCGGCCGGCGAGGAGCTGCGGGCCTACCGGGCGTGGTACGTCCGCGAGCTCGTGGAGCAGGTGCGCACCGGCCGTTCGCCGGTCAGCTGGGAGCGGGCGCGCCACCTCGCGATGGCGGGGTCCGGCGGGTAGCACGGAATGGGTACGGAGGCCGCGGTCCCGCGGCGGGTCGTCCGTCTCGTCGACGTCCCCGTCCGCCTCTACCGCGAGGCACAGCAGCACACCGACGAGCTCCTGCGCGAGCTGGTCCTCATGGCCGGCTGGGAGGCCTCGCGCGGCGAGGAGGGCACGGCGACGCGCCTCGCGGGCACCGCCGACCGCCATCGCGCCGAGCGCCACGCGCTGTCGGTCGTGGCGGAGCGCGTGCTGGCCGGTGCGGCCGGCGACAGCGTGACGATCGAGTACGAGGTCGACGTGTCCGCCGCCGAGACCTCGGCCGAGTGGGCGGCGCTGCTCGACGAGCTGGCGGCGCTGTGCCGCGACGGCGGGATGCTCGTGGTGCCCGCGCACGGCGAGGTGGCGGCGTTCTCCCGGTGGTTCTGCGAGGAGTTCGTGCGCCAGCTCCGCGACGAGGCGACGCCGCGGTCGTGGAGCGAGGCGCGGGCGGACGCCTAGACCGAGGGCCCGAACGTCTCGAAGCCGCCGTCCACGACGAACGTCGTCGCGGTGACGTACGCCGCCTCGTCGCTCGCCAGCCACGACACGACTCCCGCGACCTCCTCGGGCGTGCCCATCCGCCCCGCGGGCACCTGGGCGCGGATCGCGTCGCTCGTGAGGCCGCCGTGGGCCTCGAGGTTGGCCTCGGTGGCGATGGCGCCGGGGGCGATCGCGACGGCGCGGATGCCGTACGGCGCCAGCTCCCGCCCCGCGCAGGCCGTGAGCATGCCGACGCCGGCCTTGGCGGTGCAGTACGCGGCGGCCTCGAGCCAGGGGCGGTGCTCGTGGACGCTGGAGACGTTGACGAGGACGCCGCCGCCGGCGTCGCGCATGAGCAGCCCCGCCTCGCGGCAGACGAGGAACACGCCCGTGAGGTCGGTGGCGAGCTGGGCGTTCCAGGAGTCGAGCGTGGTGTCGAGGAACGGCGCGCGGTCGGCGAACCCGGCGTTGCTCACCGCGACGTGCAGGCCGCCGAACGCGTCGGCGCACTCGCGGACGATCCTGCGGACGTCGTCCTCGACGGAGACGTCGCCGACGACGGCGACCGCGCGGCCGCCGGCCGCGGTGACGGCCTCGACGGTGGGCGCGGCGTCGCCGGCGGAGAGGGCGTTGACCGCGACGGCGGCGCCGTCAGCCGCGAGGCGCTCGGCGATCGCGCGGCCGATGCCGGTCCCCGCGCCCGTGACGAGCGCGGAGCGACCGGCGTGGCGCACTACTTCGCGTAGGTGTGGGTGTACGTGACGGTGGCGTCCTTGAGGCCCATCCAGTTGCAGACGACGAGGTTGACCTTCTGGCCCTTCTTCGCCTTCTTCCAGGACAGCTTCTCCGAGGACGGGTTCACGTTGCCGGTCTCGACGGTCTCCGAGGAGGCGAGGATGGCGCCGTTGGTGTCCATCAGGTACAGGTCCCAGTCACCGGTGTAGGTGACCTCGGCCTTGAACAGGCCCGGCGCGGGCAGCGTGATCTCGCGGGTGACCTTGCTCAGGCCCTCCTGGCCGTCGATGCAGCCGTACATCGTCGGCGGCTGGTCCTCCATCACCGGGAACGGCACGGGGGCCTCGACGGCGTAGGTCTGCTTGATCGTCTTCGGCGCGGCGCTGGCGGGCACGGCCGAGACCGCGACCGCGCCTGCGGCGGCGACGATGGCGACGAGACGGGCGTTCATGCTGCTTCCCCCTCCAAGGGACCGGATACCTTCAGTGCTTCGCCGTGGGTCAACGACGCTCCTGCTCCGGAGGAACGGTCTCCGGCGAGGGACGCGGGGCGGCGCGACGTGGGAGCCTCGTGCGGTCGGTCCCCAGGAGGAGGGTGCAGCGTGCTCGGGCGGTGGTCGTGGCGGCGTACGGCGCGCGGTGTCGCGGCGGCGGCGGTCGTGCTGCTCGGCCTCGCGATCGCGCCCGCCGACGCGGGGACCGCGCTCGACGTGCCCGTCGTGCACGACGGTGCCGTACGCCACGTCCGCCTCTACGTCCCCGACTCGCTGCCGCTCGGGGAGCGGGTGCCGCTGCTGCTCGTGCTGCACGGCCTCGGCGCGAGCCGGGAGTCGGTCGCGCGGCAGACGGGGTTCGACGCGCAGGCGGACAGGCACGGCTTCGTGGTGGCGTACCCCGAGGGCCGGTGGGGCTCCTGGAACGCCGGCGGGTGCTGCGGCGACGCCGCCGCGGCCGGGGTCGACGACGTCGGCTTCCTGACGAAGGTCGTCGCCGACCTGTCGGTGACGGCGCCCGTCGACCCGGCGCGGGTGTACCTGGCGGGGTTCTCCAACGGCGGCATGATGGCGCTGCGGGCGGCGTGCGAGCGCCCGGACGTGTTCGCGGCGGTGGCGTCGGTGACGGGGACGTTCGTGACGCCGTGCGTGCCGTCGCGGCCGGTGAGCGTGATGCAGGTCTCCGGCGGGCGCGACCTCGTGGTGCCGTACCGCGGCACGGCGTGGAGCGGCCTGCTGCGGTCGGCCCTGACGGCGGTGCCGGTGACGACGGGCCGGTGGGAGCGCGGCAACGCCTGCTCCGGGCTGCCGGCGCACACGTCCGAGGGCGGCGCGAACGTGCGCTCGTACGCCAGGTGCGCCGGCGGCTCGTCGGTGACGCTCGTCGTGCTGCCCGCCACGGCGCACGCGTGGCCCACGCGGGAGCGCGACGGGTGGGCGGCGAGCGAGCGGATCTGGGACTTCCTGACGGGGCGGACGCTGCCGCGCACCCTGGCGGCGCCGCCGCGGCCCGCGCTGCCGACGCGGATGCTGGCGGCGCGCTACCAGGGCGACGTCGTGGGGCGCCTGGACGGGCGGTACGACGTCGTGATCGGGCGGCGCCTGGTGGTCGAGCAGCGGCGGGGGACGGCCTGGGTCGTGGTGGCGTCGGTCGAGACCGACGTGGACGGGGGCTTCCGGCTCCGCGCCGTGTGGCCCGGGGCGCTGCGGGTGCGGTACCCGGGCGGCGCCGGGCAGCCGTCGTGGCGGGTGGTGGCGTAGCAGCGCCACAGGGCGTAACGGGGCCTGGGGTGGGCCGTCCGGGGGGCCTGGGTGCGGCGAGGGTCCGCGCCGGGACGGCGGCGGTGTGCTCGAGGTCAAGGAGCTGGCGGTACGCGGGGAGGTGCGGGGGGCGACGTTGCGGCTGAACCGCGGCGACGTGGCCCTGCTGCACGGCGAGGGGGCGGGCGCGGTGGCGCGGGCCGTCGCCGGGCTCGTGCCCGCGGTCACCGGCGTCGTACGGCTGCACGGCGACGAGCTCACGGGCCTGTCGCCGCAGGCGGTGGCGGCGCGGGGGGTTGCGTACGTCGGTCCTGCCGCGCTGCCGTACCCCGACCTGACGGTCGTCGAGAACCTCGTGGCCGGCGCCGCGGCCGGGGACGTCAGGGGACGGATCGAGCGTGCCGACGCCGTGCTGGCGTCGTTGCCGCCGCTGGCCACGCAGGCGGCGACGCGGGCGGGCGCGCTGCCCGACGGCGACGCGGCGGTGCTGGCGATCGGGGTGGCGCTGGCGCGGCGGCCGCGGCTGCTGCTGCTGGACGGGCTCACCGACCGGGTGCGCGAGGCGTACGCGGTGGTGCGGCACGCGTTGCGGCTGGCGGCGATCGAGGAGGTCGTGACGCTGGCGACGGAGACGGTGGAGCCGGCGGACGCGGCGGAGTACGACGTGACGTTCGCGATGCGCAGGGGATGGCTGCGGAGCGCGTAGCGGGGCGCCGCGGCGGCGCCCTCCTACAGGCAGCCCGCGCGGCGGCCGAGCCGGCGCAGCGCGGTGAGGTCTCCCGCGCCGTAGAGCGCCGCCTTCATGTCGTGCAGCTCCGGCCGCATGATCTGGGCGTCCGCCTCGACGTGGCCGAGGCCCATGGCGTGCCCGAGCTCGTGCAGCAGCACCTGGCCCTCGGTCTCGCCCTCGCCGAAGCCGCCTGGGAGCCCCCGCGTGGCGTCGACCACGACGAACGCGTTGCGGATCCGCGGGCGTCCGCCACGCCCCGCGACGGGCTGGGTGAACCCGCCCGCCGCCGCGCGGTCGCCCCCGAGCTCGCGGGACATCCGCGGCTCCGACCAGGCGACGACGAGGTCGGCCTCGTAGCGGAAGCCGCGCGCGCCGGGGACGTAGCGGGTCTCGCCGAGGTAGCGGAAGCGGACGCCGGTCTCGTACGTAACCCGGCGCAGCGCCTCGCGCAGGTCGTCGCGCGACGTGGGGGCGGCCGTGGCGGCGTTGACCCGGTAGGTGACGACGGCGCACGGGTTCCACCGCGCGGGGGCGCCGCGGGAGACGTAGAGGAACCGGTACGCGCGCGGGTCGCCGTCGCCGGTCGCGGTGACCCGGAACGACCCCTCGGCGCTGGCCGCCACGCCGCCGCGGAGCAGGGCGACGGCGCGGACGGTATAGGTGGCGGCGGGACGCCGCGAGACGCGCACGGTGCCGCGGCCGCGCTGGTCGAGCACGACGCGGCCCTCCACGCGCCACTGCGCGCCGGTGCCGACGAGGACCTCGACCTCGCGGCCGGCGAGCGCGCGGGAGCGCACGGTCACGTCGACCGGCGCCTCCGGAGGGACCACGACGGGGACCGCGGCCACGGTGAGCGCGGGCGCGGCGGGCACGGGCCCGACCGCGGGGGGATGGGGCGCGCGGGAGCCGGGCCCCGGCCACCCGGCGGCGGCGCCAGGGGCTGCCGCCGTCACCGCCACGGCCGCCGCGAAGGCGGCCCGGGACACCCACGTCCGGACCATGTGCACGTTCCCCCGTCCACAGGCGGGCCGCGTTCGCGGCGCCTGTTGTCCACATACGCCCGGTTTACGTCACACCCCTCTACGACGCTTGACACGTACACGCCAGACGGCGTGGACACGCCCGCGTTTCACAGGGGTGGGGTCCGCTCCGGTACCTAATGTCGAAGGAGATGGAATTCTTGTTGCACATCGCCGGGATAGAGCCGCTGGAAGAGCGGCTCTATCGTGCCTTGCTCCACACCTCCCCGTTGTCGCTGCCCGAGATCGCGGATGCGCTCGGCGTTCCCGAGGGGCTGCTCCGCGCGCCCGCGGAGCGGCTCGTCTCGATCGGCTTCGTCACCACCCTCACCGACGAGGGCGACCTCTACGTCCCCGTCCCGCCCGACCTCGCGCTGCACCTCGTCGTCAGCCGCGAGGAGCTCAAGCTGCAGAGACGCCTGGAGGAGCTGAGCCGATTACGGGGCTCGGCGGCGCGCCTGGCCCGCCAGCTCGTCGGCGAGGCGAAGGAGAGCAGGGTCGACGTCGTGCACGTCGTCGACGGCGACCCGCTCGTGCGCCGCAAGATGTCCGACGTCGCGCTGCTCGCGCGCCACGAGGTGCGCGTCCTCGAGCTCACGCCGTTGCCCGACGAGGACATCGAGACGCAGCCGGACGTCACGCGCAAGGTCATCTACGAGCGTGCCGCGCTCGACGAGCCGGACGTGCTCGACCGCGTGCAGCGCCGCCAGATCGTGGGCGACCAGATCCGGCTCATCCCGCACCCGCCGGCGCGGATCGTGCTCGCCGACAGCGACCTGGCGTTCGTCGGGCTCGACCCGGACGCGTCGGGGGCCGCGCGCGGGGCGATCGTGCATCCGTCGCCGCTGCTGGCGACGTTGAGCGCGGTGTTCGACCTGCTCTGGGACCGCGCGATCCCGCTCGACGTCGGCGTGCGCGGCGGCGCGGAGGCGGGCTGGCGGATCAGCGACGAGGACGCGGCGATGCTGCGGCTGCTCGCCGCCGGGCTCAAGGACCAGGCGATCGCGCGCCACCTCGGCATCGGCCTGCGCACCGTCGTCCGCAGGATCGGCAACCTCTCGCGGGCGCTCGACGCGGAGACGAGGTTCCAGGCGGGGCTGCAGGCGGCGCGCCGCGGCCTGCTCTGAGATGGGCGCGACGGGTCGTTACGCGTTTTCGGGGTCGGAGACGTCCGCGACGTTCGCGGCGAGTGCCGCGACAATGTCCGACGTCTCCACGGCCACCGCGACGCCATGCGCTCCGGCCCCCAACGTGATTTCCCCGGAAACGTTTTCGTCGACGATTACCGGCCATTGCTTTACCGAGCCGAACGGCGTGATCGTGCCGCGCTCGTAGCCCGTCGCCTCCCTCGCGGCGTCCGCGTCGGGCATCGACAGGCGGCTCACGCCGAGGAGGTCGCGGAGCTTCGGCCAGGAGATCGTTCGGTCCCCGGGCACGAGGACGAGGAGGTGGTCGCCCTCGCCCCTGCGGACCACGAGCGTCTTGACGACCTGCGCGGGCGTCACGCCGCGCGCCTCGGCGGCCTCGGCGAGGCTGCGTACGGGGCCGTGGCGGACGACGCGGTAGGGGATCCCGGCGGCGTCGAGCGCGGCGAGCGCGCGTTCCTCGGTCACGCCCCCAGTGTGGCCGAACGCCGCGTGCCCGCGCCGACCGCGGCGGTGAGCGCGGCGACCGCGACGGCGGCGACGGCGGCCGCGAGCGGGACGAGCGGCGTGGAGGCCGCGCGGCGGGCGGCGCCGGTGGCGGCCGCGCGCGCCGCGGCGGCGGCGCCGGGCGCGGGATGGGCGATGTCGGCAGCGGCGCCGGGGACGCCGGGTGCCGCGAGGCCGGGCGCGGAGCCGGGGCCGGGCGCGGGGCCGGGCGCGGAGCCGGGGGCGCCGAGCGCGGCGGGGTCGACGCGGTCGGTCGTGCTCTCGCGGCGCGGGAACGCGGGCGGCACCCACGCGGCGACCGCGCGCGGCGCGGCGACGCGGGTGGGGCGGGCGCGGGCGGGCGCGGGCGCGCGGGGGGCGGGGGACGACGGCAGGCGGGCGGGCTTCGCGGTCGGCGGCGGCGCCGCGGTGGTCCGGGCGGGACGGGACGCGGTGGTCGTGGCGGCGACGACCGGGCGGCTGCCGAAGTCCTCCGTCACCCACGTCACGCCCTTCGCGTCGACCACGACGGCGAAGCCGGAGACGGCGTAGGTGCCGTTCTCGATGTTCTCGCGGTGGTGCGGGCTGTCCATCAACGTCTCGTGCGCGCGGTCGACGCCGCGCGAGGCGTAGGCGACGTTCTCGCCGAACGCCTTGATGCCCAGCAGCGTGTGCGTCGCCGTGGTGAACAGCGCGTCGTTGTGCGCCAGCGTCCCCGCGGTCGCCATGGTCGTGGTCCAGCCGCGCGCGATGGTCTCCAGCCGCGCGTCGCGCGTCAGCGCGGGGAGCCCGATCGAGCGGCGGTGCGCGTCGACGAGCGAGTACAGCCGCGCAGTGCCGGCGGCGTCGTAGCGCACGGTGGCGAGCGGCAGCGGCGCGGCGGTCGCGACGGCGGGCGCCAGGACGGCGGCGACGACGAGGGCTACGGCGGCGCGGAACGTTCGCATGACAGTCGGATCGGCCCGCGCCCCGACGCGTCTTGAGGCGCGGACGGGCGATGTCCGCATTCGGTGACGTACGCCCCTAGCCCGCTCGGGCCGAGGGACCCGCCCTCCGTTTCCGTCGTGACCAGACCGCCGGGAGGACGGCCGCCACCGCGGCGAACGGCAGCCACCCGTCGAGCCCCGTGGTGGCGACGGGAGGCGGCGACGAGCCGCCGGTGACGGCGTCGCCGGGGCCGCGCGGCGGGACGGACTGCGGGCCGAACGCGACGATGTGCTCCCACGAACCGCGGTCCTCGTACGGCATCGACACCGAGGGCCCGACGGCGCCGGTGAGCGACTCCACGGCACGGCGCGGGTGCGGCGCGCGCCAGGTCGCCGGGTCGTCGCCGTACCGCTCGCGCAACGCCGCGACGGTGTCGTCGAGGGCCTGGCCGAGGACGGCGGCGGGCGTACGGCCGGCGAGCCAGTCGCGGCGCAGCGGCGGGTCGGTGCGGCGGGACAGGACGCGCAGGACGAGGTTGTCGGCCTGCGTCGCGTCGAACACGTGCGACGTCGTCGCCATCGCGTCGCCCTCCACGCGGATCGCGTCGACGCGCGTCACGACGTCCTCGGGCAGGTCGGCGAGCACGCGGTCGCGGAGCCTGTCCGTGAGCTCGCGGAAGAACGTCGGCGCGGGACCGTCGGTCACGGTCTCGTCCTCGAACGCCCCCTCGGACGTGCCCGCGCCGGCGCCGTACGCCGTGCCGTCCCACCCGAGCAGCAGGTCGAGCGCCGCGCGGCGGTCGGCCGTGTCGCCGGCCTTCGGTGCGAGGGCGGCGACGACGGGGCGGAAGTCGCCCCACCGCTGGTCGGTGCGCCCCATGCGCGTGAGCAACGCCTCGACCTTGGCGATGTCGAGGTCGCGCGCGCCGGCGAGCAGCCGGTCGAGGACGTCGACCCGTCCCGCGGCGCCGGCGGGGCGGCCCGAGTACGGGTCGCCGAGGGCGTCGCCCCAGCCGCGGGCCGGCTGGTTGTTCCAGTTGGCGAGGTAGCCCTGCGCCGGGTCGGCGGCGTGCGGCAGCGCGGAGCGCGGGAGGAGCCCCTGCCAGTCGTACGCGCCGGTGCCCGGGCTAGGGAAGCGCGGGTCCGCCAGCGGCGAGCGGCGCGGGTGCAGGCCCGGGTGCCAGTACGCGACGTGGCCGTCGCGGTCGGCGTAGAGGACGTTCTCGTTCCAGGTCACCTTGGCGACGGCGTCGCGGAAGCCCTCGAACGTGTCCACGACGTCGAACGCGAGCAGCCCGCTGACGGTCTCGATCTCGCGCTTCCACATCGCGAGCTGGACCGAGCGCGCGCGGGTGCCGTCGGCGGTCGCGGCGACGACGGGGCCGTGGACGGTGCGGCAGGCCTCGACGTCCTCGTAGAACACGGCGGGCCCGACGGGAACGCCCTCGACCTCGGTGCGGTAGCTGACGCGCTCGGTGCGGCACTCGGCGTCGTGCCAGGTGCCGTCGTGGAGGTACTGCAGCGCGCCGCCGTCGGAGCGGCGGGTGGTCTCGGCGAACGAGTCGATCGTGCGCGAGAAGCCGGTCGTCAGCGCCCACGCGACGTGCTGGCCGTAGCCGATGCCGACCGTCGGCAGGCCGGGGACGGAGACGCCGCGCGCGTCGTACGGGCCGCCGTGCACCTCCAGCTCCCAAAGCTGCGTGGGGTAGGAGTAGCCGAGCTGCGGGCCGCTGACGAGCAGCGGCGCGCGGTTGGCGGTGCGCGACCCGGCGACGGCGAAGCCGAACGACCCGCCGCGCAGCCCGCCGACGAACGCCCGCAACGACTCGTCCACCCGCCGCAGCGCGGCCGCGGCGACGCCCGAGGCCGCGCCGGGGGCGCCCGGCGCGACGGGCGGCGCGGCAGATGGCCCGACCGGCAGGGGCGGCGGCGGGGGAGAGGGCGGCACGGGGTACGCACCGGTCCCCGGCCCCTCGTCCAGCTCCTCGGGCAGCGACAGCGCGTACGCCGCCGCCGCGCGGTAGACGGCGTCGCGGTCCGCGCGCGGCGTCGGGTCGTTCGGGAACGTCCCCTCCGATGCGGGCACGGTCGTCGTCGCGCGCGGGTCCTCGCGCGGGAACAGGTCGGCGAACGCGTCGAGCGCGGCCTCGCGACCGAGCTTCGCGTCGAGCGAGCGCAGGACCGTCAACGGCTCCGGCTCGAGCAGGCCGGCGGACGCGACGTAGCGCGTGATGTAGACGCCCGCGGCGAGCGTGTCGGTCGTGGTCCAGCGCTCGGGCAGCGAGGAGAGGACGACGTACTCGGTGGGCAGCTTCGTCGGGTCGGCGCGGACCTCCTGGATCCACGCGTCGAGGCCCTCGCCGTACCTGACGATCGCGGTGCGGTCGTCGGGCGGCAGCGCCTCGAGCATCGCGGCGTACTCGTCCTCGGTGTACGCGCCGAGTCGTACGCGCACGTCGTCGGGGACGTACGAGGGCCCGGCCAGCGCGGCGAACGTCCCGCGCCCGAGCCGCCGCACGGCGTCGGCGAGGAAGAGCCTGTCCTGGCCCGCCGCGTAGCCGGCGCCCCACCAGACGTCGGCGCCGGTGTCGGCGTAGATCGACGGCACGCCGTAGGAGTCGCGGTAGATCCGCACGCCCGGCCGCGGCGACGCCGGAGGGCCGGTCACTTCCGCGAACGAGCCGGGCTTGTGCCTGCCCTCCCAGAACATCTCGCGCTGGTCGTCGACGTGCGGGCCGTAGTCGTCGGGATCGCCCGACGCCATGCCCGCGGCCTGCCCTGCGGGGGAGAAGTGGCCGGACTCGCCCGGCGGCAGCGCGTTGACCGCGACCGCGGTGGCGAACGGCGGCCGGTCCTCCGCGTGCGCGGGCGCGCCGCCCGCCGCCACGAGCACCGCGGCGGCGACGAGCGGGACCAGAGGACGGAGACGCACGACGAGCACTGTAAGCCGGGGCTGTGACACGTTTGCGCTGACCCCCTCTTGGGGGACGACCAAGATCGTGACGGACACCGCTCCGGCGTCGCCGTCCGCGCGTGAGCTCACGCGCGCGCGGCTTGCGCGTCGCGCGCTGCTCGCGGTCTTCGCCGTCGTGCTCGCGCTCGGCGCGACCGGCCGACTCGGCGTCCGCACCGCCCACGCCACCGGCGAGGGCGGCGGCTACGCGCTGCGCGTCGAGTACCCGCGCGTGACGCGGCCCGGGCACGCCGTTCCGCTGTCGATCCAGGTGACGAAGGCGGGCGGGTTCGGCGGCGAGCCGATCCAGGTGCGGATGTCGACGAGGTACTTCGCGCTGTTCGACGAGAACGGCGTGCAGCCGGCGCCGAGCGCGGAGACGGCGACGGCGACGGACCTGATGTGGGAGTTCGACCCTCCGCCCGGTGACGTACTGCGGATCTACTTCGACACGCGTACGGGCCCGAACGTCCAGCGCGGCAAGAGCGGCGAGGTCGCGGTGCTCGACGGCGGAAAGCCCGCGGTGAGCGTACGGATCAGGACGACGGTGATGCCCTGATGGACGTGGTGTGGCGGGCGACGGCGGTCTACGCGTTCCTGTTCCTGTTCACGCGCGCGCTCGGCAAGCGCGAGCTGGTCGAGATGTCGGCGTTCGAGATGGTCGTGCTCGTGACGATGGGCGACCTCGTCCAGCAGGGCGTGACGCAGGAGGACTTCTCGGTCACGGGCGCGGTGCTCGCGGTGAGCACGTTCGGGTTCCTGGCGCTGGCGGGCTCCTACGTCGCGTTCCGCTTCCGCGCCGCGCGGCACGTCCTGGAGGGGCGGCCCGTCGTGGTCGTGCACCAGGGCAAGGTGCTGGACGAGGCGCTACGAGTCGAGCGCGTGTCGCGCGACGAGGTGCTCGAGGCCGCGCGCAACGAGGGCATCGGCGACCTCGCGGACGTGCGCGTCGGCGTGCTGGAGCCGGACGGCAAGTTCTCGTTCGTGCGCGCCTAGTTCCGCACCCGGCGCAGGACGAACCGCACGCCGAAGAACAGCGCGGCCAACCCCACGAGGAACGCCGCCAGCAGGATCACGCCGATGACCGCGAGCCCGGCGCCGCTGGGCGCCGCGTCGGCGAGGACGATGGTCATGCGGGCACCTCTCGGTCGGTGGGGCGGAAGACGACGAGCGCGAGGACGGCGTACTCGACGTACGCGTGGTAGCTCGCGAGCGACGTGTACGCCATCTTCGTGGACGTCCACGCCGTGAGGTAGCCGAACGCGAAAACCGCCACGACCGCGCCGACCGCCGCCCACAGCGCGACGCGCGTCGCCCGGTCGCGCGGGCTCGGCTGGACGTCGACCGCGTGGCGCGGGAGGAACGCGCACCAGAACGCGTAGTGCAGCACCTGGAGGAACGCGAACACCGCGAGCAGCCGCGCCGCCTCGGGGCCGCGCCACGCGGGCGGCGCGACGGTCGCGACGTGCGCGCTCAGCGGCCCGGCGAACGACACCTCCTGCGACGCGAGCGAGGGCACGGGCAGGACGCCGCCGAGCAGCAGCGCGGGCACGACGAGCAGCCACGCCGCCTGCACCAGCCGGAACGCGTTCCTGGCCGCGCCGCGCAGCGCGCGCGACGACCAGTCCCAGAGGAAGACGAACGGCACGAGGTTGTGCAGGTACGTCACCGCGACGAAGTACAGGTCGAGGTGCGTCCACGCCCACGCGCCCGCGAGCGCCACCATCGGCAGGCCGACGGCGGCGAGGACGCGGCGGCGTCTGGCGCCGTACGCCATGCCGGCCGCGAGGATCGCGAAGCCGGCGACGACCTCGACGCGCCGCGCGGGCGCGGAGCCGCCGGTCAGCCGGGTCGCCGCGATCGCCGTCACGAGCGCGAGCACGGTGACGCGGAACGTCCCCGTGAACGACCCGCGCCAGCGCGCGAGCACGTAGCGGAGCTCGAAGACGTTGTGCAGAATCCCGAGCACCATGAGCCCGACGACCGACGCGAGCAACGGCGCGCGGACGGCGAGCGTCGCGGCCACGAGGACGTACGCCGCGGTCTCCGCGACGGGCCGCCACACCCGCTGCCGCGTCGCGGCCGCGGGGCCGTGAGGGGCTACCTCGCGGCGTACCTGCTCACGCTCGCCGTCGAGCCGCCGCTGTGGGCGCTGCTGCTGCGCCGGGCGCTCGGCGTACCCGCGCGGCGCGGGTATCGCGACGCTCTGCTCGCCAACGCCACCAGTCATCCGCTCACCTGGCTCGTCCTCTACCGCCCGCTGCCGGAGGGGTACGCGGCGCTCGTGGCGGTCGAGGCGTTCGCGGTGGCGTGGGAGGCGGGCCTCCTCCGGTGGCGCGTCGGCCGCGACGCCGGCACGCTCGCCGCGCTGTCGCTCGTCGCCAACGCCGCCTCGCTCGCGCTGGGCGCGCTCGTGCTGCGTTGACCGGGACATCGTGTTTCGCGGCGGTACGAGCCGCCATAGCACGACATGACCATTCGCCTTCGCCACACGACGGAGGGGGCGCCGGCGCGTACCGTCGACGTCGTGGACGAGGCGACGCGCCGCGAGGTCGACGGCTGGGCCGTGCGGCGGTACGAGCAGGCGCGGCGCGAGAGCCGCGGGTACGCGGTGCGCGAGTGGCTCCTGTGCGCCGCGGCCGGGGTCGTGCTCGGTTCCGCGGCCGCGCTCGTGCCGTGGGGCGGGACCGTGCTCTACGTGCTCGCCGGCGTCGCGCTCGTCGCCATGGTGCCGTTGCTGGTCCTCGCGTTCCGCCGGTGGCCCGACGACTGGCCGGACGACTGACGCTGCGGGCGGCGAGCTAGCCGAGGGTCCAGGTGGCGGTCGAGGTGGCCGAGTCGAGCAGCGCGGGGCCGCCGGTCTCCTCGAGGCCCTGCACGCCGAGGATCGGCTCCACGACGTCGACCGAGGCGTTGTGGCCGGTGAACACCGAGCCCGCGCGCACGTTCTTCGGCAGCGTCTTGAGGCTCAGCGTCCAGACGAGCTTGTTGCCGTCCTTGCTGAACTTCGGGAACAGGATCTGGCCCTCGCCCGCGACCGGGTCGGAGGAGCCGCAACCGAGGAACAGCGTGCTCGGCCCGCTGATGCCCGCGTAGACGGTGCCGGGCGCGTACGCCAGCGCGAACGTGCCGCAGCCCTCGACGTTCGCCTCGACCTTGTACTTGAGGCCGGGCTGCTCGACGGGCACGTCGGCGAGCGCGAGCGTCACGACGAGCTGCGTCGGCGTGTACGTCGTCACCTTGCGGCCGCGCACCTTCGTGGTCGTCGTCGTGCCCGTGGTGGCGTAGCTCACCGACACGATGTCGACGCCGCCGACGGGCATGTCGCCCTTGGCGTCGTCGTAGGCGAACGGCTTGGCGCCGGCCGGCGTGGAGAACGCGGCGACGGCGACGAGGGCGGCGATGACCAGTGGCTTGCGCATGGGGGAAGGGTTCGCTGAGGGCGCGGCGCAATCCTGCCGACACCGCGCGGCGCCGCCGCTACGTTGGTCGCCATGGCAGCGATGAGTCCCGGCGACGCCGAACGTCGTCAGGGCATGACCGACTCCCCGGCACGGGCGACCCGCAAGGAGTGGGTCGGCCTGTCCGTCCTCGCGCTCGCCTGCCTGCTCTACGTGATGGACCTCACGGTGCTGCACCTCGCGGTCCCGACGATGAGCGCCGACCTCGAGCCGAGCAGCTCGCAGCTCCTCTGGATCATCGACGTCTACGGCTTCCTCGTCGCCGGGTCGCTCGTGACGATGGGCACGCTCGGCGACCGCATCGGGCGGCGCAGGCTGCTGATGATCGGGGCGGCGGCGTTCGGCGCGGTGTCGATCCTGGCGGCGTTCTCCACGAGCGCCGAGATGCTCATCGCGAGCCGCGCGCTGCTCGGCGTCGCCGGCGCGACGCTCGCGCCGAGCACGCTGTCGCTGATCTTCCACATGTTCCCGGACCCGAAGCAGCGCTCGGTCGCGATCGGCGTCTGGATCGGGTCGTTCTCGGCGGGCAGCGCGGTCGGGCCCGTCCTCGGCGGGCTGATGCTCGAGTACTTCTGGTGGGGCTCGGTGTTCCTGCTCGCGCTGCCGGTCATGGCGGCGTTGCTGGTGCTCGGGCCTCGCGTGCTGCCGGAGTACCGCGACCCCGACGCGGGGCGGCTCGACGTCGCGAGCGCGGCGATGTCCGTGGTCGCGATGCTGTCGGTCATCTACGGCCTCAAGCACGTCGCGCAGGACGGGCCCGGCGTGGAGGCGTTCGTCGCGATGGGCCTCGGCGTCGTCGTCGGCGTGCTGTGGGTACGCCGCCAGCGCCGGCTCGACGACCCGATGATCGACGTGGCGCTGTTCCGGATCCGGTCGTTCAACGCCGCCCTGCTCGTGAACTTCCTCTCCATCTTCGTGGCCGTCGGCTACTTCATCTACATCGCGCAGTACCTCCAGCTCATCGAGGGGCTGACGCCGCTGCACGCCGGGCTGTGGTCGCTGCCGTCGGCGCTGGCGTTCGTCGTCGGCTCGCAGCTCGCCCCGCGCATAGCGCACCGCGTACGGCCCGCGGCCCTCATCGGCGGCGGCCTCGCGCTCGCCGCCACCGGGCTCGTGATGCTCACGCGCGTCGACGTGACCGGCGGGCTGCGCACGATCGTCGCCGCGTCGGTCGTCATCTCCCTCGGGCTCGCGCCGGTGTTCGGGCTCACGACCGAGCTCATCGTCGGCTCCGCGCCGCCCGAGCGCGCGGGCGCGGCGTCGGGCATCTCCGAGACCGCGGCCGAGCTCGGCGGCGCGCTCGGCATCGCCGTGCTCGGCAGCATCGGCGTCGCGGTCTACCGGGGCGACGTCGCCGCGAACCTCCCCGCGACCGTGCCGCCCGCGGCGGCCGACGCCGCGCGCGACACCCTCGGCGGCGCGGTCGGCGTCGCGCACACGCTCCGCGCCGACGTCGGCAACGCCGTCGTCGACGTCGCGCGCGAGGCGTTCGTCCGCGGCCTGCACGTCACGTCGACGCTGTCCGCGGTCATCGCCGTGGCGATCGCCGTCGTCACGCTCGTCGTGCTGCGCGGGCAGGCGCCGGTGAGCCCCGGCGGCCACGGCGGGCACGGCGGCGTTCCGGCCCCGCGCGACCCGGAGGACGCGGCGGAGCCGGCCGCTACCTGACGAGCGTCAGCGCATCTTCCAGACGACGTCGCTCGTCGCGACGTCCACGAGGCCGTTCTCCGTCTGGGTCGCGCTGGAGGGGAACGGGATCACCGGGTTCGTCGGGTCGATCCGCGCCTCGAACGTCGTGAACGACGTCCTCACCGCGAGCTCCTTCGGGAGCATCTTGAGCGAGAAGGACCACGTGATCGTGTTGCCCTTCACCGCCGCCGTGAGGAGCTCGACGTTGCTGGTCGCGTCGGCGCGGCTCATGCAGTCGCCCCAGTCGGCCCAGCCGTTGAGGTGGGTGACCTGGCTGTACGGCGAGCCCTGCTGCGCGCTGAGCGTCACGCGGCCGCACGACGACGTCTCGGTCGAGATCTCGTACGTCAGGCCAGGCGTCGTGATGACGTCGCCCGCCATGGCCATCGTGACGACGAGCTTCTTCGCGACGTAGGCACGGCCCGATCCCGTGCCGGTCGTCGCGAACGTCACCGACGCGAGGTCGGCGCCGGGCTGCGCGCCGAGCGCGTCGCCCTTCGGGTCGGTGACCTGCGGCTTGGGCGCCGCGGCCGAGGACGGGAGTGCGGTGACCGCCGCGAGGAACGCGGCGAGCAGGAGGGCACGACGGGGCATCTGGGGGTTTCCTTCCCGGGCAGGTACGGCGACACTTCGCCGCCGGCTGTCCGGGTCCTGTCTACGGCTCGGGCTCGGCGTGCCGCAGCAGCGCCTCGACCACGCGGTCCACGTCCGCCTCGTCGGTCGCCCAGTCGGAGACGGCGATGCGCATCAGCCGCTCGCCGCGGTACGTCGTGCCGCTGAAGAACGCCACGCCCTCGCCGCGCACGCCCGCCATGACGCGTTCGGCGAGCGCGCCGTGGTCGCCGTCGGGGGCGAGCCAGCGCACGAGGACCTTCGGCGGCCTGTCGAGCGCCGCGCGGATCTCCGCGTGGTCGCCGAGCGGGTAGACGCGGCGTTCGGGCAGGGACTCCAGGTGCTCCAGCGCGGCAGGCGCCACGACGTCGAGCACGGCCTTCCAGTCGGACTGCTTCACGATCCCGCCTCGCGCCGCCGGCATTGGTTCCACGCGACGGGGGTGGCGGCCGGTCGCGCCGGCGCCGCCCCCGGTCGTGCGCTACAGGTACGCGTACGGGTCGAGGACGCTGACCTCGGTGATGCTGTCGACGGGAAGGCCGTTGCGCTCGGCGACGACGCGGATCGCGTCGGGGTTCGGCGCGTCGTAGATGCAGAACGTCTTGGTCTTGTCGGTCGTGACGAACGAGTGCACCCAGGTTACGGACTCCTGCGCGTTGGTGCCGACGACGGCGGCGCAGGCGGCGGCGCCGGACTCGTCGCGCGGGATGTTCAGGCCGTCGGGGAACGTGCGCTCGACCAGGTAACGGGCCATCGTTGCGGGCTCCTTCGCCAGTGGGGTGGTACCGACGGCCCGGAGGCTACGCCCGTACGGCCGCGGCGCGTACTCGCCACCGGTCGCGGCACGTAGGGTGGCAGCCCGTCGCCCGCCCTCCCGGAGAGCCGATGCCCACCACGCGGTTGCGCCTGCCGCGCACGGCGTACCCCGGCGTCCTCGTGACGTTCTGCGGCGTCGACGGCAGCGGCAAGACGACGTTGCTCGCGGAGACCGCGCGGGTCGTGCGCGACGCCGGGTGGGCGGCGTACGAGACGCGGATGCCGACGCAGTGGTCGCGCGACACGGCGCTCGTGAAGCGGTTCTTCTACGAGCCCGACCCGGTCGTGCGCGCCAAGGCCGACTTCCTCGCGGTCAGCCTCGTGCTGATGTCCGACCGGCTCCAGCACCTGCGCGAGGAGGTGCTGCCGCGCCTCGAGGCTGGCGAGGTCGTGCTCTCCGACCGCTACGTCTTCCACGCGTTCGCGCTCGCGGACGCGACCGGCAACGGCACGGACGAGATCGCGGCGATCGCGCGGCACTTCCCGATGCCCGACGTGGCGTTCTTCCTCGACCCCTCGCCCGACCTCGCGGTGGCGCGCGTGCGGTCGCGCGAACGCGAGCGGCACCGGCGCTTCGACGAGGCCTTCCTGCGGGCGCAGGCGGCGGCGTACCAGGGGATCGCGGCCGAGGTGGACGGGTGCGTCGTCGCGACCGACGGCTCCGTCGACGAGGCGATGGAACGCGTCGCTCCGGTCGTCCGCGACGCGCTCGCGCGCCGTTCGCGTCAGGCCTGAAGCGCGCCGTTCGCCGCGAGGCTTCCCACCGCCTGACCGACGAACGCCGCCACCTCGTCGCGCCCGCGGCCCGTCACCTCCGCGAACCGCGCGGCCAGGTCGCCGAGGGGGCGCCCGTCGGCGAGCAGCCAGACGATCGCGGCGGGACGCGCGACCGACAGCTCGACGGCGCCCGCGAGGCGCAGGCCGCTGTCGGTCGCGACGAGCGCGGCGTACGGGCTGCGGCACGGCCCGTCGCCGCGGCGCTCGTACGTCCACGCGTCGCCCGCGCCGAGCAGCGTCGCGGCCGTGAGGCCGTTGGCGAGCAGCAACGTCTCGGCCACCGGCCGCTCGCGGCGCCACTCGCCGAGCCAGCGGGGGAGCAGGCGCGCGAGGCGGCGGGGGAGGAACTTGCGCGACCGGTACGGGTCGCCCGCCGCGAACAGCGCCGCGTCGAACGCGTACTCCAGCGCGACCTCGGCGGCCGCCGCCTCGGTGAGGTCGTCGCCCGAGCGCGCGGCGCCGGCCGCGTCGCGCACCGACAGCGCGGCGAGCGTCGCCGCCGCGTGCGCCGAGAGCCGGTCCACCCGCGCGACGTCGAAGCGCGCGCGCAGCGCGTCGAGCTCGGGCGAGGAGGAGACGTACGTCCCGCGCACCAGGTCGGTCATGCGCCGGTGCGCGCCGACGACCTCGTCGGCGGTGACCGACGCCGTCTCGGTCGGGAGCGCGTCGTGCGCGAACAGGTCGGCGAGCGGCGCGAGCCGCGCGAGCGTCGTCACCTGGCAGTGCAGCGACACCTCGCCCGCGTCGAGGTCGCGCTGGCCGTCGGCGTCGGCGGCGTAGACGACCGTGAGGTCGACGTCGGAGAGGGCGTTCCCGAGCCCGAACGCCCTGCTGCCGCCGAGGTACGCGCCCAGCGGCGGGCCGAGGGGCTCCAACATGCGAAGGGCCTCGGCGACGAGGCGGAGCTCCTCGTCGCCGAAGCCCTCGGCGGTGTAGGCGTCGGTCAGGTCAGACCTTGACGTTGATGCCCGGCGAGCGGTGGCCCTGGGTCAGCCAGTCGCGCACCTGCTCGACGATCTCGGGCAAGCCCTGGATGGCGCCGGAGACGACGGCGAGCTCGTCGTCGGTGAGGGGGAGCAGGGGCTCCTGCATGAGGGTTCCTCCTGGGATCGAACCGGGCGAAACCCGCCCGGATTGGGCGAGTCTACGAGCGGGGACGGGCCGTGTCAGCACCTCGCGCGGCGGCATACTCGGCGCCGTGACGTACGCAGGCTCGCTGCTCGCCCTCGCGGTGCTGACCCTGCTGCCCGGCCCCGACGTCGCCGTCGTCACGCGCGTCGCGCTGGCGCACGGCAGGGCGGCGGCGTTCCGCACGACGCTCGGGATCGTCACCGGCCTGCTCGTCTGGGGCACGCTCACGGTCGCCGGGCTCGCGGCCGTGCTCGCGGCGTCGGCGGCGGCGTACGCCGTCGTGCGCGTCGCCGGCGCGGGGTACCTCGTCGTCCTCGGCGTCCTGACGCTGTGGCGCAGCGGCCGCCCGCTCGCCGACGAGCCCGCCGGCGCCGTCGCGCTGCCGCTGCGCGGCGCGTGGCGCACCGGCTTCGTGAGCAACGTCCTCAACCCGAAGATCGGCGTGTTCTACACCGCCGTCCTGCCGACGCCCGTCCCCGACGGCGCGCCGCACACCGCGACGCTCGTCTCGCTGGTGCTGGCGCACGCGGCGATGGGCGTCGTGTGGCTCGCGACTCTTGCGGCGCTGCTCGACCGCGCGGCGCGGGTCGTGCGCCGCCCGTCGGTGCGCCGGGCGATGGAGCGCGTGACAGGCGTGGTGCTCGTGGCGTTCGGCCTGCGCGTCGCCGTCGAATAGCGGTCGACGGCGCGCTGACACAATGCCCGCATGACGGCGGGACGCGAGGGGCTTGCGGCGGAGCACGGTCCCGTCGCGGCGCTGTTCATGGGGCTGCTCGGGCAGACCCACCTCAGCGCGCCGGCCGAGGTCGCCGCCGCCGTGGCGTACCACGCGCGGGTGGCGGGCGGCGACGACGTCGTCATCTACCTCGCGGACCACGAGCAGGCCGAGCTCGTGCCCGTTCCCGCGCGGACGGCCCCCGGCGTCTCGACCCTCGGCTGGGACGGCAGCGACGAGCCGGTCGCGGACGAGCGCGGCGGCGGCCTCGACCCGTCGCTGCTCACCGCGGCGGGCACCGCCGAGCGCCTCGCCATCCAGGGCACCGTCGCGGGGCGCTGCTACGTCTCGTCGGAGATCGTCGTCGCGCAGGCCGACGACGAGGGGCGCAGGCGGCTGTGGGTGCCGTTGCTCGACGGCACCGACCGCATCGGCGTCCTCTGCCTCACCGTCCCCGCGGACGCGACGGACGACAGCGACCTCGCGGTGTGGGAGCGGTACACCCACCTCGTGTCGCAGCTCGTCGTCGGCAAGTCGGCGTACGGCGACACGTTCGAGCAGGTACGCCGCAGCAGGCCGCTCAGCGTCGCCGCCGAGCTCCAGTCCGCGCTGCTGCCGCCGAAGACGTTCGCGACGCGCGGCCTCGTCGTCTCGGCGATCCGCGAGCCCTGGTACGAGGGCGGCGGCGACGCGTACGACTACGCCGTCAACGCCGAGGTCGCGCACGTCGCGATCATCGACGCGATGGGCCACGGGCTCGTCGCGTCGGGCGCGGCGGCGTTCGCGCTCGCGGCGTACCGGCGCGCGCGGCGCGGCGAGGTCGACCTGCCCGGCACGTACGCCGCCGTCGACGCCGCGCTCGCCGAGCAGTACGACGGCGAGCGCTACGCCACCGCCGTCTTCGGCGAGCTGCACCTCGCGACCGGCCGGTTCACGTGGGTCAGCGCGGGCCACCCGGAGCCGTTGCTGCTGCGCGACGGCCGGCTCGTCAAGACGCTCGCGACGCCGCCGCTGACGCCGCTCGGCGTCACCCTCGGCACCGACGAGGTGGCCGTCGGGACCGAGCAGCTCGAGCCCGGCGACCGCGTCCTGCTCTACACCGACGGCCTGCCCGAGGCGCGGCAGGAGGACGGCTCGTTCTTCGGGATCGAACGCCTCGCCGACTTCGTCGAGCGCGCGGCGCAGGACGGGCTCGCGGCGCCGGAGACGTTGCGGCGCCTGCGCCACGCCGTGCTGCGGCACCAGCAGGGGGCGTTGCAGGACGACGCGACGGCGCTGCTCGTGGAGTGGCGCGGCGGGTCCGAGGAGGCCCTGCTCCCGCAGACGCTCACGCTGCGCCGGCCAGGCCCGTAGGCCCGCTGTCACATCTCGGCGCGCGGCGGTGCTCCACCGATGTGAGCGGCGTAGGGCAGGCTGAGGCCGTGGCGGTGCGGGCGCGTCCAGCGCGGGACGGGGTGCGCCCCGACCTCGAGGACGTGTTCCGCGCGGCGTACCCGCGCGTCGTCGCGGTCGCCACGCGCGTCCTCGGCTCGCGCGACGAGGCGGAGGACGTCGCGCAGGAGGTGTTCCTGTCGTTCGCGCGGTCGTCGGTCCCCGCGGGCGAGGCGCCCGGCTGGCTCACCGTCGCCGCCGCCCACACGTCGTTGAACCACCTGCGCTCCGGCCGCCGCCGCGCCACCCGCGAACGCGCCGTCGGCGCCGACACCGTCGCGCCCGACGTAGCCGACGCGATCGTCGCGAACGACGAGCGCCGCCGCGTGCGCGCCGCCCTCGCGCGGCTCCCGCGCAAGCAGGCCGTCGCCCTCGTCCTGCGCCACAGCGGCCTCAGCTACGCCGAGGTCGCGACCGCCCTCGACCTCTCGCCCGGCAGCGTCGGCACCACCGTCCGCCGCGCCGAGTCCGCCCTGCGAAAGGAGCTGAGCCGCCATGCGTCATCCGAGTGAGGGAACGCTGCGCCGGCTCGTCGACGACCCGGCCGGCGTCGCGGACCCCGACCGCGAGCACGTCGCGCGCTGCCCCGAGTGCCTCACGCGTCTCGCGGCCGCGCAGCGCGACGCCGCGACGGTCGCCGCCGCGCTCGACACCGGCGCGGGCGACGGTGCCGGCGTCGACACCGGCGTCGACGCCGCGTGGCTCCGGCTCTCCGGAGCCGTCACGACGGGCGGGCGCGGCGCCGCCACGTCCCGTACGCCGCGTCGGCGCAAGGCGTTGCGCAGCCCGGTCCTCGCCGCGGTCGGCGTCGCCGCCGTCCTCGCCGGCGCGGGGGTCGCGGCGGCCGTCGACTGGCTGCAGATCTTCCGTACCGAACGCGTCGCGCCCGTCGCCGTCTCCCAGGCGGACGTCGTGGAGCTGCCCGACCTGTCGGCGTACGGCACCCTCGAGGTCACCGCGCAGCCGAACGTTCGCGCGGTCGCCGACGCCGCCGCGGCGGAGAATGCGACGGGGCTCGACGCGCCGCGCGTCCGCGCGCTGCCGCGCGGCGTGACCGGCGACCCGAGGTACGTCGTAGGCGACCGTGCCAGCGCGGTGTTCACGTTCTCCGCCGACAAAGCGGCGCGGGCCGCGGCGGCCGTCGGCGCGACGTTGCCCCCGCCGCCGCCGGGCCTCGACGGCGCGCGGTTCAGGCTCGACGCCGGGCCCGGCATCGCGGCGCTGTGGTCGGAGTCGCGCGGCATGCCGGCGCTCGTCGTCGCGCGGGCAGGCGCGCCGACCGCGTCGTCGTCGGGCGTGGCGTTCGACGTCGCGCGCGAGTACCTGCTGTCCCTGCCAGGCCTGCCGCCCGGCGTCGCGTCGCAGCTACGCCGCTTCAGCGCGGACGCCTCGACGCTGCCCCTGCCCGTCCCCGCCGGGCTGGTGCGGACGTCGACCGCCGACGTCCACGGCGTTCCCGCGACGGTGCTGACCTCGCGCGACCGCGCGTTCGCCGGCGTGGTGTGGGTCGACCGCGGCATCGTCAACGCGGTCGCCGGCTCGCTGAGCAGCGACGAGGTGCTCGCGGTCGCCCGCGGGCTGGGCGAGCGGTGACGGCGGCGGCCGAGCGGCTGCTGGCCGACCTGCCGCCGTCGGCGGCGGTGGCGTGCACGGGGCTGCGCAAGAGGTACGGCAGGCAGACCGCGGTCGACGGCGTGTCGTTCGCCGTGGGGCGCGGCGAGGTCGTCGGGCTGCTCGGCCCCAACGGCGCGGGCAAGACCAGCGTCATCAAGATGCTGCTCGGCCTCGTACGCCCCGACGCGGGCGAGGTGCTGCTGCTCGGCCGGCCCTCGCGCGACCCGCGCTCGCGCGAGCGCGTCGGGTACCTGCCCGAGCTGTTCAGGTACCAGCCGTGGCTCACGCCCGACGAGGTGCTCGCCCTGCACGTACGCCTCGCCGGCGTCGACGTCACGCCCGCCGAGCGCCGCGCGTGCCTCGCCGCCGTCGGCCTCGCCGACCGGTCGCGCGACCGCGTTGGCGGGTTCTCGAAGGGCATGCAGCAACGTCTCGGCCTCGCCGTCGCGCTCGTCGCCTCACCGGACCTCGTCGTGCTGGACGAGCCGACGAGCGCCCTCGACCCGCTCGGCCGCGCCGACGTGCGCGACCTCGTCCTGTCGCTCAAGTCGCGCGGCATCGCCGTCCTGCTCAACTCCCACCTCATCGGCGAGGTCGAGCGCGTCTGCGACCGCGTCGTCATCCTCGACAAGGGCCGCGTCGCCGCGTCGGGCAGCCTCGCCGAGCTGCTCGGCCGGATCGAGCTGCGGCTGCGCCTCGACGCCGTGAGCGCCGAGGCCGAACGCCGCCTCGCCGCCGCAGGCACCGTCGCGCGCCACGGCGACGAGCTCACCGTCGCGCTGCCCGTCGACCACGACCCGGAGACCGTTCCCGAGCTCGTCGCCGACCTCGTGCGGATGGGCGTGCGCGTGCACTCCGTCGAGCCGAGCAGGATCAGCCTCGAGGACCGGCTGCTCGGCATCCTGCGTGCCGGAGGTGAGGCCGGGTGAGGCCGCGGATCGTCCTGACCGTCGCCGCGCTGACGCTCAAGGAGGCGTCGCGCCGGCGGGTGCTGCGCTCGCTCGCGGCGTTGATGGTCGTCCTGCTGTCGCTCAGCGCCTGGGGCTTCTCGAAGATCGTCGGCCTCGACTCCGAGGGCGGCGCGCTCACCACCGGCGAGGCGCGGCTGACGGCGTCGATCGTGCTGAACCTCGTGATGTTCGGGCTCAGCCTCATCGCGGCGCTGGGCACGGCGTTCCTCGCGGGGCCCACCGTGTCGGGGGAGGTCGAGTCGGGCGTCGCGCTGGCGTTCCTCGCGCGGCCCGTGCGCCGTGTCGACGTGCTCCTCGGGAAGTGGCTCGGGCTCGTGGCGTTCGGCGCGGGCTTCGTCGCGGTGGCGGGGATCGCGCAGTTCCTCATCGTGTGGTTCACCGTCGGCTACTGGCCGCCCGAGCCGGTGACCGGGCTGCTCATGCTCGCGGCGCAGACCGCCGTGCTGCTCACGCTCGGCCTGCTGCTGTCGACGGCCATCTCGCCGATGGCGTCGGGCGTCGTGGCCGTCGGGCTGTTCGGCGCCACGTGGATCGCGGGCGTCGTGGGCGGCATCGGCGCCTCGCTCGGCAACGACGCCGTCGCCCGCGTGGGCCCCGTGTCGCGCGTCCTGCTGCCCACCGACGGCCTGTGGCGCGGCGCCATGCACGCGTTCCAGGACCCGTCGGCGCTGACGGTGTTCGGCGGCAACGACATCGACGGCGCGTTCCCGTTCCTGAGCGTCTCCGGCCTGACGCCGGCGTACCTCGCCTACGTCGCGCTCTGGCTCGCCCTCGTGCTCGGCCTGGCGGCGCTCGCGTTCCAGCGACGCGACGTGTGAGTCGTACGGACCGCGCGCTCACGGGACTATCCCGCGCGTGCGCGGCGAGTACGACATGTGGTCAATCTTTGTCATTCCGGCGGAGCCGCCACTCCGCGACACTGGGGACAGCCGCACACGATTCGCTGCGGTAAAGGGGGGTCCGGAGTGCGTAGAGCGGTTCTGCCGTGGGTCGTTGCGGTCGCCATGACAGCCTTGTCCTGTCAGCCGGCGCACGCCTACTCAATCAAAGACGGGTGCGAGGAAGGCGCGTACCGAGGCAACAACGTCCAGTACGTGTTCAGCTCCGATTCGCGATGGAACTCGTCCTCGAACTCGGGGTGGAACGGGGCGACGCCAAAGCAGGTGGCGGCGTCTGGTTTCGGTGTCTGGGCGCTGGCGCGGAACCGCGACGCCACGCCGATCGTGAAGATGTCGGCCACGGCCCAGACCGGCTCACGCGCCGTGTCTGTCCGGCTGGTCGGGTACCCCGGGGGCGACCCGTTCCTTCTCGGCGCGTTCTCCTGTGACAGCGGTGTGAACGTCCTCGAGCTCAACGAGATCATGATCGAGAGCTACCCGAGCTCGACCGAGTTCTACGAGACCGCCACGCACGAGATGGGCCACGGGATCAGCCTGCACCACACGGGCTCCACCGACAGCCATGTCCCGTACGACACACCGCTGATGTCCCCGACCGGCTCGGGGATCTTCTATGGGCTCGACGACGCAGCGGTGGTTTCACACCACTACGCCATCGGTGCCAACGACACGTTCACGGCGAACTACGGGTTCGAGAACGGCTTGGACTGGTACACGTGGTCCGGCGCGCCGGTGACCCTCACGACAGGTAGTACGTCGGGCGGGGTCTACCACGCGACGGTCGTACCGAACTCCAGTGGTGACAACCTCAACCAGAGCGTCGCCGTCATGAACGCGACGGGACGGTGGGTGCGTCCTTCCATGCAGTACGTGACACCAGGCGCTACGTCCGGGGGCGTCCGGCTGCAGCTCTACCAGCGCGACGTGAAGTACGAGTACGACAACTCCGCGGAGAACCAGAACCTCAAGTTCCCGCTGCGGGACCGCAACATGGACGTCCGCACCTCCGGTGTCGTCGAAAGCGCCTACTACGTCGTCCGGAGCGAGTCGTTCCCGATATCGAACTCCTGGCGTACTGCCCTGACGTCGCAACACCAGATCCCGCCGATCCTCGACAGCTCATCACGAGTCGCCGGCGGTGTGGACCTAAGGCTCCGCGTATTCAGTACCGCCAGTGTCGCGGGCGAATACATCCACGTACACTACGACGACGTTCGGATCCAGGAGGGGTGATGCGCCGACTGGAGCCACAGCTGGTGGCGATCGTTGTGATGGTCGTGGCGGCCGCATGCGGTCGCGGCGCCGATAGCGCCGCCGCCGAGGTCGGGACGGCGTGCCCGGCCACGTCAGGACACGGGCGCGCCATCGCCCTGAGCATGTTGCTCCAGAGCGGCGACGGTTCAGCGGGAACGCCGTCGTGGCTTCGGGTGCGAAAGCAGAGCCAGCTCACGCGGGAAGGGTCTCCCGAGGGGAGCTCTCGTCAGAAGGTGCGCCTCACGGCTGCCGAGTCGGTCGCCGGCGCCCCCGCGGCGCAGGAGGAGTCCGTGGTCCTGTTCGCCGGCGCGGCGGACGAAGCCGCGTCGGAACTCGGACGTGGAAGCTCGGTCGTGATCGTCCGTCCTGTCTCGGCGGCATCGGTCGCGCGCGTGGTCGCGTCGGTGCGCTCGGACGGTTCGGTGGCGTTCCTGGGCGAATGCGCGTTCCGGCACTTGACGACGCCCTACGACAAGTTCGTGGCGAAAAGGCATGCGGACGGGGACTCGCGAACGGCGGCCGAGCTGTTCTACGGGCTCGCCAAGGAGAGGGCTCTCGTCGATGACCTCCGGGCGAGTGAGGGCGTCCCCCGGGCGACCCCCGTGCCCTGGGAGGCTCGCCGCGCGCAGGAGCGGGTCATCGATCCGGACGGTGCGAACCCTCCGCCGGCCGCCACGATGGCTGATCTGAGATCCCATCTCGTGCACTTCGCCTACCCGGAGGCATGGCGGTCGTTCGACGGCAGCATCGTGACGTACGTTCCGGACGTGGGGTGGAACGCCGCCCTTCCGCTGAGCCTCGACAGCGACGACCCCGCCGTGCAGGCGTACGCGTCGCTGACGAAGCCGCTCGAGGTCTGGGTGGTCCCCGCTCCTGCCGACATCTCGCAGCCGCTCGCCCGGCTCGCGGTCATCGACCCCGCTTCGTTGGCCGGCGCTGACGAGGTGTACCTCTACGCGCAGGTCGAGGCGACAAGCCGCGACGACCTGGTCCGGCAGGCGAAGGCGGGTGCTGTCGCGTTCAAGCCGGGGCCGCCGCGCGGATAGGCGACGCGTAAGGCGGCCTTGCCGCGAGACGGCGGGCACCGCTATACGTTTCCCCTGACGACACCCCCTCCAGGCAGGACGTACGCCATGGCCAACCGCCGCCTCACGCTCCGCAGCGAGTCGCTCAACGCGCTCGAGTCCGACGAGCTCGCCTCGGTCGTCGGCGCGCTCAGCGTGCCCCACCCGCTGTGCGCGGTGACGAGCGTCCAGTACAGCGCGTGCCCCACCTGCGGCATCGCGTGCACGTACAACTGCTCGCCCACGAGCTGACCCCCGCGGCGCGCGCTCGCTACGGCTCCACGGCGAGCGCGCTGCCGCGCAGGTACAGCGCCGCCGCCGACGTCGTGAGGGTCGCGACGACGACCGCGAGCAGCACGCGGTAGTCGACGCGACCGATGAGCGCGGCGCCGGTGGCGACCGAGAGGACCTGCGGCGCGGTCACCAACGCACCGGCCGCCGCCGCGGCGCGTCCCTGGAGCCGCGCTGGCGTGCTCTTCTGGATCGTCGTGTAGAACGCCACGACGGCCATCGGGATGCCCAGCCCCACGAGGAACAGGCCGGCCATCACCAGCGCGAGCGCGGTGCTGATCATCAGGCCGCACCCGGCCGCCATCAGGAGCAGGCCGGCGCTCTGCAACGCCGCGTCGCGCTGCCGCCGTGCCAGCCGCG
This sequence comes from Frankiaceae bacterium, assembly GCA_035940575.1. Classification (GTDB taxonomy): domain Bacteria; phylum Actinomycetota; class Actinomycetes; order BP-191; family BP-191; genus BP-191. The sequence continues at coordinate 66,586 of DASZER010000043.1, read as the reverse complement.
CCACGACGATCCCGCCGACGACGCTGCCCGACCCCTTGACAGCCGTCGTCACGCCGACGAAGGCCGCGGGGCGGTCGAGGCCGCGCGTGACGAGCGCGTAGACCACCGTCTCGACGAAGCCGAACGCCAGCAGCGACGACCCGAGCGCCAGGACGGCCGCGCGCGTCCTCGGCGTCCGCCACAGGTGCTCCGCGCCCGCGCCCAGGCGGCGCAGCAGCCGTCCCGGCTCGGGGCGCGGCGGCCGCTCGTCCACCCTGACCATCCAGACGGCGAACGCGCTGACGACGAACGTCGCGCACTCCAGCAGCACGACGACCTTCGGCCCCCAGCGCACGTAGCACGCGGCGCCGGCGACCGGCGCCAGGAGCATGCCCGTCTCCTGCGACGCGCGCAGGATGCCGTTCGTCCTGCCGAGCTCGTCCCTCGGCACGGCGGACGCGAGCAGCGCGCTGCCCGCGGCGTTGTGCAGGCCCGCGCCGAAGCCCGTCGCGACCAGCACGGCGTACAGGATCCAGATCTGGTCGGCGCGCTCCACGACGCACGCGGCGGCGACGACGACGGCGAGCGCGAGGTCGACCGTGACGATGAGCGCGCGCCGCCGGTAGTGGTCGACGGCGAGGCCGTACGCCGGCGCGAACAGTCGCGGCAGCAGGAAGCAGAGGAACGCCAGCCCCGCGGCCGCGTCGCTGCCGGTGAGGTCGCGGATCCACACGCCGACCGCGAGCCAGAGCGCCGCGTCGCCGAACAGCGACAGCGACGGGCCGAGGACCCACCAGCCGATCCTCGGCCGCTCCGCGGCCGCGCCGGTCATGGCGGCCATCCCCGTCCCCCCACCCATTCGCGCGGCTCACCAGCGCGCGCAGCCCGTCACGACATCTTCCCGCCGCGCCGCTGTCCGGACGGCCCGTGGTCCACTCGACCCGCCCGAACGGGGCGCCTCGCCCTGCTCGCTGCGACGCCGCCGAAAGCACTCGCCATGAGCCCCCACTTCGTCGTCCCCGCCGTCGCCGCCGTCGCGCGCGAGCGCACCACAGCGTTCCCCACGACGACCGCGGGCAAGGGCGGCCTGCTCCTCGCGCCTCGTGCCCGGTCGGTCGGTCCGGGCACCACTCCTTCCGGGATACGCGACGCGGCAGCCGCGGCGTATCGTGCGCCGGTCACCCCCCCGGGCCGACGGTGCTGGAGGACCGAATGCCGAGCCCCGACGAGATCCGAGACGCCCAGCGCCTGACGTGGGCGGGCCTGTCCGCGGGCTGGGAGAAGTGGGACGCGGTCATCATGGACCAGCTCGCGCCGGTCACCGCCGCGATCGTCGAGCGGCTCGGCATCGTCGAGGACCAGCGGCATCTCGACGTCGCCGCAGGCACAGGCGAGCCGGGCCTGACCGTCGCGAGGCTCGCCCCGAAGGGCCGCGTCGTCCTCACCGACCTCGCACCCGAGATGCTCGACGTGGCGGAGCGCCGGGCGCGCGCGCAGGGCGTCGCGAACGTCGAGACGGCCGTGTGCAGCGCCGACGACCTGCCGTTCGCCGAGGGGACGTTCGACAGCGTCTCCGTGCGGTTCGGGTACATGTTCTTCCCCGACGCCGCCAAGGCCACCGCCGAGCTCGCCCGGGTGCTCAGGCCGGGCGGGCGCCTCTGCTCGGCCGTCTGGGTCAAGCCCGAGGCCAACCCGTGGACCACCATCGCCATGCAGGCGATCGCGTCCGAGGTCGCGGTGCCGCCGCCGGCACCCGACGGGCCCAACATGTACCGCTGCGCCGCGCCGGGACAGGTCAGCGCGCTCTACGAGGACGCGGGCCTGCGCGACGTCGCCGAGTGGGACGTCGACGTCGACCTCGTCACGCGTTCGGCCGAGGAGTACTGGGACATGATCAGCGAGCACGTCTCGCTCGCCGTCGCGGCGCTCAGGCAGGTCGACGGGCCGGCGCGGGAGCGCATCAAGGCGCGAGCGGTCGAGGCCGTCAGCGCGTACGAGAAGGACGGCGAGGTACGCGTCCCGGGCGCCGCCCGGTGCATCGTCGGCACGAAGCCATGATCCGTCGCGTCGTCGGGCGGCGAACCGCGCAGGGATCGCCCGCCGGGCGCCGTAGTAGAACGCCCCGACCCCTCAGGAGGCCACGCATGTCCGTCCGGACCTCTCTCGCCGCTGCCGCGCTCGCGCTGGTCGCGGTGCCGTTCGCCGGCACGTCGCACGCCGGCTGCACCAGCGACCTCATCGGGACGCGCCCGCCGGACCCGCACAGCATCACGGCGACGTACATCCACGCCGCGCAGGACTTCGTCGCCTGCGTCTCGTAACGACGCCACCAAGCGCTGCGTCGGGCGCCTGACCAGACGGTCGCGCCGCCGGGTGACCTGCGCACTCGCGAGCATCGCGCCATTCGACTACGCCCCTGGGCGTGTTGATCCGGCCTCCGGTGTTGGCGCCCTCCAAGCGCGGACCGCTCGGCCGGCCGACCTCGGTCGCGTGCGTAACTCGGGTCCCCCTCCGCAGCGCGCACCCTTGACCAGGCCCGGGAATCTAGACATTTCGGGCGGAACGGGGCACTGTCGCGCATGACCCTCGGAGGACACCCATGCACCGCACTCTCAGCCTCAACAAGGAGACGCTGACCGAGCTCACGCCGCGGGAGCTCGGCAGCGTGGCCGGCGGGGCGATCACCCCCGCGTGCCCGACGTTCGACGACTGCCGCGTCCCCACCGACCACTGCGTGTCGGTCTTCGGCTGCGTCGGCGTCAGCCAGCTCGTCGATCCCTGCCTCACCTACCGCACGTTGTGCGCATGAGCCGCCGCGCGCGCCCGCTCGTCGCGCTCGCCCTCGCCGCCGGCGCCCTCGCGACCGCCGGCAACGCGACGGCCTACTGCTCCTCGGGTGGCGTCGTTCCTCAAGCGGTCTGCTCGCGGGTGCCGGAACGCGTGCCCCAGTGCTGGGTCGACACGTACCGCAAGCTCGTCACCTGCGAGTACATCCAGGCCGAGAGCCGGTAGCGACGAGACGGAAGGGCGGGGACCGATGGCGGTCGACGACCTCGCGACGCGCGTAGCGCCTCACGAACGGGAAGCCGTCGACCCGACGCCGGGGTTGACCCGCGAGCGTGCGTTCGCGAGCGACGTCATGTGGGCCGGTTACGCGTCGACCGAGCCGCACGTCACGTCGGGGTGGCACCACCACGGCGAGCACGAGACCGCGATCTACGTAGTCTCCGGAACGTTGCGCATCGAGTGCGGCCCGGGCGGCGCCCACGTCGTCGAGGGCGGCCCGGGTGACTTCGTCCGCGTCCCGCCCGGCACGATCCACCGCGAGATCAACCCGGCGGGCGTCGGCAACGAGCTCGTCGTCGTCCGCGCCGGCAGCGGCCCCCCGACCGTGAACGTCGAGGGCCCCGCGCCAGGGTGAATCGGGATCGCCGCAACAATCGCGCCGCCACGGACTCGAGTCCCGAACCAGGATGAGAGTGGCCGCAGGAGCGTGTCGTCCTGTCCTGCGGATGACTGGCACCCTGCCGCAGGTTCCGACCGGTTTGCCAGCAATCTGCCAGCACCCGGTCGCAACGCGATCGTGAACGGCCCGCTCCGAGGAGCGAAACCGCAGGTCAGACGGGTGCGCCGCCAGGGACTTGAACCCCGAACCCGCGGATTAAGAGTGGCCGCCGCGGCATGTTGTCTGGTCCTGTCAAATCGCGTTTTGCCTGGTCAGGTGCGATGTTGTCCGCACCGTCGTGCCGTCGCGTAGTGCTCTGTCACGGCTAGTTTGCCAGCAATCTGCCAGCGTTGACAGCGTCTCCTAGTGGATGTGGACAGGGAACCGGAGGGCACTGGGGTCCGGCGCAGCGAGCGCAACTCAGTGCCTGAAGGCTGACCGGACACGCGGGTGCTGTCCGCGGGTTACTCACAGAGTGGTGCGTAGGAACCACTCGCGCGTACCACGTCCGTCGCAAGATCCCTTCCGACGTGGGGTGACTCACAACCATCGCGAGCGATTTTTGCAGTTCCTCTGCGGGAACCCAGGCGCCGCGCGTAGCGTTCCGGACGTCCAGGAGGGCAGCAGCGCCGGGGGAGGCCGCATGTTCCAACGTGCCCGTTCGTTCACTGCGGTCAGACCGGTTACCGGGGCCGTTCAAAGGCGGATTGGGCCGACCGGAGCAACAACCGTACGGCAAGGGTCGTATGCCGCCATCCTACCCTTGACCCTCTCTGAGCCGCTCCGTACCGTCGAGGCCTTTCCGCACAACAACGGGGGTACTTTTATGAGGCGTCCCCAGGCGCCCCGTGCCGTCATTTCAGGTAGCGCTATCACGTACAGCGGCCTGACCCGAGCGCACAGCAGCCGCTGCGCACACTGGCCGATCGCCGTGCAGGCGCCGGGGGAGGTGTCGCCATGAGCGACGACGGCGAGGTCGACGAGCAGGACCAGCAGCCGTACGTCCTCTATTTCGAGGACGCGCGCGGCGCGCTGCTCTTCAACGACCAGTGCCTGCCCTACGTTCTCTATGCCGCGCGCGACGGCGGGGTGCACGTCGTCGATGCCGGCCGGGAGGCGGCGGAGCTGCGCGAGGCGGTCGTCGAGACGCGACCCGAGGTCCGCGCGCGCCGGGGCTTGGCCCGCCGGGACGCGCGCCGCCGCCGACGGCACGCCATCGTGGGTGCGGTTGCGGCGGCGGCATCGACGGTCGGCTTCGTCATCGCGCCGGGGCTCGGTTCGACCGCGACGGCGCAGGAGAAGGCCGCGAAGGTGCTCCAAGCGGTCGACATCGAGCTCGGCGCGGACGGGACGCTGACGGCGGTCACGAGCAACGACGTCCGCAACACCGATGGCGAGCCGTCGTCGAAGCGGATCCAGCTCGACCCGGCAAAGGTCGCGTCCGGCCTGCCGGTCCGGGTGCTTACGTCGTACGTCCACGACGGCAAGACGGGAACCGACCTCAAGGACTTGAAGGGCGTACGCGGCCGCGTCCAGGTCACGGTTACGGTCCAGAACGCAACCGTGCACGCGGAGAAGCTGACGTACGACGTCGCCGGCGAACGACGCGATCAGTACGCGCTGATCGGCACGCCGCTCACGGTGACCGCGTCTGCGGTGCTGCCGAAGAGTGGCGGGGAGCTGGTAATGCCGTCGCGCGCGGGCGGGTCGGCGACGAACGGCGTCGTCGGCCGTACCGAGGACGGCGAGCCGACAGTCCAGTGGGTGGCGCTGCTCGCGCCGCCGCGGCTGGCGTCGAGTGCGAGCTTCACGCTGGTGCAGGACGCGACGGATTTCGCGCTGCCGGAGCTCGACCTGACGGTGCAGCCGGGCCTCGTCACCGATCTGTCGTTGGACCGCTTGATCCGCGAGGCGTTCCGAAAGGACGGCACCAGCCAGCTCAGCCTGGAGAACAAGACGATCGTGCTCATCAGCACGGTCAACCGCGTCCTCGGCGACGCGACGCAGACCCTGTCCGAGATCGAACGCGCGCTGTCCCACGACGCCGACACGCTCGGCAGCCGGCTGATCCACCAGCTCGCCGCCAGCTCGACGCAGCTCACCGGCGCGGCGGGCGACCTGTCGTTGAGCCTGGAACAGCTCGACGCCAGCCTCCGCGCCTCGGTGGCGCAGACGCGCGACGAGAACGTCACTGCGCTGCAAAAAACGGTCGCGACGTTGAGCGACTACATCGGTCACCCCGACGACGAGCCGATCAAGCCACTGCCGGTGACGCCAGGCTGCGCGATCTCCACGAAGGGCGCCAAGAAGGCGACGACGCTCTACGGCCAGCTCAAGAACGTCAGCCAGCAGCTGCTTACGCTGCAGTCGGCAACGAAGGCCTGCACCGACACGATCAAGGCGGCGCTCGACGAGAGCCTCGGCGACCCGGCGCAGTGCGCGGCCGGCTGGACGTCGGCCGCGTGCACGCTCGTCACGACGAAGGCTCAACTGCAGGACGTCGCGAGCTACGTCGCCACGGCCGGCGGCGCGCTGCTGGTGCAGTTCGACCCGACTGCGGTCGACGGCGTCCGCGCCGCGCTCGAGGACGTGACGGGCAAGGTCGTGGACGTGCAGAAGGCATCGGCCAAGCTGAACGCCCCGCAGGGCGGCACTCAGGCGGCGTCGCTAAAGACGCAGCTGGAGGCCATCTCGGCGGCGCTCGGCACGGTCATCGCAGGCGTGGACTCAGGCGGTACAGGGCTCGCGGCGTCTCTGGGTACGCTGAACGACCTCGCGGACGACCACCGGCAGGCCATCGGCGGTGACGCTGCGGCGGGCTCGATGTCGGCGCAGCTGGCCGCGGCCGCCGCGGCGGTCTGCGACACGCCGGCCGCGCTGTCCAGCGGCGACGCCGAGACGACCGCGTACCTCGACACCCTGCGCGCGATCCTCGTCGGCACCAGCTGCGCGAAGGGCGGCCCCGCGGCCGAGCTGCCGCTGCCGGCGGCATACCCGACGCCGCTGGCCGACCGGCTCGCGCTGGAGTACCAGGCCTGGACGACGGTCGCCGCGCTGACTGACGTCGAGTCGCCCGCGGCGACCGGCCCGGCGCGCGAGGCGCATGACCTCGCGGACGGGCTGCGCGACTTGCGGGACGACATCGACGCCGTGGTCGCCGCTCTGGGTGACACGGGCGACGGCCTCGGCAAGAAGATCGAGACGCTGCAGGCGAAGATCGCGGCGCTGTACACGCCGGTCGCCGACAGCGGCTGCCTGCCCGCCGACGCGACGTCCGTGCCTCCGCTGAACGCGCTGGAGCTGGCCTTCACGAAGCTGGAGTGCAACCAGGAGGGCCTGAGCGACAACCTCAGCGCGCTACTGGCGTCGGCGACGCCGACGTACGACAAGGCGGCGGCCGACGTCGGGTCCGCGGCGACGACCACCAACTCCGCTCGCCTCGGCGCGGCGGCCGCGCTGGATGACCTGCTCGGTACGCTGAACACTTCGTTGTCCGATACCGCCGCACGGTCGGTGGGCGAGGGCGGCACCGTGATCCGGGCGCAGCAGGCGACGCTCGCCGACCAAGAGGAGGCGTTCGTCGCGAAGCTCGACGCGGCGACGCGGGCGGCGCTCGGCGACATCGGAACGAGCATCAGCCAGTCCAACCGGCTGCTCACGACCTCGACGGACCTGCTCAAGAAGGGCCTGGAGAGCCTGCAGTTGGACCTTGGCGAGGGCGGCGCGACGCCGCACGGCCTGCTCGGCGTGGTCAGCTCGAGCGGGCGCCGTACGGGCGCTGCGGCCGAGCGCGTCGGCGACGCCAGCGGGCAGGCGGGCGCGTTCGGCCGGGTCCGCGGCACCGAGGTCGAGGAGGTGCTGCTCCAGCAGGCGCAGCTGACGCGGGCGTTCGAGCTGCAGGCGGTCTTCTCGGCGTTCGCGCTCGACCTCCCGGCCGGCTCCACCAGCAGTGTCGTGTTCAGCTTCCATCTCGAAGGCGTGTGACGGATGCGTAAGGCCCTGGCCGCTGCGGCGGCCGCCCTCACCCTCGTCACGAGCGGCTGCTCGCTGTTCGGCGACGACGACCCCAAGTTCACGTCGGTCGCGGCGCCACAGGTGTCGCTGCGCGCGGCCGGGCTAAAGACGGCGGTTCGCATCGGCCTGCTTGTCAGCGCCACCTCGCCCGCAGGCGAGGGCGCCGACTACCTCGGCCCGGCTGCGGGTGCGCGGGTCGCGCAGTACCGCTTCACCCAGGGCGGCGCCGAAGTGACGCTCGCGGTACGCGACGACAAGGGCACCGCGGCGGCCGCGACCGCAGGCGTCCACGCGCTGCTCGGCGAGGGCGTCGTGGGCATCGTCGCGGCGACTTCCGGCCGCCACCTCGACGACGCGCTCCGCCTGGCCGCAGGGGCGGGCGTGCCGGTGCTGCTGCCGTACGAGCACCGGGACGTGCCCGGCGCGACCACCGCCTGGTACACCGCGCCCAGCGCGCCGCAGATCCGCGCCCGGCTCCGCACCCTGCTGGCGGCGCAGGGGCTCCAGCGGCCCTACGTCCTCCACGCCGATGGTGCCGCCGCCGCGGTGACCGGTCTAACCTCCGCCGACCACACCACGGCGGTGCGCCCCCGGCAGCGGGCCGCCGACGCGATCGCGCCGGTAGTGGCCGCCGCCGCGACGAAGCGCATCGACAGCGTGGTCGTGGCCGGCTCGGCCGCGACGCAGGCCGCGCTCGTCGCGGAGCTCCAGGGGCGGGCCGGCCGGCTGCCGGTCGTGCTGTCGCCACAGGCGCTTACGCCGGCGTTCGGCAACGCCCTCGCGGCGCGGCTCGACGCCGACGGCAGTGCGACCCCGCACGGGCGGTTCCTCACCGTGGGGCGGCCGAGCGTGGACGCGTCGGCACACGGCCAGGGGCCGCTGGCCGACGCGATGTCGGCGTTCCTCGCCGCCACCCGGCTGGCCGCGCAGGTCGACTCCGTCGAGGCGCTGACGCACGCGGTGCCGTTCCGGCAGGAGGGCGCGGCGACCGCCGACGCCGCGGCGCACGACGCCGTCGTCGCGCTGGTCCGCGCCGCCGAGCGCGCGGACAGCACCGACGCCGCCGCGGTCGCGGAGGCGCTGGGGTCGTTGACGCTCGGCCCTGCGGACGGGTTGGCCGGACCGACGCTGGGTTTCGCTGTCCGCCGCCCGCTCGCCGACGACGCGCTGGTCGCGATGGGTTCCACGACCCAGGACCCGGGGCTGCGTTCCGGGGTCACCGAGAAGGCCCCGGCCGTCACCTGGTTCGTGCTCCCGACAGGCGACTGAGGCGAAGGTGGGCGTCGTGGACGCCGGACGCGCGCTCGGCAGCCGCTACTACCTGGTCGAGCGGCTCGGCTCCGGCAGCATGGGCGAGGTGTGGCTCGCGGTCGATCACACGACATCGAAGGAGTTCGCAGCCAAGCTGCTCCGGCAGGAGTACGCGGGCGACCCCGAGATCGTCGTGCGGTTCCTGCGCGAGATGCAGATCCTCGTCGGCCTGTGCCACGAGAACCTCGTCGAGGTACGCGAGCTGGTCGCCGAGGGCGGAGGCGTCCTCGCGATCGTCATGGAGCTCGTACGCGGCGGCACCCTGCGCGACCACCTGGCCGGGCGCGGCACGCTGCCGCCGCGGGAGGCGGCCGAGATCACGATCGCGGTCCTGCGGGCGCTCGCGTACGTCCACGCGCTACCCGGGGAGGTCGTGCACAGAGACGTGAAGCCGGAGAACGTCCTGCTCGACGGGGACGGGAGGCCGAAGCTCACGGACTTCGGTATCGCCCGGCTGGTGGCGGAGAAGAAGGCCGCCTCCAGCGGACGGCTCGGCACGGCCGAGTACATGGCGCCCGAGGTCATCGAGGGGAAGGCCGCACTCCCGCCGTGCGACGTGTACGGCACCGGCGTCCAGCTCTACGAGCTACTGGCCGGGCGGACGCCGTTCGCCGGGGGCAACGAGCACGCGGTGGCGTACCGGCATGGGAACGCGCTCCCCCCGCCGGTCCGCGGCCTGTCGGCGCGGCTCGCCGCGGTGCTTGACGGCATGCTGCTCAAGGAGCCGAGCGAGCGGCCCACGGCGGAGGCCGCGGCGGACGCGCTGACGCGGCTGCTCCCCGAGCTGGCCGGGGTGCCCGCGCTCCCGGCGCAGGCCCACCCCGCGACGTACGCGACCACCGCCGGGGGGACGGCGGCCAGCGGGGGCGGCGCGAGCGGCACCGGTGGCACGGTCGTCAAGGACGCGCGCCAGGAGCGGGTGCAAGGCCCGGTCGGCGGTGATGTCGTGCGACTCAGCCCGGCCGACGACCAGGGCGAGCAGGCCGCGAGCCCGGGCACGAAGATCGTGGACCGACCGGTCGTCCAGCCGGCGACCATCACGCCAACGGTGCTGTCGCGGGAACCGGCCGCGAAGCGCGACAAGGTCCTGGTCGTCGCCGGTGTCCTAGCCGCCGTGGTCATAGCGGGCGTCGCGGTCGCGCTGGTCGCCGGGCGCGGTTCGGGCGGCGGGGAGCGCGCGAAGCCGCGCGAGCAGGTCGGGCCGGTGAAGGCGACGATGCCCGGCCGTCCGTTGCCGACCGGGCTGACCGTCTCCCGGGTGGCGGTGTACGACGCGGACGAGGGCCGACTCACGACTACCGTCACGTGGGAAGCCGGTGAGACGCCGCTGGCCGGGCCGTTCTTCGAGGCCGTCCCCGACCCCGGTTGTACCGTCACGTGGGAGCCGGGGCCGGGGAAGCCGACGCTGGACGCCACGCCCGGCGTCACGTCGCCGTGCAGCTACCAGATCTCCGTTGGGGCGCTCCGGGCAGGTGGGCAGGCGACCGCGACATACGCCGTGTCCTTCGACCCCGGTGACGCCGAGCCGCTGGTGGCCGCCGAGACGTTCCTGACGGCCGCGGCGGAGCAGACGGCCGCAGCGCTGGACGGGCTGGAACGGTCGGCGGTCTTCCCCGCGCAGCGCCTGGTGGACGTCTACGTCGACGTCCCGTCGATCGTTCACGCCGGCGACCGGATGCCGATCCGGGTGCTGCCGATCTGGGCCGGGACGCGCGACCCTGACTCGCTGAACGTGCTCTTCGACACGACGACGGCCGGCGACCCGCCCCAGGTGCTTGCGCGGCTCGGCGGGATCGCGAACGTCAAGCTGGCCCCGGGCGGGTGCCACGACGCGATCGGCGTGCTCAAGAACCGCTACCCGTGGGCCAGCGAGCAGGCCGACGACTGCGCGATCACCGCGACCGTGGGCAACATCGAGGCCGACAGCGGCTCGTTCTCTATCCTGGTCCGTCCGTGAGGCGCGGCCGATGAAGCTCGCCCTCACCGCCGACACCGGCGGACGCCGGACGGACGTCCTCGTCGACCTCGATGACGATCTGACCGTCGGCGCCCTCACCGCGCAGCTCGCGGCGTACTGCGGGTCCTCGGCGGAGCGGCTATTCGTGGAGCAGGTCGAGGTGCCGCCGGAGTCGCGGGTGGCCGACGCCGGCCTGCTGGACGGCATGGCGGTCGGCCTCGGCCGCCCGCTGCCGCCCGGCCCGGCTCCCACCATCCACGGTTGGCAGCTGCACGTCGTCGCCGGGCCGGACACCGGGCTGGTGCTGTCGCTGCCGATCGGCGACCACCAGCTCGCGCGCGGCGTCGGGGTGTCGTTCTCCGACCCGGCGGTCTCGCAGCAGAAGCACGCGGTGCTGTCCGTACGCACCGACGGCGCGACGATCACCGACCTCGGCTCGACCAACGGCACCACCGTCGACGGCCGCCGGATCGAACAGGACACCCGGGAGCCGGTCGCCCCCGGCAGCATGATCGGGCTGGGTGACACGCTTCTCACGATCCGGGTCGCGCACGCGCCGGACGCGGCGACCGAGCCGGCGGAGCCCGGCTGGCTGTGGTTCCTGCGGCCGCCGCGGCTGTTGCCGTTCCACCGGCCGGTGACCATCCAATTGCCGACCGCGCCAGCCGAGCCGCACCGGCGGCGGATCCCCATCGCGGGGATCGTGGCGCCACTCGTGTTCGGGCTCGTGATGGCGATGATCATGTCGCCGATGTACCTCGTCTTCACGCTCGCCAGCCCGGTCATGATGCTGAGCAACTTCTGGTCCGACCGGCGCGCGGGAGCGAAGGACCACCAGAAGGCGGTCGCCGCCTACACCGAGGCGCTCGCCGACGCGCAGCGCCGGCTCGACGAGGCGATCGCGCAGGAGCAGGTACGCCGCCGCGACGCGTTGCCGGACGCGGCCGAGACGCTGGTGACCGCGCGGCTGCCCGGCCGGCGGCTGTGGGAGCGGCGGCGCAGCGCCACCGACACGCTGCTGCTTCGCGTCGGCGTCGCGGACCTCCCCGCCGACGTCGGTGTCGAGGCGCCGCGCGACGCCGTGAACGGCCGGCAGGCGCATCAGGTGCACGCAGTCCCCGTGCCCGTGCCGTTGCGCGAGGTCGGTGTGCTCGGCGTGGCCGGCGACACCGCGCACGCGCACGCGCTGCTGCGGTGGCTGACGCTGCAGCTCGCGGCGTATCACGCGCCGCGCGACCTCGCGCTCACGTTGCTCACGTCCGGGCCGAGCGAGCACTGGAGCTGGTGGGCGTGGCTGCCGCACACGCGGTCGCGGGAGGTCGACGCGTACGTCGCCGCCGTCGGCAACGACGACGAGACCGTCGCAACGCGGGCCTCCGAGTTGATCAGCCTGGTCCGCGCACGGCAGGCGTTCGCCAAGGAGAAGGGCCGGGTGCCGGCCGAGCACTTCCCGGCGCACGTCGTGCTCGTGGACGGGGCGCGCGCGCTGCGCGGGACGCTGGGGCTCGCGCAGGTGCTGGAGGAGGGGCCTGAGGTCGGCGTCTACGCGATCTGCACGGACACCGAGGTCCGCCTGCTGCCCGAGTCGTGCACCGCCACCATCGTCATCGACGCCGATGAGCCCACGAGGTACGAGGTGCGGCGCACCGGGCACGAGCCGATAAGCGACGTCCTAGGCGAGGGTGTCACCGAGGCGTGGGCGATGGCAGTGGCGCGGGCGCTGGCGCCGTACCGCGACGTCGGCGGTGACGAGGGCGACGTCACACTCCCGGACTCCGTACGGCTGCTCGACCTGCTGTCTCTTGAGCCGCTGACGTCGGACGGCGTCCGCGCGCGCTGGCTGCTCGACGGGTCGACCACGACGATGATGCTCGGCGCCGGGCTGGACGGGCCGTTCACTCTCGACCTGCGCCGCGACGGCCCGCACGGGCTCATCGCCGGCACCACCGGCTCCGGCAAGTCCGAGCTGCTCCAGACGATCATCGCGGCGCTCGCCGTTGCCAACCGACCGGAGGCGATGAACTTCGTGCTGGTCGACTACAAGGGCGGCTCGGCGTTCAAAGACTGCGCCTTCCTCCCGCACACCGTCGGCATGGTCACCGATCTCGACAACCACCTCGTCGAGCGCGCGTTGACGTCGCTGGGCGCCGAGGTGCGCTACCGGGAACGCGTCCTCGCGGCGGCCGCCGTGAAGGACATCGAGGATTATGCCGATCTGCGCGCGAAGGACCCGTCCCGCCTGCCGCTGCCCCGGCTGCTCATCGTCATCGACGAGTTCGCGTCGCTGGCGCGGGAGCTGCCGGAGTTCGTCAAGGGCCTCGTGAACATCGCGCAGCGCGGCCGGTCGCTCGGCATCCACCTGATCCTCGCGACGCAGCGCCCGTCCGGCGTTGTGTCCGCGGAGATCCGGGCCAACACGAACCTTCGAATCTCGCTGCGCGTGACTGACGCGACGGACAGTAGCGACGTGCTCGGTGCGGCGGACGCCGCGCGAATCCCGAAGTCGGCGCCGGGCCGCGGCTACGCGAAACTTGGCGCGGGTGGGTTAGTGCCATTCCAGGCCGGGCGGGTCGGCGGCCGTCGGCCGGGCGTCGTGCCAGCGCACCTGCCGCCGCCGTTCGTGGCGCCGTTGCTGTGGAAGAACGTCGGCTACGTCGCCCCCTCGGCCCCGGTGATGACGAAGGCGGCCGACGACGTCGGATTGACCGATCTGTCCGAGCTCGTGAAGGCGGTGCAGGAGGCCGCGGCCGCTGATGGCAGTCCACCACAGCGCAGCCCCTGGCTGGAGCACCTGCCGACCAGGCTGCTACTGTCGGACCTCGGCGACGAGCCGCACGAGGGCTGGGCATACGGCCTGACCGACGTGCCGCGCGAGCAGGTCAGGCGAGTGGCGACGTTCGCGCCCGCTCGCGACGGGCATTTGCTTGTCGTCGGGTCGGCGCGCAGCGGACGTTCGCAGCTACTACGCACGCTGGCCGGTCGCGTCGCCGCGGTGGAGAGCGCGCGGGACGTGCACCTCTACGTTCTCGATTGCGGCAACGGCGCGCTGCTCCCGCTCGCCGAGCTGCCGCACTGCGGCGCAGTCGTGACCCGTACGCAGACCGAGCGCGCGACCCGGCTGCTCACCCGGCTGGCTTTGGAGATCGAGCGCCGCCAGCAGGTACTCGCCGCGGGAGGGTATGCCGATGTCGACGAGCAACGGCGTTCCACCGCCGACCCGCTGCCGCGGGTGTTGCTGCTAATCGACCGGTGGGAGGGGTTCCTCGCGGCGCTCGGCGAGCTGGACAGTGGGCGGCTCACCGACATTGTGCTCGCGGTCCTTCGCGAGGGCGCGTCCGTCGGTGTGCACGCGATCATCACCGGCGACCGCTCGCTCGCGGCGGCCCGGGTGTCCTCACTCACCGACAACAAGCTCGCGCTGAAGCTCGCAGACAAGAACGACTACGGGCTGATCGGCTTCAACGCGCGGCAGGTCCCCGACATCGTGCCCCCGGGTCGAGGATTCGACCCCGGCACGGGTCTGGAGACGCAGGTGGCCCTGCTCGCCGAAGACGAGTCCGGCCAGGCGCAGGCGGCGGCCCTCGCGCGGCTGGCGGCCGAAGCCACCGCGCGCGACCGAAACCTCCCGCCTACGGCGCGGCCGTTCCGAGTCGACGTGCTGCCCACCAAGATCGACTTTGAGAGGGCGTGGGCCCTGCTGCCCGGGGGGCACCGGTCGCCGTTCGGTTTGGTCGGCGTCGGCGGCGACGAACTCAGCGCGCTTGGCACCGACTTCAGCGCCGCGCACGCGTTCATCGTGGCCGGCCCGGTGCGGTCCGGCCGCAGCACGGCGTTGGCGGTCATGGCGCGATCGCTCACCCGAACAGGCGCGGCGGTGGTCATCGCCGCGCCGCGCCCTTCGCCGCTACGGGACCTGCGCGAGATGCCGGGCGTCCTGGCCGTCGTTGAGGACCCCCACGCGCAGCCGGAGACCTACCTCGACGCGCTGGCGGCGGCAGGCGACCGGCCCGTGGTGTTCGTCCTTGATGACGGCGAAGTGCTGCGTGACTGCCCGGCGGCGACGGTGTTCGGCAACGTTGTGAAGGGCGAGCTCCGGCCGGATACGCACCTCGTTCTCGGCGGCAACGCCGAGAATCTGTGCATCGGCTTCTCCGGGTGGCAGTTCGAGGCGAGGAAGGCACGGCAGGGCGTGCTCCTGTCGCCGCAGGGGCCCTCGGACGGCGACCTGGTCGGCGTCCGGCTGCCGCGCGACGTCGTGGGACAGGTTGTGCAGCCGGGAAGGGGCTTGCTCCACCCCGGTGACGGCAGGATCGTCACCGTGACGGTGCCGACGTTGTAGGGAGGACGGGGGAAGGTGTACGGCGAACCGAAGCAGATCTACGCGCTGGCACGCGACGTCGAGCGGCGCGAGGCCGAGCTGCGCACGCGGGTGCGGACGCTACGTGCGGACTCGCGGACCACCGAGTGGGCTGGCCATGCCGCGGACGCCCACCAGCAGCGACTGGAGGACGACCTCCGCGACGTCGAACGCCGCGCCGACCAGCTCGCCCAGGCGGCCGACGCGCTCAGGGGTCACGCGCGCACCGTCGAGGAGCGACTGGCGATGATCGCCGCCGCCGAACGCGAGGTGCGCGAGTGGTTCGGCCGGGCGGCCGGCTCGGTGCGCGACAAGGTCGCGGCCGCGGCCGGCTTCGTCGGCGACGCCTTCGACGCGGTGACGCCGTGGGATGGCGTGACGCCGTGGGACGGCTGGCGGTGGACCCCGACCGACCTCCCGCTGGTCGGGCACATGGACTGGCTGGAGGCAGTTGACCTGGTGAGGGGGCGGTCATGGCAGGCGTAGTGACGGCGCGACGTTCGCTGCTGCCGCTGGCGGTGCTGCGGGTGTTGGCCGAACGCTGCGAGGTGCCGCTGCCGCCCGGGTGGGGCGCGGACCCGGCCGAGGCTCCAGGCGGCCACGGCGCCGCGGCCAGGCTGCTGGTGGAAGCCGGGCTCGTGTCGGAGTCGGGCGAGCCCAGAGAGGGGCTGCGGGAGGCGTTGTCGCCGCTGCGTACGCCGCTGCTCACGTTGGACGTGTCGCTAGCGCCGGTCGCGGAGCGGGCCCCAATGCCTGCGGACCAGCCAGCGGCGGCGTTCACCGGGGCCGTGGTGGTGGGGGAACGGGCGCTGGTGGGGCTGCTGCGCCGGGACGGCGTCCCGCTCGCCGAGTTGAGCTTGGCCGCCCCCGAGGCGCTCGGGCCCTCGGTCGAACGCCTGCTCGCGGCGGTGCCGACCGCCCCGCCTGCGGCGTCGGTCCAAGAGCGGATCACGCTGGCGGCCTTCGTGGCGCTGTCGGTGTTCGAGGGGCGGTTTGACCCGGACCGGTTCGCGGCGGTGCACGGCTGTGATGCCGACGCCGCGGCGCGGGTGGCGGCGCTGCTCGGCGAGACGACGGCCACGCTGCAAGTGCTCGTCGTGGGCGACAGATCCGTTCCGGCTCCCCCGGTTGGGCAGGTGCTGTTCTACCGCACGGCCGCCGGGTGGCTGGAGGCGGCGACCGAGGGCGACGACGTCGTGCTTCGCTCGACCGAGCCGATAGCGGCGTTGCCGGCCGTCACCGCGCTGGTGGCGGGGGCGCTGTGAAGGACGAGATCCCGGACATCGTCGTCCACGACTACGCGGGCAGCGTGACCGCGCGGTACGACGACATGCGCACCGAGGCTGCGCTCGTCGCGCGGTTCGCCGACGAGGTGGCCGACGCGGCGTTCGATCTCGAACGCGTGCTGATCGACCCGGACCTGCTCGCCAGCGCCATCCTCAACCCGGGCGGCGTGGCTAAGGCCGAGTTCGAGCTGATGGACGCGCTCAACGGGCCGCGGGGGCTGCTCGCTCTGGCCCTCGAGCTGAAGCTGCGCGGCATCGGTCTCGACACCGCGGTCAACGTCCTGCGTGTGGCCGACGCGGCGCTGGCGTGGATTGACGACGCGATCGAGTGGTCGGTCGGCTACGCCGCGCCCTATATCGCCATCGCCACCGCTCCCGTCTGGATGCCCGCTGCGGCGCTGGTTGGCGGCGGGGACGAGCTCCTGAACGGGGGCCGCCTCCGCGAGGCGCTGCCCGGGGCGATCGAGAGCTTCCTCGTCAGGAACGCCTGGCTGGTCGACGAGGCCGCGGGCGCGGCCCCCGGCCTACTCACCGGGCTGGCCGACCTCGTCATGGGCCCCCAGCCGTTCATGCGTCCGCGCACGATCCAGGAGGCGGGCGGGCTGCTGGCGCTGCTCTACCGCAACGGCGCGGGCGCGTACGACCGGGCGGATGGGATGACGATCCAGAACACCAGACCGCTGGTGGCCGGCCGCGAGGTGCACAACCTGCTCTTCACGCTCAACGAGGTGGACAAGGCGACCGGGCCGAACGGCCGGCCGGTCATCCAGGTCCGAGAGCTGGTGACGATCGTTCCGGGTGGGCGGCGAGTGAGTCGCTGGATCGTCGACATTCCCGGCACCTCGAAGTGGAACCTCCCCGGCGGCGACGTCGCGACCGACACGTCCGCGAACCTGCACTCGATGGCTGGCCACACCACGGCGTACCAACAGGCGATCCAGGCTGCGCTCGCCGACGCGGGCGCGAAGCCCGGGCAGCAGGTCATGCTCGTCGGCCACTCGCTCGGCGGCATGGTCGCCATGCAGAGCGCCGGCGGGCTCACGGCGAGCGGCTACAACGTCACGCACGTCCTCACGGCGGGGAGCCCGCTGGCGTCGTACTCCGCGCCGCCGTCGGTCCAGGTGCTTTCGCTAGAGAACACCGTGGACGTCGTGACCCGCGCCGACGGCAAGCCCAACCCCACGACGCCGAACTGGACGACGCTGACGTTCGAGGAGCAGTTCGGAAACGTCGGCCAGAACCACGGGATCGACACCGGCTACCTCGACGCAGCGCACGCGGTCGACGCGTCCACGAACTCCTCGGTCGCCGCCTGGCGGGACTCGCTGTCGGGGTACCTCGACGCGGAGCCGGCCAAAGCCACTGTCTATGAGGTGCACCGACCGTGACCCGGGTCCTCATCGTGCTCCTCCTGCTGCTCGCTGCCGCTTGCTCCTCCTCACCCTCGGGGCGGGAGGCGGTGCCGCCCGGCGAGCTGGACCGGCTCAGGGCGGAACTGGCGGCACTGCCCGGTGTCGAGCGCGCCAGCATCGACTACAGCCAGGGCGCCGCGGTGACCGGCCTGTCACGCCTGTCCGTCCGGCTCGATGTCCCGCTAGGGAACCGGCCCGCGCTGCGGGAGCCGGTGACGAGGCTGCTGTGGGAGAGCCGGATCGCGCCGCTCGACGTCATCAATTACTACATGTACGACGGCGGCCAGGAGCCCGTGGACGAGGCGGTCATCGTCACAAGCGGCGACCGGGCCGCTGGGCTGCGCGAGAGCCTCGGGCCGCGCCCGGTGCCCTAACACTTATTACCCGTTGGGTCTACCACGGGTGCGGCTTGAGGCGTGGAATGAAGAGAGGCCGCCAGCTCGCGCGGACGGCCTCTCGGGTGGTGCCCTGTGGCTAGGCGTTGAGCGTTCTCGCCAGTTGCGTGTCGGCCTCGTGGAACGTCCGCGCGGCCGTGTTGAGGTACTTGGCCATGCCGTCGAGACCCTCGATGGTGTCCTTCGCGCCGCGCGTGAACTCGTCGTACGACGTCTGGAACGACTTCGAAGCGGTATCCGTCACGAAGCCTTCGGCAACCAGGGAGTCGACCTGGTTCTTCAGAGCCGTGAGTTGACCCTCGATCTCGGTACGGGCGTTCGTGAGCTTGGTCGCCTGATCCAGCATCTGCTGGTACGTGACCTTGACGTTCGCCATGACGCTCCTCTCGAAGACCGGGTTCGTCGCGGCTTCCCCCGGCGCCTGTGGATGGTAGAGAACATACCGGACCATTGAAGTCCCGCGCAGTGCCGTTCAGGAAAAATACGTTCTCCTCGCGCCGCGCTGGATGGACGAGTTGAACCCGCTTACCTGTCCAACGTTCGCCCGGGAGAATGAGCGCCTTAGGGAGATGATTGCCGACTCGCGATCTGGCTACGGCGTGGGCACGACTGACTCAGGATGCCACATCGCCGGTGATGGAACGGTGTCGGTCATGACCCCCTCGAACGGGTCCTCCGGACCTGGCCAGTCCGGCGGTAACCCGAACAGCTCGTGCGCCGTCGTGGTCGCCCCGGTGACCGAATCGATGCGGCCGGCGGCGTAGCGGACTGTCCGCAGCGGCAGACTCTTCACGGTAAACGGGCGACGCGCGAACGGGTGGTGGTGCACCGTCGGAAGCGCGGGGTCGAAGGCGACGTTCTCGCGGAGCAACAGCGCGGTCACCCCGGCGTGACGCGGTCGGCCTTCGGCGTCGACCCATACCCCGTCGTCATCGATGACGCGGCGATGCCCCGCCGAGGTCGCCTGCACGATCGGCTGACCGAACAGCGCCTCGCCTACTGCGTCATGCTTCTCCAGGATTGGCATGCCGAGGTCGAGAAGCACGGCAACCACCAGCGGACGGTCAAGCCCCGCGGTGCGGCGGGCTTTGCGTTTCGCGTGGCGGCGGATCGGGTCATAGAGGCGCGCCTGAGCGCTCATTGCGCCGCCTTGCGCGACCGCCAGGCCAGGGGCGAACAGCGGCGACGCCCGTACCTCGAACTGCCAGCCGTCCCGGTTGACGCGCACGAGCGTTCGCTCCTCGCCGGGCCGAGAGTGGCGAGACCGTCCCGCACCTGCGCGACGAGCTGGCGCGTTGGCAACGGGCGCAGGCCGACCGCGCGCCGGTCCACCGCCAATCCATGCGTAGCGGTGGCGAGTGAACGCAGTTTCGTGGTGATTGCGGCCCACCGCAGATCCGCCGCCCGCGCGCCCTCCGACCGGGTGTCCACCACGCACTCCAAGTAGAAGGTGGTGCCGTCGGAGCTGGTGACTAGGAAGTCGCGGAAGATGCCGTCGCCGCTGTCCGGGTGGGGGGTCAGCGTGAAACCCAGCCGGGTCCATAGCGCGAACTGGTAAAGCTCCCAGCGCGCAGCGATGTGCTGGGCGTAGTTGCCCGAGCGGAAGCGGCCGCGGAGGTCCTTGCGGTCCTTGCCGGACGGGTAGTGGCGGAACGCGTCCTCATAGAACGCGCGGATGCGCTCAAAGCAGGGCTGACGGACCCGGTCAAGGAACGCGAACGACGCTTCGTCGTCGCGGCTGGGGCGGTAATCCGCGCGCACGCCCGCCGAGAACAGCCAGGCCTCGTTCTCGACCAGCAACGGAGGACCCTCGCTCACTGCGGTCATCTGGCCGGCCTCGCGATCCGCGGCGAAAGCGTGGCTAGCGAGCTCGACGCGGCGGGCGGCTTGAAGTCGTCGAATTGCCCTCGGTCACAGACTGTCCTCCACTCCATGCATTCCAGGATCCCAGCGCACTCGCCGACAAGCACGGCTTTTGCCGTCGCGCTGCTCGACAGCACCGGCTCTGTCCAAGCAACGGATTGGCTGCCCGCCGGGCCGGACCTAGCCGCGACCGGCATCCCCGCGCCCGTACAGGTCGGCCGTGGCGCAATCGCCGACGGGCACGCCGCTGCCATCGTGCGTGTGTCGGGTGCCACCGTCGTCACCGTGCCCAACGCGCCAAACGTTCCGATCTACGCTCCGCTGCCCGCGGCCGATCCCCAGTCGAGCTTGTAGTCGATCGTCACGTGCTCGCCGTTTAGGGGGTCGTGCCGCACCTCGACGTCGATCCGCAGGTAGCCCACGCCGGCGGACGCGAAGACTCGCGTCTCACGCGGCCCGGGTTGCACGCCGTCGAAGAACGCCCCGACCTCAGCCGCGTCGAGCGCCAGGGTCGGCGCGTTCGCGACCAGCGCCGCGCGCGCAGTCGCCAGGTCGTCTACGCGGCGATTGACGGTGATGGATTCCACCGGGCCGTCCGGTGCGGCGTCGACCGAGGTGCTAAGCACGACACCGAACGCTGGCACCTCGAGCACAGCGCCGTTTGGCAGCGTCAGCGACACATCGAGCATCCGCTCGCTCTCGCGCTCAATGATCAACGTGCCCGACCCGTCCGCGAGGCCGGCCTCCTCCCTGCTCGGTGGCGTGCGCAGGTCGAGCTCGACCCGCTGCTCCGCCCGGAAGCGGTCCGCCGCCGTGGCGGTCCCGTTGTCTGCGGGCATTGCGCAGCCTCCTAAGAAGGTGAGGGCGGACACGGCCACCGTCGCCGCGAGCCGCGGGGTGCTCACTGGTCGAGGTCCGTGTCCACGTCGACGAGGTCGCGAGCGATCTCGTCCCACCGCGCGGCCAGCCGGTAATCCGCGATCCGCTCGGCGATCGGCGTCTCGACGAGGGCCCGCAGCCGATCGGGCCGGTCCGCGAGCCTGACGAACGTCGGCAACGTGTCCTCCACGATGAGCCGCCAGCGCTGGTCGCGGCTGGCGATGTTGCCGTCGGGGAACGGCGTCGTGATCTTCACATGGCCCTGCACCGGGTTGTCCGCGCTGACGTGCGGGATGTTCCAGCGGAAGATGCTGCTCGGCGTGCCGACCGAGTGCGGCCCTGGCGTCTCGAACTGGATCCGCTCAGGGAAGACGTCCGCGTACCCGCGCGCACCTTCGACGGACGGCTTGCCCCCCAGGGTGAAGGCCCACGTCACCGCCGGCCCGGTGGGGGAGTGTCTCCGCATCTGGTCGTAGGAGTCGCCGATGATCTCGTGCTGCTCGCGATGGAGCAGGGACCGGTTCCCGGCCCGGACGTCGGCGACGTTGCCCGTCCGGCTGCCCTTGTCGATCCGCCGCCACGCCCCGATCGTGCGGTCGTCGACCATGCCGGCGTCGTGCAGTTCCTCCAACGCGGCGAGCCCGCCGTGGACGTATGCGGCGTGCATGCGCGCTTGGTCGTTGAAGATGTCGCGCTGCATCGTCAGCAGCGTCGTCTCGTAGTACCCGGCCTCGGCCTCGGTCAGGCCGGCGAGCGCGTCGGCCATCTGCTTGATGTCCCGGGGCAGCGCCGCGCGGACTGCGGCCGGTGCGTCCTTGACCCGCCTGCCGAACTTGCGCAACGACTCCATGTCGTACATGCCGGCCGCAAAGGAGGCGCCGACCTGGTTGGCCATCGCGGCCCACTCCAGCTCGGGGTGGTCGAGGTAGAGGCGGCCGTAGTAGGTGTAAACGGCCTCGATCGTCGCCTTGTTCCGCGCGGCGCCCGCCTGGGGCACCCAGCGTTCCGGGTCGATGTCCGCGTCGCGCAGCGCTCGGGCCAGCCAGTACCGGTCGAGGATCTCGCCGTAGTCGCGCGGCGTGAGCCCCGCGGCGCGCGCCGCGTCCACCAGCGCGCCCAGCCCCTCCACGTCGTCGTCCGCGAGCCGGGCGCCGCGCGTCGCGAGTGTCCCGAGCGGCAGCGAGCCGGCGAATGCGGCGACCGCGTCCGGCCCGCCGATCGCGGTGAGGACGGCGGTTAGCCAGCCTGGCATCCCGGCCCGGTGCGCGGCGAACGCCAGCGCGCCCGCCCGGAGCACGACCGCCTCGCTGAGCAGGTCGCCCGCCGCGCGGCTGCGCCGACGCAGCTCGTCCACGAGGGCGTCGAACTCCCGCGTCAGCCCCGCGACGGCTCCGTCGAGCTCGGCGCGCGCGTCGGCGATCCGGTCCGCCAGGTCGGTCTCGATGCCGTGGTGTGTGTCCGCGCGCTCGCGCGCCGCGATGGTGGCGGGGATGGAGAGGATCTCGGCCAGCCGGTCGCGTGCCGCGTCCGCCACTTCCGCGGCGTACCGCGCGTGCGCGGCGGCCCACCGCTTGTTCAACGCGGGCACCGTCGTGTCATCGGCCTCGCGGTAGGCTCCAGCGAGCGTGACCAGGGCGCGTTCGGCATCGGTCAAGCGCGGCGCGGCGGCGCGCAGGTGACGGGCCAGCGAGTCCAGTTCGCAGACCGCCGTCGTGGCGGCCGCGCCCTCCCACGCACCGGCGAACGAAGCCGCGACGGCCGCCACCGATCCGGCCTCGCGCGCGAGATCCCCGGCGGCGTCCCCGAGAGAACGCCCCGCAGCTTCGACGGCGGCGGGATCGACGTCCAGGCGGAACGCGGTCACCAATGCCTCAGCTCGAACATCCTCCGGAGCCGCTGCTCCAGTGATTCCGTCTCGAACAGCGTGTTCAGCGCGAGTCGCCCCACGGCGTCGGCAGACGAGGAGAAGATGGGGAGGACCGCCGCCCAGGACGCCGCGAAAGCCGTGGTCCCGGGGGCGAGGTCATCGCGAAACTGCCCGGCGCCACGCAACGCTTGCTCGACGGCTCGGGCGACGTGTTCAGCCGCCGACGTCAGGTCGTCGGACGTCCTCGCGAGGCGGTGTTCGGTCGCGACGAGCGTGGCGGCGTCGACTCTAAGCACGTCATTCATGGGCACCCCCGTTCTTTGAGGCCTATTCTGCGCGACCGGCTGCCCGATGACCAGCGTCGTTTGCCGCCCAGCCGTCACCCGGGAGAACAGGTGATCTCCAAGCACGGGTCCGGCGAAGTGGCGGCGGCCAGGGGCGCACCGCTAAGAGTTGGATTCGGAATCAGCAAGGGGTGGAAGCATCGAATAGTTTCGCTCGCTCAGCGTGAGCTTCACATGCCAACTTCCCGCAGGCGGCTTCAAACGCCCGGCAGCGAGCGCTTCGCCTCATGTGCGGCTGTGCGGGACTCCCTCCAACCAAGCGAGGAGCCGGGATCTTGGAACCAAGAGCCGTCGGCCGACGCGCACTGCGGGGATCTCGCCCCTTCTTGCCCCTTGGAATGCGAGGCCCCGGCTGATCCGGAGGAAGCGCGCGTCTCGTCGATCGTTAGCACCTCGGGTAGATCTTCGGTGTTCATGGCCGCTCCTCGCTCTCGGGGAACCACTCGGGCCACAGCTGGCAGGGGTGGTGGCCGAGTGCGACCGCGATGTGGTCGGCCGCGTCCCACCGGATGCGGTCGCGGGTGAAGAGCCGGTGGAGCGTGTCGCGGTCGACGCCGATGTTCGCGGCGATGGCGCAAATGCTGTCGTCGGTGTCTGCGGCGAGCCGGCGCAGTGCGCGCCGCGCCGGCTCGGCTGGGAAGAAGCTGTGCGAGGTGACATGACCGGTGGCTCATCCGTGCTGCTGCTCTACTGGCGGCTCATTGAACTGCGTTGCGGCTTCGCCGCCAAGGATCTGCCGGCTCGGCGCATCGGTCGGTACCTCGGACACCGCGGCGCACGTCACGCGCTACGGGGCACGCGGCGTCTCGTCGGACCATGTCCGTATGCCGTCACCACATGCCTGTGTCGCCCGTGCACTACGGACGCCGGTCGACCGGCGCTGCTCGTCCTAGGCTTCATCGGTCGTGACGAACATGGAACGTCTCGTAGTGCTCGCGGGGGCCGGGGTCTCGGCCATCCCGCCCAGCGAGGTTCCGAGTTGGTGGGGCTTCAACAACTCCGTGTTGGAGGCGATGAAGGCGCGCACGCGTCGCTACGTCCGAAATCCTGGACTGGCGCAACAGGTCGCGTCGCTCGGCCTCGACGAGATCGGCGTTGCCGTGTTCAGCGCGGAGGTTGCCGACGCCTTCGCGGGTTCTAGCTGGTTCGACGCGTTGGGGTGTCTCGACGGCGACACGCCGAGCCCGTGCCACGACGCGCTCGCAACGCTCGCGGGGCGGGGTGAGCTCGCGGCGATCGTCACCACGAACTTCGACACGCTCATCGAGCAGGCATTCCAGGACGCGGGCGTCCCCCTCGACGTGTATATGCCAGGCGGTTCGCTCCCGCCATGGTCGCTCGCGCCGGACGATCCATGCATCCTCATTAAGGTCCACGGATCGGTGACGCGGACGTCGTCGTCGCTAGTCGACCTAGCGACGCAGAAGCGGCGCGGGCTGCCACCGAATGTCCAGGCATGGCTGGCGCGCCTGTTCGCGTCCCACCGCGTATTGGTCGCCGGGTTCTCCGGCGCCGACCTTGACCTGAGTGACGACTACTTCGGGGTTTGGCGGGCGGCGCCCACGATCCCGTGGTTGCGCTGGACGCAGCGTGGCGGGCACGAGCCGTCACGCGGCGCGGCCGAGGTCGTGGCCGCAGTCGTGGACGGCGCGTTCGCCGAGGGTGACCTGCCCGATGTGCTAGCGACGCTGGGGCTCGACGTGCCGGCGCAACGACCGCGTGGGAACGTGCGCTCCGTCGACGACCACATCAACGCATGGTTCGCGAAGCCACACATCGGTGATGAGTCGGTCGCGGCGTGCCTCGCACGAATGCTTCAGGGCGCCGGGTACGTAGAGGCGTCTGACGAACTGCGTCGGACCATTCGCTCCGAGATCCGCGCGGGGTTGACGAGAGGTGTCGCGATCCTCGACGCGCTGCGCATGTCGAACGCGATCGCGATGTTCGGCAACGACTTGGTCGGACGAGACGACGAGCAAGCCCTTGTGGACTTGCGACTGTGCGAGGAGTTGACACGGACTGTCGTCGACGGTCCCGCGTGGGCCGCGCCGGGTGAGGAAGCGCGCGGCGAGATATTGCAGAACCTCTCCGGCGTGAAGCTCAACACTGGTGCGGCGTACGCGAGTCTCGACCGCGTCGACGACGCCGCCTGCGCGCTGGCCGAGGCGGTCGATCTGATCAGACAGAGTCCCGACGGCGGCAGCATGGGCCGTTGGGCGGCCGCTCACTTTCTCGACGGGGTGATCGCCCGGCTGCGTGACGACATGAGGGGGGCCCTGGTGAGCTGGCGGCAGGGCGCCCGCTTCGCGCGGGCGGCCGGTGTGGCGCAACTCGAGCTCGCAGTGGCGGAGAACCGTTGGAGGACCGCGATCTTCCTCGGTGAAGTCGAGCTGGCGAAGCGGTTTCAAGAAGAGGCCGCGACTTTGCGGTCGACTGTGGTGGGATCCGCCATCCGGCGCGTCACGCTTCCGGACCTCACGGCTCTCGCGTTCGACGAGGACGCCCGCGTCGCGATGCTCCTCAGGCGGTTGCACAGCGAGATTTGCCGCGGCGGAGACCGCGTGGACGAGGTGCTCTACGAGCTGCTCACTCGTTGCGACGCCGAAGTGGACGCTCGCGTGGCAGGTGTGCTGGCTGAGACTGCTACAAAGGTTTGCCTCGTTCAGCCTCTCTCGGGTGCGGTCGTCGCAGTGGCGTACTACGTGCTCACCGAGGGCGATGACGTGTCGCTGTTGGCCGACGTTCCTCGCCGGCTCACGGCGTGGATCGCACCTCTCGTTGGCGGCGCGGTGACGCGTCTCGACAGCGGTCTCATCCTCGTCGACAGGCTGCGGGAGGCGCTGCACCTGCTCGCCCGGCGCTGGGGGCAAGCGGGCGTCAGCCTGATGCGGAAGGGTGACTTCGGTGCTGCCGAGGCGCAGTTCTGGGTTGCCGCCGCGGCGTTCCTGCTCGCGAGCGACGCGGACGAGGGGATCCGCGCGTTGTCTTACGCAAGCGACGCCCTGGTGAGGCAGGAGCGTTGGCAGCCCGCGGCGGCGGTGTTGGACTGGTGCGCCGCAACTGCCGGACCGGCAGCGGTGAGCGCAGTCCTCGCGCGGAACACGAAGTTCCTGCTGTACCGCGCGGTGAACGGCGACCTGGCACCGGCCGCCGCCATAGCGGCGGCAGCGCCCCTTGTCGCGCAACTTCGCGTGGCTCACGCTCCCGACGAACTCGGCTCCGCCCTCACCTCGCTCGCACAGTTGCACGAGCAGGCGGGAAACGCTGACGAAGCGATGAATGCTGCCAACGAGGCGCTGAGCCTGCTGACCCAGGAAGCGCACCGGGACCTGGTACGGGAACTCGTGTCGCGCATTCGGGAGTCGACCGCAGGGGACGCGATCGACGGCTGAGTCCCCCCTCCCATCAGGGTCCTAGTCGGCGAAGCAGCGTCGGCGTCGACGGCACCACGCTAGGTTGTGGGACTACGGCGCACGTAGCCAGTCGACGAATTCACGGATCGAGAACTGCTGCGCGCGCCGTTCGAGCTGGAACGGGTATTTGGTCTCCAACCCGATGGCAATCTCCTCCGCCGACGTCCGGACCATAACGTGCAGATCATCGGGGAGCGCAACCTCGGCTCCCACCGAGGGGTCCCACGACAGGATCGGATACGTGTCCTGAAGCCGCTGCAATACGCGCGCGGGCAGGTCGGTGTCTGGAGGTCTGATCGAAAACTGGTAGCCCACCCGCAGCACTCCCAAGGCTTCCAGCTGGGATGACACCAGCTTTGCGAGTTGCTCCTCGCGTGGATTGATGACTTCCACATCGACCACGGCCCGCTTGATGATCGACCCGTCGAACGGCCCGGGGAGATCTTCAATCCGCTCGGAGACTTCCCCGTTGGGAAACTTGAAGCGGGGATCGGCCCAGTCCAACTCCTTAGCCGCGATGAAATTGAGCAGGATTCCATTTGCCTTTCGGCGGAGCCCCGTGAGTAGCCCGAGGGCCTCTTCCCGCACCTGCTGCGCGGTGTGGTCCCCGAAGGGCGCCCCGTAGTTGCGAGCTGTGTCCGCGAAGAGCCTGAACTGGGCGCTGGAGATCCACAGATCCGGCTGGTCAGGACCCAAAACGAGCATGGTGTTCGCGCCGACGATGTTTTCGAGCGCCCGCCGAAGCGGTTCCCGCGCGGCGTCGAGTGATCGCGTCGCATCGATGTAAAGCCGCGTCACCAACTTTGACGGCAGATCAGTCGTCTCGATCAGAACCGGGAGGACATGTGGGCTGCCAGTTGCGAGTTCGAGAGTCAGCGCGGTGTTGAGCTCATGATTCACCCACTGCGATGCCACCGCGGTCGGCGAAAGGCAGACCACATAGGCGGCCGCGCGTTCGATCGCACCGCCGATCGTCTCAATGAGTCGATCACCCGCGACGAGATCCTCCGTATCGAGCCATACCTTGAAGCCGAGGTTCGCGATGTAACTCGCAAGCTGCGCGACCTTCGCCCGATCCGCATGGGTGTAGCTGACGAAAACCTCAGGCGGTCCACCGCGATCCACCTCAGCCATGGGCCGACTCTACGACGAGGCACGGTGCCGCGGAGCAAGAGTGGTCCCCGCGACGTGTTGTCTGGTCCGGTCAAGATTGCGTTTTGCCTGGTCAGTGCGGTGTGGTGCGCACCGCCGTGCCGTCGCATAGTGCTCTGTCACGGCTGGCAGCCAGCGTTCAAGCGTGGCGGGCTCGCGCTGCGACAGGAGGCACTACCTCGCCAGGCCGTCAGCCGTGATGCCACGGGACCATGTCTTCACCGGTAGTTCACATGTTCCCATGCGAGCTCGGGCGCGAAGTCCATATAGACGAGGGGAGCGACTAGGACAAGCGACGACAGGGCCTCCAGCCCGATGTGTCGCGCAAAGGGGACGCCGCTGCCGGCGAGGTCGCGAACGAGGTTTCGCCACAGGCCGCCTGTCCCGCTTAGATCGCGCGCATTGAATATGGCCAAGAGTGGCTCTTCGGGGGTCCGCAGGAGGGCGTCCTGGCCGAGTAACAGCTGCGAGATCCGATCCTGGTCCGGGTCGGCCAGCGACACCCGCGCTGGCTGGGGGTCGATGAACACGGTGACTGACCCATGCAAGAACTCGACCGGCGGCTCGTCGCGTAGGTCGTCGTACGGGCTGCGCCCATACTCGGAGAACGCTGGCGACTGCCATTCCAGTGTCTCGTAGAACCGCCCGTGGACTGCGGTCAGATCCAGAGCCACGGTGATCGCTTCGCCACCGGGACGGAAGTCATGATCCGCAAGGAGGCGCGTGACGAGGCGGTCGAACACATCCCGTGGCGGCGGAGCCAAGGTGCTGCGGAGAGGATCGTAACGATGGCCCAGCGGACGCCCGCGAAACGGCGGACCGTCTATGCGCATGCTGCGGTGCGCAAGCATGGCCGCAATCCGCGCGCCGTCCAACCGCTGATGCGCATCGACGTGGACAGTGACCTGTTGTTGGGACTCGGGTACGGCGCTGTAGAAGGCGTTCGCCGGCCATTGGCGTTCGACGATGTCGCGGACATCTTCCGCGATGAACTCGTCCGCGGCCTCGATGTAGACCGCGAGGTAGACGGGCTCAGGTGCGGCAGCCCAGAAGCGGAGATGGTCGGCTCGCACGGAGACGGGGATCGTCGAGGCACTGCGGAACGAGGCTAACGGGAGAGTCGCTGCGCGCTTGCCCTTCGCTTGGAACCAGACCCGCGCGTGCGTCGCGCGACGACCAGTTGGACTGCTCGCGAACAGATGCAGCCCCGTGTCGATCGCGACCCGGTCCACCGCGTAGTCGATGGGTATCCCGTGCTCCACGAGCATCGCGCGAAGACGCGCCATGTACTTGAGCTCGAACTCGTCCTGCTGACCGATCACCGGCACGGGCCCGATACTTTCACGCTGTTGCGATAGCGGACGCGCCCGGCGAGCTTGCTAGGCGAAGGACGTCCGGAGGGTGTCGATGACCAGTCGCATTCCAGACCAGTCGTCGGCCTCGTCGGGTCCGCCCGACGCAAGTGTCCGACGGGCGCGCTCGCGGAAGGCCTCCTGCAGGCTGCTCTTGTGCAGGATTTCACCTTGGTACCGACCGATCTTCGCGGACCATCCCGTCCATTGCACCGGAGTGAGGTCAGGACCACTCCCGCGGAGGATGTCTGCGCCGAAAAATAGTTCGATCGATACGGCGAGGCCATTGATGTCCATGACGACCGGGCCGGTCGGTCCGAGTGTCGGGTACTGCTCCGCCAATTGCAGGTGCGGCAACTGGACGACGCGGTAGTTCGGCGGAAGCGCGTCGACGCCGAGCGTCGTGAGGGCCTCCGCCGCTGCGGTGTCGTTGTCGAACAGGGCGAGAACTCGGTTGCTGACCCCAGCCGCAGCGAACGCCCGAACGACACGGACGAGGGCGGAGGTGCTCCCCTCCGGCTTGCGTTCGTAGTCGAGGAAACGTATGTACCCACGCAAGTGCGGGCTGAGCACGTCGATGCCCAGCATAAGGATCGCGGCATCGCTGCGTCCCTCCGTCAGCACGATCAGCGGCGCGTACGCCGCCGCACCGTGGTGCTCCGAGAACGCGCGCGCGCAGAGGTCGGGCGTTGCGCTGACGTAGCCGCGCGCGACGACGTCTGACAAGTCGAGCGACACCGGCATGTCGTCAGGGGCGGCATCCAGCATGAGGCGCAAGGGCAGCCGGATGTCACCGTGAACGGTCCATGCCGGGACCTCGTCCACCGCGCCGTCTCCGTTGAGAGCGGCGTGCATTGTGGTGAGCCAGTCGGGGAAGGACTCCAACCCTCCGTCATCCACTTCGGCGAATAGCAGATCGAGGCGCTCCTGCGCGTGCGACGCAGTGAACCCCAACACGTCGAGCCGATCGCGAAGCAGCGCCGCGTTCAGCTGGTAGACCGGAGCGTCGAGGTCCGCGACGAGCTCGTCGTCGCGAAACAGGGCGGCGAACTCGGTTGCATAGCTCTCTCGGTAGGCGAAGAAGCCCTCATCGCCGATCCAGATGAACGAGTGCGCGGCCACGGGGCAGTCTCATCGACGGTTGAGCGCGAGGCAAGGAGGTCGCGGTTCGGCGACCCGGCGCCTCGATAAGTTCGACCGTCTGTTCGCTTCCAGGGTGAGCGCCTCGCTGTGCGGCGTTGCAGGGCAACGGTCGTGGCAGCCGACGGTCGAAGTTCACAGCGTCACCGACCCTTGTCGTGCAGCCACGCAACAAGCCGAACCCTCGGAACGAGTAGGCGGCGTCCGACGCGTACGGCAGGGATCTCGCCGCGCCGGGCCGCGGTGAACGCGAGTCCGCGGCTGATGCGGAGGAACCGGGCGGTCTCGTCGATGGTGAGCACTTCGGGCAGGTCGTCGATGGTCATGGTGTCTCCTCGATGTCGTCGAACCACTCGGGCCAGAGCTGGCATGGGTGGTAGCCGAGGGCGATCGCGATGTGGTCGGCGGCGTCCCACCGCAGCCGGTCTCGGGTGAACAGCCGCTGGATGGTGCAGCGGTC
This sequence comes from Frankiaceae bacterium, assembly GCA_035940575.1. Lineage (GTDB taxonomy): Bacteria > Actinomycetota > Actinomycetes > BP-191 > BP-191 > BP-191. Next base: position 35,960 of record DASZER010000043.1, on the reverse strand, counting down.
GACGCCGATGTTCTCGGCGAGGGCGCAGATTGTGAGGTCCCGGTCGGTGGCGAGCCGGCGTAGTGCGCGCCGCGCCGGCTCGGCCGGGAAGTACGTCCTCATGACAGCAGCGCCGTGTAGGCGTGGGTGTGCGGGTGCCCGTAGTGGTCGCTCGGCACGAAGACCTCGTCGACCTTGACGCCGCGGAAGCCGCGCCACGTCTCGACGTGCACCATGACTCGCAGGTCGCCGCGCCGGATCGCCACGGCGTCCCGCGCGGCCGTCACGCCGGAGGTGCAGCGCGGCAGGGTGCGGCGCGCGCCGGCGGCGTGGGCGAGGACGTCCCGGCCGACCTCGGCGGCGTTGTCCTTGATCCGGATGTAGGCGCGCTCGACGGCAGCCATGTCCTTGACGGCGGCGGTCCACTTCCCGGCGCGCAGCGCGTTGAGGTAGCGGATCGTGAGCTCGACGGGCGTCCCCTTCGGGTCGCCGCTGTCGGTGAACCCGCCGAGGAAGTCGACGGTGCCCTCGCCGCTCGGTGTGGTCTTCGCCTCCGGCTTCCGCGTCGGGCTCGGCGTCGCGGTGACCTGCTCCGCGGGTGCCTGGACGGGCGCGATCGTGATGACCGCCGTCGGGGTCCGTGTTGCGGTGCAGGCGCTCCCGGCAAGCCCGGCTGCCAGTGCCGCGGCGGCAGCGGTGCGGGTGGCGTTCATGTGGTGCTCCTCTCGTCGCCCGCCGCGTGTCGGCGGGGAGAGGAGCACGGTGCGGTTCGGACTTCACGAGAACTTCACGGTGGAGTTACCGCGGCCGTGAGGTCGTCGTGAAGTTCTGGTAACCCGTCGTGAGGTTTTCGTGAAGTTCGGCCGGGAGGGGCCGGAATTGCAACACCTGGGGCGCACGGTGTGCGGCACGCCGGCCCGGTCCTCGGGTCGCCGACCGACCCGGAGGCAGCCATCATCACCAACGCCCTTGTGGCCTTCCTCCCCGCGGCGTCCCCGGCGACCGGGCCCGGCGCGCAGCTGCCGATCCCGAACCCGTTCGGCTTCGTCGGCGACGGCATCGGCTCACTGATCCGCGGCCTGCTCCGCGACCTGGTCGACGACTTCCTGCGCAATCTCGCCGAGCCCGTCCTGCGCTACGTCCTGCACACCCCGGACCTGCTCGCCGAGCCGACGCTGCGCCGGCTGTGGGCGACCTCGCTCGCCGCGCTGTTCGTCATGGCGGGCCTGCTCGTCGGCATCGCCGGCACGGCGATGATCACCGGCTCCTCCACCCGCATCGGCGGTCGCGGCGGCCAAGACCGGGGGCGCGAGCGGCGCGGCGCGGGCGGCCGTCGGGGTGGTCCCTCGGTTGGGCCACCGAGGGACCACCCGGGGGACCACCCCTGGCGGTTCCGCACGGGTGGCTGCTCCACCTGGCTGACCTGCGGTTTCTCCCCGTGCGTGCGCGGTTCGCGGCACTTGGTCGGGACCGCTTCGCGCCCCCGACCAAGTGCCACTCCCTCGACACGCACTCGGAGAGGGAGGCAGGTCAGCCAGGTGGAGCAGCAGACAGCAACAACAGCAGAAGAGAGAGGTAGAGAAGTGAGAGAGAACAAGATCAAGAAGAGCAAGAGCAAGGACAAGGACAAGAGCGGGGGACGGGTCAAGCGGTGGCGGCGCGGGTTTGTCGCGGCGCAGGTGGTCGTCATGGTCGGGGCGTCGAACGCATGGGCGGCGCCGGGTGACGACGGGATGGCTCAGGTCAAGTCGTTCGCGAACAACCTCGCCAACTACGTCACCGCCATCGCCGCCAGCGTCGCCGTGCTGTTCATCGCGATCAACGGCGTGAAGTACACGACCGCGGGTGGCAGCCCGAGCCGCCAGCTCGAAGCGAAGAACGGGCTCGTCGCCGCCGGCGCCGGTCTCGCCATCGCGCTGTCCGCCCGCGTCATCGTCGGCCTCGTCGTCGCGGCACTCCAGTGACCGCACCTGGCGGCACGGCCGCTCGTGCTCGGCCAGGCCTCGGCGAGCGACGACGTGGTGCGGTGAGTCACCCCGCTACGGTGCTCACGTCCCGCGACCACGCGCTCGTCCGTTGCGCCTGGTCCCTGGGCTGGGCGACCTCCGCCGTCATCACCGACGTCGTCGCGCCGCAGACCGCAGTCCGCTTCGTCGCGCGGCGGCTCCGAAAGCTGACGACGGCGGGTACCTGCGCCGGCGCCGGGTAATCAGCGGGACTGGCCACCTCTGGCTCTACGGAGCCGGCCGCAACGCCGCCGTGCTCGACCCCGGCTTCCGCGACGCGTGGCGCCCATCCGACGCGCAGCTTCTCCACACCCTCGCCGTCGGCGACACGCTCGCCGCTCTCCTGAGGACAGGGCGCCTCGGCTCGCTCGTCGTCACGTCATGGCGCGGCGAGGCCGAGCTCCGCGCGTGGCACCGGCCGGGAGAGCCGATCCCCGACCTCCAGGTCGAGTGGACCGCACCCGGCCGCGAAGGCAGATGGTGCGTCGAGGTCGACCGCGGCACCGAGTCGCGCAACGCGTGGCGGCGCAAGCTGGCCCGCTACGTGCATGTCCGCGGGCTCACCGTGCTCGTCGTGACCACCAGCGACGCACGAGCGCGCAACCTCGCGATTCTCGCGAGGGAGCTTGGCGTCGCGGCGTTGACCACGGACGCCGCGAGCCTCGCCGGTGGCGACCCCGTGCAGGTGTACGACGCGCTGAAGGGTGTGCGACGGCTGGTCGACGAGTAGCGACACCGCGCGGTGGTGCGGTACGCGCGCGGGGCCGCGGGCCGCGCATCCTGCGGGGTCGTCCCTCCAGCGTCAAGGGCGCGAGCTTCGCTCGCGTCGCTGCGCGACCGCCTTCGGCGGCCCTTGACCCCGGAGCCTCTACGACCCCTCCGGACAGGAAGAGCGGGCAGGCAAGAACGGCCTGCCCGCCGGGCGCGCGGCCCGCGGCGGGAAGCGCTGGGGCCCAGCCGTCGCGGTTCGCTTGCGCCTCCCGTTGTGGAGAACTCCCGCGTCCCCCGCGTCTTCGACAGATTTCGAAGCCTCGGTTGCGAGAGCGCAATCCGCGTGCATGATTATGTCTATGGTGCTAATCAGTGGGCGGGTCCACCCCGGATATGAGGTCGCACGCCGTCACGTCAACCGCATGCGCGAGTCGTACGACGACGGCGAGCGTCGGGTTCCGAAGCCCCCGCTCGATCTGGGAGACGTACATCAGGCTGACGCCGGCGCGTTCGGCGATGTCGGACTGCGTCAGCTTCTGGCGACGCCTGAACTCGCGAAGCCGCGCCCCGAAGACGCGGCAGACACGCGCGTCCGCGTCCTCAGCCATGCCCGAATCGTACGGACGCATCGCAATGGCCACACACCGCGCTGGCACGGCCGTGCCGCTGCGCTCTGACAAACCCGTGGAGGATGTATGACTCAGACGATCACCGACACAGGCGGGTCTTACCTGGTGCTGCGCGTCGCCGCGGCACCGGACTTCGGTGAGGGCGGTACGGACGACGCGCGGTGGTGCGCGCACATCTGTGACCCGGCGAGCCCGCTGGCGGGCATCTACGCGTTCGGGCCGTCGCTGTCGGAGGTGCGGGACGCGGTCGCGGTGCTGGCGTGGGCGGCGGTGACGGCGGGGGAGCTGGCGTCGTTCGGCTACACGACCGACAACCTGGCCGGCCTCCACCTGGCGCTGACCACGACGACGCCGTACGAGGCCGGGTGGCTCGCGATCGCTGTCGCGAACCACGCGGCTTAGGGGGGTCACGATGGCCGACGACGAGGCGTGGAACGACGACACGGTGACGCGGGTCGCCTGGGAACGGCGCGCGGCGTGCGCGGGCCGGTCGGCGATGTTCGACGACGAGCGGCGCACCGGCGAGGCGTTGCGGCTCTGCGCGCGGTGCCCGGTGCTGGCGCAGTGCCGGACGTGGGCGCTGACGACCGCTGTCGCGGGGGTGGCCGGAGGCATGACAGAGGGATCGCGGAGCGCGTTCCGGGAGAAGCACGGCTTCCGCGAGCCGGCGGCGTCGCTCGCCGACTTCCTGCCGCTGGAGGTGGCCAGCGCCGACGCCGGTCGGTGGGGCAAGGGGCGTTCAGCGGTGATCCTGCGCGCGGTTGCGGAGCGCACGGCAAACGGCCAGAGCGGCGGCGAGATCGCCGACGAGCTCGGCGTCACGCGGCGGACCGTGTGCCGGCTGCGGGCGCGGTGCCGGGAGGAGGGGCTGCTCGACCAGTACGAGCGGGTGGGCTGAACCCCCGTTTCGCCGACGGCGATCCCTCAAGGCGGTCGGCGCGCAGGTTGTTCACAAACGTCGTCATGACGACACCTGCGGTCGCGGTCCGATCCGTCGAATGGACCTCGTACTATGCGGCTGGTCGGTACTCCACCTTCAGGTACGCGATCTCGCGCGCGGGAACGACGACGGAAGCCCACTCGTCCGCCGAGTACTCGACGACGTCAGTCGTGCCCGGTGCGCGGAATGACAGGTGAGGTCCGATGATCGAGAGCTCGCGATCCTCCTGTGCCTGCTCGGCGCTGTAGTAGCCGACGTAACCCCAGAAGTCACCCTGATCCTTCAAACGGATGTGAACCCATGGAACGGTTCCAGCAGGACGATCCGCGCGCAGAACTTGGAACCAGACGCTGGTCTTGGACACGGTTCCCTGTCCGGGCCGCATCTTGCGGATCAGGTGATCGAGCAGCACGGCGAGGCTACACGCGACTCCGACGTGGATGACCGCCGCACGTATGACGAGTCGATAGTGGTCTACGAAGTAGACGTTCCCGGATCTCAACCACTCACCCGCATCCGGCATCCAGCCCGGTTTGATCCACCGCAGCAGCGCCAGCGCGCCGAATGCGGCGCTGGAAAGGCCGAAACTCCAGAGGGCGACGTGACTTGCCTCCCTGAACGGCGTCTCTTTGAGCGCCGCCTGGCGAGACTCGCGTCGGAGCTGGAAGACGAGGCCGGGGGCGATGAGGCCGAGAAACGCGACCAGGGCGCCGACGGTCTCCGGGATCACGTCGTCGATCCCTGCCCGGTACCGCTTCCGCCCCTGTCGATGTCGTAGATCGACCCGACGAGGGACTCGTCCGAATGCTGAATGTTCTCGCTCGCCCTCTCGAGCTTCTCGGCCGCCTTCTCGATCTTCTCGGCGGCCTTCTCGATCTGCGCGGCTTCGCGATCCTGCCTGCGATCGTCACCCATTTCTCTCACCTCGCGCGCGGTTTATCATAGTGAGATATCCATTGTCGAGCGTCTCCGCCACGGAAGTGCTCCTGACGCGACGCGCGCCGACGAGGCCAGGCGGAGCGGTTGGTCCCAGATTAGGCGGCCGTACGGCCCTGCCGCGCCACTCGGCGCGCGACAGCGCGATCGAGCCATGAGGACGCGACTCGTCGTGATGGGTTCGGTGGCGGGCGGTGCTGCTCGTCGTGTGCGGTGGCGGCGGGGGAGGGACCACCGCGCCGACAGGATCGCCCAGCTCGCCGGGCCCCACGCGCCGCCGATGTCGCTTGCCGTCGAACGGACCCAGCCAGAGCACCGCGGAGCGCGGAGCGACAGCGTCGTCTGCACCCTCGTGTTCGCGCTCGACCTGTCGCTGATGGTCCGGCGCTCTTAGCGGCCGCCATCCTGCTGTGGCGCCGCCACCCTTTGGGCGTGCCGATGGCGGCGGCGGTGAACGTCGCAGGCGCGGCGCTACCAGGTCGCCCGGGCCTCCGGCGCGGACTTTCAGGCGAACGCGGGGTTCGCGGGTAGGTCCTGGTTCTCCGCGCCCGCGCTGTCGTGTTCGCCGGGTCGATCGCATCCGCGGTCGCGATGCTGCGGCAGATCGACCTGGAGTTCCGCGACGCGCGGTAGGCCCACCGAACCGCCCGCGCGTGGGGCTCTCGTGATTCCAGGTTTGCACGACGGCGGCTTCCTGCGGCCCGCAGCGCCGAACGGTCGGTACCGTCCAGGTATGAGCGCCGTCTGCGGCGCACCGGTCGGGGCGCCGTAGTGGCCGCCAAGACGGTGCCGATCACTCCCGTGGTGCTCGCTTGGGCTCTTGAGGAAGACGGCCGCCCGCTCCAGGACATCGCTGATCGAATCGGCGTGAAAACCGATGCGCTTCGCGAGTGGCAGCAGGGGCAGTCTCAGCCGACAGTCGGCCAAGCGGCCAAACTCGCCGAGGTCCTCGGCCGGCCTCGTACGCTGTTCCTACTCCCCGAGCCGCCGAGCGTCGCAGGGCTGCCCAACTCGTTTCGGCATCCGCCGGGGGCGGAGGAACTGTCGCCAGCGCCCGAGGTACTCAAGTTGATGCGCCGCGCGCGGCGCGTGCAGCATGCCACCGCGTGGGCTCTTCGCGAGAGCCCGCCTGTGGAGGTTCCGACAGCGAATCTGAACACGATCCCTGATACCGCCGCACGAGCGGCTGTGTCGTGGCTCGCGTGGCCCGAGCCACAATATCCGGACGAGTGGACCGCGTGGCGGCAACGTCGTGCCGCACTAGAGGAACGCGATCTGCTCGTGTTCAGCCTTGCGTTAGGGGAGAAGTCTGTTCGCGGCTTTTCCGCCTGGGAGGACCACGCGCCGCTGATCGTGGTCAACAGTACGAACAACAGCCCGCAGGTACGCAGCTTCACGTTGCTGCACGAGCTAGGGCACCTCCTTCTGCGCAGTGACGCCGCATGCGTTCCGACTGAGGGAGCCCGAGTACCTGAAGCTGCGGTCGAGCGGTGGTGTGAAGCCTTCGCCGCGGCAGTACTTATCCCGCGGGCGATCGCAGAGAGCGTTGAACGCAGGTCCGGCAGCGACGTGGATGCTGTGCGGAACCTCGCTCGGGCATGCTGGATTAGCCACCGCGCCGCGGCGCTTCGGCTCATAGAGCTCGGGTTGGCACCCCGCGAGCTCTACGCGCAGGTCGACGCTTTGTTCAAACCCGGGGTCAAGGCGAGCGGCGGCGGTGGTGAGCGGCGCCACGAAGCGCGGCTACGCGAGTACGGCCCCCGGCCGCTACAGCTCGTCTTGGGCTCGCTCCCGGCGCGTGACGCATTGTCGGTGCTCCGCATTGGCGTGGATGACGTGCGCAGCCTCGAAGCGGAGCTACCGAACCTTCGGACGGCGCTGTGACTGCGATCGGCGACGAGCGTGACCCGCCTGCCGTCGTGCTCGATACCAGCGTCGTCATCAACCTCAAAAAGAACCTCAAGGTGACCGACCAATGGGGGTTCTTCGAGCGGCTGACGATTCTCGTCGCTCACGGGCTTGTCGGATGGCCGCGGTACGTACGAAAAGAGATCATCGACGCCCGGCACCCCGACGCGCCGGGTGCATGGATCGCGGGACAGAATGCACAACCGTTCCCCGAGCCGGCGTTCGCCACGCTCGCGGAGGTTCTTGGGGCAGCGCAACTCGTCGATGCCGAAGCGGAGGACGAGGTAGCCGACCCGTACGTCGTGGCTATGGGGTTGGAGCTTCGGGTGTCACAACCGGAGCGCCGAGTGGTGATCGCCAGCGACGATGTCGTGGACCGTATGCCGCAAAAGGAGTCGATCGCCACGGCCTGCGAGCGGCTTAGTCTCGAACGGTGGTCTTGTCACGAGTTCATTGAGTGGGCGCAGTCGGTGCATGTGTAATGGCGTTACCTGGCACGGGACACCGACGCTTCGGCTAACCTTCTGGCGCCCCTGCGAGCCGGCGTCGCCGCGCCGATCGCCCGGTTCGATCGGTCACGAATCTCTCGTGAGCCGTCACGAGGCGCGGCGGCGTAGGCCGGCGTCGCCGACCGCGTCGAGGATCGCGGCGGTGTAGCGGTCGCGGATGTCGTCGAGGCGGCCCGGCACCAGGTGGCCGTACAGGTCGACCGTGTGTGCGATCTGGCTGTGGCCGAGGATCTCCTTGAGCTCGGAGAGCTTCGCTCCGGAGAAGGCGAGCAGCAGCGACGCTGCGGTGTGCCGGAGGTCGTGGAACCGAAGGCGCGGGTAGCCCGCCGCCTCCCGCGCGGGGTACCAGACGCGCTGGTAGACGTCGCTGCGGTTCATGAGCGCGCCGGTGCCGGTGGTGAACAGGTACTCCTGCGCCGGCGGCAGCGCGGCGAGATGCTCGTCCAGCACGTCGGCGAGCGGTTCGACGATCGGGACGTCGCGGTAGCCGGCGTCGCTCTTCGGCGGTTCGCGGAGAAGGCGCGGCTTGCGCGCCGAGACCTCGGACAGCGTCGCCTGGACGTGGATCACCCGGCCAGGCAGGTCGACGTCGTCGCCGGTGAGGGCGAGGATCTCGCCGAGGCGCAGGCCGGTGAACACGGCGACGGCGACGAGCGGCGGGGCGTCGCCGGGGGTGCACTCGATGAGCCGCATCGCCTCGGCGAACGTCAGCACGCGCGGCCGGTGGCGGACCTGGCGTGGCACGCGCAGGACGTCGGTCGGCAGGAACGCGATGTGCCCGTCGGCGCGGGCCGACTTGAGGATGCTCTTAAGGACCGCGACGTGCTGGCGCAGCGTGTTGTCGCGGCGACCGGGGAGGTGCGCGGCGGCGAACCACTCGCGGACCATCGCGGGCGTGATCTTCGGCAGGGGAGTGGAGCCGAAGTAGGGGAGCAGATCCGAGCGCAGGACCGACCTGTAGCCGCGGCGGGTCTGGGACTTGAGCGGGTGGGTCTCGATCCAGTGCGCGGCGTACTCGGCGAACGTCGTCTTGCTGCCTGCGACGAACGTCCCGGCGGCGAGCTCGGCGTCGATGCGCGCCTTGAACGCGAGCGCCTCGGCGATGGTCTCGCCCGCCTTGCGGCTGAACGTCCTGCCCGTGGCGTCGCGCCACTCGTACACGTAGCCCACGGTCGCGCGGGCGGATGCCCGGCGGGAGAGCGCGGGGTCGTGCCATGACGGGGTCGTCCTCGTCGTCGGGCGACGACGTGAAGGTGAGGATGACGCGCACCTGCCGCAGGTTCCGGACCGGTTTCCAGCAATCTGCCAGCATCCGGCCGCAAGCGGTCTTGAACGGTCCGCTCCGAGGAACGAAACCGCAGGTCAGACGGGTGCGCCGCCAGGGACTTGAACCCCGAACCCGCGGATTAAGAGTCCGCTGCTCTGCCAATTGAGCTAGCGGCGCGTGTCGCCGACTCTACACGACCCGCCGCGCCGGCGGCGCATCGTTCGCCTTCCGTACGTCACGTGCGCGCGTTACCGTCGTTGGTCCCAGCAAGGAGGGGCGGGACTTGATGCTGCGCGTACGGAGGTCGGTCGCGACGCTGCTCGCGGTCGGGGTGATCGGGGTGCCCTACGCGTTCGCGGCGCCGCAGGAGCGGCCGGTCTGCCTCGACCCGATCGTCGCCTGCCCCAAGCCGAAGCCCGAGCCTCCCGCGCCGCCGCCGAGGCGGGACACGAGTGCCTACCGCGGCCTCGGCACGTGGGTCGACGCCTACGACTTCTCCCGCGAGTTCGGCAACGCGACGACGCGGCCGGCCGTGGTGGACGAGATGGCGCGCGAGGGCGTCAAGACGCTCTACATCCAGGCCGCCAAGGACCGCGACGGCGTCGGGGACCTCGTGAGCCCGGACCTGCTCGGCCAGTTCCTCGAACGCGCCCACGGGCGCGGCATGAAGGTGATCGCCTGGTACCTGCCGCGCTTCGTCGACCCGGAGCGCGACTTCCGCCACGTCGACGCGATGCTGCGGTTCCGCTCGCACGGTCACGCGTTCGACGGCGTCGGCATCGACATCGAGTCGCGCGAGAACGGCGACGTGAACCAGCGCAACGACCGCCTGGTCGCGCTGTCGCAGCGCGTACGCCGCGCGGCCGGCTCGCGCAGCGTCAGCGCGATCGTGGTGCCGCCGGTGGTCACCGACGTGATGAACCCGAAGTTCTGGCCCGACTTCCCGTGGACGCGCATCAAGAGCAGCTACGACGTCTGGGTCCCGATGGGCTACTGGACCAACCGCAAGGCCGACAGCGAGTACCGCGACGCGTACCGCTACACGACGGAGAACGTCCGCCTGCTGCGCGAGAACGTCGGGGACGCGAGCGCGGTCGTGCACGTCGCCGGAGGCGTGGGGACGAAGGCGACGAGCGAGGACTACCGGCGCTTCGTCAGCGGCGCGCGGGACAGTCGCAGCGTCGGGCTCTCGGTGTACGACTGGGCGGTGACGGCGCGGTCGGCGTACGCGATCCTGCGGGGCGGGCCGAGCTAGCCCTCGGCGGGCATGGCCGGCGCGGACAGCGCCTCGGCGCGGGTGTCGTAGACCGGCAGCTCCTCGTCGAGGTGCGACAGGACCAGCGCGGGGCGCACGGGCGACGACGGCGGGCAGGCGACGCGCAACGACCTGTGGTGCTCGTGCGCGAGGTCCCAGCCGCGCCGCAGCGCGCGCACGCCGCCCGCGAGCAACGTCCCGCTCTCCGTGAGGTCGACGACGACGTCGTAGCCGTCGCGCGCGACGAGGCCCGCGATCGCGCCGCTGACGGCGGGCGCGGACTGCGACGTGAGGTCGCCACGGACGATGAGCAGCGCGACGCGGTTGTCCTGGTCCAGGTCGATGTCGACGCTCATGCCTCTAACGATCGGCACCAGCCGACATGGCCTGAACGGATCAGCCGCGAATCACCCGAGCGGACTAGCGGGGGAGCGGCCCCGGCATCCCGAGGAGGCGGCCGCGGCCGAGCGTGGCGCCCACGGACCGCGCCGCCGAACGCCGCTGCTCGGTGTCGACGCCGAGCGCGACGACCTCGATGCCGCGCCGCGCGGCGAGGTCGAGCATGGCGCGCACGCCCTCCGACACGACGCCGGAACGACCCGGCCTGTCGAGGTCGAGCTTCACGACGTCGGGCCGCACCTGGTCGAGCAGGCCGACCGCACCGGGAACGTCGGCCACGTCGTCGGCGACGATGCGCCACCCCCACCCGCGGAACTCGTCGATCCCCGACCGCAGCGCCGCCGCGTCGGCGAACGCGTGCGCGGGCACCTCGGCGGCGACCCGCACCGAGCGCCGCCCGCGACCCCACGAGGTCGCGAGGCGCGGCGGGCAGGCGCTGCCGTACGTCTCGGGCTCCGGCGTGATCCACATCTCGGCCTCGACGCCGCGCTCGAGCCACTGGTCGAACGCGAGGCAGCGGAACGCCCAGTCGAGCCGTTCGACGAGCCCGAGGCCCTGCGCGGACTCGAGCAGCGCGAGCGTGCTGTTCAGCTCGGTGCCCGCCTGGCCGCGGCCGGTGGCCTTGTAGCCGACGAGCGTGTCGTCGTCGAGGCGGCGCACGGGCTGGAAGTCGGGCCCGAGCTGCTCGGGCCGCTCGATGAGCCGCTCGATGAGGGAGCGGTCGTTGCGGAGCTTCTCGACGCTGTTCAGCAGGGACATGAAGGTGGTCTCGGCACGAACGCCGGTCAGCCTGAGAGCGCGGCCGTGCGCCGCCCGATCTCGGGCACGAACTTGAAGCCGTGCCCCGAGCACGGCGAGCAGACGACCAGCGCCCCGCGGCGGCGCAGCACGAACGACTCGTCGGGCGTCGTCGTGTACAGGCACGAGTCGGCGCGCGTGGCGGACGGCGTAGCGCCGGGGAGCCATTCGGCGGCGTACGCCTCCACCCGCCGCACCGCGTCGGCGTCGACGCCGAGCCGCGCGTCGGGGTCGACGGCGCGGCCGCTGCCGTGCTCGCCGAGCTTGACGCCCTCGCCGGGCGTGCCGAGGCCGTAGTACGCGACGTCGTCGCCCCTGTGGTGGATGAACGACGGCCACTGCGCGTCGCTCGGCAGGTACACCGGTTGCTCCTGCGTGACGCGGAACGGCGGCAGGTCGTCGGGCAGGGGCAGCGACCCGAGCAGGCCGGGCAGCCACGCGCCCGCCGCGACGACGGCGACCCGCGCCTCCCACTCGCCGGCGGTGGTCGCGACGGCGACGCCGTACGCCGTCTCCCTCGCCCCGAGGACCGTCACGCCGAACCGCACCTCCGCGCCGTGCCGCGCCGCCTCCGCGTGCAACGTCTCCACGGCCGCGTCGGCGTCGAGCCGTCCCGCGTCGGGCTGGTGCACGACGTCGGTCTCGAACCGCAGCGCCGGCCACCGCTCCGCCGCCTCGCCGGCGCGCAGCCGCGCGTACGGGAGCCCGTGCGCCCGCAGGTTCGCCTCGACGTCGTCGACGGCGCTGCCGTGGTCGAGGCCGCCGGTGACGTGCAGCAGCGACGCGCCGCTCTCGCGTTCGAGCAGGCGCCAGAGGCCGTACGCCTCGCGGGCCATGGCGACGTAGGAACCGTCGGCGTACGCGAGCCGGAAGATCCGCGCACGCCCGTGCGACGAGCCGTGGACGTGGTGGCCCTGGTGGCGTTCGAGCAGCGTCACGTCGCGGCCGGCGCGCGCCGCCCACCACGCGGTGGCGGAGCCCATCGCGCCGCCGCCGACGACCAGCAGGTCCGTACGCATCGCCCCGCAGGCTACGCAGGGTCGCGCGGCTCGCGCGCCGAACGGCTTGACCCGGAGCCCGCTACGCCGGTTTGCTCCACCCTGCCCGAGATGCCCACCCCTCAGGAGTCCCCCGTGCGCCGTCTGCTCGTCCTGCCCCTGCTCGCCGCCGCCGCGTTCGCGGCCCCGGCCGCCCCCGCCTCCGCCGACGTCTCGTGTCACGGCGTCTACTCCGGCTCGTTCGACGCCGGCGTCTGCGCGGGCATCGTCTGCGTGGACCTGTGCGGTCCCCGCCTCGTCCTGTACACGACCTGCTCCGGCGCCCCGTCCGTCGCCGCCGCCCTCTGCGCGGCCGTCGACCACTGGGAGCCGCTCGGCTAAGCGGCACCACCCCGCAACAAGAAGGAACAACGGCACGCGCCGTCCGTTCGCGCTGCCCTCGATCGACGCGCGACCGATACCCGCGCGCGCTCGGTGACCCCCTCCGTCAGGAAGAAGGAGCTCCTCATGCGACGTCTCATCGGCGCCGCCGCCATCGCGGCGGCGGCGTTCGCCTACACCGCGCCCGCCCAGGCGCAGTACGACTGCTACGGCGTCCGCGCCGCCGACCGCGAGGCCGGCGTCTGCTCGGGCTCGTGGTGCATGGACGAGTGCTTCGTCGTCGCGTACACGTACTGCGACCTCAACGCGAAGTACTGCGGCGCGATCGACTGCTTCGGCTCGACGCCGCCGACCGGCTGCGACAAGCCGTGACGCGCCGTCTGGTCGCCGCCGCCGCGATCGCGGGCGCGGCGTTCGGTGTCGCCGCCCCGGCCTCGGCCGCGTGGCGGTGCGTGGGCGGCGAGCGGGCCGGCTACGACCTCGGCGTCTGCGCCGGGTCCTGGTGCCCCGACGAGTGCTTCGTCGTGGCGTGGACGTACTGCAACGCGGAGAACGTCCAGCACAGCATCTGCGTCCGCTTCGACGGCGAGGGCTTCCCGCCAGGACGCTGATCGGACGAACGACGCCGGCCGTGCCCCACCCAGGGCGCGGCCGGCGTCGTCGTGCCTACGCCCGTGCCGCGGCGCCGGCGCACAGGACGGTGTACTGCGTGTTCGGGTTGACGTTGGTCGGGGTCAGGAGGCATTCCAGCGCGCCGAGGTTCCGGGACGGGTCCGTACAGGCCACGGTCCACGTCACTGTCGTGGCGACGACGGCGCAGGACCAGAACGGGAGCGGCCCGCAGAAGCCCGACATCGAGCCGGTGCCGCCGAGCACGCTCTCGGTGATGACGCCGGTGAACGAGCACGCGTACGTCCCCGGCAGCCCGTCCGTGCCGACCGCGAAGGCGGTGCCGGTGAAGCCCACCCACTGGGGAGCCGCGACGAGCGTGCGGCCGGGGCTGATGGCGCCGCTGCCCTGGATCGTGACGGCGTCGGCCGAGGCGGCGGTGGCCGGGGTCGTCGTCGCGAGGGGGAGCGCGAACGCGGCGAGGAACGTGCGGAGCCTCATGGGCCCTCCTTGGGGTGAGGGGAGGGCGCCGCCCCGCAGGACGTCCGCCCCCCGCGTCGAACGGAGCGGGCATGGGGGGTCTCCCGCGCAGGCTCGTCGTGCTCGCGATGCTCGCGTCGCTGCTGCCCGGCAGCCCCGCGCGCGCCGCCGAGGACCGCACGTCGAGCCTCACGGTCACGATGCGGCTGCCGTACGCGGGCGGCACCGAGCTCGCGACGGACGGCCGGTACGTCTACGCCGGCCAGTTCAACGGCCGCTTCGAGCGCGACGAGCTGCCGCGCCAGGGCGGCGTACGCATCTTCGACACGCAGGCGAGCCCGCCGCGCCTCGTCGGGACGATCGCCTGCGCCGGCACGGACATGGACGTCGCGATCGCGCGGCCAGGGCTGCTCGTCGTGGCGCACCACCGCTCGTCGTGCGGCGTGGCGGGCAACGGCGTCACGACGTTCGACGTCTCCGACCCGCGCAGGCCGAGGCGGCTCGGCACGGTGAAGGTGCCGAGCGCGCACACGCTGACGGCGCTGCCGGGCACGAGCTACGTCTACGTCTCGCCCGGCGGCCTGGGCAACGGCTACGGCTTCACGAGCGTCGTCGACGTCAAGGACGCGCGGCACCCGCGCGTCGCGAAGTACCTGCGCTTCGACGTGATGGGCTGCCACGACACGACGTTCGCCCGCAACGCCGCGGGCACGCTGCTCGGGGTCTGCACCGGCGGCGACGGCGTGCGGATCTGGGACATGACCGACCCGCTGTCGCCGAGGGAGCTGTCGTACGTCTCGCGCGACGACAACCCTCGGCTCTACTTCGCGCACGGCGCCGCGATCAGCCCGGACGGCGCGCTGCTCGTCGTCAACGACGAGGCGTACGGCGGCCACTCCTGCGACGGCACCGCCTCCTACGGCGGCTACGGGTCGCTGCACCTCTACGACGTCACGCGGCCGGAGACGCCGGTCTACCTCGGCGCGATCCACCCGCCGCGCGGCGCGGTGCCCGCGGCGGCCCCGCGCCGCGTCGAGACGTGGTGCACGTCGCACCAGCTCAACTTCGCGCCGACCGGCCGCCGCCTCGTCAACGCGTGGTTCTCCGGCGGCGTCAGCGTGTGGGACCTGACGGTGCCGCTCCTGCCGCGCGAGGAGGCGCACTACGTCGGGCAGGGCGCGGTGGCGTGGACGGCGCACTGGATCGGCGACCGGATCTGGGTCAACGACATGGCGCGCGGCGTCGAGGTGCTCGAGCTCTCGCCGGTGCCCGCGCTGCCGCTGCCGGTGTCGCCGGCGTTCACCCCGGCGCCGCTCGTCCTCGCCCGGCCGCCGGCCCCGCGCCCCGCAACGCGCCCCGCGCCGTCGCTGCTCTGCCCGCTCCCCGTCGCCTGACGTGCCGGAGGGGCGGGCCGCGACGCCCGCCCCTCCGAGGTGCATGTCAGCCGCCGTTGGCGAGCAGCGCGCCGCAGACGAGGTTGTAGCGGGTGGTCGGGCGGATGTCGGTCGGCTGGAAGACGCAGTCCGCCGCGCCGACGCCGACCGGCAGCGGGCACGCGACCGTGACGTGGCCGCCGGTGAACACGAACGTGCACGCCGGGAACGACAGCGGGCCGCAGACGCCGGAGACCGTGCCGGTGCCGCCGGCCGCGTTGCCGAAGCCGGTGCCGGCGAACGAGCACGAGTACGTGCCGGGGAGGCCGTCCGTGCCGATCGCGGTCGCGGTGCCGGTGAACGAGATGGACTGGCTCTGGACGACCTCGGTCAGGCCGGGCGAGATGGTGCCGCTGCCGACGATCGCGGCGATGTCCACGTTCGCGGCACCCGCGGGCGCGACCATCGCGGAGTAGACGGGCAACGTGAGGGCGGCGCCCAGGAACAGGGAACGGCCGAGCTTCATGCGTGTCGCCTTTCGTCGAGGGGTGGTACCGACGACGGCGACGCTAGGCGGCGGCGCGGGCGGCGCTGCACCGCCACCCGGCCACTTCCGCTGGCCACCCGGCCAGGCGGCCGGTTGCCCAGGTGGCTACGTCCGGCGGGACGCGCTGCTCGCGCCGTAGCGGTTGCGGACGCCGTTGAACACGGCCTTGACGGTCTTGCCCTTGGCCGTCCGCAGCGACGTGCGCCCGCCGGAGTCGGTGCGGTAGGTGCCCACGGCCTTGCCGTCGACGTACCAGGTCACGCTCTGCCCGGCGACGGGCCTGCGCAGGTCGTCCAGCAGGGTCGAGCGGACGGTGACGGTCGTGCCGGACACGGTCTGCGCGAGCGTCGTCGTCGTCGGCTGGACCTTCACGACGAGCGTGCCCGTGGCGGTGGCCGTGGACAGCGAGTCGTCGCCCGCCCAGGTCGCCGTGACGGGGTACGACCCCGCGTTGCTCGCGATCGCGAACGACGCCGAGAACTTGCCGTCCTCGCCCGACGTCACCTGCGCGGTCTTGCCGGCGACCGAGACCGTGACGTTCTTGCCCGCGACGGCGGTGCCGCCGGCGTTGGTCAGCGTGCCGCCGACGACGGCCGTGTGGCCCGAGACGACCGACGTGGGGACGGTGAGGGCGAGCCTGCCCTCCGGCGGCGCGAAGCAGGTGTTGTCGCCGACGGTGTAGGTCCGCGCGTCGGGCTCCTTCGCGGTGGCCGTGTCGGCGGCCATCATCGTGTAGACGTAGTTGGCGAGCGTCTTCACGTTGGCGTTCTGCAGCACCGTCCCGTCGGCGAGCGACGCCTTGGCCGCGGCCTCGATCGGCGCCCTGTCGGTGGTGAGGATCACCGTGCTCGTCTTGGTGTCGAAGATCGCCTCGACCTTGGCGTCGGCGATGACGACGCCGTCGTAGCGGACGCCGGTGAGCCCCGGCAGCAGGACCGACGCGGCGTCGTGCACCGGCTCCGCGTCGGACTCGCCCGCGTAGAACTCCACGTCCTTGCTGCCGATCTTGAACTGCACCTGGAACTGGTGGCCCGCGCCGAGCAGCGGGTAGTCGAGCTCTGCCACGGTGATGTACGCGCGCAGCTTGCCGGGAGGCGAGGAGAGCACGACGCGGAGGATGTCGAGGTCGGGGTCGCTCGGCGTCCCGAGGTAGCCCGCGTCGTCCTTGTCGTCCGCGATCGTCGTGCAGCCCTCGCGCGGGGCGGGCGGGGCGGCGGGCTCGTCGGCGGCGCGGCCGGCGGCGGGCGCCACGGTGGCGGCGACGGCGGCCACGACGAGCAGGCCGATGCGGGGCGTGGGCAGGCGCATGGGGGTTCCGTTCTCTCCTCGGCCGCGCGGCTGGGATCGCGCGGCAACGACGCCCACAACGTAGGGAGGGCGAGCGGTGGCCGGTACGGCCGGGTGGCTACTTCCGGTATGGCCAGGTGGCCATTCCCGCGGCTAGCAGCCGGGGATGCGCCGCTGGACCGAGCACGGCGTGCCGGGGCCGCCGCTGTTGGTGCCGGTGTTGTCGACGCCCACGAAGCCGTACGGCGTGTCGACGCCGACCCGCTCGTGGTTGGTCCGGCCGTCGTTGAACAGGTTGCCCGGCGTGTCCACGTGCGCGAGCACCGGCGCCTCCTTCGGCGCGACGTGCACCAGCGGGGCGGGCGCCGGGGCCGCCGGGCGCGGGACGCCCGCGGCCGCGCGCGGGGCCGCGGCGGCGGCGGCGGTGCCTGCCGTGGCGAGGCGCGCCTTCGACGCGGCCTCGGGCAGCGCGCCGCCGGAGGCGCCGAGGCCCTCGACGAGCACGGTGCCGCTGGGCGTGGCCAGGGCGCGGTCGGCGCCGCCGTGCGGGGCCACCGAGAACGTCACGGCACCCGCGACGGCGACGGCCAGCGCGGCCGCGCTGCTGAACGAGAGCCCGCCGCCCTGCGCGACGTTCGCCGCGGAGAGGCGCCGGCGCAGCCGGACGAGCGCCGCAATCCCGAACGCGCCGCTGGGCACGCTCGCGAGCGCGCGGCGGAACTGGTTGCGGGCCCGGAACAGCTTCTGCCTGACGGCGTTGTCGTTGGTCCCGAGGAACGCCGCGATCTCGCCGACGGTCATCTCGTCGAACGCCTGGAGCGCGAGCACCTGGCGGGAGCCGGGCGCGAGGCCGGCGAGGACGTCCTGGACGGCGCGGCTGCGGTCGGCGGCGAGCACCGGCTCGTCCGCGGGCGGCGCGAGCTCGCGCTCGTACGACTCCTCGGTCAGCGGCGCCTCGGGGACGCGGGCGCGCCCGAAGTCGCGGGCGACGTTGACGGCGATGGCGGCGATGTACGGCCACGGGTCGCGCGCGGGGTCGATCCTGTGGGCGTGGAGGAGGACCCTGACCATGGTCTCCTGGGCCACGTCCTCGGCGTCGAACGTGGGGAAGCGGCGGGCCGCGAGGCCCTTCACGCGCCCGTAGTAGCGCCGGTACAGCACCTGGAACCGTTCGTCGGAGTCGTCCGACGCGGGGACGAGGTGAAGCGGTTCGGCGCTCACGAGGTCACTCCGGGGGCTGGCGGGGGACGGGCTGCAACCTTCTCAAACGTTTCCTTCTGGTGTGCGTAACGTTCGACGGTAGGAGCGCGTACACCTTCCAGAGGTTCGGTCACGGGGGCCGGGCCAGGGAAGGGGGAGACGGCGATGACGACCGCGTCCGCCGTACGAGGGCAGCCGTGGCCCCGCCTGACCCCCGACGTCGCGCTCGCGGACATCGCGACGGCGATGAACTCGTCCCTCGGCCTGGACGAGATCCTGCGCACGGTCGTGCGCCTGACCTGTGACGTGCTGTCCGCCAACCGCGCCACGATCCTGCTGCTCGACGAGATCCTGCGCCTGGTCCCGAAGGTGTCCCACGGCGCCGTCGAGGACCCGGCCGCGCTCGCGCGGTTCCGCGAGATGCCGCCGATCGCGCTCGCCTCGATCCCGCACGCGCTCGACCTCATCGGCAAGACGAGCGCGCTGCCGATCAGCGACGTCGAGCGCTCCGAGCTGGTGCCGGCCGAGTGGATCGACGAGTTCGGGCTGAAGTCGCTGCTCGTCGCGCCGATCGTGGCCGACGGCGAGACCCTCGGCGCCCTCGTCGCGGACTACGTGGACGCGCGGCACGAGTTCACGCCGGCCGAGGTCCGCACGATGGAGGGCATCGCCGCCTGCTGCGCCACCGCCATGCGCAACGGCCGCCTCTACGACGAGGCCGTGCGCCGCGCGCAGAACCTCGACGAGAGCCTGCGCGTGACCGCCGACCTCAACGCCGCCGCCACCTCGCGCGGCGTCTGCGACGTCGCGCTGGACGGCCTGCTGCGCGTGCTCGTCGGCACCCGCGCGAGCCTGCACCTCTACGCCGACGACGCGCTGGTCACGCTGGCGAGCAGGGGCGGCTTCCACCCCGAGCCCGGGCGCTACCCGCTCGCGGGCGAGGACCGGGTCGCGCTGGCGGCGCTGGTGGACGAGCGGGGCGGCATCGCCGACGCCGTACGCCACCTCGCGCCGTTCGCCCAGCTCCCCGACGACCTGCCCACGGTGCTGCTGCCGCTGACCGACGCGCCGGCGCCGGGCTTCGTGCTCGTCACCTGCGCCGAGCTGCCCGACGACACGCGCTGGCGGCTCGCCCGCTCGGTCGCGGGCCAGGTCTGGATGGCGCTGGACCGCGCGCGCCTGGCCGAGCAGACGCAGCGCCGCTTCGACGACCTCCAGACGATCTACCACCTCGCCGACGAGCTGGCCCTGGCGCCCGACCTCGACACGGTCGTCGCGCGCATCGCGGGCCCCGTCCGCGTCGCGACCGGCTGCGAGGCGATCGACGTCTACCTCTGCGGCCCGCGCGGCAGCGAGCGGTTCGCGTCGCGGCCGGCCGGCAAGGCGCTGTCGGCGCTCATGCGCGCGTGGCGTACGCCGCCGTCGCACCCCGTCGAGCACGGCGGCCTGCTCGTCGTGCCGATGGTGCTCGACGGCGCGCTCGTCGGCCTGCTCCGGGTGCGCCAGGGCGTCGAGCCGCCCGGCCTCGCGGAGGAGGACTTCCTCATGGCGATCGGCGCGGGGGTCGCGAGCGTCGTCTCCCGCGCCGAGCTCACCGCGAAGGTGGGGGAGGCGCAGCGCGAGCTCGCCGTCGTCCAGGAGCGCGAGCGCATCGCGCGGGACCTGCACGACACGCTGGGGCAGACGCTGTTCGGCCTCGGGCTCCAGCTCGCGCAGTGCGAGCAGGCGGCGCACGACCCGGCGCTGCGCGCGTCGCTGCGCCAGGCCAGGGGAGCCACCGACGCGGCCGCGGTCCAGCTCAGGCAGGCGATCCACGCGCTCGCGTTCCTCAAGGGCGGCCGGCTCGACCTCGTCGGGTCGCTGCGCTCGCTCACCCGCGAGCTGCCCGCCGGCCTCAACGCCGTCTTCCAGACCTCGGGGCGCGCCGTCACCGTCGAGCCCGCGCGGGCCGAGGCGCTGCTGCGCGTGGCCCGCGAGGCGCTCGTCAACGTCGAGAAGCACGCGCTCGCGAGCGCCGTGCACCTCGAGCTGCGCTACCGCAGGGACGCCGTCGAGCTGACCGTCACCGACAACGGCACGGGCCTCGGCCAGCGCGCGTCGGCGCTCGCCGCGTCGGGGCTGCACTTCGGCCTGCGCAGCATGAAGCGCCGCCTCGACGAGGTCGGCGGGGAGTTCTCGTTCGAGAACGTCACCCCGCACGGCCTCCGGATCACCGCGAGGGTGCCGGTATGACCGCGCTGTCCGTCTACCTCGTGGACGACCACCCGGTCGTCTGCTCGGGCCTCGACGCGCTGCTGTCGGCGCAGGAGGACATCGAGGTCCTCGGCTACTCGCACAGCGCCGAGATGGCGTTGTGCGACCTGCGGGAGCGCCCCGCCGACGTCGTCATCGTGGACCACCGCCTCGGCGGCACGATGGACGGCGTCGACCTGTGCCGGCGGATCACCGAGCCGCCGTACCTCGCCCGCTGCCTCGCGATGAGCGCGAGCGCCGACGGCGAGAGCGTGCGGTCGTTCGTCTGCGCGGGCGCGAGCGGCTTCCTGCTCAAGCACGCCGACCCCGAGCGCATCGTGGACGCCGTCCGTACGGTCGGCCGCGGCGCGTCGTTCATCGACCAGCGGGTCGCGGAGCTGATCGCGCAGGAGCTCAACCCGGCCACGCGCGGGCGCATGCTGCTGACCGCGCGCGAGCGGGAGATCCTCGAGTACGTCGCGCGCGGCCTGTCGAACCGCGAGATCGCCCTGCGGCTCTGCGTGTCCACCAGCTCGGTGAAGTCGTACGTCTCGAACCTGCTCCGCAAGCTCGGCGTCACGCACAGGACGGAGGCGGTCGCCGTGGCCGCGCGCGAGGGGCTGCTCGCCCTCGTCTCCGGGAGCGGCGCCCGATGACGTGCGGGAATGGCCACCTGGCCAGTTCCGTCATGGCCACCCGGCCAGTCGCGTGTGGCCACATGGCGCTTACGTGCCACATGGAGGGGTCAATACCGTTCGCCACGTCGGTTTTGCCCCCGCTCGTGCACTCGTGCGCGAGGGTCCATGAAAGAGGTACGTATGAAGAAGCTCGTACGCTCGCTGTTCGCGGGCGCCGCGATCGCGATGCCCCTCACGATGATCGCCGCCTCCCCGGCCGCCGCCGCGGACGCGGACGTCTTCGTGATCACCGGCTCGGGCACCATCACCCCCGGCCTCGGCTTGGTTCCCACGCCTCCCCCGGGTGGCGGCCAGTCGATCAGCTTCACCGGCACGGCGACGACCGTCGGCACGCACGGCACGCCCGGCCGCTACACGTGCTCGTTCTCCGGCACGGACATCAACGGCTCGGCGGCGCTGGGCGTGGGCACGGTCTCGGGCAACTGTGGCCCGATCGCGTTCGCGACCTGCAACTTCGCCCGCGTGACGGGCATCGTGGCCGTGGTCTGCGCGGACCCGGCGGGCACGCGTGCGGCCGCGGCGGTCTGCGGGTTCGTCCCGACGGACGTCGAGCCCACCACCCGCTACACGCTGGCCTGCACCGGCGCGTACGCGGACGCGTAGGAGCCGTTCCTGTAACGAACGCGATTCCGTTTTCGCGTAGCACGTCACTTCCGGTGGTGCCCGGCGTTTCCACGTCGGGCACCACCGGATCATTTTTCCCAGCAGAACCGACGAAGGAGCACCTGTCATGAGGACCCGCACCGCGCTCGCCGCGGCCACCGCCGCCGCGCTGGCGATCCCGGGAGCCGCGACCGCGGCGCCGCGCCCCGCCGCCAAGCCGAAGCCGTTGTGCAACCTGGTGACGGACCCGAGCGGCGACGTCGCCACGGGCGCCAAGGCGACGGACATCGTGGGCGGCGACATCGTCTCCGTCGACGGCCGCAAGGTGACCGTCCTCATCCGGCTCGCGAAGGCGGCCGCGCCCGGCGGCGACACGGGGACGCCGACCGGCGGCTTCTACCAGTTCCAGTTCACGCACAACGGCGTCGGCGTCACGCTGTCCGCCCACGTGACGCAGGCCGGCACGTCGTTCTCGCCGGGCAAGGCCACCGGCAGCTACGACGTGGCGACGAACTCCCTGACCATCACCGCGAGCCCCGGCGACTTCCCCGGCGGCCCGGTGTTCAAGAAGGGCGAGCTGCTGACGGACCTCGTCATCCGCACCGACGTCGGCAACCCCACCGTCCCCATCGGCACCACTCTGCACATCGCGGGCGACACGGCGCAGGGGACGAAGCCGTACCCGGTCGGCGCCTCGTCCTGCGTCCGCCAGGGCTAGCGGCACCCCGAGCGCGCTCCGCCCCGCCGGTCTCCCAGCCGCCGGCGGGGCGGAGCCGGTCCCTTTCGCGGGCCCGGGCGTAACGCCAGGCGGGGTGAACACGTACTCCTCATGACGGCCTTCGCGCCGTCGGCTTGTCCCAGGGAGGGCTTAGTGAGGCGTTGGACGCGCGCGCGAGCGCTGCTGCTCGCGACGGCGACGGCGGCCGCCGCGCTCGTGGCGACGGGAGCGGGCCCTGCCCGCGTTGCCGGCGCCGACGGGCTCGTGGAGCAGGCGGAGTGGAAGGTGTTCCCCGCCGACACGATCAGCCACGGCTACCTCGCCGTCGACTCCGCGGCAGGGGTCGGCTACGCGTTCTCCGACAACACCGACAGCGACTCGCAGTGGACGCGGGTCCAGGCGATCGACCTGCGCAACGGCAAGCCCCTCAGCCCCGTCGTCGCCATCCCGCCGGTGGGGCGTACGACGCCGGTGTGGATGGACGCCAGGCACCACGTCCTCGTCTACCCCGACTGGTACGCGCGCAACGCGATCCAGCCGCCCACCCAGCAGCGGCTGCACGGCATCGGGTTCCGCAACGGCAAGGTCGAGCACCTGTTCGCGGTCGACTCCCCGCTCGGCACCCTCGCGATCGCGGCGCTGGCGCCCGACGAGGCCGACGACGACCTCGTGATCGTCGGCACCACCGAGAAGATGTCGCAGAGCCAGACCGGCGGCCCCACGCTCAACCAGGTCCAGCGGCTGTCGCTGTCCGACCTCCTCGCGGGCAAGGTCGTCAGCCGCTGGTCCGAGACGGTGACGGTGCCCGCGGGCGCGTGCGGCGCGCTCATCGGCAACGACCTCCCGACGGCAGTGCTCCTGGTCGGCGACTCGCTGTACATGCCGTGCCGGGGCATCTCCAACCACATCAGCGGCTTCATCACGCAGCTCTCGACCGGCGGCACGTCCGGCGTCGTCGAGGTCAGGGGCGTCGGCAGGAAGCGCGCGGGCACGGTGACCGCGAAGGCGTACCGCGCCGCCGGCGACTACTCCGGCACGGGCGCCGAGGCGGGCGTCGACGTGCGGATGCGCCGCGTGCTCATGGTCGAGGCGGGCTCGAACACCGGCATCCGCGTGTTCGACACCGACCACAAGCGCTACGTCGGCCGCATCAACGGCAACGCGCTCCAGCTCTTCGGCCAGGTCGTGGACGAGGCGACGAGCCGCGTGTACTTCATCAGCAAGGACCCGCAGATCGGCCTCGGCTACGGCGACGACGCCGCGCTGGTGCCGGCCCAGGGCGAGCGGCTGAAGGTGCCGTTCGCCGCGCTGTTCGCCAACGGCAACTCGCGGCGGCTGGCGTTCGACTCGCGGACGCGGCGGCTGTTCATCCCGCTGCGCCGCAAGGACGACCAGGGCCGCCTCGTCGAGTCGATCCTCGTGATGCACGACGTCTCGGACCCGTATGTCGCGCCGGAGGACGTGCCGCACTCGGCGGGCACGATCGACGCGCGCGACGTCGAGGGCAAGACCGAGAGCGAGCACACGACGACGGCGCGCGCGTACGGCGCCGACTACCAGCTCGTCGGCGGCACGGCGAACCTCGTGCAGAACCTCTCCAACGTCGACACCCGCGGCACCTCGCGCCCCGGCACGCGCTACCTGCGCCAGGCGTACGTCCGCTCGGCCAACCTCACCGACGACGGCGCGGTCGCGGCCGCGACGATCGGCGAGGAGGACGGCACCACCAACCTCGACAGGCACGACGCCGGCGCGGGCGACAAGTTCGCCCCGGTGGCCGAGTGCAACGACTACGCCGGGATCCTGTTCGAGGCCACCGAGCACGACGCGTCGGTGCGCTGCGACCTCGCCAAGGCGACGGTGCTGGCCAAGGCGGCGTACGACGCGGCCAACGGCGTGTTCATCACCGGCCAGGGCAGCGCGGCGCCGGTCCCCGCCCCCATCCAGATGGGCAACGCGTACGCCGAGGTCGACGAGCAGCGCGCGCCGGGCCGCGGCGCGATGACGACCACGATCCGCGCGGTCGCCGACAACGTCACGATCGGCGGCGTCGTGTCGTTCGGGCGCGTCGAGCAGGTCGTCACCCTCACCGCCCACGGCCGCACCGGCACCGCCAAGGTCGAGCGGACCGTCAAGGTGAGCGAGGTGTCCGTCAACGGCACGCCGGTCTGCGGCGCGACGTGCTCGGTCTCCCAGGTCCAGAAGCAGGTCAACGACGCGCTCGACGGCCGCTTCTGGGTGGACTTCCCCGCCGCGCAGGTCACGGAGGACGCGCGCGGCACGTACGCCGAGCTCACGCAGGACCCGTACGTGCACGCCGAGCGCATGTACGACTACGACAAGCCGAGCGACGACTACGTCGTGCCGGCGATGAGCGTCGTCTGGCTCGTCGACGGCGTGACCAAGACGCGGCTCGTCACCGACTTCGCGGGCGCGTCGGGCACGGTGTCGTACCGCGTGTTCCCGCTGACGAAGGACGACTTCGGCGGCGACGACGACGACACCGTCGTGCCCGACCCGGACCCGCCCGCGCCGTTGCCGTCGATGGGCCCGGCGCCGAAGGGCCCCACCGCCACGGCGTCGCCCGCGCCCGGTCCGACCACCGTCGCCGACGGCAACGGCGGCCAGGCCGAAGGCCCGTTCGAGGCGCTGGTCGAGCGCGTGCGGCTCTCGCTCCGCTCGCTCGGCGACGCGCTCCCGCTGCTGCTGATCTGGGCGCTGCTCGGCGTGCCCGCGTACCTGTCGGCGCGCCGCCGGCTGCTGCTCGAACTCCCGATGCTCACTCGCGATGAGGAACTGACATGAGCCGGCTCGGCCCGTCCGTCGACGGATCCCTGTCCACCCTCGCCGTCGTCGCCGCCGGCGTCGTCGTGCTCTCGTTCGTCGCGCTCCAGAGCGGCGGCGCGACCCAGACCGGCCTTCCCGGCGTCGGGGTCGTCGAGGCCGGCGGCAGCGGCAACGGCACCAGCAGCGGGAACGGCACCGGCACCGGCACGAACAACGGCCCCGGCACGGTCGGCAGCGGCCCCAAGGGCTCGGGCCCGGCCGTGACGGTGGACAAGAAGGGCGACGTCAAGGTCACGACGCCCAAGGGCATCGAGTGCCGCGCCGGCGCCAACGGCGGCAAGACCGACCGCGGCGTCACCGCCACCGAGATCAAGCTCGGCGCGACGGTCGTCCAGACCGGCATCGGCACGAGCTTCCTCGGCCCTGTCGTGACCGGCATGAACGCCGTCAAGAACAAGGTCAACCGCGAGGGCGGCATCTGCGGCCGCAAGGTCACGCTCAAGCTCAAGGACGACGGCTGGGACGCGCAGCGCGGCTACACCTACATCCGCAACCTCGTCGAGGGCGAGAAGGTGTTCGCGCTCGCGGTCAACCCCTCGTCGGAGGGCCTGCGGATCGCCAGCAACGAGGGCTACTTCGTCAAGACGCAGACGCCGGTGCTCGGCACCGACGGCATGCTCAACAGCCAGTACGTCGACCCGTGGGTGTGGCCGGTGGCCGCCTCGACGGTCTCGACGATGCACATCATGGCCAAGGACGCGTACGACAGGCTCGACGCCCGCAACTTCTCGATCGTGTTCGACAGCCAGTACCACTTCGGCGTCGAGGGCGCGTTCGCGTACAACGCGGCGGTCAAGCGGCTCACCGGCAAGGACATCCCCGGCTACTTCGACCCGGGCTCCGGCGGCGGCTGCAGCGGCCGGTTCTGCGCGATCAACGCGGGCCGGTCCAGCTACTCGACGGAGAACCGCGCGTTCAACTCGGCCTGCTTCGGCGGCGACGACAAGTGCGACTTCCTCGCGCTGCTGCTCGAGCCGAGCGAGGCGCTGACGTTCGTGCGCGACGGCTTCGGCCAGACCTTCACCGCCGGCATGGGCCTCGCGCAGACGCTGTTCAGCGAGCAGTTCGCGGCGGCCTGCGGCTCGACGTGCAACGGCGCCACCGTCTGGACCGGCTACCTGCCGCCCGTCGGCGGCCTCGCCTCCAAGCCGGCCGTCGCGGAGTACGTCAACGACGTGCGCGGCGTGAAGCGCGACATCGACATCTACAACCAGTTCCTCGAGGGCGGCTACCTCGGCATGCGCTACACGATCGACGTGCTGAAGAAGGTCGGGCCGTTCCTCACCAGGCCCGCCGTGCTGGCCGTGGCCGACGCGATGCCGTACGACGTGGGCCTGTCGACCCCGCTCAAGTGGTCGCGCGGCAACCACTACGCCAACACCGCCATGCAGCCGTTCCTGATCCAGTTCCAGAACGGCTTCAACGGCTTCCGCAGCCCCGGGATCGGCTGGGTCAAGGACCCGTGGGTCGGCCTCGACGCGCCGAAGGAATAGGACTCACGCGCCGTGCTCGACCTGCTGATCTACCTCCTGCTGTCGCTGCCGCTCATCGGCGCGTACGCGATGCTCGGCGTGGGCATCGTCGTCATCTTCCGGGCGTCCCGGGTGCTCAACCTGGCGCACGGCGCGATGGCGATGTTCCCCGCGTACCTCGCGTACGAGCTGTCGGTGCACCGGCACCTGCCGATGGTCGTCGTCGTCCCCGTCGCGGTCGCGTCGGGCGGCCTGCTCGGCATGCTGACCGAGCGCGTGTTCGTACGGACGCTGCGCAGGCAGGGCCCGACGGCGCAGACCGTCGGCACCGTCGCGATGTTCGGCCTGGTCGTGTCGCTCGTCGCCAAGGTGTGGGGGACCGCGCCGCTGATCGGCCCGCGCATCTTCCCCGACGGCGGGCCGAGGCTCGGCGGCAGCACGATCTTCTGGGGCGACCTCGGCCTGTTCCTCACCGCCGTCGTCGCGGCCGGCGCGCTGCTCGCGGTGTTCAAGTTCACCGACCTCGGCCTGTCGCTGCGCGGCGCGGCCGACAACCGCGTCGCCGCCGCGCTCGTGGGCATCGACCCCGACCGCAACGCGCGCGTCGCGTGGCTCATCGGCGGCTCCCTGGCCGGCGTCGCGGGCGTGCTGCTCGGCGGCGTCAACAACCTGAGCCCGTACACGCTGTCGCTGCAGATGCTCCCCGCGTTCGTCGCGGCGCTCATCGGCGGCCTCGGCAGCCTCACCGGCGTGCTCGTCGGCGCGGCGTGCGTCGGCGCGCTGCAGGGCCTCGTTCCCGCGATGGGCCTGATCGGCCCGCTGCGCCGCATCTCCGGCCAGCTCGGCCTCTCGCAGCTCGTCCTCACGATCATCGCGCTGACCGTGATGTACCTGCGCGGCGGCAAGTACTCGTCCAGCGACATCCGCGCGGAGCAGGCGACCGGCACCGCGGACATCACGGCGGGGCGGCGGCGGTTCGTGCCGACGCTGCCCGTCGCGCGGCAGAAGCTGCTCGGCGTCCAGATCCGGGCGTGGCGCTACCTGCTGCTGATCGTGATGCTCGGCTGGCCTTTCGCGGGCATCCTGCGCGACGACATCGAGTTCACGCTGCTCGGCGACGCGACGCAGGCGGGCCTCTACGTCATCGCGGCCGCGTCGATCGTGCTGCTCACCGGGTGGGTCGGCCAGATCTCGCTGGCGCAGGCGGCGTTCGTCGGGATCGGCGCGTTTTCCTCCGCGCTGCTCGTCCGCGGCTGGCACGTCGACTTCCCGCTGAACCTGCTGCTCGCCGGCGTCATCGCCTCGGTCGCGGCGATCGTGCTCGGCGTCGTCGCGCTGCGCGTGCGCGGCCTGTACCTCGCCGTCGCGACGCTGATCTTCGCGTACATGGCGGACTCGTACCTGTTCGTCTCGCCGTGGTTCTCCGGCTCCGGCGGCTCGTCCAGCGCCGACATCAAGCCGATCGGCACCCCGGAGACCAAGCCGTACTTCGACTTCAGCGAGCGCAAGACGTTCTACTTCGTCGTCCTCGCGGTCGCGGCGGCGGTGATCTTCGGCCTGCTGAACCTGCGCGACTCCAAGACCGGCCGCGCGTTCTTCGCGGTCCGCGGCTCGGAGACGGCGGCCGCCTCGCTCGGCATCGACGTGCGGCGCTACAAGCTCATCGCGTTCGCCGTCGCGGGCGGCATCGCGGGCGTGGCCGGCAACCTCACGCTGATCGGCCAGGGCACGGTCGTCAGCGCGCAGTTCAACATCAGCGCCTCGCTGCTGATCCTCGCGATCGCCGTCGTCGGCGGCCTGCAGAGCCTCGGCGGCTGCGTCGCGGCGTCGATGGTGTTCGCCGGCCTCAACGAGCTGTTCTTCCGCGTCGAGGCTTTCACCGGCTACCTCGACATCGCGTCGGCCGTCCTGCTGACCGCCGTGCTGCTGCTCTACCCGGGCGGCCTCGCCGCCGTGCCGCACTCGCTGGCGCGGGTGCTCGCGCCGCTGCGCGAGCGGGTGTCCGCGTGGTCGAGCGAGCACGAGGTGGGCGCGCGGCTCGAGCGCCTGCGCTCCACCGGCCTCGCCGGCCGCGTGCGCAACGCCATGCCGTGGAACAGGCGCGAGACCGCGCTGGGCATCCGCGCTGCCGAGCCGAGACCGATCCGCCTGCCTGCCGTCGCGCCGGTGGCTCAGGAGACCGAGGTCGCGGAGGAGCTGCCGCTGACGGTCCACCTGCCCGCGGGCGCGGTGTCGTCGGTCATCGACGTGCGCGGCGTACGCGTGGAGTTCGACGGCCTCGTCGCGGTCGACAGCGCGGACCTGCAGGTCGGGCCCGGCGAGATCGTCGGCCTCATCGGCCCGAACGGCGCGGGCAAGACCACGCTGTTCAACGCCATCTCGGGCCTCGTCGTGCCGACGTCGGGCACGGTGTCGCTGTTCGGCGAGGACGTCACGCAGCTCCCCGTGCACGAGCGGGCGCGGCGCGGCCTCGGCCGGACGTTCCAGGCGATCCAGCTCTTCCCGCAGCTCTCGGTCTACGAGAACCTCCTCGTCGCCACCCACGCGGCCAACCCGACGGGCCTGTACGCGCACGTGTTCCTGACGCGCAACGGCGTGCGGCACGAGGCGGCGGCGGAGGAGTCGGTGCGCAGGGCGATCCGGTTCATGCGCCTCGAGCAGGTCGCCGACCGCACGGTGGCGGGGCTGCCGTTCGGCGTGCTGCGCCGCGTCGAGATCGCGCGGACGCTCGTCGGCGGCTGGCCCGTGATCATGCTGGACGAGCCCGCGTCGGGCCTCGACAACGCCGAGACCGACCAGCTCTCCGAGCTGCTGCTCGACCTGCGCGACCGCCTCGGCGTGTCGTTGCTGCTGATCGAGCACGACGTCCGGATGGTGACGGGCGTCTCGGACCGGATGTACGTCCTGGTCCACGGGAAGATGGTCGCGTCCGGCACCCCGGACGTGGTCCGCGAGGACCCGACCGTCATCGCGGCGTACCTCGGCGACGCCGCCGCCACGACGGATCGGACGGAGACGGTGCCGGCATGACCACGCCCCTGCTGGACGTACGCGGCCTGTCCGTCAACTACGGCGCCGTCTCCGCGCTGCGCGACGTCGACCTCGCCGTGGGCCAGGGCGAGATCGTCGCCGTCGTCGGCGCCAACGGCGCCGGCAAGTCGACGCTGCTCAAGACCGTCTCGGGCCTGCTCGCGCCGGTCGCCGGCGAGATCTGGTTCGACGGCGAGAGCATCGGGGGCCAGCCCGCCTACGACGTCGTGAAGAAGGGCATCACGCTGCTGCCCGAGGGCCGCGAGCTGTTCCGCGACCTGTCGGTGCTCGACAACCTGCACCTCGGCTTCTGGCCGGTCCGCAAGCCGTCGTCGCTGCGCGAGGAGCGGGTCGAGAAGGCGTTCGAGATCTTCCCGCGGCTCAAGGAGCGGGCGCACCAGCGCGCGTCCACGCTCTCCGGCGGCGAGGCGCAGATGCTCGGCGTCGCGCGCGCGCTGATGTGCTCGCCGAAGCTGCTCGTCGTCGACGAGCTCTCGCTCGGCCTCGCGCCCAAGGTCGTCGCGCAGCTCTTCGACGTCCTCGAGGAGGTCAACGCCGCGGGCACCAGCCTGCTGCTGGTCGAGCAGTTCGTGCACCTCGCGCTCGAGCACTCGCACCGCGCGTACGTCCTCGCCAAGGGCTCGGTCGCGCTGTCGGGCCCGAGCTCGGACCTGCTCGCCGACCCCGCCGTCGTGGCGTCGTACCTCGGCGGGTCCACCGCCGTGACCGCGAGCGCGTGATGCGCCGCGCGGTCGTCGCGAGCGCGCTCGTGGTCGCCCTCGTGGCGCTCACGGTCGGCGCGCTCGCGCTGACGCGCGACCCCAGGACGCCCGCCAGGCCGGCGCTGACCGAGGCCGAGTACGTCGCCTGGGAGCAGGAGATGCTGCCGCACCTCCAGGCCGGCGGGAAGACCGTCGAGCACGGCATGAAGGCCGCGATCGACGACCTGCAGAACCGTCACGTCGTTCCCGCGAGCGTCATCGCGGGCGAGGCCGACGCGTGGATCGAGTCGCTGACGGCGACGAAGGCGCGCGTCGCGGCGGTGCCGACGCCGGAGGTGCTGCTCCCGGCGCGCGCGGACTTCGTCGCGGCGATCGAGGAGTACGTCGCGGCCGCGCGCGAGTTCAAGAAGGCTGCCCTCGCCCCCGCGGGGAAGCAGCGGGCCGACCTCGTCGCCGCGGGCATCGCCCACGGCGAGGCGGCCGACGACATCTACGACCGGGGCGGGTTCCTCGTGCAGGACGTGCGCCGGTCGGTGGGACTGCCCGAGAGCGACAACTTCCCGAGGAGACTCGATGAATGACCTTTACGGCCGCGCCGCGGCCGCGGTGCTCGCCGCGGCCGTGCTGGCCGCGTGCGGCGGCGACGGCAAGGGCAAGGCGCCCGAGGCCGGCGCCTCCACGACGAACCCGCCCATCGTCTCGATCATCACGACGACCCCGACGGCGGGCGCGCCTTCGGGGGCGAGCGGCGGCGCGAGCGCGAAGCCCGGCACCGGCGGCTCGGCCGCCCCCGGCACGAGCGCCAAGCCAGGCACGACGACCGCGCCCCACGGCGCCGGGCCGACGACCGGCCCCGGCACCGGCGGGTCGCCGGGCGTCCACGACCTCGACCTGCACGCCACGCTCGACAAGTCGTGCGTCACGCCGAACAGCATGCTGACGCTCTCGCTCACCGGCCGCCCCGGCATGAACGTGATCTTCAACACGACGTACGCCGACGGCAAGGACGGCGAGATGCACGGCGGCAAGGAGATGCACGGCATGACCGACGCGCAGGGCAGCTACCGGACGACGTTCCTCGTGAACGGCACCGCGCCCGCCGGCGACGCCACGCTCTACCTCGGCGCCGTCGACCAGGTCGGGACGGGCAGCGACACGCTGCCGTTCCGCGTCGCCCTCACCTGCTGAGCCCGGAGCCCGTACCGCCCACGATCCCAGCCGTGGAGGGGGAACCATGCGCACGTCGCTCGCCCTGGCCGCCGCCGCGGTCGTCGTCGCCCCCGCGACGGTCCCGGCCGCGGAGGCGACCCCGCTCTGCTACGCGGTCGTCAGGGCCGGCACGCTCGGGCCGCCGTTGACGGTGGGCCCTGTCTGCGTGCCGGTCCTGTCACCGCCCGCGAACTGCCAGGCCACCACGGTCAGCACGACGGCGCTGAACGTGGTCACCCTGTACTACTGCCTGCCCAGGTAGGTCGTTCAGGTGCTGAAGCGGCGCAGCCGCAGGCTGTTCGTGACCACGAACACCGACGAGAACGCCATCGCCGCGCCGGCCAGCAGCGGCGAGAGCCGCCCCGCCGCCGCAACCGGGATCGCGGCGACGTTGTAGGCGAACGCCCAGAACAGGTTGCCCTTGATCGTCCGCAGCGTGCGGCGGGCGAGGCGGATCGCCGACACCGCCGTACGCAGGTCCCCGCGGACCAGCGTGAGGTCGCTCGCCTCGATCGCGACGTCGGTGCCCGTGCCCAGCGCGAGGCCGAGGTCGGCCCGCGCGAGCGCGGCGGCGTCGTTGACCCCGTCGCCGACCATCGCGACGACCCGGCCCTCGGCCTGCAGCCGCCGTACGACGTCCACCTTGCCCTCGGGCAGCACCTCGGCGACGACCTCGTCGATGCCGACCTGCGCGGCGATCGCGCGGGCGGTGCGCTCGTTGTCGCCGGTCAGCAGCACCGGCCGAAGGCCGAGCGCCCTGAGCTCGCGGACGGCCTGCGCGCTCGTCTCCTTCGGCGTGTCCGCGACGACGAGCACCGCGCGTACGGCGCCGTCCCACGCCGCGAAGACGGCGGTGCGGCCCGCCGCCTCGGCGGCGTCGCGCTCCTTGGCGAGGCGCTCGGGGACGGCCAGCGACCACTCGCGCAGCAGCGCCTCGCGGCCCGCGACGACGGCGTGCCCGTCGACCACGCCCGTGACGCCGAGCCCGGCGCTGGACGCGAACGACTCCACCCTCGGCAGCGCGCCGACCTCGGCCTTGGCGGCGTCGGCGACGGCCCTCGCGATCGGGTGCTCGGAGGCGTTCTCCACGGCGCCGGCCAGCCGCAGCACGTCGGCGCGCGGCTCGTCGGAGACGACGTCCACGAGCGTCATGCGGCCGGTCGTGACGGTGCCGGTCTTGTCGAGCACGACCGTGTCGACGCGGCGGGTGGACTCCAGGACCTCCGGACCCTTGATGAGGATGCCGAGCTGCGCGCCGCGCCCGGTGCCGACGAGCAGCGCGGTCGGCGTGGCGAGGCCGAGGGCGCACGGGCAGGCGATGATCAGCACCGCCACCGCCGCCTCGAACGCCGCCTCCGCGCCCGCGCCGTCGAGCAGCCAGTACGCGAGCGTGGCGAGCGCCAGCGCGATGACGACGGGCACGAACACCGCCGACACCCGGTCGGCGAGCCGCTGCACGGGCGCCTTGCCCGACTGCGCGTCGCTGACCAGCCGCGCGATCCGGGCGAGGGCGGTGTCGGACCCGACGCGGGTCGCGCGGACGGTGAGCACGCCGCCGGCGTTGACGGTCGCGCCGGTCACGGCCGCGCCGGGGCCGACCTCGACGGGCACGGACTCGCCGGTGAGCATGCTCTCGTCCACGGCGGACTGGCCGTCGACGACGACGCCGTCGGTCGCGACGCGCTCGCCGGGGCGTACGACGAACACGTCGCCCACCACGAGCCGCCCGACGGGCACGCGGGTCTCGACGCCGTCGCGCAGGACGGCGACGTCCTTGGCGCCCAGCTCCAGCAGCGCCCGCAGGGCCGCGCCCGAGCGCCGCTTCGCGCGCGCCTCGAACCACCGGCCGAGCACGATCAGCGTCGTCACGCCCGCGGCGACCTCGAGGTAGAGGTCGGGCATGCCGTGGGCGCCCATGCGCATGCCGGGCTCGCCCGCGCCGCCCAGGAACAGCGCCCACGCCGACCAGCCGGACGCCGCGAGCACGCCGACCGAGATCAGCGTGTCCATGGTGGCGGCGCCGTGGCGGGCGTTGACGGCGGCGGCGCGGTGGAACGGCCACGCGCCCCAGACGACGACGGGCGCGGCGAGCGCGAACGCGAGCCACTGCCAGAAGCGGAACTGCGCCGCCGGCACCATCGACAGCACGACGACGGGCACGGACAGCAGCGCGGAGACGACCAGCCGGTCGCGCAGCGCGCGCGCCTCGCCGTGCTCGCCGGGCCTCTCCGCCTCGCCCTCGCCGTCGGCGGCGGGGCCGGCGGGGCGGGGGAGGGCGGCGGTGTAGCCGGTCGCCTCGACGGTCCTCACGAGGTCGTCGGGGGCGAGCACGGCGGGGTCGTACTCGACCGTCGCTCGCTCGAGCGCGTAGTTGACGCTCGCGCTGACCCCGTCGAGGCGGTTCAGCTTCTTCTCGATCCTGGCGGCGCACGACGCGCAGGTCATGCCGCCGATCGCCAGGTCGACCTTGGCGCTCATGACGCGGCGACGGCGTACCCGGCCTCGTCGACCGCCGCGCGGACGGCCGCGTCGTCGATCGCCTCGCCGGTCACCGTCAGGGTCTTGGACGCGAGGTCCACGGTCACGTCCGAGAGGCCGCCGACCTTGGAGACCTCCTCGGTCACCGCGCTGACGCAGTGGCCGCAGGTCATGCCCTCGACGGTGTAGGTGCGCGTGCTCATGGTCGGTCTCCTCACGAACGGACGAGGCGGCGTACGGCCTCTCCGGCCTCGGCGATCTTGGCGTGCGCGTCGGGTCCGCCGGACTCGATCGCGGCGGCGACGCAGTGGTGGAGGTGCTGTTCGAGGAGACCGGTGGCGACGGCCTGGAGGGCCTTGGTCGCGGCCGAGATCTGGGTCAGGACGTCGATGCAGTACGCGTCCTCGTCGACCATCCGCTGGAGGCCGCGTACCTGGCCCTCGACGCGGCGCAGCCGCTTGAGCAGGGCGTCCTTGTCGTCCGTGTACCCGTGCATCGTTCCTCCTCGTGAAGAGGGAACGAGCATACCCCTAGGTGGTATTCCTCAGCGCTTGCAGATGGACGCGAGGAACGGGTACGGGTTCGCGGCGGGGCCGCCGCCGGGGTGGGCCTCGAAGTGGACGTGCGGCGGCGTGGTCGCGGCGTTGCCGGTGTTGCCGACCTTGGCGATGACGTCGCCGGCCCGCACGTGGGTGCCGACGGTGGCGATGTTCACGCTGTTGTGGGCGTAGTAGTAGCGGTCGCCGTTCGCGGCGCGCAGCCACAGCGTGATGCCGCCGAGGCCGCCGTTGCCCCACTTGTCGATGACGCCGTCCACGACGGCGTAGGCGGGGGAGCCCCACGGCGCGAAGACGTCGGTGCCCTGGTGCTGGCGGCCGCCGGAGCGCGGCGCGTGCCACGTGTCGACGAACGACCTGACCGGGCCGACGGGGCAGGCGTAGCGGCCCGTGGGCGCGTTGTAGACGGTGCCGCCGGTCGCGGTGGTCGCCGCCTGGGCCTTGGCGGCGGCGGCGCGCATGGCCGCCTCGGCCAGCATCCGCGCCTGGTGCGCCTCGGCCTCGAGGATCGCGCGCAGCCGCGCGTCGGTCCCCGCGAGCAGGGACGCCTGCTTGGCGAGCAGCGTCTCGAGCCGCTTCGCCGCGTCCTGCGTCGCCTTCTCCGCGCGGGCCTGCGCCCGGACGGCGTCGTGGAGGCGTTCCTGGGCCTTCTCGGCCTCGTGCGTGCCCTGGATCGCGTAGTCGACCTGGACCTGGTCGGCCTTCAGGACGGCGGTGGCGTTGTGGTAGCGGGAGAGCGCGTCGTGCACGTCGGTCGCGCGGAGCACCGTCGCGACGACGGCGAGGGAGCCGCCGCTCATGTACAGCGCGCGGATGCGGCTGGCGGCGGCGTCGCGCGCGATGGCCTGGGTCTCGGAGGCCTCGCGGACGTGCTGCTCGGCGGCGAGGTTGGAGGCGATGGCGGTGGTGAGCGCGTCCTCGGCCTCGTGGAAGCGCCGCATCGCGACGTCGAGCTCGGCGTCGATGGCGGCGACGGACGAGCGGAGCGCGGCGGCACGCGCGCGCAGCGTCGTCTTGTCGTCGGCGTTCGACGCCGACGGCGACAGCGACACGGTCAGGGCGGCGCACACCGCCACGGCGGCGGCGCGCCGCGAGAGGCGGCCCACGCCCCTCTCATCGTCACGCGGACGCCGGACCTTGACCCCTTCGGCCTAATCCGGTCGGGGGCGCGGCGCCGGGGGC
>DASZER010000042.1:0-30456 GCA_035940575.1 Frankiaceae bacterium | reverse complement strand
CAAGGAGCTCAACAAGGTCAGCACCAACAGCGCGCAGGTCAGCGTCCAGTGGGTCACCTGCGTCGGCCTCTGCGGCGTCGCGGTGTCCGGCGCGAGCTTCATGGACGTCCCGACCCGCTAGCCCCTTGTCGTAGCCCGCGTCGCGGCGCCGTTTCGGCGCCGCGTCGTGGGTAGGGTCGCCGCATGCGCATCGGAGTCCTCACCGGAGGCGGCGACTGCCCCGGTCTCAACGCCGTCATCCGCGCCGTCGTCCGCAAGGGCGTCGAGACGTACGGGCACGAGTTCGTCGG
Source organism: Frankiaceae bacterium (assembly GCA_035940575.1). GTDB lineage: Bacteria > Actinomycetota > Actinomycetes > BP-191 > BP-191 > BP-191. The sequence goes on along the minus strand of DASZER010000042.1, from coordinate 30,166 downwards.
CTTCCGCGACGGCTGGCGCGGCCCCTTGGAGAACGAGCACGGGCCGCTCGGCGTCGCCGACGTGCGCGGCATCCTCCCGCGCGGCGGCACGATCCTCGGCTCCTCGCGCACGAACCCGTTCAAGGTCGACGGCGGCGTCGAGCGGATCAAGGCGACGCTCGCGGACAACGGCGTCGACGCGCTGATCGCGATCGGCGGCGAGGACACCCTCGGCGTCGCGAAGCGCCTGCACGACGAGGGCGTGCACGTCGTCGGCGTCCCCAAGACGATCGACAACGACCTCAACGCCACCGACTACACGTTCGGCTTCGACACCGCCGTGAACATCGCCATGGAGGCGATCGATCGGCTGCACACGACCGCCGAGTCGCACCACCGCGTGCTGATCGTCGAGGTCATGGGCCGCCACGCCGGCTGGATCGCGCTGCACGCCGGGCTCGCCGGCGGCGCCAACGTGATCCTCATCCCCGAGCGGCCGTTCGACATCGACAAGGTCTGCGCGTACATCGAGCACCGCTACCAGACCCACTACGCGCCGATCGTCGTCGTCGCCGAGGGCGCCACCCCCGTCGAGGGCACCATGGCCGTGCGGGAGGGCGAGCTCGACGCGTTCGGGCACGTCCGTCTCTCCGGCATCGGGCAGCGGCTCGAGGAGGAGATCCGCGCGCGGACCGGCCACGAGGCGCGGGCGACCGTGCTCGGCCACATCCAGCGCGGCGGCACGCCGACGGCGTACGACCGCGTCCTCGCCACGCGCTTCGGGCTGCACGCCATCGACGCGGCGCACGAGGGGGAGTGGGGCACCATGACCGCGCTCCAGGGCACGCGGATCGTGCAGGTGCCGTTGGAGGAGGCGACCAAGGAGCTCAAGCTCGTCACGCCCGACCTCTACGCCGAGGCCGAGGTCTTCTTCGGCTAGCGCGCCGTCGCCGCCGCGGCCGCTCCCGAACAGTGAAGATCGCCACGCGGCCAGGTGCCGCGTGGGCCGCAAGGAACGCGACCGCGCGGCGGTCAGTAGTCGACGGCGACCCGCCCGGTGAGGCGCGGGCGCAGCCAGGCGAGCACGTCCTGGTGGGCCGGGTCGTCGGCGTACGCGCGCAGCCCGTCCTCGTCGTCGTGCGTGGTCGTGAGGCACAGGTGCGCCGACCCCGGCAGCCCGAGCCGGTCGAGCCCGACGTGCAGCGACCGCAGCGCCGGCACGGCGCCGGCCAGCCCCTCCAGCCGCCGCTTCGCCTCGGCCGCGTCGGCCTGGTCCGCGAACGTCATCAGCACCACGTGGGTCAGCACGCGCGCCAGCCTACGGACCGACGGCCGTCCCCGGGTCACCGGTGGGCACGGACCGTCGGCGTCACCTCTCGCGCGCGGCCGCCGATCCGTACTCACCGGTGACCGCCGGGAAGGGGGTTGCTACTTCTTGTCCTTCTTGGGCTTCTTGGTCTCGCGTCCGCCCTTGTCCTTGCTGCCCACGGCACACCTCCCGTCCCACAGGAACCGTAGCGTGCGAGGATGACGCCCGACCAGGAGGGGGTACGGATGCGGCTACGTCTGCTCACGGCGGCCACGCTCGTGCTCGGCGTCTCGCTCGCGACGCCGGCGTGGGCGGCGGGACCGAGCTGCAAGGGCCTGCCCGCGCACGCCAACGTGCCCGTCGTCGACGCGGCGAACGTCCTCGACGCGCAGAAGCGCGCGTACCTCACCGGCGACCTGATGCGCCTCGCGATGACGAGCGACATCGCGGTCGTGGCGGCGACGGTTCCCGACCTCGGCGGCGACGACGTGTCGTCGTACGCGCGGCGCCTTTTGGACTGCTGGGGCGTCGGGGACGCCGACTCCGACCGCGGCGTGCTGGTGCTGGTCGCGATGCGCGAGCGGCGCGTGCGCGTCGAGCTCGGCGCGGGCCTGGCGGGCGAGGTGGACGAGACCGAGCTCGACGGCGCCGTCGCCGCGATGACCGCGCCGATGCGCGCGGGCAACGTCGCGGGGGCGCTGCGCGCCGCGTCGGCCAAGGTCGCCGAGGCGGTCGGCGCGACGCTGCCCGACCTCGAACGCTTCGTGGCCACGAACGGCAAGGACGGCCTCGACAACATCGGCATCCCGCCGGCGATCTTCGACACGCCGCGGGGGAGCGTTCCGGACCTCGACCCGGAGGACGTCCCGAGCGGCGCCAACCCGTTCAAGGACTCGCCGATCGGCGACGGCTCGTGGATCCCCAAGGTCGCCGTCGGCGTCATCGTGCTCGGCATCGTGCTGACGCTCGGCCGCGCGCTGCTCGGCGGCGTGCGCGGCGCGCTGAGCGGGGGCTCGACGTGGCGGGGCGGGTTCCCGATGTTCGGCGGCTCGCGCAGCGGCTGGAGCGACCCGAACCTGCTCAACAACGGCCAGTGGTCGCAGGGCACGTGGGTCGGCGGGTCGGGCTCGGCGCCGCTGTCGTCGTCCAGCTCGATCGGCTCCGCGAGCTCGGCGAGCTCGTCGTCCGGCAGCGGCTTCGGTGGGGGATCCGGCGGCGGTGGAGGCGCGAGTGGTTCCTGGTAAGCCTTTGACGGAACGCCAGCGCCGCCGCATCGCGCGGGCGGTCGACCAGGCGGAGGAGTGGACCGGGCTGCAGCTCTGCGTCTACCTCGGCCCGACCGAGACCGACCCGCTCGACTCCGCGCACGCGCTCATGGCCGACCTCGGCCTGACCGAGCGGCCGGCCGTGCTGATCCTCGTGGCGCCGCTCGAACGCCGCCTCGAGATCGTGACGAGCCCGGCCGCGCGCGAGCGCGTGGACGACCGCGCGGCGCGCCTCGCGGCGCTGTCGATGTCGGCGTCGTTCGGCGTGGGCGACGTCGCGGGCGGCATCGTGGAGGGCGTGCGCCTGATCGCGCAGGCCGCCGGGCAGGGCGAGCCGCGGGGTGCCGAGCTGCCCGACCTGCTCGACGCGACGGCTCCGCGCAGGTAGCCCGCCAGGCGGGGGCTACGCCTCGCCGCGCCCCGCCGCCACGTCGACTGCCTGCGCCCGCAGCGCCCGCTCCAGGCCGTCGCGCCCCTCGACGAGGAGGCGGCGGATCGCCGGGACGGGCTTGCCGGTGCGCAGGTACTCGTTCGTCGCGTCGACCGTGCGCTGGTCGATCAGCACGGAGGGGAACATCGACGTGATGATGTTGATCGCGGTCTCGTTCGTCCGCTCGTCCCAGATGCGCTCGATCGCGTCGAAGTAGCGCTGGGCGTACGGCGCCAGCAGCTCCGCCTGGTCGGCCTGCTGGAACCCGCCCATCGTGGCCGACAGCATCGCGTTGGGCAGCTTCGGGTCGTCCATGATCGACGCCCACGCCTCGGCCTTGGCCTCGGCCGTGGGCCGCGCCGCCCGCGCCGCGACCGCGTGCCGCGCGCCGGCCGCCGTCGGGTCGCGCTCGGCCTCGGCCGCGATGACGTCCTCGCCGATCGCGCCGCGCGCGGCGAGGTTGCGGACGAGGTGCCAGCGCAGCTCGGTGTCCACGACGAGGCCGGGCACCTCGACGGTGCCGTTGAGCAGCCCGAGGACCTTGTCGACGTGCTCGCCGCGCGCCGACGACGCGAACGCGCGCGTCCACGCGAGCTGGTGCCCGCTGCCGGCCTCGGCGGAGTGCATGTGCTCCCACGCCGCCGACGCGAGCAGGTCGTAGCCGGCCTCGCGGTTGGCGGGGTCGCCGAAGTTCACGATCGCGCCGGTCGACTGCGCGATGAGCGTCTGCACGACGCCGACCTCGGTCTCGGTGCCGATGTTGCGCAGCACGAGCCGCAGGTAGTCGCGCGCGGGCAGCTCGGCGTCGCGCGTCATGTCCCACGCGGCGGCCCAGCACAGCGTCCTCGGCAGCGACTCGCTCAACGTCCCCAGCGACGACGTGAGCGTCTCCAGGGAACGAGCGTCGAGGCGGATCTTGCAGTACGACAGGTCGTCGTCGTTGACGAGAACGAGGTCGGGCTGCGCGCGGCCGACGAGCTCGGGCACCTCGGTCACCGAGCCGACGACGTCGAGCTCGACGCGGTCGGTGCGCTCGAGGCGCCCGTCGACGGTCGAGTAGAGGCCGATCGCGATGCGGTGCGAACGCAGCGTGGGCCAGTCCGGCGGCGCCTCCTGGTGCACCGCGAACGACGTGAACGCGCCCGCGTCGTCGGTCTCGAAGACCGCGCGGAGCGTGTTGACGCCCGCCGTCTCCAGCCACTCCTTCGACCACGACGACAGGTCGCGGCCCGACGACGTCTCGAGCTCGGCGAGCAGGTCCTTGAGCTCGGTGTTGCCGTACTCGTGCTTCTTGAAGTACGAGCGCAGCGCGCCGAGGAAGCGGTCCTGCCCGACCCACGCGACGAGCTGCTTGAGGACCGACGCGCCCTTGGCGTACGTGATGCCGTCGAAGTTCACCTCGACGGCCTCGATGTCGACGATGTCCGCGACGACCGGGTGCGTGGACGGCATCTGGTCCTGCTTGTACGCCCACGTCTTCTCGACGTTCGCGAACGTCGTCCAGCCGCCCGTGAAGCGCGTCGCCGACACCTGGCAGAGCACCGACGCGTACGTCGCGAACGACTCGTTGAGCCAGAGGTCGTCCCACCAGCGCATGGTCACGAGGTCGCCGAACCACATGTGCGCCATCTCGTGCAGGATCGTCTCGGCGCGGCGCTCGCGGGCCGCGTCGGTGACCTTCGACCGGAAGACGTAGTCCTCCAGGAACGTCACCGCGCCGGCGTTCTCCATCGCGCCCGCGTTGAACTCCGGGACGAAGAGCTGGTCGTACTTCCCGAACGGGTACGGGTAGTCGAAGTTCTCCTGGAACCAGTCGAAGCCCTGCTTGGTGAGCGTGAAGATCTCGTCCGGGTCGAGGAACTCCGCGAGCGACTCGCGGCAGTAGATCCCGAGCGGGATGCCCTTGTGCTCGTCGGTGACCGAGTGGTACGGGCCGGCGACGATCGCGGTGATGTACGGCGACATCAGCGGCGACGTGCCGAAGCGCCACCAGCCGCCCTCGGTCCTGTCCGGCTCCTCGGTCGTCGCCATGTTCGAGACGACGACCCAGTTGGCAGGCGCGAGGCACGACAACGTGAACCGCGCCTTGACGTCCGGCTGGTCGAAGCACGCGTAGACGCGGTGCGCGTCGAACGTCTCGAACTGCGTGTACAGGTAGACCTGCTTGTCGACGGGGTCGACGAAGCGGTGCAGGCCGACGCCGGTGTGCATGTACGCGCAGTCCGCGACGACGACCAGCTCGTTCTCCGCCGCCAGGCCGGTCAGGTGGATGCGGTCGCCGTCGAACGCCGTCGCGGGGTCGACCGCGGCGCCGTTCAGCGTGATCGACTGGACCGATGGCGCGATGAGGTCGACGAACGTCTCGGCACCCGGCTCCGTGCACCCGAAGCGTGCGGTCGTGGTGGAGGTGAAGGTCACCTCGCTCGACGTAAGGTCGAGCTCCACGTCGTACGACGCGTCCCGGATGATCGCGGCCCGCGCGCGGGCCTCGTCCCTCGTGAGGTTCTGTGCCGACATGACGGGAATCCTCGCACGGACGCGCTGCACCTGGAGAGGCGAGATGTCGGTGACCGCACGGTTCTGGTTCGACCCGGTGTGCCCGTGGGCGTGGATCACGTCCCGCTGGATGCACGAGGTGACGCGTGTCCGCGACGTCGAGGTCGAGTGGCGCCTGATGTCGCTGCGCTTCCTCAACGAGGCCAACGAGGGCTACGACCCCGCGAAGGCGACAGGGCACGCGTTCGGCCTGCGGGCGCAGCGCGTCGCACTCGCCGCGCGCGACGCCGGCACCGGCGCGGGCGAGCTGTACACCGCCGTGGGGACGCTGCTGCACGTCGAGAAGCGGGAGCGCGACGACGCCCTGCTGCGCGACGCGCTCGCGCTGGCGGGCGCGGACCCGGCGGCGCTCGCGGCGGCCGACGACGAGTCGTACGACGCCCGCCTGCGCGCCGAGCACGACGAGGGCGTGGCGCTCGTGGGCAAGGACGTCGGCACGCCGATCGTCGCCGTCGACGGCGCCGCGATCTTCGGCCCTGTCGTGTCCCCGGTCCCGCGCGGCGAGGACGCCGGGCGGCTCTGGGACGGCGTGCGCCTCGTGCTCGCGACGGACGGGTTCTTCGAGTTCAAGCGCGGACGCGACAGGGAGCCGCTGGTCGCATGATCGAGACGGTCACCTTCGACTACTGGAACACCCTCTGCCGCGAGGCGTCGCCGGGGGCGATGCGCGACTGGCGCGTCGGCGTGTGGAGCGGGCTGCTGGAGGACGCCGGGTTCGCGACGGAGCGCGCGGTGCTGGACCGGGCGTTCGAGGACGCGTGGGACACGTTCGTGCAGCGGTGGACGGCGGGGGAGCACTTCTCCTACACCGAGGCGGCCGCGGGCATCGTCGAGGCGCTCGGCCACGACCTGCCCCCGGACGTGCACGAGTCGCTGGTGGAGGCGTTCGGGCGCGCGGGCGCCGAGGCGCGGATCGACCTCACGCCGAACGTCGCGACCACGATCCGCGCGCTCAAGGAGCGCGGCATCAAGGTCGGGATCGTCTGCGACGTCGGCATGACGCCGTCGACGGCGTTGCGCAAGCACCTCGCGCGCCACGGGCTGCTCGACGCGTTCGACCACTGGTCGTTCTCCGACGAGGTCGGCTGCTACAAGCCCGACCCGACGATCTTCGAGCACGCGCTCGCCGGCCTCGGCGCGCGCGCGGAGACCACGGCGCACGTGGGCGACCTGCGGCGCACCGACGTCGCGGGCGCGCTCGGGATGGGCATGACCGCGATCCGCTACACCGGCGTCTACGACGACGACTCGCAGCCCGAGCCGGAGGGCCACCACGTGATAGCCGACCACGCGGACCTGCCGGCGATCGTCGCCGGCTGAGCGAAGGGACGGGGGATGGGGCTGTTCCGCAGGCGCGCCGCGCCGTCGCGGCCCGCGGCACCACCGCGCCGGACCACGAGGGCGCCGCTCGAAGGGCCGCCCCTGGCCCCACGGGGTGACGCGCTCTCGTACTTCACGCAGGCGAAGCCGTACCGGCCCAAGCGGGGGCAGTGGGACATCCGGCCGGGCGCGGTCGTGTGGGGCCCGGTGAAGTTCATGGAGTCCGACGCGGTCGAGAAGGACAGGCCGGTCCTCGTCGTCGGGCGCGAGGGCGACATCCTGCTCGTGCTGACGCTGTCGACGCAGGCGAAGCACGGCCAGCACGCCGAGTGGTACCCGCTCGGCGCCGGCGCGTGGGACAGGCAGGGGCGGCCGAGCTGGACGCGGCTGCACCCCTGGTACCGCATGCGCGCCAAGGACGTGCGCCGCTGGGGCGGCCTGGTGGACGCCGCGACGTTCGAGGGCGTGAAGGACGCGCTCGTGCGCCGCTACGGGTGGACGTTCCCACGGGGGTGAGATCTCCCTCTGGCGCGCGGGGGCGCGCAGGGTGTTCGATGCGCGCCATGACGGAGGAGACGTTCGAGATGGCGGGCGAGCCCGAGCAGACCGACAACGCGCCGCGTCCGGAGGACGGGGAGCAGGACGTGTCGCAGGACCCCGACGTGGACTACAGCGAGGAGAGCGTGGTCCCGCCGGCGGGCGAGGCATGACCGCGGCCGCCGACGTCCTCGCGCTGGCGCGCAAGGAGCTCGGCTACGACGAGGGCCCCAACAACGACAACAAGTTCGCGAAGATCGCGGGCCACGCCAACCACCAGCCGTGGTGCGCGTCGTTCGTCGTGGCGATGTTCCGCGAGGCGGGCATGAAGCTGCCGAGCGAGAGCGCGTACACGCCCGCGATGGCGCAGGGCTTCAAGAAGGCCGGCTGCTGGACGAACAGGCCCAGCGTCGGCGCCGTGGTGTTCTTCCAGTGGCCGAGCATGGGCCGCATCGCCCACGTCGGCATCGTGGAGTCCGTCCGCGCCGACGGCTCGATCGTCACGATCGAGGGCAACACGAACAAGAAGGGCTCGCGTACCGGCGGGTCCGTCCTGCGCATGGCGCGGCGGGCGAACATCGCCGGCTACGGCATCCCCGCCTACGCCGGCGGCGCGCGCCCGCAGACCGGCCCGGCCACGGCGCAGGGCGGGAAGGCGACGCCGCAGCGCGGCCCCGGCTCCACCGCGCCGAAGTGCCCCGGTATCACCAAGGAGGGCATGAAGGACAGCCCGATCACGCGCGCCTACCAGGAGCGGCTCAAGGGCCGCGGCTGGCGCATCGCGGTCGACGGCGACCACGGCCCGGGGACGACGAAGGTGCTGAAGGCGTTCCAGAAGGAGTTCGGCCTCACCGCCGACGGCGTCGGCGGGCAGAAGACGTGGGACGCGATCTGCACGAAGCCGGTGACGCGCTAGCCCTACGAGACGGCGTCGAACGCCCTGGCGTAGCGGAACGGCCCCTCCACCGAGGGGTCGTTCCGCAGGACCTGGAAGTGCTCGCCCCACTCCGGGTCGGGCGGCGTCACCCGCGGGTCGGCCGCGAAGCCGAAGCGGCGGTAGAACGCCGTGCTGCCGAGCAGCGCGACGAGCGGCTCGCCGGCGCACGCCGCCACGGCCGCGCGCACGACCTCGCTGCCGTACCCGCGGCCCTGGTGCTCCGGCAGCACGCCGACGGGCCCCAACGCCGCCACCGGCGCGTCGCCCACCCAGGCGCGGCTGACGACGACGGACGCGACGAGCACGCCGTCGAGCAGCCCCACCCGCGAGGCGGGCAGGTCGTCGCCGTCGCGGCGCAGCGCGGTGTACAGGTCGGCCTCCACCACGCGGCCGAACGCGGCGGCGTGCAGGGCGTGGACCGCCTCGGCGTCGGCGGCTGTCTCGGGTCTCACGATCAGTGCCACACTGCACAGCATGGCCGTTCACCAGTGTCCTGAGTGCGAGCTCCGCTTCGGTGACGACGCCGAGCTCCGCGACCATCTCGACCGTGACCACCCGGGCTCGATCGGCGAGCCGACCGAGCGCCCGTAAGACGGAGGATCCGTTGCAGGACCGTACGCAGCTCTACGTCGACGGCGCCTGGGTCGCCTCGACCGGCACGTCGACGATCGACGTCGTGAACCCCGCGACCGAGGAGGTCGTCGGCCGCGTCGCCGAGGGCACGCCCGAGGACGTCGACCGCGCGGTGCGCGCGGCGCGGGCGGCGTTCGACGGATGGTCGGCGACGAGCGTCGAGGAGCGGGCGAAGTTCCTCGAACGCCTGCACGAGGCGATGAGCGCGCGGGCCGACGAGATCGCCAGGACGATCACCGCCGAGATGGGCGCGACGGCGAAGCACGCCGAGCTGGTCCAGGCGGGCCTGCCGATCGCGACGATGGCGCAGTACGCGAAGATCGCGACCGAGTACGCGTTCGAGGAGACGGTCGGCAACTCGCTGATCGTGAAGGAGCCGGTCGGCGTCGTCGGCGCCATCACGCCGTGGAACTTCCCGCTGCACCAGATCGTGAACAAGGTCGCGCCGGCGTTCGCCGCGGGCTGCACGGTCGTGCTGAAGCCGAGCGAGGTCGCGCCGCTCAACGCGTTCCTGTTCGCCGAGATCTGCCACGAGGTCGGGCTGCCCGCGGGCGTGTTCAACGTCGTCACCGGCACCGGGGCCGTCGTCGGCGAGGCGCTCGTCGCGCACCCCGAGGTCGACATGGTGTCGTTCACCGGCTCGACCGCCGCGGGCAAGCGCGTCACCGCGCTCGCCGCGCAGACCGTGAAGCGCGTCGCGCTGGAGCTCGGCGGCAAGAGCGCGAACGTCGTCCTCGACGACGCCGACCTGTCGAAGATCGGCAAGATCGCGGTCGCGCAGGCGTACCAGAACGCCGGCCAGACCTGCTCGGCGCTGACCCGCCTGCTCGTCCCGCGCGACAAGCACGACGAGGTCGTCGCGGCCGTGAAGGCCGCCGCCGAGTCGTACGCGCCCGGCGACCCGACGTCGCCGGAGACGCGGCTCGGGCCGCTCGTCTCCGACGTGCAGCGCGAGCGGGTGCTCGGCTACATCCGCAAGGGCGTCGAGGAGGGCGCGACGCTCGTCACCGGCGGCGCGGAGGCGCCGGAGGGCTTCGAGCGCGGCTACTACGTCCGCCCGACCGTCTTCGCGAACGTCACGCCCGACATGACCATCGCGCAGGAGGAGATCTTCGGCCCTGTCCTCGCGGTAATGCCGTACGACTCCGAGGACGACGCCGAGCGCATCGCGAACGCGACGCCGTACGGCCTCTCCGGCGGCGTGTGGTCGGGCGACGCGGAGCGGGCGAAGGCGTTCGCGCGGCGGATGCGTACCGGGCAGGTGGACGTCAACGGCGCGAAGTTCAACCCGCTCGCGCCGTTCGGCGGCTACAAGCAGTCGGGCAACGGCCGCGAGCGAGGCGTCTGGGGCCTCGAGGAGTTCCTCGAGGTCAAGTCGATCCAGCTCTAGGGCCGCTCTACACGGCGATCCGCGCGACGGCGTCGCCGAGGTGCTCGGCGGTGCCGTCGAGGATGCGCCGCGCCGTCCACGCGCAGGCCAGGGCGTCGAGCGCGTCGTCGGCGCGGGCGGGTCGCGGCGCCGTGGCGAGCAGCGCCGCCACGTCCACCGGCGTGCTGCCCGCCGCGAGCGCGGGTCCCAGCACGGCGATCCGCGCGCCGAGCCCGGCGGCGGTCTTCTTCGGCGGGAGCGCGGCGCCGGCCAGGCGCAGGAACGACAGCTCGGGGTGCGCCTCGTACGTCCGCGCGTCGGCGTGGTCGGTGGCGTCGAGGACGCGGTCCTTGACGTACCAGGTCTGCACCGAGATGCCCTTGCCTCCCAGGTCGGTACCGACCCGGCAGGCGTCGGCGTGCGAGGGCGCTTCGAGGACGGGCCTCGGCGGCATCAGGAACACCGACGACCGCGACGCGCCCGCCGCCGCGAGCCGCTCCCGCGCCGCGACGTCGCACGCGCGGTGGCCCGACGGCGCCAGCCCGATCGGCACGTCGGCGGCGACCACCTCCGCGTCGCCGAGCGCGTCCAGGAGCGCGGCGAACGACAACGGCGTCACCCGCCACTCCACGCCGCCAGGACCCCACACCGCCGCGACCCAGCCGCGCGGGCAGCCGTCGACTCCTGCCACGATCCGCACATGCGCATCTTCCTCGGGACCGACCACGCCGGCTTCGAGCTCAAGGAGCACCTCAAGGCCGTCCTCGGCGACGCGGCCGTCGACTGTGGCGCGGCGGCGTACGACGCCGACGACGACTACCCGTCGTACTGCATCGACGCGGCAACCCGCGCGGTCGCGGAGGGCGCGTTCGCGGTCGTGATCGGCGGCAGCGGCAACGGCGAGCAGATCGCCGCGAACAAGGTCCCCGGCGCCCGCGCCGCGCTGTGCTGGTCCGTGGAGATCGCGCGGCTCGCGCGCGAGCACAACGACGCCAACGTCTGCTCCCTCGGCGCGCGGTTCCTGACGTTCGAGGAGGCGGAGGCGATCGTGCGGGCGTTCGTGGGGACGGCGTTCAGCGGCGACGAGCGGCACGTACGCCGCATCGCTCAGGTCACGGCGTACGAGGCGACTCGTTCCGCTTGACGACGACCGTCTTCTCGGCGCGCGCGAGGTCCTTCGGGCGGGGCCGCGAGACGTCCCGCGCGCGCATCCCGCCGGAGACGCCGACGATGGAGGGGCCGCCGCCGGTGAGCCCGCTGACGCCGCCGCCGGGGGTACCGGAACCGTTGCGCTTGGCCGCCACGACAGACCTCCGAGGAGAACGATGCCCGAGGGCCACACGATCCACAGGATCGCGCGCGAGCACAACGCGGCGTTCAAGGGGAAGGCGCTGCGGATGGAGAGCCCGCAGGGCCGGTTCGCGAGCGACGCGGCGGCGCTGGACGGGCGCGTGCTCGACCGGGTGAGGCCGTACGGCAAGCACCTGTTCTACGAGTACGGCGACGACGTCGTGCACGTGCACCTCGGCATCTACGGCGTGTTCGAGCGGCACGAGCGGCCGTTCCCCGCGCCGCGCGGCGCCGTACGGCTGCGGATGCACGACGGCGAGACTCTCGTGGACCTGCGCGGCCCCACGGTCTGCGAGCGCATCACTCCGGAGCGGCGCGACGCGATCCTCGACCGGCTCGGCCCCGACCCGCTCGACCCGCGCGCGGACCGCGAGCGGCTGTGGCGCAAGGTCACCCGCCGCGACACCCCGATCGCGACGCTGCTGCTCGACCAGTCGGCGATCGCGGGAGTCGGCAACGTGTACCGCGCCGAGGCCCTCTACGTCCTCGGCATCGCGCCGCACCGGGCGGCGAACACGCTGACGCGCGAGGAGTTCGACGCGCTGTGGGAGACGCTCGTGCGGATGCTGCGCAACGGCGTACGGATCGGCCGCATCGTGACGACGGACCCGGCCGACCGCGACCGGCGCAGCGGGCGGCCGAGCGACGAGGACAGGCACTACCTGTGGCGGCGCACCGACCTGCCGTGCCGTCGCTGCGGGACGCCGATCCGTAGCGACGTGCTCGGCGCCCGCACCGCGTACTGGTGCCCAGGCTGCCAGCCCGGCTAGTCGAACGTCAGAAGATCTCCGGGCACCACGCGCGGACGGGCCAGGCGAGCGCGGGCGACGCCTTCTCGACGGCGTCGGGCGTGTGCTCGTCCACGCGCCCCGCGAGGTGCAGCTCGCGCAGCGTCGTGTCGCCGAGGTAGAGCGCGCCGAGCTCGGCCGCGCCCATGGTGACGTCGGCGAAGGCGTCGGTCGGCGCGCACGACACGCCGTCGGGGGAGACGTCGAGCGCCCAGCGGCCGGACGCGTAGCCCCCGAAGCCGTCCACGACGTCCACGACGAGCCGGGCCGACCCGTCGTAGGACCGCGCCTCGAACGCCCGTGCCACGTCGAGCACCCGGACGTGCACGCCGTCGACGAAGCCGTTGACCCGGACCAGCCGCGGGTCGCGGAGGCGGTGGAAGAGCGCGTCGTCGGGCGGGACGTTGTCGTACGTCGTCAGCGGCATCAGGTCGATCGAGGTGAGGTAGCGCCACAGGCCGGCGTGCGCGTCGGCATCCAGGTGGACCAGCTCCTTGACCCGGACCTCGCCGCGCGGGCCCGGGTCCCACGACGGCTTCAACCGGTACATCGCGTAGCCGCGCACCGCGCCGTCGACCTCGTAGACGACGTTGCGCTGCTGCCCCGCGCCGTGGCGGTGCTGCGGGAGGTCGCAGAGGCGGGCGGGCCAGCGCCGCTCGTCGCGGCTGATCATGCCGGGGCGCGCGGCGCGAACGGCGTCGTAGAGCGGCGGCGCGATGTCGGCGAGGTCGTCCACGACCCGTACGCGGCCGCGCGGCGGCGCGCCGAGGAGCTCCGGCTCGCGGGCGTCGAGCGTGACGTTGAGGCGGCGGGCGGCGACGCCGTAGCCGAACCTGCCGTAGATCACGGCCTCGCTGGCCCACAGCGCCGCGACCGGCTCGGCGTCGCGCTCGCGGATCGCGTCGAGCTGCGTACGCATCAGCCGCGTCAGGATGCCCTGGCGGCGGTGGGTCGCGGCGACGCCGACGACGGTGACTCCGGCGGTCGGGACGGGCCCGCCCGGCGCGGTCATGTCGAACGTGAACACGCCCGCGCTGCCGACGATCCGCCCGTCGTCCACGGCGGCGTGGTTGCGGTCGAGCTCGATCAGCGGGCGCCACGCCGCCGCCTCCTGCTCGTCGTAGTCGCCGCCGAACACGCTCTCGACGTGCGTCTGGTACTCGACGACGTCGGCCTCGGTCAGCGTGCGGATCTCCACCATGGCGGCGTTCCTACCGCGCCGGGGGAGCGGGCCGCGACCGGGTTGGCGCTAGCGGCCGAGGTCCTCGTGGATCTCGAACCACACGCTCTTGCCCGCCGGGTGGTCGTCGACCCCCCAGGCCGACGCCAGCTCCTCGACCAGCGCGAGGCCGCGCCCGGTCATCGCCTCGTCCTCGTAGTGGCGCACGACCGGCGCGGCCGGGCTGCCGTCGGAGACCTCGATGCGTACGCCGCGCGCGACGAGGCGCACGGACAGCTCGAGGTCGGTGCGGGCGTGCAGCACGGCGTTGGTCACGAGCTCGCTGACCAGCAGGCGGGCCGCGTCGACGAGCCCGTCGCAGCCCCAGCCGCCCAGCGTCTGCTCCACGAACAGGCGCGCGAGCGCGGCACTCGCGGGCACTGGTCGCAGCGCGAGGCGGGCTTCGCCGTTCATGACCCCGGGTTCTGGAGGTAGCGCGGGCGTTCAGGGACGCTAGCGGTCAGGTAAGAGTAGCCATTCGGTGACACGCCAGCATGATGTCGTTCCCCTCGGATTCGGAGAGGCAAACGCCCGCGTCCCGTTTGACGCCGGTGCGACTTCTGTGACCGTATGGACAGGTGATGCTCGGAACCGCCTCCGCCTCGCTGCTGCGCGCGCGGCGCGCGCGGGTCCCGTGGCAGATGGCGGTCCTCCCGGCGCTGATCATGTCGGTCGCGCTGCTGACCGTGCTGTCGTGCCTGTACGACCCCACGTGGGCGCCGCCGTCGTTGCTCGTCCTGCCCCTGCTCGCGTCAGGCCTGTACGTCACGAGGCGCCGCGACGTGGCCGTGGTCGTGCTGGCGGCGTTCGCGGGGGCGTTGACCGTCCTCGGGGTGCGGGGCGCCGAGGCGGTGCGGCCGCCGGTGTTCGTCATGTACGCGGCCGTCGGCGCGGTGGCGTACCTCCTCGTCGGCAGCCGCGAGCGCCTCGGCGTCACCGGCCTGCGCGGCGAGACCATGCTCGTGGAGCTGCGCGAACGGCTGCGGGTGCAGGGCGCGCTGCCCGACCTGCCGCCCGGGTGGTCGTGGGAGATGGAGCAGCGCTCCGCCGGCGGCGCGGGCTTCGGCGGCGACTTCCTCGTCTCGGCGCGCACGCGCGACGGGAGGTCGTTGGAGGTCGCGCTGGTCGACGTCTCCGGCAAGGGGATCGACGCGGGCACCCGCGCGCTGCTGCTCTCCGGCGCGCTCGGCGGCCTGCTCGGCGCGGTGCGGCCGGAGGAGTTCCTGCGCTCGGCGAACGCGTACCTGCGCCGCCAGGCGTGGGAGGAGGGCTTCGCGACCGCGATCCACGTCGCGATCGACCTGGAGACCGGCGACTACCTGCTGGACAGCGCGGGGCACCCGCCCGCCGCGCAGTTCCGGGCGGGCAGCGGCGCGTGGACGCTGTCGGCCGCGGAGGGCAGCGCGCTCGGGCTGTTCGACGACGGCTCCTGGCCCGCCGTACGCGGTCGCCTGCGGCCGGGGGACGCGTTGCTGCTGTTCACCGACGGGCTGGTCGAGGTGCCCGGCCGCGACCTGGAGCTCGGCATCGACAAGCTGCTCGGCGAGGCGAACAGGCTCGTCATCTCGACGTTCCGCGGCGGCGCCTCGCGCCTGATCGACGCGGTCGCCCCGGCGGCCACCGACGACCGCGCGCTGGCGATGATCTGGCGGTCGTAAGCGCCGGCGGTCGCGCGTGGAGCGGGCGACGAGAATCGAACTCGCGTCACCAGTTTGGAAGACTGGAGCTCTACCATTGAGCTACGCCCGCGGGGACGCCCTAGGGTGGGCGCCGCGGGGCGTAGCGTAGTGGCTAGCGCGCGTGCTTTGGGTGCACGAGATCGGGAGTTCGAGTCTCCCCGCCCCGACCGATACGCTCGCGCCCCAACCCGCGAGCACTGCCAGGAGCGTTGTGAAGGCGACCGTCGAACCCCTCGGCCCCACGCGCGTGAAGATCGACGTCGAGGTCCCGTTCGAGGAGCTCGCACCCGCGATCGACACGGCGTACAAGCGCATCGCGCGCCAGGTGAAGGTCCAGGGCTTCCGCCCTGGCAAGGTGCCGCCGCGCATCCTCGACCAGCGCGTCGGGCGCAGCGTCGTCCTTGAGGAGGCGCTCAACGACGCCCTCCCCAAGCTCTACCGCGCCGCCGTGGACGAGAACGACGTCGCGGTCGTCGGGCAGCCCGAGGTCGAGCTGACGGCGTTCGCCGACGGCGAGCCGATGACGTTCTCCGCGACGGTGGACGTGCGCCCCGACGTGCTGCTGCCCGACTACGAGGGCCTGCCCGTCACCGTCGACGCGGTCGACGTGACCGACGACGAGGTCGAGCAGCAGGTCACGGCGCTGCAGGACCGCTTCGCCTCGCTCAAGACCGTCGAGCGGCCCGTGCGGGACGGCGACTTCGTCGTCATCGACATCAACGCCACCGACCCCAACGGCGACCCGATCGAGGGCAGCGAGGCGACCGGCCTGTCGTACGAGGTCGGCACCGACTCGCTCATCACCGGCATCGACGAGGCCGTGGTCGGCGCGAGCGCGGGCGAGCTGCGCAAGTTCCAGGCCGAGATCCAGTTCGGCGTCCACGCCGGCACGACCGCGACGTTCCACGTCACGGTGACGGCCGTGAAGGAGAAGGAGGCGCCGCCGCTCGACGACGACTTCGCGCGGACGGCGAGCGAGTTCGACACGATCGCCGAGCTGCGCGCGGACGTACGCGCGCGCATCGAGCGCATCCGCCGCCTGGAGCAGGGCGTCCAGGCCCGCGACCGGGTGCTCGAGGCCCTGCTCGAACGCGTCGAGGTGCCGTTGCCCGAGTCGATGGTCGAGACCGAGGCGGAGTGGCGCGTCCAGCGGATGCAGCAGCAGGTCGCCGAGGCCGGCATGACGCTGGAGCAGTTCCTCGCCGACTCGGGCCAGACCGAGGAGGACCTGCGCAACGACGCCCGCGGCGGCGCCGAGCAGGCCGTCCGCGCCCAGCTCGTGCTCGACGCGGTCGGCGTGAAGGAGGAGCTCGGCGTCAACGAGGCCGAGCTCACCGACCAGGTCGTCCGCCGCGCCCAGCGCGCCGGCATGTCGCCCGACGAGCTCGCGCAGCGCCTCGTGCGCCAGGGCCAGCTCCCCGCGCTGATGGCCGAGATCGTGCGCGGCAAGGCGCTCGCGCTGATCCTCGAGAGCGCCGTCGTCACCGACACCAACGGCGCCCGCGTCGACCTCTCGCAGCTCCAGGACGAGGGCCCGTCGGCCGCCGTCGACGCCGCCCTGGAGGACGACGAGCACGACCACGAGGACCACGACCACGGCGACCACGAGGGCCACGACCACTGAACCCGCGCGCGGCGCGGCCGTTGCGCCCACGGCGAACGTCCCCTCCCCGGCCCGCCTTCCGTCGCTCCCGCGCGTTAGGGTCGTTCAGACGCACCCGAGACGACACGAGCAGGTGACATGAACGGCATCGACATGCGCGCCCCGAACGCGCTGATGAACCCGGACGAGCAGGTGTTCAACCGCCTGCTCAAGGAGCGGATCATCTTCCTGGGGTCGGTCGTCGAGGACCAGATCGCCAACGTGATCTGCGCCCAGCTTCTGCTCCTCGCGGCCGAGGACCGTAACCGCGACATCTTCCTGTACATCAACTCGCCCGGCGGCTCCGTCTCGGCGGGCATGGCGATCTACGACACCATGCAGTACGTCGAGAACGACGTCGCCACCGTCGCCATGGGCCTCGCCGCGTCGATGGGGCAGTTCCTGCTCTGCGCCGGCGCGCCGGGCAAGAGGTACTCCCTGCCGCACGCGCGGATCATGATGCACCAGCCCTCGGGCGGCATCGGCGGCACCGCGAGCGACATCGCGATCCAGGCCGAGCAGATGCTCTACACCAAGCACAAGATGGCCGAGCGCATCGCGTTCCACACGGGCCAGTCGATCGAGCAGATCGAGAAGGACTCCGACCGCGACCGCTGGTTCACGGCGGACGAGGCGAAGGACTACGGCTTCGTCGACCACGTCGTGCAGCGGGCGATGCAGGTGCCGTCCGCAGGACCGGTGAGCTGAAGGTGACCGCCATGAACCCGCAGGGCCGCTACATCCTCCCCGGCATCATCGAGAAGACGAGCCGCGGCGAGTACGCCACCGACGTCTACAGCCGCCTCCTCAAGGAGCGCATCGTCTTCCTGGCAGTCCAGGTCGACGACGTGTCGGCCAACGACGTCATGGCCCAGCTCCTCTACCTCGAGTCGGAGGACCCGGACCGCGACATCCACCTGTACGTCAACTCGCCCGGCGGGTCGTTCACCGCGCTGACGGCGATCTACGACACCATGCAGTTCATCCGCCCGGACATCAGCACGATCTGCATGGGCCAGGCGGCGTCCGCCGCCGCGGTGATCCTGGGCGCGGGCACGAAGGGCAAGCGCTACGCCCTGGAGCACTCGCGCATCCTCATCCACCAGCCCTCGGGCGGCGGCGAGGGCCAGTCGAGCGACATCGAGATCCAGGCGCGCGAGATCCTGCGCATGCGCAGCCAGCTCGAGGAGATGCTCGCCAGGCACACCGGCAAGGACGTCGAGCAGATCCGCACCGACATCGAGCGCGACAAGATCCTCACGCCGCACGAGGCCGTGGAGTACGGCCTGATCGACGAGGTGATCTCGACGCGCAAGCTCGCGGGGCTCGCCACGACGCCGTAACGCCGTGGCGGAGACCCGGACGAAGCCGGACACCGCCCGACAGAGCGGCGCGGACGGCGCGAATTTTCCTCAGGTCAGGCAGTCCCCGAACCGACCTATAACGAGGTACCGTCGTAGGTCTGTCGGGGTTCCGGGAAGGGTGTGACGGTCGGGTGGCTCGGATCGGCGACGGCGGCGACCTGCTCAAGTGCTCCTTCTGCGGCAAGTCCCAGAAGCAGGTCAAGAAGCTCATCGCGGGCCCCGGCGTGTACATCTGCGACGAGTGCATCGACCTCTGCAACGAGATCATCGAGGAGGAGCTCTCCGAGGCCTCCGAGCTGAAGTGGGACGAGCTCCCCAAGCCCAAGGAGATCTACGAGTTCCTCGACTCGTACGTCATCGGGCAGGACTCCGCGAAGAAGACGCTCTCCGTCGCCGTCTACAACCACTACAAGCGCGTCCAGGCCGGCGGCAACGAGAAGAGCGAGGTCGAGCTCGCCAAGAGCAACATCCTGCTGCTCGGCCCCACCGGCTGCGGCAAGACGCTGCTCGCGCAGACCCTCGCCAAGATGCTCAACGTCCCGTTCGCCATCGCCGACGCGACGGCGCTGACCGAGGCCGGCTACGTCGGCGAGGACGTCGAGAACATCCTGCTCAAGCTGATCCAGGCGGCCGACTACGACGTCAAGAAGGCCGAGACCGGGATCATCTACATCGACGAGGTCGACAAGATCGCCCGCAAGAGCGAGAACCCGTCGATCACGCGGGACGTCTCCGGCGAGGGCGTGCAGCAGGCGTTGCTGAAGATCCTCGAGGGCACGACCGCGAGCGTGCCGCCGCAGGGCGGGCGCAAGCACCCGCACCAGGAGTTCATCCAGATCGACACGACGAACGTGCTGTTCATCGTGGGCGGCGCGTTCGCCGGGCTCGACAAGATCATCGAGGGCCGGATCGGCAAGAAGTCGATCGGCTTCGGCGCGATCCTGCACTCCAAGGGCGAGGTCGACCAGAACGACGTGTTCGGCGAGGTCATGCCGGAGGACCTGCTCAAGTACGGCATGATCCCCGAGTTCATCGGCCGCCTGCCGGTCATCTCGTCGGTGCACAACCTCGACCGCACCGCCCTCATCCGGATCCTCACCGAGCCGCGCAACGCGCTCGTGAAGCAGTACCGCAAGCTGTTCGAGCTCGACGGCGTCGAGCTGGAGTTCACCGAGGACGCGCTGGAGGCCGTGGCCGACCAGGCGATCCTGCGCGGCACCGGCGCCCGCGGCCTCCGCGCGATCATGGAGGAGGTCCTGCTCTCGGTGATGTACGACATCCCGAGCCGCAAGGACGTCGCGAAGTGCGTCATCACGCGCGAGGTCGTGATGGACAAGGTCCTGCCGACCCTCCAGCCCCGCGAGACCCCCAAGCGCGAGCGCCGCGAGAAGTCGGCGTAGCCCAGCCGGCCTCACGGCGGCGCCGGCGGCGTTCTCCCTCGCTTGCGTGCGTTCGCACGCGGCGCTCGGTGCGGCCTTGCCGGCCCCACCGTGAGACCGGCTGGACAGCCGGCCACGGCGGCGGCGGCGTTCTCCCTCGCTTGTTACGACTCCGGCTGGAACATCGCCGTCCCGTGCCGCGACAGGTCGTCGGCGTCGTACACCCAGAACCCGCTCGCCTCGCGCGGCGTCCCGAAGCCCGCGTAGCCGTCGAACGCCCGCCCGCCCGCCTCCAGCACGACGTCGACCTGGTAGCGCGGGCCGCGACTGCCGCCGGTGACCTCGTACTGCACGCACGAGGGCCCGCCGCCGGCGACCTTCACGCCTCGGGCATGGCCTCGACGCCCGCCTTCACGCCGCCGCCGCCCGAGCAGGCGGCGAGCAGCGCGAGCGCGACGAGCGACGCCCCCCGCCACCCGGTACGGTCGAGCCGATGCGCGCCCATGCCTCGTACGCCGTGTTCACCGTCCGGGCGGACGACCCGCCCCCGTCACTGCTCCACGACGCGAAGGTACCGGCACTCGACCCCGCCGCGTGGACGCTCGCCTCGCGCGAGGTCGGCGACGGCGACGAGCTGCTCGAGGTGCTGCGGACGCTGGCGTTCGAGCGCGAGCCGCCGATCCCGAAGCGCTCGTACCCCAACCCGCACCTCTACCGCCGGGCCCTCGTGCTGGAGGTGGCGCGGCAGGACTCGCTGTACCCGGACGCGATCGGCTTCGCGGTCGGCGCCGTGTCCGCGCTGACGACGTGGGCGGCGGACGGGCCGGTCGTGGACCTCACGGCCGAGAAGGTCTGGACGTCGCGGGAGTGGCACAAGTGGTTCGGGCGGCGGCGGCCGTTCGAGGCGCGGCGGCACGTGTCGGTGCACGCGACGTGGACCGAGGACGGGTCGGCGGCGACGCTGCACACGCACGGCATGGCGAAGTGGGCGCACCCCGAGCTCGTCGCGCTCGACGTCCCCGACGCGGGCACCCGCGCGGCGGGCCAGCTCCTCGGGCACCTCGCGGCCGTCCGCGCGACGACGCTGGAGCCGTTGGAGCCGGGGCACACGTTCGACCCGGGCTTCGGGCAGCCGATGGTGGCGTTCGTGCCGCTGGAGGACGACCACCCCGTGGTCTCGCACCTCGGCGCGCCACCGAGCGTCGTCACCGACTACGACGTCGACGCCGACGAGGCGGTGAACGGGCTGTTCACGCTGCTGCGGCACGCCAAGGCCCTGGACACCCCGGAGCCGGCGCAACGCCGCCGCCGCCCGATGGCGACGTACCGCTAGAGCTCGACCTCCTTGCGCACGAGCCGCGTGACGCGGGCCGTGTCGTGCAGGTCGCCGGCGTGCACGTCGAACACGTAGCCCGACGACAGCGGCCCGCTCCAGAAGCAGACCCACGTCTCGGCCTCGGCGCGCGTGGCCGAGGCGCAGCGCAGGTCGTTGCCGACGGCGCGGATGGACGAGACGGTCACGCCGTTCCGGCGCGCGGCGGCGGAGAACGCGCGGTGCATCGTCGCGACCGGCGCCTGCGTGGCCGACGCCACCAGGACGAACCGCGCGGTGGGGCCGTGCGCGTAGAGCCCGGACACGAACTCGCCCTCGGGCCCGCCCGGCGTCTCGATCGCCTGCGCCATCTTCAGCAGCGGGCCCGACGTCACGCGGTGCGCGCCGTCCACGACCTCCGGCGCGCGGACGGTGGCCTTGGGGACGTGGGGGAGCGCGACCGTGTCGGTGTCGTCGGGGTCGTCGCCGCCGAGGCCGCTGCCGAACGCCACCGCCGCCAGCGCGAGCACGACCGCGGCCGCGACGCCGGCGACGGGGAGGACGCGGTGGCGGCGCGGGGCGGGCGCGAGGGCCTGCGGCGGCAGGAACGACGGGTACGCGGCCGGCGGGGGAGCGGGCGGGTACGGCACGGTCGCGACAGGTGCCGCCGACGCGAACGGGGCGGGCGGTGCTGGCGGGGCCGGCGGCGCGAGGGGCGTGGGCGGGGCCGGCGGCACGGCGACGCTGACCGGCGGTGCCGGGGGAGCCGGGGGAGCCGGAGGAGCGGGCGGGGCCGGGGGAGCCGGCGGAGCGGGCGGCCCCGGGGGAGGCGGAGGTGCGGGCGGCCCCGGGGGAGGCGGGGGCGGCCCCGGGGGAGGAGGGGGTGGCGGGGGCGGCGCGGCGGGCGCGCCGAAGTCGAACCCGACCACGCGCGGCGCGTCGCCGCCACGGCGCAGGCCCATCGCTACGCCTCCACCGCGTCCCACGCGAGGTGCGTGAGCCGCGCGGCCTCGTCGAGGTCGTTCGCGTTGATGTGCAGCAGGAAGCCGTCGCTCTTCCCGCTGCCCCAGAAGCACATGATCCCGGGGACCGGGGTGTCGCTGAGGCTCGCGCAGAGCACGCCGTCGTACTCCGCCGGCCTGCTGATCGTCATGCGCTCGTCCCTGGCCTCGTCGGCGAACGTGTCGTAGAGGCTGCGCGCGTTCCTGTCGTCGGCGTCGCCGACGAGGAGCAGCATCGAGGCGTACCCGCCGGCGCCGTAGAGGCCGCTGGACGAGCGGTGGAAGTTGCGCATCTCCCGCAACGCGCTCGCCGCGTCGCGCTGCGACGTCTCGTCGCGCATGAGCATCGCGTCGCCGATGCGCTCCGGCGCCTGGTACGGCGTGCCGAAGTAGCGCTGGTACCCGCGGTACGCGCCGAGCGCGAGCACGGCGAGCGCCAGGAGGCCGCCGATCCCCCGCATCGAGAACGAGTAGCGCCGCTTGGGCGCGGCTGCCTGGGCGCCCCAGCTCGGCGGCGGCGGCGCGCCGGGGCTCCAGTGCCCGACCTCCGGCGACTGGGCCTGCGGCGCGGGGTAGACCGGCGGCGCGTAGGCCGGGGGAGGCGCGTAGACGGGCGGGGCGGCCGCGTACGCGGGCGCCACCGGCTCGGCGGCGGGCGGGGCCTGGGGCGCGGCGACAGGAGCGGTCGGCTGGTCGAGGTCGAACCCCACGACGCGTGGTGCGTCGCCCCCACGACGAAGAAGTCCCAATGCCCACCCCTCGGAGAGTCCGTCGCGTACGGATCGGCGCGTTGTGCCCGCGCCTGTAGCACCGTTACGGCAGGTCGTAGCGGTGCAGCGCGACCGGCACCGCCTCCGGCGCGTAGAGCATCCAGACGTCGCCGCCGTGCACGGTCCCCTCGGTGCCCTCGCCGGCCCGGTCGGTGCGCCAGAACCCGGTGCGCCGCAACGTCACCGGGTCCAGCCGCGCGAGGTCGAACGAGCAGTCCTGCCCCGACGCCCACACCGCCCCCGCGCCCAGGAACAGGTCGCTCGCCCAGTCCACCCGCGCGGTCGCCAGGACCCGCAGGTCGTCCGGGTCGAGCCGCAGCAGCCGCGTGTCGAAGCCGACCCCGCCGGCCGCCTCGCTCGACGCGAGGGCGTAGACGCCGCTCGGGCCCGCGGCGATCCGCATGTTCGCCATCGTGGACGAGCGCGGCCCGAGCTCGCGGTGCGCCGCCACGGAGCCGTCGGGCGCGACGCGCCAGAACGCCGCCCGGTCCTGCCGTACGCCGCTCATCCCGACGTAGAGCGACCCGTCGCGGACGGCGAGGTACTCGCCGCGCCCGGTGACGTAGCCGTTCGGGTACGGGCCAGGCAGCCGCGTCGACCAGACCGGAGCGCCGTCCTTGCCGACCCGCACGACCGCGACGAACGCACCGTCCTCGCCGTCGCCCGACCCGAGCAGCCAGCCGCCGCCGGCGCCGTCGCCGCGCGCGGCGTAGAGGTGGAGCTCGGCGCCGTCGTGCGCGGTGTTCGTGCGGTCCCAGCGGTGCGCCTCGGCGCCGGTGGCGGCGTCGTACGTCACCACGGCCCGCATGTCGGCGACCGCCCAGACGAGCCCGCCGGAGACGTCGAAGACGTGCGTCGCGACGCCGGTCGGGATCGCGAGGCGCGACCCCGTCGCCGGGTCGACGCCGGTCAGGTGCGGCGGCGCGGGGCCGTCCATGACGCCGAACCAGATCCGCCCCGCTCCCGACACCGGCCCGCGCAACGACCCGCCCTCGCCGCGCAGGTCGACGCTCTGCGCGTGCCTCGGCAGCTCCGTCGCGCCGAGGTCGGCGGGGCACAGCGGCGCGGGCAGCGACACCGTGGGCAACGGCGGCAGCGACACCGTGGGCAGCGGCGGCAGCGAGATCGACGGCAGGGGCGGCAACGTGATCGGCGGCAGCGTCGGCACGCCCGTCGGCACGGCGGTGGGCACTGCCGTGGGCAACGGCGCGGAGAGCGTAGGCACGGGCAGCGCCGCGTCGCCGGGCGCGAACGCCGCCTGCTCCACGGTCGCCGTCCCGGCCTCGCGCGGCAGCCGGGCGACGGCGGCCCCGCCGCCCGCGACCAGCTCGACGGCGACTGCCGCGGCGAGCACCCCCCGCTTGTCCATGGATGCGACGGTACGCGGGGGAAAACGCGTTCGGAGGCGAATCCGCAGGCTCCGTAGACTCCGGCGCATGCCGAACGCGGACCTGCCGAAGGAGTACCTGCCCCACGACGTCGAGGGGCGGCTGTACGAGTCCTGGGTAGCGCGCGGCTACTTCACCGTCAGCCCCGAGGGCGACCGGCCCGCGTACACGATCGTCATCCCGCCGCCGAACGTCACCGGCAGCCTGCACATGGGCCACGCGTTCCAGCACACGCTGATGGACGCGCTCACCCGCCGCCGCAGGATGCAGGGCTACGAGTCGCTCTGGCTGCCGGGCATGGACCACGCGGGCATCGCGACGCAGAACGTCGTCGAGGCCACGATGCGCAGCGAGGGCGTGACGCGGCACGACCTCGGCCGCGAGACGTTCGTCGAGCGGGTGTGGGAGTGGAAGGCCGAGTACGGCGGCAAGATCCTCGGCCAGATGCGCCGCCTCGGCGACGGCGTCGACTGGACGCGCGAGCGGTTCACGATGGACGACGGGCTCTCGCGCGCGGTCCGCACGATCTTCCAGCGCCTCTACGACGACGGCCTCATCTACCGCGCCGAACGCATCATCAACTGGTGCCCGCGCTGCATGACCGCGCTGTCCGACATCGAGGTCGAGCACAAGGAGGTCGAGGGCGAGCTCGTCTCGATCGCGTACGGCCCGCTCACCGTCGCCACCACGCGCGTCGAGACGATGCTCGGCGACACCGCCGTCGCGGTGCACCCCGAGGACGACCGCTACAGGGACCTCGTCGGCACCACGATCACGCTGCCGCTCGTGGGCCGCGAGATCCTCGTCGTGGCCGACGAGCACGTCGATCCCGAGTTCGGCACCGGCGCGGTCAAGGTGACGCCCGCGCACGACCCCAACGACTTCGCGATCGCGCAGCGCCACGACCTCCCGGCCGTCGACATCCTGAACACCGACGCGACCCTCAACGACGCCGTCCCCGAGCCGTTCAGGGGCATGGACCGCTTCGCCGCGCGCAAGGCCGTGCGCGAGGCGCTCGCCGCCGAGGGCCTGATCGTCAACGAGCGCAGGCCGTACCTGCACGCCGTCGGCCACTGCCAGCGCTGCTCGACCGTGGTCGAGCCGAGGCTGTCGCTGCAGTGGTTCGTCAAGGTCGAGCCGCTCGCGAAGGCGGCGGGCGACGCGGTGCGCGACGGGCGCACGACGTTCGTGCCGAAGATGTGGGAGAAGACCTACTTCGAGTGGGTCGACAACATGCACGACTGGTGCATCAGCCGCCAGCTCTGGTGGGGCCACCGCATCCCGGTCTGGTACTGCGACCACGGCCACCAGGTCTGCGCGGTCGAGACGCCGGAGTCGTGCCCCGAGTGCGGGATGACCGACCTGCGCCAGGACGAGGACGTGCTGGACACGTGGTTCTCCTCGGCCCTGTGGCCGTTCTCGACGCTCGGCTGGCCCGACGAGACGGCCGACCTCGAGCGCTTCTACCCGACCGACGTCCTGCTCACGGGCTACGACATCATCTTCTTCTGGGTCGCCCGGATGATGATGTTCGGCCTGTACGCGATGCCCGACGTGCCGTTCCGCACGGTCGCCATCACCGGCCTCGTGCGCGACGGCCAGGGCCGCAAGATGAGCAAGTCCAAGGGCAACGTCATCGACCCGCTGGACTTCATGGAGCGCTACGGCGCCGACGCGCTGCGCTTCGCCCTCGCCCGCGGCGCCAACCCCGGCTCCGACGCCGCCATCTCCGACGAGTGGGTCGAGGGCGCGCGGAACTTCTGCAACAAACTCTGGAACGCCACCCGCTTCGCCCTGCTCTCCGGCGCCGACGCCTCGGCGCCGCTGCCCCCGGCGAGCGAGCTGACCGGCCCCGACCGCTGGATCCTGTCGCGGCTGCAGCGGGTCGTCGCGCAGGTGGACGAGGCGTACGAGCAGTACGAGTTCGGCGCGCTCGCGCAGGCGCTGTACCACTTCGCCTGGGACGAGCTCTGCGACTGGTACGTCGAGCTCGCGAAGATCCCGATCGCGGCCGGCGGCGCCGAGGCCGACAGGACGCGGGCCGTGCTCGGGCACGTGTTCGACGCGCTGCTGCGGCTGCTGCACCCGCTGGTGCCGTTCGTCACCGACGCGCTGTGGCCGACGCTGACCGGCAACGAGTCCGTCGTCGTCGCGCCCTGGCCGGTGGTCGATGAGTCCCGGCACGACGCCGCGGCCGAGACCGAGGTCGAGCGGCTGCAGGCCGTGGTGACCGAGGTGCGCCGCTTCCGCGCCGAGCAGCAGGTCAAGCCGTCGGCCAAGCTGCCCGCCGTCGTGCGCGCCGACGAGACGTTCACCGCCGCCTACGGCACCGCGATCGCGTCGCTCGCGCGGCTCGACCTCGTCGCCGAGGCGGGCGAGGGCTGGTCCACGGTGACCGCGAGCGGCGTCGAGGTGTCGTTCGACCTGTCGGGCGCGGTCGACATCGCGGCCGAGCGCGCCCGCCTCGCGAAGGCGATCGCGGCGCACGAGGCGGAGGCGAAGAAGCTCTCCGGCAAGCTCGGCAACGACGCGTTCGTCGGCAAGGCGCCGCCCGCCGTCGTGGACGAGACCAGGCAGCGCCTCGCCGACGCCGAGGGCGAGCTCGCGCGGCTGCGCGCGCTGCTCGACGCCCTGCCCGCGTGAGCGACTACGAGCGCGTCGAGCGCGCCCTCGCCGCGCGCGTCCCCGGCAAGGACGAGGTGCTGGCGATGCAGCCGGACCTCTCGCGCATCTCGCTGCTGGTCGACCTGCTCGGCCAGCCGCAGCGGTCGTACCCGTCGATCCACCTGACGGGCACGAACGGCAAGACGTCCACGACCCGCATGGTCGACGCGCTGCTGCGCGGCTTCGGGCTCCGGCCGGGGCGCTACACGTCGCCGCACCTGGCGAACGTCCGCGAGCGCATCGCGATCGACGGGGCGCCGGTGGACGAGGAGACGTTCGTCCGCGCCTACGACGACGTCGCGCCGTACCTCGACCTCGTGGACCAGCGCTCGCCGCTGCGCGTGACGTACTTCGAGACGCTCACGGCGATGGCGTACGCGGCGTTCGCCGACGCGCCCGTGGACGTCGCGGTCGTCGAGGTCGGCATGGGCGGGCAGTGGGACGCGACGAACGTCCTGCACGCCGGCACGTGCGTCGTCACGCCGGTCAGCCTCGACCACCCCGAGCTCGGCTCGACGGTGACCGAGGTCGCGACCGAGAAGGCCGGGATCGTGCACGAGGGCGCGCGCGTCGTCAGCGGCATCCAGACGCTCGAAGCGGCTGAGGTGCTCGTCCGCCGCTGCGCCGAGGTCGGCGCCGAGCTGGCCGTCGAGGGCGTGCACTTCGGCGTCGCGGAGCGGCGGGTCGCGGTCGGCGGGCAGGTGCTGACGATCCAGGGGCTCGGCGGGGTGTACGAGGAGGTGTTCCTGCCGCTGCACGGGGCGTACCAGGCGTCCAACGCCGCGTGCGCCGTCGCGGCGGTGGAGGCGTTCCTCGGCGGCGGGACGCAGCCGCTCGACGTCGAGGCGGTGCGCGCCGGGTTCGCGTCGGCCGACTCCCCGGGGCGGCTCGAGGTCGTACGCCGCTCGCCGACGGTGCTGCTCGACGGCGCGCACAACCCCGGCGGCGTCGCGGCGCTCGTCGGGGCGCTGGACGAGGCGTTCGGCTTCGGCAGGCTCGTCGGCGTCGTGGCGGTCCTGAACGACAAGGACGTCGCGTCGATGCTCTCCCTCCTCGAGCCCGTGCTGTCGGACATCGTCGTGACCACCAACCACTCGCCGCGCGCGCTGCCCGCCGACGACCTCGCGGCGGTGGCGGTGGACGTGTTCGGTCCCGACCGCGTCGTGGTCGAGCCGGTGCTGCCGAACGCCATCGACGCCGCCGTCGCCCTCGCCGACGAGGCGGGCGAGGGCGCAGGGGTGCTGGTGACCGGCTCGCTGTACACCGTCGGTGAGGCGCGGACGTTGCTGCTCGGCTAGAGTCCCGCCCCATGTCCGAACGCACCCTGGTCCTGGTCAAGCCCGACGGCGTACGCCGTGGCCTCGTCGGCGAGGTCGTCACCCGCCTGGAGCGCAAGGGGCTCACGCTCGTCGCGATGGAGCTCCGTACGCTCGCCCGCGAGACGGCGGAGGAGCACTACGGAGAGCACAGGGAGCGGCCGTTCTTCGGCGAGCTCGTGGACTTCATCACCGGCGGCCCGCTCGTCGCGCTCGTCGTCGAGGGCCCGCGCGCGGTCGAGGCGGTGCGCACGCTCATGGGCGTCACGGACCCGGTGAAGTCCGCGCCCGGCAGCCTGCGCGGCGACTACGCGCTGGAGATCGGGCAGAACCTCGTGCACGGCTCCGACTCCCCGGAGTCGGCGCAGCGCGAGATCGGCATCTTCTTCCCGGGTCTCTAGACGCTACGGCACCAGCCGCCCCGCGCAGGCCGCGGCGTCCTCGACGCTCGCCTCGAACGACCCGCCGCCGGGCACCGGCCCGACCGGGAGGTAGGGGAGGGCGGTCTCGCAGGCGTAGACGCAGCGCTGGAGGTCGTACTCGCCTGGGGTTGCGGTCGCCCCACTCCTGGGTCTCGACCCAGATGTACGGCGGCGGGCTGTCCTGCGCGCCGGTCCAGCCGGGCGGCGGATCGCCGGCGAGCTTCGCGTAGGCGCAGAGCACGCCTGCGCGGTCGCCCTCGTGCTCGGCCAGCAGGCGGTCCATGGCGGCGTAGACCTTGTCGAGGCACACCGGCAGGCAGGCGGCGGCCTCGACGGCGTGCCGGGCACTGCCGGCACAGATCGGCAGGCACGACGCGGACGCCGTCGACGGCACGGCGAGGGCCGCGACGGTCGCCGCGGCCAGCGCGCGGCGGAGGGGCATGCGCATGAGGGGCTCCTCGGGTCGGGGGATCAGCAGGTCAGACCGCCGCCGGGCGTCACCCGGGGCCACTCGCGGAGGCACTGCCGCACCCCCGCGCCGGGCCGGTAGCTCCCGACGGGCACGCACGTGCTGAGGTGGGGGAGCCGCATGTCGCACGGGTCGGTGGGCACGGCCGTGGGCAGTGGCAACGTCGGCCGCGTCGGCGGCGAGGGACCGTTCGCGCCCGCGGCCACCGGCGCGGGCGGTGCGGCCGGTGCGAGCGGCACGGCGGGCGACGGGCGCGCGGGCGCGACAGCCGGGGCGGCCGGGGCGGGGGCGGCGGCGTACGCGGCCCCCGGCGGTGGCGTCGACGCCGACGGGCCGCCGAACGCCGGGCCGCCCGGCGCCAGCGCCGCGATCGTGACGATCGCCCCCATCGCGAACGCCGGCACGTCCGCCGGGAGGTCGACGCCGCGCCGGCGGGCGCGCGCGAGGAGCACCCACACGCTCGGGACGGCGGCGCGCAGGTAGGCGCGGGCGCGGGAGAGCAGCGACTCGACGGCCTTGTACGACAGCCCCATCCGGGAGGCGATCTCCTGGCAGCTCAGGCCCTCGGCCTTGGCGGCTAGCGCGAGGCGCTGCGACTCCGGCAGTGCAGCGACGTGGCTCGCCACCCACGCCGCCTCGCTGCGGTCGCACGCGCCCTCCTCCGGGGAGGGGTCGTGGACGTACCAGGGCACCAGCTTCACGCCGACCTTGGCGTCGTGGGTGATCGTGCGGTGCCGGTCGACGCACAGCCGCATCGTGGTGATGGCGAGGAACTCCACCACCCGCGACTCGTCGAGCGTCGCGAACCCGACGCAGCGGACCATCGCCTCCTGCGCGCAGTCCTCCGCGTCGTCGGCGGACATGCCGCGGCTCATCGCGATGCGTACCAGGTAGGGGCGATGGGGCAGCACGAGCTGCCATCGCCGCCGCCGGTCGGCCGCCTCCACCCCGCCCCCTTGCCCGTCCGGTGCCCCGGGCGGGGCACTGTCGATGTACGGACGAGCGGGCAGCGTCCTTCGCTGTTTCTTCCCCGATGCCTTCCGACGGCCGCGTGCCGCCACGGACAGA
>DASZER010000041.1:0-22838 GCA_035940575.1 Frankiaceae bacterium | reverse complement strand
TGTTCCGCGCGCGGGCGGAGACGACCGCACTCGCGGGGTTCCCGCGCCACACCCTGCTCGCCACTGCGAGGGACCTGGTCGGACGACGCGGCCGCCTGCGGCTGACGACGTGGCTGGCCGCGTGCCGCGGCTACGACGCCGCCGCGCTCGCGCCGCCACGTGCAGCCGATGAGCTAGATGAGCGGTTCGCCGAGGTGCGTGAACTGATCGCGGCGACCGTCGAGGATCTTGCCCACGAACGCCACCGGCTCGTTCTGGGCCGCCGGCTCGACCTTGACGGCTCTGGCGCAGCGACGCTCGCGGAGCTCGGCGTGACGCTTGGAGTGACGCGGGAACGAGTGCGGCAGGTGCAGGAGCAAGCGCTGCGCGAGGTCGCGGCGGCGAGCCGCGATGTGCGGCGTCCTGCGGCACGACTTGCGGCGGTGCTCGCCTCGATGCTTGGCGCGGACACCGCGGTTGAGGCCGCCCAGCGTGGGGCAGACGCCGTCGCGGAGTTCGCCCCGGACCGTGACCCGGCCGTGGTGGCGTACCTGCTGCTGCGCCTCGCAGGGACGCCGCCACGCGAGGCACGGCATCGCGCCGCCGAGGTCGCAACGCTCGCGACCGCCGACGACCGGGCACACGGCGCAGACGACCACGGCACGCCTCCGGCACGGGCGGTTGCCCGCTGGCTCGACCGCGCGGAGTGGCCCACCTCGGGTGCGTCGGCAACCCCACCCGGGGTTGCCGCCCGCCGCGAAGTTGACCTCGACAGCGAACGCGCCGGCATCTGGTATTCGGGGAAGCTCGGCCGCGCGGTCAACTACGAGTCCGCACTCGAACTACGCGTTATCCAGGCCCTCGACGCCGCGCCGGCGATCGCGTCGTTCCAGGAACAACCGCTAGCGATCCCCTACCGCTTCGACGGCATGGACCGCACCTACTATCCGGACCTGATCGCCGTCACCACCGATGGCCGCGTTGTGCTCATCGAGGTCAAGCAGCTCCGCGACATGGCCTTGAGCATCTCCCGCGCCAAGTTCGCTGCCGCCCGGGCGTTCGCCCACGAACGCGGATGGGGATGGGTCGCGGTCGAGTGGCGCCGTACCCATGCCGACCTCGCCGACCATCGGGTAAGAGCCGACGTGGAATGCGCCGTCAGTGAACGCCTCGCCGAAGGGCCGATGGCTTGGCTCGACGTGCGGCGGCTGCGAGAGGAGGTGCCTTTCACGCACACCGACATCGCGGCGCTCGCCGTCCGCCACGACTGGACCTTCCGACACGCGCCCTACCTGCTCGCGCTGCCACCCCACGACAGCGCGGTGGACAAGGGGGTGCCCACACGACCGCACGCGTAGACCGCGAGTTGCACTGATCCTGCCGCCGATTCTCCTTCGCCAGGTCGAGCAGGCGAGCATCCCGTAGTACGACTTGCGCCCGCGCGGTCCGCTCGTGCGCTGCAGCGCGAAGCGCGCCACTGTCCCCGCCGTACCCGTACGCGACTGGTGGCCCTACCAGCTCGGTCTCGGCGACCGGCGCACGGTTGAGCAGCGGAGCCCAAAACGCGTCTTTGTCGGCTACGAGCGCACAGTCACCGCAAGGCCGTCGTCAAACTCACTGCGGCACCCAGCCGAGGCAGTACCGGATTCGGGTCGAGTCGAGCAAGTAACGGCGGTCGTGTGACAACCGGTTGGGCACGATCCGTTGAGTGAGGACGGCAGACCCAACTGGTCGAGGATGCGGTCGGCAAGCCCCTCGATGTCGACTCGTCACCGCTGCCGACGTTGTACGTCTCCCGACGACGCCCATCTCTGGACCTAGGACCGATCACGAGCCAGTAACGTCCGGTCACGTTCCTGTCAGCCAGCCGGATAGTCGACGACGACGAGCACGTTCACAGTTGCACCGATCCCCGTCGCGTCGCCGGACAGCCGCCACCTGGTCGAACCGGTAGCGGAGTCCAGCTCACTCCGGTGGTACTTGCAGTCGACGGGCCACTCTCGACGCCCACCGGTCAACCGTCCGCTGCCGTCGCCGTAGGTGCCACACGGCAACGCGCCCCAGCCAATGCTGCCGTACCGACCGCCCGGCGCCTGGGCGTCGCTGAACCTGCCCGCGGTGGTGTGCAGCGCCCGAACGCCCAAGTCGCCGGCATGCTCGCTCGAGACGGTGCGCATGGTTGGGGTCCAGGGTCGCTTCCGCCAGCCTGGCGAGGCGAGGTCGATAGTGACGTCCTTCACGTCCCAGGTCGCGACGTACACCGTGGCGTCGAGCTTGTGGCCGTTGGACGAGAACCCGAGCCAGGTCGTCCCGTCGAACGGATTCGTGCAGGCAGCCAGGCAGGGGCCGTCCACGCCGTAGACACGAGGCGAGCCGTCAGCACCCCAGTCGATGCGGGATGTCGTGAAGGCGTTGGCGAGCTTCCGACTCGTTCCCCGTCCGGTGAGCGCAAACAGCACCGCCGTCGCGGTGGCACTGTTCGCGTTCCCGGTGAACTTTCCGGTCAAAACTGCGGGTCCGCGGCCTGTCCGGGTGATCACCCACCCGGTTGCACGAGAGGGCGCGGCGTGCACGGTTGGGACAACCCCTGCGCTGGCGACGCACAGCAGCGCCGTTGCCGTTGCGAATCGTCCGCGCACCCCGCGCCTCCCCGTTGTCGTCGATTGGGACTTCGACGCCACTCGCCCGTCGTCCTGTCCCGCTACAGCGTGGGCAGGCCGGGCTCGTTGCAGGTGACCGTGTACGGCGGGATGAGCGGTGTATCGCTGTAAGCCGTGCACGAGACCCACGCTGCGTGGCCGAGGTCGCCGGTTCGTTGGGCGGTGTTGGCACCGCTGATGATCCCCGTGTCGAGGGAGAACGTGCATGCGGCGCGACCACCGGCCCGTGAGGCGAGACCCTCAGTATGCGTGGTGAGGATCATGCGCGGGCAGTTGAACGACATGCCCTCCGACGCCCGGCAGTTGACGGTCACGGCCGTAGGCAGGTTGAACTGCCCGTCTACGACGGTGTTGCAGCTCCAGAACGCGGGGTCGTAGGTCCACGTCGTGGTGAAGCCCGTGCCCATCCCTGGATCGGTGATCGTGATGACGCCGTAGGCAGGCACGTCTACCGCGTGGGCCGGCGTACCGATCACGACGACCGTTGCCGTCGTCACCGCCAGCGTCGTTGCCATGCTGACGATCAGTCGAGGAATGCCGCGGGTCCGACTCATGTGTCCTCCGTAGTCGAATGCGTGCGATCAAGGCCACAACAGAGTCGTTGCGGCCTACACTTCGAGCGCCCGGTACGTACCGGATTGGGCGGGTACGAGGCGCCAGGAGCGTCGCACTCCTGAGCCATGCCGTCTAGATGGTGGAGCTGCGGAGCCTTAGGCCGGAAACGGGCCTCACCATGAACCGGCGGAGGCCGCGTCTTGTGATCTTCGAGATTGCGGCCAGATGGGCGTGTCGAAGGCCATCCGAACATGTGTTCGGCAATAATCAGGCCCAGAGCGTCCCGCAACGGCGCATTTCGCTCGGCCGTTGTACCGCGCGACGTTCGCCGCCGGAGCGCCGTACCTGGCTGCCGAAGGAGGTCCGATGGCCCGCCGCCACGCTAGCGAAGGCAGTACAGCCCCACGCGTAGCGACACACCGAAAGTGCTGGCCCGCTCGGTCCAGAAGGAGCAGTTCGCAGTGAAGCATGACGATGATCAGGACGACGCGAGTCCCCCCGGCGACAATGCGCCGCGCCGACGCACCGGCCGCCGCAAGCCGGTCGGCAGGGCGAAGCTGAAGGAGACCGAGAAGCGCAAGGCGTGGGTGCGCGCCGGCGGGGTGTGCGTGCTGTGCAAGAAGTACCTGCTCGACGGCGTGCTCACCGGGCTGGAGGTGTCGCTTGGCGAACTCGCGCACATCGTCGGCCAAAAGAACACGCCTGGCTCACCCCGTGGCCTGCACCCGATGCCGTTGCCCGATCGGGACACCGCGGACAACGTCCTCGTCGCGTGCGAGAGCTGCCACGACGAGATCGACGACCAGCTCGTTACCGGCATCCTCGACGTCGGGACGCTGAATGAGATCAAGCGCACGCACGAGGAGCGCATCCGGCACGTCACGACCCTCCCCGATGACCAGCGCACCGTCGTCCTGCGCATGATCGGCAAGCTGCGTGGCAACGCCCTTGAGGTGACACCTGCGACCGCCGCCGAAACGGTCGTGGCTGACGCGCGCAGATTCCCGTGGTTCCTGCTCTCACTGGACCGGCTTGGTGTGGAGATCGACCTGACGGCGCTGCCCGGGGAGGCCGAGGCCGACGATGAGTACTACGCAACGGCCCGCAAGGCGATCGACGAGGTCATCGACATCCGGCTGCACGATGCCATTGCTTCGGGCGCCGCGAGGCATGTGAGCGTCTTCGCGTTCGCCCGACTCCCATTGCTGGTGTACCTCGGCAGCAAGCTCGATGACACCTACGGAGTCGACGTCTACCAGCGGCACCGCGCCACGGATGGCTGGCGGTGGGATCCGGACGCGCCTACACCGGTGTTCACCGCGACAGCGACGGCAACCATTGATGGCGCCTCGGAAGTGGTGCTAATCGCGAACGTCTCTGGCGTCATCGACGAGACCCAACTGCCGGTAGATCTGACTGAGCTGCCGCGGTTGGTCGTGGCACCAGACGTGGCGCCGGATGTGGACGTCATGCGGTCGAAGATGGCTCTCGACGCCTTCACACGCGCGATGCGCGACGTCTTCGCGACTCTCGACGCGCACAAGAACATCAAGAGGCTGCATGTGTTCGCCGCAGCACCCATCAGCGCCACCGTGCAACTCGGCCGCGTCCGCGACCCGCACATCCATCCGGCGCTCGTCATTTACGACCGCACGAACAGCGGCGACTACCGCCGCGCTCTGGAGATCGCATGAACCACGCCACCGCCGTCGAGGCGTTCCTCGCCGACGTCGTCAACCTCAACGCAACCCGGCTCGCCCAGCTGGAGACACGGGTGGCGTCGATCGTGACCGCGCTGCGCGCTGACACCGTTATCGGGCCGATGTTCGTCACGCACATTCCGCAAGGGTCGTGGGCGCACGAGACGATCATCCGTCCGGTTGGCAAGTTCGACGAGTTCGATGCCGACTTCCTGCTGCAACTGACTCCAGATGTCGACTGGAGCCAGGAGAAGCGCCGCTACCTGCGTGAGCTCCGCGCCGCGTTCAAGCGCCACTCAACGTACGCGTTGAAGGTGCAGAAGAAGAACCGCTGCTGTCGGATCGACTACGCGAACGACTGCCATGTGGACGTTGTGCCTTACCTCGTCCTACCTGACGGCCGTCAGGTGATCGTCAACTACGCCGAGAACGACTTCGAGGACACGAACCCGGCCGGGTTCACCGCGTGGATGAGGGAGCAGGATGAGCTCGCCTGCCGCAATCTGCGCAAGGTCATCCGCCTGGTGAAGTACCTGCGTGACCACAAGAACACGTTCGACTGTCCGTCGGTCATCCTTACGATGCTGCTCGGCGGCGCGGTCCAGGCCTACGACGCGACGGAGCGCTACGCAGACATCGCGAACGCCTTCGTGAACCTGCTTACCGATCTCGAGGAATGGCTGGACCGGCACCCGCTGATGCCGTTCCTCGAGGACCCGAGCTGCCCCGGGACGTCGTTCAACCATCGGTGGACCGAGGCGAAGTATCAGACGTTCAAGACGTGCATCGCGAGGTACGCGGCGTGGGCCCGGGCGGCGATCGGCGAGGAAGACGACGAGCTGGCCCTCGCCGCCTGGCAGGAGTTGTTCGGCGACGGCTTCAAGAAGCCGTCCGTGGTGGCTGCGGTGTTGTCTGCGGTAACGAACGCCGCGAAGCCGCTGCTGTCCGCGAAGCGGGCGCCCCACGAGCAGTTCATCGAGGAGCAGGGGCTCGTGCTCACTGGTGGCTACAGCGCCCGGATCGACGGTCGGCTTGCTGCTAAGAGCGGGTTCCGCGATGGCGACATCCGCACCCTCGGCGCAGTGCCGAAGCACCGGACGTTGCGGTTCCGCGTGACGACGGATGCTCCGCCGCCCTACCGCGTGCTGTGGAAGGTGCGGAACCGCGGTGATGAGGCGGAGCGCGCCGCTGGTCTGCGCGGCGAGCTGATTCCCGACGACGGCACGTTGCGCCGCACGGAGACGACCTTGTACTCCGGCCGCCACTACGTCGAGGTGTACGTCGTCAAAGGCAGCGCGGTCGTCGCGACGGACCACCATGAGGTGCGGATCGCGTAGACGTCCTGGCGCGCGGTGCACGGAGTCGCCCCCGCACGGGCTGTGCGGAGGTTGGCTAGATCTGACGAGAGGAGACCTCGTGAGGCGGTTCGTGGACGGTTCCTGGTCGGGGTGGAGCGGCGACACGCTCGTGCAGCTCACCGACGGGTCGGTATGGCGTCAGGACGAATATCACTACGAGTACCACTATTCCTACCGGCCCGAGGTCACGATCGAGAGGGGAAAGATGATCGTCAAGGGCATGCGGAAGGCGATTCGAGTGCGAAAAATCGCCTGACCACCCTGCCTCCTGGCCTCGTCTGCGAGACCATCAACTCGAAGCGGGACACGACGTCCGTACGTCGGCGGGGGGGACGTTCGCTGATTCAGCGCATGCCGTCGCGCGGTCAGGCGTCTGTCTCGTCCAGCGGCGTCACATGGCTCCACTGCCCGCCGCTGGGTGCCGGCGCCTCCCACCGAGGCCAATACCGGTTCCCCTCATAGAGAGCGTGAAGGCTGTCGAGCGCGCGGTTCTCCGCGGTCAGGCTCGGCAGGTGCATACCGGTGTTGTAGATCTCCCGGACTGGGACCTCGCCGAGGCCCTTCATCGGGACCTCACGGGCCAGCTGCAGCTCGAAGATTGGGTAATCGTCGTGCTCGACCCCGGTCAGTACCTGGCCCAGTGACCGGTCGCCCCACTCGTGCTCGGGCACGACGATCGTCGACGAGACATACAGGGGCTCGTCGGTCTTGGGGGGTCGGACCGCGGCGCACCGGGCTGCGAGCGCAACGGGGTGACCGAACACCGAGACGTTGTAGCGGAGGGGCGTGCCGGCGTACCCGACGATGACGCGCCCCGATGCGATCCCGATGTGCGGGCAGTACGCGTGTACGTCGTGGCGGCTCATGGCAGCTGCGGCACTCACCGCGTCGGCGAACGGGTCCTCCGAGCCGAAGTCCTCGGCAAAGACGACCATGACCTCGTCGCCTATGTACTTGTCGACGATGCCGGGCCGCCCCTGCAGCGCCTCGGCGGTGATCCACGCGAAGAAGTTCTGCACGAAGACGAGCGTCGCCGACGGGCTCATGTCCATCGTGCGCGTCGAGAAGCCGCTGATGTCCGCGAACAGGATCGTCGCCTCGGTCTCGTAGCCCTTCACCGGGAACGAGTAACCCCACCCGTCGTCGAGCGCGCCGTCGATGTGACTCATCTTCGACGCGAGGAAGTCGTCAAGCGAGTGGTAGCGCTGCTCAAGGCCCACACGCGAAGGGTACGAGCATCTGGCAGACCGAAACAGCGTGATCCCGGTCACTCGGCGAGCAGCGGATCGGGGTGCGCGGCAGCCCTCGGACGCAGATCATCGAACACTGCCACCGCAAGGACTCGCCGCCCAGGCCTCCCCGAAACGGCAGCAACGGCTTGCTGGATACAGGCGGTGCGTGGCTGCTCCGTGTTGATCTCGTGATACGCGGCGATGCTCGGTAGCGGCCGAGTCGCACCCTGAACTGCGACCGCATCTCGTCGACCAGCTCTTCGCCGCCGTGCACGGCGGCTCGCACCCGCCGCACGAACCGGTCCTCCAGCAGGAGCGGAGGTGCTACGCACTCGATACCCACGACACCGACATCCTGGTCGGCCCACGCTGCGACCAGCGAGGACAGGTACGCCTCGGTGCCGTTCGTGACCAGTACCGCGCCACCCGGGAAGGGGGCAAAGGCTCTGGGCGGTGTGAAGCAAGATCGCGTAACTGGCAGCACCGAGCTCTCGTGACCATGCGCGCCCAGAGCCAGGAAGCGCCGAGGTCAGAGCCTCCTTGAAGGAATCCTGTTCGAACATCGGCAACGAGAAGTGCGCGGAGATGGCACTAGCGATGGTCGTCTTGTCGGACGCGGGCGCTCCGTACACGACAACAACTCGCCGGCACAGATGGCGGTAACAACCGCACGCGGAGACGCGATCAACATCAGGCACGGGCGTACTCCCAGACAGGGCACTCATCGGTAACTGATCATGCTGCATCGACACGGCGCGTCGGGGCGAACGTTAGCCATTGTTCGGCGCACGAATGGACAGCCTGCAGGTGCTTTGCTCTGAAGGAATCGGATTGGAGGTGCTGGTCAGCCCCACCTTCGCATCTGCTCCAACGTCTCCCTGAGAGCGAGCAGAGTGTCGTCGAGACCGTCCCGGCCCCCCACCAGAGGCCACCACGGCCATGACTCCGGCGCTTGGGCGGCCGTCGCTCGGAAGTCGGCCTCCGCGTCTGGGCCGTCTCCGCTGTACCACCTCAGCTCGCCGATGAACTCGCCGGGTTGCACGTTGTATACACCGTTGGGGCTGACGCGCTGGAGCAGTGCGACGCGGTATTCGTACCGGTCGCAGGTCCACCGGTAGTCGCTGTCGTCCGGAAGTACCGGTCGAACGACATCCCGTAGGTCGTCGCGCAACAGCCGACTCGCTGGGTGGTGATACGTCGTTCCGTTCCAGCGTGGGAAAGGCTTGACCCACTGAGGATCGGCCACGGCGTACTCGTGCAGGACATCCCACGCGGGACGGAGGCGATTCGCGCCGATGTCGCGCCATGACGGTTCGGTGAGGATACGGATGAGGACGTCGTCACGACCAGCGGCCGTGGCGACAAGCCCGATCGTCCGGAGCGCAAGCAGCGCGGATAGTGACGAGCCCGGTCGAGTGCCACATTGTAGGCCCCGTCTTTGATCGTACGGGCACGTAGGAGGCGCTGGATCGCCTCTGCCCAAATGTCGGAGTGGAACTGGTCACGATCGTGCCAGACACCCGCGACCAGTAGGGCGAGTAGCGGAGTGGACTGCGACAGCATTTCGGAGTAAGCGTCATCGAGGAGCTGATACGTCACGTTTGAGCCGTTGGCCGATCGGGCCATCGTCTTCGCCGCCAGGTCGTCGACCAAGTCCATCACTAGGTCGTACAGGTCGATTCGGCGAATCGGATCGAGGAGGTACCGCTTCAGGCGGGCGACCGCGATCGCGGTCGACAGTGGTGCCTCCACGAGTCGGTCCAAGGCCTCGATGCGGGTGACTAGACCCGTGAACATCTCGTCGGCACTCGTGGCCGGCACGATCACGCCACCGTGCCGAGCGAGGACCTCTTGCGCGTTGGCGCTCGTCGCACTGCGACCGTCCCAGTACAGCGGATAGCGGCGCGACCGTCCGCGCCGAAGTGCCGCAACGAGCGCGGGATCCCAGTCTGCTGACCAGCCGCAGACGACGAGCCCATACTCGTCCAGCACGCGGTCGAGCAACGCATCGAGCTCGACTGGATAGCTCCCGAGCTCATCGACCGTGTTGCGCATCTCCAGGTCCGCGTAATCACCGTGCAGCTTGATGACCGTCACGGGAGCGTGTGCCAGTGGCGTAAGCCCATCAATCTGCTCAGCATGGGTCAGGACCTGCGGCGGCACGCCGACGTCCTCGAGGGC
The DNA here is from genome assembly GCA_035940575.1 of Frankiaceae bacterium. Classification (GTDB taxonomy): domain Bacteria; phylum Actinomycetota; class Actinomycetes; order BP-191; family BP-191; genus BP-191. Next base: position 13,173 of record DASZER010000041.1, on the reverse strand, counting down.
GCGCTCGATAAGGCGGTCGAAGTTCGTGGTCATGATCACGCGGACGAGACCACGCTTGACCAGCGTCGCGATCGCCCGGTGCGCCGGGCCCGGCACCTTCGATCCGTTCTCGAGATCCTCCTGGCTCGGCTCGAAGAAGGAGGTGAGCAAGCCCCGCCGAGCCCCCGGCGTCGGCGCGAGCGCCGTTAGCAGGTCCGAGTACCCAAGGGATTGGCCATCGCCGTGCTCGGCCCACCACGCCTCCGGCTCAGCAGCCGCCGCCGCGGCTGCCTTCGGGTCCTCGGGCGCGGCGACTGCGGCTGCGCGGCGGACCAGTTCACGCACGACTCCCCACGCGGTCGGAATGCCGGCGCCCGTCGAGACGCCCGAGCCGATCAACAGCGCGTACACACCCGGCTTGGCGTAGACGCCAGTCGCGAGCGCGATGCGCGGATCGAGCGCGTTCACCGGATCAGCCGCCATGAGCCCGGACGCTACGCCCGCCATGCACTGAACGGTGCAGCACTGTGGTCGCGCAGGAAGCATGTGCGTCTCGTAAGCGAGACCCTGACCGACCGTAGGAGGACGAAGGCAACGTCCACAGAGACCTGTCGAAGCCGTGGCGACGTACGATACGCGCGGAGGACACATCGGGGTGAGCAGCACAGGATTCTCACGGATAAGTCGCGCACAGCTTCGACCGTACGGATCGTTTCTGATCCTCGAATGCATGCATGACGATCCGGAAGTCTCGACCGCTGCGCTCGTCAACCATGTTCGGAAGCGCGTGCTGAGTTCGCGCGCCGGCGAAGTCGCCATTGTGGCGCAGGGCATCGACGACGATGCAGTTGACGGACAGGACAGGGACGAGTCGCTCGACTACGTCGACGGCTTGTTGTATCGCCAGGCCAAGCCGCCCGGGTGGGCGACGAGGGACTCCCCTTATGTCGACGTGATCTTCGAACTCGTCTTGTATGCTCGCCGACGGCGACTGATCGCGGTGCACTGTTCGTCGGCGATCCAGGAGAGCCTCCTCAACTGGCTGGACGGCGAGCCCGCCCCTCCGCTCCGGCTCGTACCCCCCGGGATCTTGAACGGGACGTTCCTTCGCGGCCGTACCCGGAGCCTGTGGCTGCACGGCACGCATCCGCACAGGTCGACAAAGGCGGACACCAAGAGCATCAGCGGTACCGACCTCGGGGACGCGCTGAACCCATTCGAAGACAGCACCTACGCGATGAAGGCGGCTCGATCCACGGTTCCCGATGGGGGTCCCTTCAAGGCGATCACCGGTGTCGTCGGCATCACGCTCCGCAAGGGGCTCGTGTGGATCAGTGCTACCGACTCGTACAGCACGTTCAAGCGGGTCGTCCTGGAGGCGCTCGACCTGGTCGAGGCGACCATTGCGGCGCACGGCGGGCTCGATCGGCCGTACCCGCTGCTCGCAGCGGAGACCGACGACCTGTTGTCCGTGCAGAGCGCGTACGAGGTGTCGGTCATCGGTGCTGGCGACCTCGTCGGACCCGATGCCGACCCCGATGTCGTCGCTGCCGCGGAACTGCTGGAACGGGCGATCCTCGACGTGAGACCAGGGTCTGCCGGCGCCGACTTCGTCATGGATGTTGGCCTCAACGGGTCGGTCGCCGGGGCCGTCCAGTGCACCGTAAAGAAGGTCCGCCGCAAGGTGCTGCTCACGTTCGGTTGGGCGCCTGGCCCGACCAGCCCGGACGTCGTTCGGCAGGTGGTCGACGCTCTTCAGAAGCGCGACCTGGTCACGGTCCACTACCTGTCGGGCCACAGCATCCACGACGGAGCCCTGTACCGGTCGGTCATTCCGACGGCGCCGTTCAGAAGGTGGCAGTTTGAAGACTTCGACGGCTTCGACGTCACCTGTGAGAAGCCGCCAGGTAGCCACGCCGACATCCACCGCCTTGTGGGCAGCGTCGGCGATACATCGCTGTTCGGCTGGGTCGTACGCACGTACCACGAAGGCTGGCTGACGTGTGACGACGGTCCGGGCGAGGTGGCCGACTTCGTCCACCTGGCCGACGACGGCACTCTCTCGCTGATCCACGTGAAGGCCGCGAAGACCGACCACCCGGCCCGCAAGGTCTCCGCGTCGGCATACGAGATCGTCCAAGGACAGGCGACGAAGAACGTCCAGTTCCTCGATACCGATCCGCTTCTCTCGTCTGGCGACCCCGCTGTCCCACACTAGAGCGACGTGGCGGAACGGCGTCCGAAAGCCCGACCGTGCAGGCTTCGTTGCAGCGTTGACCGCTCGACCCCGTGCGGCGGCCGCCAACGTCGTGATCGTTCAGCCGCACATGACGAAGACGCGGTACGACTACTTGCGCGGGGCCGGCCGCGGATCGGACCGGGAGGACGAAACCCGTCTCGATCGGCTGGAGACGCTCCTAAACTCCGCGCGTGGTACCGCGACGGCAGTGGGCGCGGACCTGGTCGTCGTCGCATCGTCCTAGGGAGCGCCTGAGTTCGTGGCGGTTCGCGCGCAGACCAATCGGCGTGCCACCGATCGCGATGTCATATCCCGCCAGTACGGTCGAGCTCCGGAGGAGGGAGCCGCCGCGCTATGACCGACACCAGACCAAGCGCCGCCACGAAGCAGCAGACACTCGCCCGTAGAGCCGAGTTTGGCTCAGATTTGGCTCGCGCGTGCCGGTCGCACCCGCTCCGACCTGCGCGAATGTACGTCTGTGCTAGTTCTCGATCCCGAAGATGCGGCGGTCCATCAGGCACCCCTCGGGGCGTTCGGCGTCACGTCCGGATCGTAGCCGCGCGCGCCGCCCGCGCCCCCTCGTCCCGCGTGCGTCCGGGATTTTCCCTTTCGTCCGTAGTCGCGCGCTTCGCCGCTCGCCATCGTGGTCCGCGTTTCGTCCAGGCCCGAAAAGGGGCCGTGTCTGGGAGGGGAATCTGTCATGCGGTTCTTTCGGAACGGACGCCCACGATGGTTCGCGACCGCCGCGGTGGCCGGAGCGGTGCTGGCGGTGCTGAGCCCCAGCAGCGCGTACGCCAACGGCGGCAACACGACCAGCACGTGCACCGGCGCCCTGTGCCTCAACCTCGCCGTCACGCACGCGACCAACTGCAGCTCCGACTACCCGGGCGGGTGGCAGTGCACGCCGGTCGCCGTGGTCACGGCGAGCCCGTTCTACGCCGGCAGCAGGACGCCGCTCGTCGGCGGGTACCTGTACTTCTCGGGCGACGCGACCTGCCAGCTCCGCGAGAAGTCCGACGGGTTCGACAACAGCTGGAGCGCGTGGCGCGACTGCTCGCCCGGCTACAAGAGCAACTGGACGACGCGGAGCTGGTCGTCCACGCAGGAGCCGGTGGGCGGGCAGTTCAGCTTCGAGTTCTCGCGCGAGGTCAACCTCGACACCTGGCTGGCGCAGGACTGCATCGAGGTCCGGATGCGCGTGCACGGCTCGGGCTACGTACAGGAGCGCACCGACACCGGCACGGTGCTGTCGACGTCGACCACCGCGCACGTCTACTACCCGAGCTCCACGGGCTGGAACAGCGAGTCGATCTGCGAGTAGCGCGAGCCCTTTCGTCCCTAAGACCGAGAAGAGGAGTGAGATCCATGGGTTTCCTTGGAGGGAGAAGGCGCGGGCTCGCCGCCGCCGCGGTCGCGGCCGCGGTCGTGGTGCTCTGCCCGGGTGCCGCGTACGCCAACGGCGACACCACCGCCACCACGAGCACCGGAACGCTCTACCTCGCGATCAACGTCAGCCACTCGTCGGTCTGCGACGGCTCCGTCCCCGGCGGGTGGCAGTGCACGCCGGTCGCCGTGGTGACCGCGAGCCCGTTCTACTCGGGCAGCAGGACGCCGCTCAGCGGCGGCTTCATCTCGTTCTACGGCTGGGCGACGTGCCAGATCCGCGAGAAGTCGGACGGCTTCGACAACAGCTGGACGTCCTGGCGCGACTGCTCGCCGTCGTCGAAGAGCGCGACCGGCACGCGGAGCTGGAACTCGTCGCAGTCGCCGCTGGGCGGCCAGCACGTGTTCGAGTGGGGGCAGGAGATCAACGTCGACACGTGGCTCGCGCAGGACTGCGTCGAGGTGCGGATGCGCGTCTACGGGTCGGGCTACGTGCAGGCGCGCCTCGACAACGGCAGCGTGCTCGGGACGTCGCCGACGACGAGCGTCTACTACCCGAGCTCGACCGGGTGGGACTACCAGACCGTCTGCGAGTAGCGGGTCGCACGGGGAGGGGGCTCGCGTCCGCGCGGGTCCCCTCCCCGTCAGCCGGGGCCCTCCCCCGGCTCGGCGGGGCCGCGCCGCCACGGCCACCGGCCCTCGATCTCCACCTCGATCGCGGTCGAGAGGAACGTCCTGATCGCCACGATCGCGGCGAGCACCCCGACGGAGCGGAACGACGGCTCCACGGCGACGGTACGGACGATGTCGCCCGCGACCAGCACCTCGAGGCCGACGAGGATCACCCGGCCGAGCCTGCGGCGCAGCGCGTGGTACGCCTCCACTCCCCCGCGCTCGACGCAGTAGCGCGCCAGCACGACGACGCTGCACACGACGATCACGGTCACGCCGACCGCCTCGATCGCCTTGCCCGCCGCCTCGACGGCGTCGGCGAACGTCATCGCGCATCCCTGCCTCTCGGTCGCCCCGACCCGCGGCGTACCCCGTCCCGGGCGCGAGCCTCGTACGGTTCTGCCATGAGCCGAGGCAGCGCCGGGGACGGGTACGCCCCGCTCGCCGCCGTCGACGGGTACCTGCCCATCGAGGACCACGGCCTGCTCGGCGACGGCACGACCGCCGCGCTGGTCGCCCGCGACGCGACGGTCGCGTGGCTGTGCGTGCCGCGCTTCGACAGCGCGCCGGTGTTCTGCTCGATCCTCGACGCCGAGCGCGGCGGGGCGTTCAGGATCGCGGCGCGCGGGCTCGTGGAGGCGCGGCAGCGCTACGAGCCCGACACGGCGGTGCTCGTGACGGAGCTGCGGACCGGCACGGGCGCCGTACGCGTCACCGACTGCCTCGCGCTGCGGCCCGACGCCGACCTGTCGGTGGCGGAGGACGCGTCGCGCGGCGCGCTGGTGCGCTCGGTGCTCGCGCTCGACGGCGAGGTCGAGCTCGACGTCGCGGTGGAGCCGCGGGGCGGCGCGACCGCCGAACGCAGCGGCGCCGCGCTGGTCCTGCGCCCGCGCGACCACGACGTGGTGCTGACGCTGTCGGCGACCGTCCCGCTCGACGGGCCGCGCACGACGCTGCGCCTCGCCGCGGGCGAGCGCGTGGACCTCGTGCTCTGCTGGTCGGGCGAGCGCGACGCCGCCGGCTCGGCGGGCGGGCTCCTCGACGCGACGCTCGGCGCGTGGCGCCGCTGGTCGGGGCAGGTCACGTACGAGGGGCCGCGCGCCGGCCTCGTACGCCGCTCCGCGCTGACGCTCAAGGCGCTGGACTACCTGCCGACCGGCGGGCTCGTCGCCGCGCCGACGTCGTCGCTGCCCGAGGCGATCGGCGGCGTACGCAACTGGGACTACCGCTTCGCGTGGGTGCGCGACGCGGCGTTCGCCGTGTACGCCCTGCGCCGCGTCGACCTGCACGAGGACGCGTCGGGCTTCCTGCGCTGGGTGCTCGCGGCGGTCGACCGCGACGGCGGCCCGCGAACGCTCTACACGCTCGACGGCGACGAGCCCCCGCCCGAGCGCACCGACGCGAGCCTGCCCGGCTACCGGGGCTCCGCGCCCGTCCGCTGGGGCAACGCCGCGTCGCACCAGCGGCAGCACGACGCGTACGGCGAGATCCTCGACTGCGCGTGGCAGGGGGCCTCGGCGGGCGGCTCCGTGGACGCGCTGTGGCCGCGCCTCGTCACGCTCGTCGACGAGGCGCTCGCGGTGTGGCGGCAGCCCGACCACGGCATCTGGGAGGTACGGACGTCGCGGCGGCCGTTCACGTACTCGGCCGCGATGTGCCAGGTCGCGCTCGACCGCGGCGCCCGCATGGCGGAGGCGCGCGGCGACCGCGAGCGGGCCGCGACGTGGGCGGCCGCCGCGGAGGGCGTACGCGCCGCGATCCTCGAGGAGGCGTGGGACCCGCGCCGCGCGTCGCTCACCGAGAACCTCGGCGGCGGCGGCCTCGACGCCAGCCTGCTCGCGCTCCCGCTGCGGCGCGTGGTCGACCCGCGGCACCCGCGGATGGTCGCGACGGTCGACGCGGTGCGCCGCGAGCTCGACGCGGGCGGCGGGCTGCTGTACCGCTACCTCGCCCACGAGACGCCCGACGGGCTGCCTGGCGGGGAGGGCGCGTTCCTGCTGTGCAGCTTCTGGCTCGTGGACAACCTCGCCTACCAGGGCAGGCTGGACGAGGCGCGCGCGCTCTACGACTCCCTCTGCGACCGCGCGGGCCCGCTCGGCCTGCTGCCGGAGGAGGTGGACCCGTCCACGGGCGCGTTCCTCGGCAACTACCCGCAGGCGTTCAGCCACGTCGGCGTGATCTCCTCCGGCGTCAACCTCGCGCGGCTCGGGGCGTGAGCGCGCCCGACGCTCAGGCCAGCGAGTCGATCACGAGCCGGAGGTCGGCGACGGTCGTGCGCGGGTTGACGATGCACAGGCGCAGCGCGGGCAGGCCCGCGTGGACCGTCGGCACCACGAACGCCTCCCCGGACGTGAGCATCCGGTGGCTCCACTCCTGGTAGTCCGCGGCGGTCCACCCGCGCCTGCGGAACACCACGACCGACAGCTCGGGCTCGAGCTCCAGGTCGAGCACCGGCGACGCCTTGACGAGCTCGGCGGCGGCGCGGGCGTGCGCGAGGCAGGTCTCGACGGCGGCGGCGTACGCGTCGGTGCCGTACGCCGCGAGCGAGAACCAGAACGGCAGCCCCCGCGCCCTGCGCGAGAGGTGGACGGCGTAGTCGGACGGGTTCCACTCGCCGGTGTCGGCGAGGTCGTTGAGGACGTCGAGGTAGCGCGCGCGCTGCGTGTGCGCCGCCCGCGCGAGGGCGGGGTCGCGGTAGAGGACCGCGCAGGCGTCGAACGGCGCGAACAGCCACTTGTGCGGGTCCACGACGAACGAGTCCGCCCGCTCGATGCCGGCGAACCGAGGCCGCGCCGACGGCGCCACCATCGCGGCGCCGCCGTACGCCGCGTCGACGTGCAGCCACGTGTCCGCGGCGGCGTCCGCGACCGACGCGAGGTCGTCCACGACGCCGAGGTTCGTGGACCCGGCGGTGGCGACGACGGCGAAGCAGCGCTCGCCGAGCCGGGCCAGCTCCGGCGCGAGCGCCGCGCCCGTCAGCCGCTCGCCGGGCACGACCACCAGGTCGACGTCCATCACCGACGCTGCGGTCCGCACCGACGAGTGCGACGACTCGCCGGCCACCAGCGCCCACCCCCCTTCGGGGCGCCTGCCGAGCCTCGTCGCCGCCGCCTCGCGCGCGGCGACGAGCGCAGACAGGTTGCCCATCGTGCCGCCGGAGACGAAGCAGCCGCCCGCGCCCTCGGGGAGCCCCGCGAGGTCGGCGAGCCAGCGCAGCGCCTGGTTCTCCGCCCACACCGCGCCGCCGCCCTCGAGCCACGACCCCGCGTAGATCGAGCAGGCGCTCACGACGAGGTCGGCGATCACCGACGTCTCGGTCGGCGCGGCCGGGACGAACGCCAGGTAGCGAGGGAAGTCGACGGACAGGCACGCCGGCTCCAGCACGTCGGTGAACAGCCGCAGCACGCGGTCCTCGCCGAGACCCGTGGGCGTGACGGTCTCCCCCGCCGCCGCGTCGAGCTCCTCACGGGTACGCGGCGTGCCGAGCCGCAGCGCGTCGGCGGAGTCCGCGCTGGCGCGGCGGCGCGCGAACGCGAACGCCTGGAACGCGAAGTCGTCGATGTCGCGGTCGTAGCGGTGCATGTTCGGCCGGCACGCGGCGGCCGCGCGCTCGGCCGCGGCTACGGCCTCGTCGAGCGCGCTCATGAGGTGATGAAGTCGAAGCGCGCCTGCAGCGCGGCCTCCTCGGCGGTCGTCGTGCCCGCCCAGAAGTACAGGCGCCGCCGCGTCGCGTCGTCGGGGAACAGGATCGGGTTGTCCGCCAGCTTCGCCGGCTCGCCGCCCGCCCGCTGCAGCTCCTCGCGCACGCCGACCACGGGCGAGATGTACTGCACGCTCGCGGTGATCTTCGCGGCGTTGGCGGGGTCGTAGACGAAGTTCATCCAGTCGCCCGCCGAGGCGACGTTCGTCGCGCCCTTCGGGATGACCATGCTGTCGAACCACCGGATGCCGCCCTCGGTGGGGATCACGAACTTGATGTCGGGCCGCTTCTTCTGGAGCTGGACGACGTCGCCCGACCACGCGAGGCAGGCGGCGAACTCCCCGCTGGTCAGCGCGTCGACGTACTCGTTCGCCGTGAACTTCGCGACCTGCCCGGCGTTGACGACGGCCTCGAGCCTGTCGAGCGCCTCGTTGGCGGTGTCCACGGTCGCGCGGCTCGGGTCGGCGCCGGCGGCGAGCATGAACAACCCGACGACCTCGCGCATCTCCTTCACCATCCCGACCCGTCCCCGCAGCGCGGGGTCGAGCAGGTCGGCGAACGAGCGCACCTCGCGGCCCGTCAGCGAGGCGTTGTACGCGATCCCGGTGATGCCGACCTGCCACGGCATGTGGAACCGCGCGCCGCGGTCCCACGCCATGCCGAGCAGCGCCGGGTCGACGTTGACGTGGTTGGGCACCCGCTCCAACGGGATCTGGTTGAGCAGGCCCTGCTCGAGCAGCCGCGCGACGACCCAGTACGTCGGCACGACGACGTCGAAGCCGATCGACCTCCCCTTCGCCAGCTTCGGCTCGAACAGCGTCGTCAGGCCGTACTCGTTGCCCTCGTACGCGTCGGAGTACTCGACCTCGGTGCGCGTCTCCCGCGTGAACCTGCTGACCGTGCCGAGGGTGGCGCCCTCGTCCTCGTCGATGTACTGCGGCCAGTTCAGGACGCGCAGCTCGCCGGTCGGGCGGCCCGCGTCGTCGGCGGGGGCGTAGCGCAGCCCGCGCGAGCACGCCGCGAGCCCGGCCGCCGCCGAGGCGCCGAGGAGGAACGTCCGCCTGCTCACCATGCGCGTCATCGGTACTCGTTGATCCTCATCTGGAAGCCGGCGAGCGCCGCCACGGCGCCGGCGATCGGCAGCAGGAGGACGCCCACGGGCAGCCGGCTCGTCGTGGACGCGGCGGCGCCGAGGCCGTCGAGGAACTGGTCGCGGTTCTGCGCGAGCACGGCCTCGACGGAGTAGTTGAACGCCGTGAACGACGCGGCGGCCGGACCGACCGCGACGGCACGGGCCTCCTCCGGCGTGCGCGCGCGGCGTACGGCGTCGACGGTGTCGCGGTAGCGCTGCCAGCGCTCGGCCATCTCCGCGGCGGCGGCGCGCTCGCGCGGCGTGTCCGCGGCCTCCGCGGCGAGCCCGACGAGCCCGCCGGGCGCGCCGTGCGCGTAGCCGTCGCGAATCACCGCGACGGTGTCCCGCGTCACCCGCGACTCGGCCAGCGCCGCCAACCCCGCGTCGGCGTCGCGCCGCCGCGCACGGTCGCCGGTGATCAGCGCGAGCGTCTCGTCGGCCTTGGCACCGAACGCCGTCGTCTGCAGCCGCGCGGTGAACGCGATGGAGTCGTAGCCCTTCCTGCGCGCCTCGTCCACGTGCTCGCCGGAACGCGTCTCCGCCAGCGCGACCCACGCCAGCGCGGCCGCGACGCAGCACGTGGCGAGGACCAGCAGCGGGTTGAGGATGCGCCGCGTCGAGCGGTACAGCAGCGCCTGGGCGACGACGAGCCCGACCAGCGCGAGCGCCAGCATCGTGACCGCGACGGGGAAGCCGTCCGAACGCCGCCGCTCGTCCTTGGACAGCCGGGCGCGCGTCGCCTCGGTGAGCCGTTGCGCGTCCTGGCCGATCGTGCGGTCGAGCAGCGTGACGGCGCGCACGAGGTCGTCGTCCGCGACGTCGGAGCCGGTCCTGTTGCCCGCCCTCGCCGCCTCGACAAGGCCCGCGTACCTCGTCACGGCGACGGACACCTTGCCGAGCAGGTCGAGCGTCGTCGCGTCGTCGCCCGCGAGCGAGGCGATGCCCGCGACCTGCTCCGTCGCCCGCGCGAGCGCCTGCTCGTACAGGCGCCGCTGCTCCGGGTCCTCGTTCGCCCCGGAGAAGAACGCCGCCGTGGCCGCGGCGTCGGCCTCGGCCAGGCTCGACACGAGGCGCTGCGTGGCGACGAGGACGGGGCCGCTGTCGTCGCGGGCGGAGTGCGTGGACGCGCGCATCGTCGCGGCGCCCAGCGTGCCGAGGACGGCGGCCAGCGCGGCGAGGGCGCCGACGCCGGCGGCGACCAGCCGGAAGCGGCCCGGCGTCGTGCGCGGGGAGAAGCGGCCGGCGGGCGCGGTCGTGGTCGAGGTCGTCACGGTCATGCCTGCGCCCGCCGCTTGACCGTGATCGTCGTGAACGCCCCGAGGTGGATCCGGTCGCCGTCGCGCAGCGGGACGGGCGTCCCCTGCTTCACGGGCTCGGGGCCGTCGTTGAGCCACGTGCCGTTGGTGGAGCCCACGTCCACCACGACCCACCCGTCGGCGGCCCGGCGCAGGACCGCGTGGCGGTGCGACACCGCCGGGTCCTCGACGGCCCCGCCGAGGTCGATCCCCGGGAAGTGGCCGCGATCGTCGCGCCGGCGGCCGATCTCGACCTCGTCGCCCGACAGGTCGACCTCGCGCGCGGCGAGGTCCTTGGGGAACGCGATCGGCGTCGGCGAGTCCGCCTGGTTGGAGCGGAAGAACGCCTCGTCGGCCTCGACCACCGCGACCCACCCGGAGGCGGCGGCCGGCGCGGAGGACGCGGCCGGCTTGGGCCGGGCGGGCGCGGCGGGCAGCTTGCCCGTCGCGAAGTCGAGCCCGCACACCTCGCAGAACGCGTCGTCGCCCGTACGCTCCGCGCCGCAGCTCGGGCACGTGCCGCTGACCGGCGGCGCGGCGGCGGCCGGCGCGGCCGACGCCGCGGGCGCGGCCGCGATCGGCGTGCCGCACTGGTCGCAGTAGTCGTCGGTGGCCGAGCTCGCCCCGCACGACGGGCAGGTGGCGGTCACGGGCCCGCCTTCGCCGGCGGCTTCGGCTTCGGCGTCTTCGAGACGCGCACCGTCCGCGTGGAGCGGGTGTCGAGCTCCATCTCGTCCAGCGCCGCGACGTCGCGCTTGACGCGCACGGTGCCGGTGGCGGCGTCCTCGATGTCCACGACCTTGCGCAGCAGCTTCACGGTGCCGTCGTGGCCCGACGCCGCCGCGAGCTGCACCGCGCGGCCGAGCTTGATCGTGGCGGTGCCGAGGTCGCCCTGCTTGCGCGCCTCGAGCCCCTCCTGGATCGCCTCGGCGAGCTCGGCCTGGCCCGTGTAGTGCGCGACCTGCGGGTTGATCCGCGTCGACAGCGACTCGTCGTCGGTCCAGACCGCGCGGACGAGCGCCTGCGAGATCTGCTCGTCCCCCACCATCAACGACACGCGCGCGGCCAGCCGCTCGTCGCCCACCGCGCCGACGGGGACCGACACCGCGACGTGGTAGTCGCGGCTCTCGTCCCCGCCCCACGCGCCCGTCGGGTAGTCGCGCGTGAGGTCGTTGACGTCGGTCGCCCTGCCCGTCAGGTCCTCGATGCTCGGCGCCACCTGCCGCACGAACTTCACCGTCGACCCCTTGGGCGACCAGATCCGCAGCCGTACGTCGGCGACGGACTTGCCGACGGCGCGGGCGAGGAACGCCTGGAAGTCCTCGTCCATGTCCTCCGGCCTCTTGATGAGGTCCACCTCGCCGAGCAGCGCCGAGCTGATCTTGCGCAGCTCCGCCACGTGCCACTGCTCGCCGACGCCGCGCGTGTCGCACTGGAACACCCCGACCGCCCGCGCGATCGCCTGGTCGAGCAGCTCGGGCCGCTCACCCTCGTTGTTGCCGTCGGTCACGAGGTACGCCATGCGGATCGCGTTGGGGAACGGCGCGAGCAGCGAGCGCGTCAGGTCGAGCCAGGTCGAGATCGCGGTGCCGCCCTCGGCGTCGAGGCCGCGCACCGTCTCGATCGCGTCGCGCCTGGTGACGTCGTCCGCGGGCACGGGGCCGTGGATGCCGTGGCCCGGCGGCGGGTACACGAGGCGGGCCTCGTGGTTGCCCGCCACCAGCGCGAACGACGTCCCGTCGGGCAGCAGCGAGATCGCCGTCGCCGCCGCCTTGCGGGCGGCGCGGATCTTCGCGTTCGCCATCGACGTGCTCGTGTCGACCACGAGCACCACGACCTTGTCCGCCGACGTCGCGGCCGGTGGCCCGCCCTCGGACGCGACCGTGACGACGGCGTTGACGTCCGAGGCGCCCTGGGGCAGGTACTCGTTCTGGAACACCGTTGCCGAGAACTTCATGAGGCGGCGGCTCCTTCCGGCGCTGGGACGTCGACGACGACGACCGTGATGTTGTCCGCCCCGCCCGAGGCGTTGGCGAGGTCGACGAGCCTCCGGGCGGCGGCGAGCGGCTCGTCCGTCCCCGCCTCGGGGCTCTCGGCGTAGTTCCACAGCCCGTCGGAGACGAGCAGCAGGCGGCCCGCTCCCGGGAACTCGAACCGCGTCGCCGCCGGCTCCCACGCCGGGTCGGCGTCGGCGCCGAGCCACCGCGTGAGCGCGTGCGTGCCGGGTACGGCGTCGTCCCGCGTCAGCGCGACCGACGCCTCGCCGGCGGGCGCCCAGTACGCGCGGCAGTCGCCGAGGTTCCACAGGTCGGCGCCGGCCGGGCCGACCACGGCCGCGAGGTAGGTGCACGACGGCGGTACGGAGTCGGCGTCGTACGCCACCGCCACGACCGCGTCCCGCGCCGCGGCGTACGCGGCCCCGGGGTCGTCGGCGAGGCGCGCGAGCGCGGCGTCGACCGCGGCCTGCGACGCGGCGTCGGCGGCCGAGCTCGACGACACGCCGTCGCAGACCACGACGGTGACGCGCCCGTCCGGCAGCACCTCGACGGCGAACGCGTCCTCGTTGCGGTGGTGCCTGCGGCCCCTGTCCGTCACGGCGGCGACGTGCGGGGCCGGCACGGCCTCCACGTGGTCGCGGCCGGTCGGCTGCTTCATGCCGCACTCGCCGCAGTAGCCGTCCTGTACGAGCGCCGCGGCGGCGCCGCACGACAGGCACGCCCCGGGCCCGGCGGGCGCCGCGGACGACCCGCGGGTCGTCGGGAGCGCCTCGCCG
>DASZER010000040.1:0-16876 GCA_035940575.1 Frankiaceae bacterium | reverse complement strand
CCCGGTGTTCATGATGGTGAACTCCGGTGCCCGCGGAAACATGATGCAGGTCCGTCAGATCGCCGGCATGCGAGGTCTCGTCGCCAACCCGAAGGGCGAGATCATCCCGCGGCCGATCAAGACGAACTTCCGCGAGGGCCTCACCGTGCTCGAGTACTTCATCTCGACGCACGGCGCCCGCAAGGGCCTGGCCGACACCGCGCTCCGTACGGCGGACTCGGGCTACCTGACCCGCCGCCTCGTGGACGTCTCGCAGGACGTCATCATCCGCGAGGAGGACTGCGGCACCGAGCGCGGCATCATGATGCGCATCGCCAACGCGGGCCGCGACGGCGCGGCGCTCGTCCGCGACCCGCACGTGGAGACCGGCGTCTACGCGCGCACGCTCGCCGAGGACGTCGTGGCGGGCGGGGAGACCGTTCCGGCAGGGACGGACCTCGGCGACATCTGCATCGCGCGCCTCGTCGAGCTCGGCGTCGAGGAGGTCAAGGTCCGCTCGGTCCTGACCTGCGAGGCCAAGCAGGGCACGTGCGCGCTGTGCTACGGCCGTTCGCTCGCGACCGGCAAGCTCGTGGACCTCGGCGAGGCGGTCGGCATCGTCGCCGCCCAGTCGATCGGCGAGCCCGGCACGCAGCTCACGATGCGTACGTTCCACACCGGCGGCGTCGCCGGCGAGGACATCACGCACGGCCTCCCGCGTGTGGTCGAGCTCTTCGAGGCCCGCGTCCCCAAGGGCAAGGCGCCCATCGCCGAGGCCACGGGCCGCGTTCGCATCGAGGACGCCGAGAAGCTGCGCAAGATCGTGGTCACCCCGGACGACGGGTCCGAGGAGATCGTGATCGACAAGATCAGCCGCCGCCAGCGGCTGCGCGTGCAGGACGGCGACCACGTCGAGGTGGGCGAGAAGCTCACCGAGGGTGCGATGGACCCGCACGACGTCCTGCGGATCCTCGGGCCGCGCGCGGTGCAGCAGCACCTCGTCGCCGAGGTCCAGGAGGTCTACCGGTCGCAGGGCGTGTCGATCCACGACAAGCACATCGAGATCATCGTGCGGCAGATGCTGCGCCGCGTCTCGGTGCTCGAGTCGGGCGACACGGAGTTCCTCCCCGGCCAGCTCGCGGAGCGGGCGAAGTTCGAGGCGGAGAACCGCCGGATCGTCGGCGAGGGCGGCGAGCCCGCGTCGGGCCGCCCGGTCCTCATGGGCATCACGAAGGCGTCGCTCGCGACGGAGTCGTGGCTGTCGGCGGCGTCGTTCCAGGAGACCACCCGCGTCCTCACCGACGCGGCGATCTCCGCCAAGAGCGACTCGCTCCTGGGCCTCAAGGAGAACGTCATCATCGGCAAGCTCATCCCGGCCGGCACCGGCATCAGCCGGTACCGCAACATCCGGGTCGAGCCCACCGAGGAGGCGCGCCAGCAGGTCTACGCCAACGCGTGGACCGACGACGGCGACTACGCCTTCGGCGGCGGCTCCGGCCAGGCGATCCCGCTGGACGACTACGGCTACGACCGCGACTACCGCTAGCCAGCAGGCGTACGGAGGCCCGGCTCCCCCTGGGGGGCCGGGCCTCTGCCGTGCGGTACCGTCCCCGGCGTCCGTCTTCCCCCAGATACGGAGTGCCCAGGTGAGCTCTCGCCAACTCGCCCTGCGCAAGGAGACCCTCACGGAGCTGTCGGCTCCGGAGCTCCGCGGCGTGGCTGGTGGCGCCGCCGCCAAGAGCCTCCCCGTGCATCATCGACCTCGGTACGTACGTCACCTGCGTCGACACGAAGACGATCGGGACGTGCACCTGCCCCGGCGTCACCGGCCCGACCTGCGCCTGCCCGACCGACTACGGCTGCGCGTAGCCGCACCACGCTCTCCGTCAGAAGGCCCGGCTCCCGTGGCGGGCCGGGCCTTCGGCGGTAGGCTGCGCCGTCCGTTTCGTCACCCCTCGATTGGGAGTCACCCCAGATGAACTCTCGCAAGCTCGCCCTGCGCAAGGAGACCCTGACGGAGCTCACGACCCTCGAGCTTCGGGGAGTGGCGGGCGCCGCCGCCGTCAGCCTCGTCCAGTGCATCAGGGAGGCCGTCGAGACGTACGTCACCTGCGTCGACACGAAGACGATCGCGACGTGCACCTGCCCCGGCGTCACCGGCCCGACCTGCGCCTGCCCGACCGACTACGCCTGCGCGTAGCCGCACTCGGCTCCACGTCGGAGGCCCGACCTCGCAGAAGGGGCCGGGCCTTCGGCGTCCCGCGCGTCAGACGTCGCGAGTCCGCAAGCCTTGCGGCTCGTCGTCGGGGTCGACGGGGATCTCGCCGCTGACGAACGACGCCAGGACGTCGGTGTCGGTCGGCACCACGACGTCCTCGGGCGGGAACACCTCGTGCCCCGCCACCGTCACGACGGGCCGCGCGCCGTCGTCGAGCGGGCCGCGTACGTCCGCCTCGCCCGTCACCGGCAGCCAGTCCGGCAGCAGGTCGTCCAGCGGCACGACCGCCTCCGGACGCGGGTCGCCGTCGGTGTCGAAGACGAGCATCCCGAACTCGCCCACGCCGCCGCGCACGATCGCGTAGCGGACGTGCCGGGGCGCGGTGCGGCGCAGGCGGCGTACGCGCGCGAGCCTGGCCAGCGCGGTCGCGAGCACGAGTAGGAGCAGCGCGCCCGCGGCGGCGAGCGTGGCGCGCAGCAGCGCGACGCCGCGCGGTGCGCCGTCGGCGTCGCCGGGCAGGCGTACGCGGCCGGGGTGCGCGGGGTCGTAGAGGACGCGGATCGGCTCGCCCTCGTCGAACGACCGCAGCGACGACGCGCGCGCCTCCTCGCGCCCGCCGCCGGGGTCGTACTCGACGGTCACCTCGGACGGCACGTACGGCACGCCGCCGCTGAAGGCCGTGACGACGCCGTCGGCCACGCGTGCCCTGGCCGGGTCGACGCGCGACGAGTCGACGGCCGACCACAGGAACATCGTCGCGAGCAGGGCGCCGAACGCCGGCCACACCGCGAACGTCAGCGCGCGCCGCAGGATGTGCGTCCTCGGCGCGTGCCCGCGCCGCCACCAGCGCTGCCACCACGGCGGCGGCGCGGCGTCGTACCAGCCCTCGGCGCGGGCGCGCTCGGCGAGGTACGGCGCCACCGACGACCAGCGCAGCTCGTGGCGCCCGAGCTCGGGCGGGGCGGCGACGGCGGCGAGCGTCGGGGCGAGCCCAGGCACCGCGTCGGGCACCGCTGCTACGCCGCCGCGGCGCGCGGCGCGGCGGGCGAGCAGCCGGCGCGCGAGGCCGGCGCCGGCGGGCACCACCGCGAGGAGGGCGGCGACCGTGGCGACCACCCACGGCGTGTACTGCACGTCGACGGCGTCGCCGGCGAACGGCGCGGGCGGCGCGACCAGGTCGATCGGGTCGCCGGGGCGCTGCGCGGCGCAGTCGATGACGGCAGTGTGCGCCTCGCCGCCGGTCGTCCACGTGACGCCGCACGAGCCCTCGTCGTTCGACGTGACCCGCCCGGTGACGTGGTCGCCGGCGAGCCACACGTACGCCCACACCCCGAGCCACAGCGCGCAGAGCCCGAGGCAGACGAGCGCGAGCACGGGGACGCGGCGGCGCGCGGCGGCCGGCGCGGAGCCGGCGGGCGCGTGCAGCGCGGCGAGCAGGAGGTCGGCGTAGCGCTCGTCCGTCGCGAGCTCCACGACGCGCCCGGCCGGGTCGCGCAGGCGCAGCGAGACGGCGGCGTCGGGCGCGTTCGGGATCACGACGCGCTCGCGGTGGACGAGCGTCAGCCCGACGAGCGGGATCGGCACGCGTACGCGGTCCCAGTACTCCCACCGCAACGGCCGCTCGCCCGTCCGCAGCGACCCCTGCTTCCAGCGGCCGGGGTACGGCTTCGCGGACCCGCGCAGGAACGCGCCGAGCCTGACGTCCTCCCCGCGCTCGGCCTTGCGCCGCGTCGCCTGCAGGGAGCGCCTGCGCACGAACATCGCGAGCGGGCCGACGACGAGGCCGGCGAACACCAGGCCGAGGATCTCGATCCCGCTCACGTGGCGACCCTAGTAGGGCTTGGCGAGACGCAGCCCTGCCGCCCGGGCCCCAGGCGGCGCCCGGCGGCGTCCTGCGTCCTTGCCGGATCGCCCCCTGGACCCGCCGGGCGGCGACGGGCCGCGTTCCGCCAAGCCCTA
This sequence comes from Frankiaceae bacterium, assembly GCA_035940575.1. Classification (GTDB taxonomy): domain Bacteria; phylum Actinomycetota; class Actinomycetes; order BP-191; family BP-191; genus BP-191. The sequence continues at coordinate 12,720 of DASZER010000040.1, read as the reverse complement.
CCAGCGCCGGCTAGTGGCCGTTCAGGTCCACCGACCAGGACGCGGGCTCGTAGACGGCGACCGCCATGGCGCAGGTCGGCGTGCCGTCGCAGACGGCGCCGTGCAGGACGTAGTGCGGCGGCCCGAACGTGTGCCCGGGCCGGCCCGCGACGAGCGAGCCGAGGCTGTCGAGGATGTCGCCGCGCACGTCGCTCTCGCGGTGCCCCTCGTGCTCGACGAACAGCCCCTTGCCGGTCTCCTCGTCCTGCACCCAGCCGATGCCGGCCCACGCCTCGTCGCCGGGCTCGGTGACGCGCATCTCGGCCATGACGACGTAGAGGCGGTCGCCCCACTCGCCGCCGGGGTCGGCGACGGACCCGGTGACCGGGACCACCGACGTCGACGGCGGGATCACCGACGACAGGCGCAGCAGGTTGTAGTTGGCGATGCCGGTCGCGATCAGGGCGCCGTCGAACGCCGCGAGCGTGTTCGGGCCGTGGCCCGTCCCGCAGGCGATCTCGATGGTCCGCAGCCGCGGCTTCGCGATCGTGATGGTCGGGACGTGGACGGTCGTCGTGGTCATCGCAGGCCCCCGGCCATGTCGAACGCGTAGTAACGCTGCTGGTCGAGCTCGGCCGCCTCGACGTGCGCGAGGCGGTGGGCGGCGCGCGCGGTCGCCTCGACGAGCTTGATGACGTCGACGTTGAAGCCGCACGCGTCGAACGCCATGACGGCGCGGTTCTCCGCGACGAAGCGGTACAGGTCCTCGAGGACGACCTTCGTCCACGGGCCGCCCTGGCGGTCGGGGCGGACGACGGCGGCGTTGACGTAGTACACGGCGCCGCGGCGGTACTGCTCGGGGTAGCGGCTCTCGTAGTACGGCACCGAGATCCACGGGACGAGGCTGAGGTCGGTGGCGACGATCGCCATGGAGCCGGCCTCGCCGGCCTCGTCGAACGCCACGAGCTTCGTCACGCGCGCGTCGCGCATCTCGTCGCGGAACTCGTCGTCGGTCAGGAACTGCCGCGCGGCCGCACGGGTCGCGAGCGGCGCGAACGCCGCCCGGTAGACCTCGAGGAACGGTTCGACGAGCTCGTCGGGCACCAGGGTCATGCGTTGCACGCGGACCGGCGCGGACGTGGCTGCGGGCGCCATCGTGGCGAGGCTCATGCGGTCTCCGGAGTTCTCGAGGGGGGAAATGTGCGGGCTTGGGCCAGGACGTCAGCGCCGCTGCGTGACCTCCGCGTCACTCAACGTACTGATTCTTGAGGGCCCGACCAGGGCCAATTACGAGATTGGTCCGCGATGACCAGATCGCATGGCCCCCGATTCCCAGGGTGTTCGGGACCGAAGCCCTGAGTTATCGCGCCAAGCGTCATCAACACGCCAGGAGCCCTCAATGATCGCGGCCTACCGCCCGACCTGCACCGCATGACCACCACCAGTTGGCGTCGCTTCCTCGCCGCCGGTCTCGCCGGCGTCGTCCTCGTCGCCGTCGCGCCCGCGGACCAGCAGCCGACGCTCACGCTGGTGCTCAGCGCCATCGCGCTCGTCGCGATGCGCCGCGGCACCCGCGCGTGGGCGGGCAACGCCTCGCGGCCGTGGACGCTGCTCATGGCGGGCGCGTGGATGTTCATCGCGGCCCAGCTCGTGCGCGCGGGGCACGCGGCGGTCATCGGCCAGCCGAAGCCGTTCCCGTCGCCCGCCGACCCGGTGTTCTACCTCGGGTACGGGCTCATGATCGCCGGCATCGTGTTCCTGGTCAGGCGCCGCAGGGCGCAGGTCGAGGGCGACAACCTGCTCGACGCGCTGATCATCGTCACCTCGCTCGGCGTGCTCGTGTCGGCGTACGTCCTGCAGCCGTACGTCACGACGCCGTACCTCGACGTGCTGCAGAAGACGCTGAGCATCGCCTACACCGTCTGCGACCTCGTCCTCGTCGGCGTCACGGTCCGCCTCGCGGTCGGCGGCGGCCGCCGCAACATGAGCTACTACCTCCTCGGCATCGCGTGGGGCATGGCGATCGCCGCCGACGCGCTCGTGACCGTCGAGACGATGGGCGTCGCGCTCGCGCCGTGGACGTACCTGACCTCCGCGCTCGCGTACGTCTTCCTGGCCTCGTCGGCGATGCACCCGTCGATGGCGACGCTGTCGGAGAAGCCTCCGGCGCAGGAGGTCCGCCTGACGCGCCGCCGCCTCGTGCTGCTGTTCGGCGCGATGGTGCTGGTCCCCGGCATGCTCGCGCTGGAGGTCGTCAACGGCACCACGCCGCGCACGCCCGTCTACGCCGGCGGCTCCGTCGTCATGGCGCTGCTCGTCCTCGGCCGCCTCGCCGGGCTCGTCCGCTCGAAGGAGCGCAAGGCCGCGCGCGAGACGGTGCTGCGGGCCGCGGCCGCGTCGTTCGCGGGCTCCACCGACGCCGGCGACATGCTCCGCGCCGCCGTCGACGCGCTCGCGTCGCTGGCGGACGCGGGCGACGACACCCGCGTCAGCCTCGCGACGATCGACGAGGAGGGCACGCTGCGCGTCGTCGCGAGCGTCGGCTTCGACGCCGGGATCACGGTCGGCGCGGTCGCGGTGCCGGGTCCGGTGACCGACGCCATCCGCCGGGGCGAGGCGTTCACCACCGTCCTCGACCCGCCGCCGTACGCGTCGGACCGCAACGGCAAGCGCCACGTCCTCGCGGTGCCGCTGGTCGCGCGCCAGTCCGTGCGAGGCGGGTTCGTCGTGACGTCGAAGCGCCGCGCGGTGGCGTTCGAGGTCGCGCGTGCCGTCGGCGCGCTCGCCGACCAGCTCTCGGTCGCGCTCGAGGCGAACGCCCTGGCCGACGAGATCGCCCGCCGCCGCCACGAGCGCCGCTTCCGCGCCCTCGTCGAGAACGGCTCCGACCTCGTCATCCTCGTCGACGGCGACGGCACGGTGTTCTTCGCGAGCCCCGCGTGCCGCCACCTGCTCGGCATCGACGACACGGACATGCTCGGTAGGCACCCGCTCGAGCGCATCCACCCCGAGGACCGCTTCCTCGCTGGCAGCCTGCTCGACGTCGTGTGGGCGTCGGCCGGCGCCCGCGAGCCGATCGAGGCACGGTTCCTGCACGCGGACGGGTCGTGGCGCTGGTTCGAGATGATCGCCGAGAACCTGCTCGACGACGAGGAGGTCGGCGGCGTCGTCGTCCACTTCCGCGACATCACCGACCGCAGGCGCGCGCAGCGCGACCTCCAGGAGAGCGCGGCGCGGTTCCGCTCGCTGGTGCAGCACGCGAGCGACGTCGTCGTGGTGCTCGACCAGCAGGCCTGCATCTCCTACGTCAGCCCGTCGGTCACGCGCGTCCTCGGCTACCTGCCCGACGAGCTCGTCGGCACCTCCGGCGCCGTGCTGCTGCACGACGAGGACGTCGCGATGCTGCCCGTCGACTGGCACGAGTCGTTCCCGCCGTTCACCCGCGAGGCCCGCGTCCGCCGCCGCAACGGCGACTGGGCCGTCGTGGAGTTCACCGCGAGCGACCTGCGCCGCGAGCCCGGCGTCGAGGGCATCGTCCTCAACGGCCGCGACGTCACCGACCGCAAGACGCTGGAGGCCGAGCTGCGCCGCCTCGCGCTGCACGACGGCCTCACCGGCCTGCCGAACCGCACGCTGTTCCTCGACCGCGTCACGCAGGCGCTCGCCCGCGAGCCCGCCGTGACCTCGATCGGCGTGCTGTTCGTCGACCTCGACGACTTCAAGACCGTCAACGACGGCCTCGGCCACGTCGCCGGCGACGCGCTGCTCAAGGCGGTGGCCGGCCGCATCGCCGGCTGCCTGCGCGCGCAGGACACGGCCGCGCGGCTCGGCGGCGACGAGTTCGGCGTGCTGCTCGACGACATCTCGGCGTTCGACGCGGTCGAGGTCGCGCACCGCATCGGCGCGGCGTTCGGCGAGCCGTTCGTCGTGGACGGCCGCCAGCTCCACGTCACCGCCACCGTCGGCGTCGTCGTGCGCCACGACGAGCGCGTCTCGACCGAGGTGCTGCTGCGCCGCGCCGACGTCGCGATGTACCTCGCCAAGACCCGCGGCAAGAACCGCGTGCAGGTCTACGAGCCCGGCATGGAGGAGCTGTTCCGCGAGCGGCTCGAGCTCAAGGGCGACCTCGCCGCGGCCGTCGCCGACGAGCAGTTCCGCCTGGTGTACCAGCCGATCGTGTCGCTGGAGGACGGCGGCCTCGAAGGCTTCGAGGCGCTCGTGCGCTGGCAGCACCCGGAGCGCGGGCTCGTCCCGCCGAACGTCTTCGTCCCGATCGCGGAGGAGACCGGCGACATCGTCGCGCTCGGCCTGTGGGTCCTGCGTACGGCGTGCGAGCAGCTCGCCTCGTGGCAGCGCGAGTACGGCATCCGCCCGCGCATGAGCGTGAACCTCTCGATCCGCCAGCTCGAGCACCCGGCCCTGCTCGCGCAGGTGCGCGAGGCGATCGCCGACGCCGGCATCAACGCGGCGGACCTGACGCTGGAGATCACCGAGAGCGTCCTCGCCGCGGACGTCGACGTCGTACGCAGCCAGCTCGCCGCGCTCAAGGGCCTCGGCGTCAAGGTCGCGATCGACGACTTCGGCACCGGCTACTCGTCGTTCGGCTACCTCAACCAGTTCCCGATCGACGTGCTCAAGATCGACCGCGCGTTCGTCATGGACCTCGACGCGGCCGAGTCGGAGCAGGCCGACATCGTGCGCGCGATCGTCGCGCTCGCCCGCTCGCGCGGGCTGCGTACGGTCGCCGAGGGCATCGAGGAGACGACGCAGGCGGACGTGCTGCGGGAGCTCGGCTGCGACACCGGCCAGGGCTACCTCTACTCGCGGCCGCAGTCTCCCGGCGACCTCGCCGAGACGCTGCGCGCGGCCGCGACGGTCAGGGCCGTCCTGCCGTCGCCGCGCCGCCCCGCCGAGTCGCGCGAGGCAGTTGCCTAGCGGCGACGACCGCGAAGAGGACGGCGGCCGCGACCTCGGCGACCGCCGTCGCCCAGGAGAACGCCGTGACGTTCGCCGAGGCGGGCGCGCCTGGGAACGCGTCGCTGAGGCCGCTCCACCGGGGCAGCAGGTGGACGGCGACGACGCCGAGCGCGTCGGGCACGGCGACCGCGACCGCGAGCAACGGCGCGAGCGCGTGCCGCAGCAGCGCGGCGACGATCGCGACCGCCTGGAACGCGAACGCGATGCCGCCCAGCGCGATGACGACCTTCGGCGACGTGTCGAGCCCGCGGCGCGCGTGGTCGGCGGTGTGCACCAGGATCGTGGCCGCCCAGATGCCGGCGGCGAGGCGCAGGGTCATGCGAGCCATCCCTCGGGGTCGGGCAGCGACGCCATCTCGTCGCGGACGCGGCGCGCCCCCGCGTGGGCCGGGTCGTCGTCGCGCAGCAGCAGCTCGACGCCCTCGCGCTCGCACGCGCGGAGGAACGGCAGCATCGGCCCGAGGTGTCCGGCACCGCTGGTGCACGCCGCCAGTACCCGCATACCGCGCACCCTACGGCGCTACAGTCCGCGCCATGCCGAAGTACGTCGCGCGCGCGCGGACCGACGCCCCGGCCGAGGCGGTGTGGCCGCTCGTGTCGGACCTCACGCGGCACGGCGAGTGGTCGGCCGACCCGCTGACGGTCACGCCGGCGGGCGACGGCGTGTACGAGTCGGTGGCGCGGTCGAAGGGCAAGGAGTTCCGCGCGCGCCTCGAGGTGCTGGAGTCGGTGCCGCCGCGGCGGTTCGCGTTCCGCGCCACGGACGCGACCGGGACGTACGACCACGTGCTGACCCTGACCCCGGACGGCACGGGCACGGTCGTCACGCGCGAGATCGAGGCGGCGTCGCTGTCGGTCGGCCAGCGGCTGCTGTTCTACGCGGTGCTGCCCATCGTCAAGAAGCCCAACGCGCGCAAGGCGTTGCGGAACCTCGCGGCGCGCGCGGCGAGCGGCTGACGCGAGGAGGGCCCGGTGGACGTCGTCCGTCTGTCTCGGCGCGGGCGCGCGTGGCGCCTGGCCGCGTCGGCCGTCGTGCTGGCGCTGCTCGCGTACGGCACCGTCTGGGGCACCGACGACCACTTCCCGTTCGGGCCGCTGACGCAGTACGCGTTCGCCGCCGACCCGAACGGCACCGTTCCCGACCTCTACATCGAGGCCGAGACGTCCGCGGGGACCGTGGTCAAGGTGCCGCTGTCGCCCGACGGCGTCGGCATCGGACGCGCCGAGGTCGAGGGGCAGCTCGACGCGATCAGGCGCGACCCGTCGTTGCTCCAGGGCATCGCCGACGCGCACCGCAGGCTGCACCCCGACGAGCCGCGCTACCTCGTGCTGCACCTGCGCATCCGGCACACCCGGCTGCGGCGCGGCGTCGTCGTCGGCTCGGAGGTCGAGCAGGTCGTCGACTGGACCGTGCGATGACCGCCGTCAGCGCGCGCGCCGTCCCGCCGACCGTCCCCGCCGCCGCTCCCGGGACGCTGTGGGCGCGCGTGGTGGCGTGGTGGTTCGCGCCGCGCCCCGTCGCGCGGATCGCGGTGCTCCGGCGGGTGTTCTACGCGTTCGTGGTGTTCGACATGTACGTGCTCGTCAACGACGTCGTGCCCCACGGCTACGCCCCCGCCTCGCTCTACAAGCCCATCTTCATCCCGCGCCTGCTCGGGCTTCCCGCGCCGACGCCGGCGTACGTGCAGACGTTGCGCGTCGTGCTGGTCGCGGCCTGCGTCGTCGGCGCGCTCGGGCGGCTGCCGCGGCTCGCCGGGTGGGTCGTCGCGCTGGCGTACCTCGACTGGATCTTCCTCGGCTTCTCCTACGGCAAGGTCGACCACGACCACCTGGGGCTCGTCGTCGCGCTGTTCGTGCTGCCGCTCGCCGGCGTCTCGCGCGGCGTCGCCCCGGGCACCGAGAGCGAGGCGGCGGCGTGGTCGCTGCGCTGGATCCAGGTCGCCGCGATCTGCACGTACTTCCTGTCGGCGTACGCCAAGCTCCGCCACGGCGGCTGGTGGTGGGCCAACTCGGCGACGTTCGCGTGGGCGCTGTCGCGGCGGGGGACCGCGCTCGGCGACTGGCTGCTCGGCTACCCGCGCCTGCTCGTCGCGAGCCAGTGGGGGCTGCTCGTCATGGAGGCGTTGACCCCGGTCGTGCTGTTCCTGCGCGGGCGGTGGCTGGCGTTCGCGCTCGGCGTGCTGCTGGCGTTCCACGTGGCGACGTACCTCGCCATCGAGATCCACTTCCTGCCGACCGTCGTGTGCCTGCTGGCGTTCGTGCCGTTGGAGCGCCTCACCCGCCGCTACCCGAACGCCGCCTGACGCAGCTCGGCGAACGCCGCCGCGAGGTCGGGGAGCTGGTAGTGGGCGTTGAGGCCGCTGGTGTTCGGCAGCAGCCAGATGCCCGAGGGGCCGAGCCGTTCGGGCTGGCGCCCCACCACCGCCTTCGGGCGCCCGAACGCCGTGCGGTACGACGTCAGCCCGAGGAACGCCACCCACTCCGGCTCGTTCTCCTCGACCAGCCGCGTCAGCGGCTCCACCCCGGCGCGGATCTCCGCGGCCGTCAGCTCGGCGGCGGTCGCGGTCGCGCGGGCGACGAGGTTCGTGATCCCGACGCCGTACGCCAGGAGCTCGCGCGACTCGCGCGGGTGCAGCCGCCGCGGCGTGAAGCCGGCGAGGTGCATCGCCGGCCACAGCCGGTTGGCGGGGTTGCCGAAGTGGTGGCCGATCGCCGCCGACATCAGGCCCGGGTTGATGCCGCACAGCAGCACCTTCAGCCCGGGCGCGACGAGGTCGGGCAACGTCCTGCCGAACGCCGCGAGCTGCTCCTCGCGACTCGGTCGCGGCCACTGCGTCACGACAGGAAGTCCAGCACGAACGCCACCCGCTCCTCGACCGGCACGAGCGGCAGGTCCACGACCTCGTACCCGTAGCGGCCGTACGCGTCCACCATCGCCTCGTACGTCGCCACCGCCGTCTCCCACGAGTGCGTGCGCTCCGCGTCGTGGACGTAGATCTCCCGCCACGGCGGCGCGGCGAGCACCGGCGAGCGGTACCTGCACTCCTCGATCGCGGCCTCGACGTGCGGCGGCACCTCGCCGCGCATCGCCAGCCACGACCCGGCCACGTCCGGCATGCCGCGGTCGAAGAGCACCACGCCCCGCTGCGACAGCGCCCAGGCGTACGAGCGGCGCTCCCACTCCAGGACCGCCTCGGCGAACGCCGCCGGGTCGCCCGCGCCGACGCCCGCACGGACCAGCGCCCTGCCCGCCTCGGTCGTGACGGCGTAGCCGCGCGCGGCCAGCGCGGCGAGCAGCGTCGTCTTGCCGCCGCCGGGCCCGCCCGTGAGCACGACGAACCGGTCCATACGCGGACGTTCCCACGCCGCCCGCGTGTCGCGCTCCAGCCTCGCTCGGCGACGGCCGATACTGAACGGCACGGAGCCGTCCCCGCGCCGAGCGCGGCAGGAGCGGCAACACTTTGACCTGCGCCGCGAGCGCCGGTAAGGTTCCCCCTTGTGCCTGGGCTCTGCCCGGGTACTCGCGAGCGCCCGGAACGAGCGCGGCGCGCAATCCTCCTCCCGAACGACCCGGGGAGGGAGAAGTGCGTGACACGCCCGACCTCGGGGGTCGGCCAACAGCACAGAGACGGAAACAGGAGACGCGTTGCCCACGATCCAGCAGCTGGTCCGCAAGGGCCGGCAGGCGAAGACGGACAAGACGAAGACGCCCGCGCTGAAGGCATGCCCGCAGCGCCGCGGGGTCTGCACGCGCGTCTACACGACCACCCCGAAGAAGCCGAACTCCGCGCTTCGCAAGGTGGCCCGCGTCCGTCTCACGAGCGGCATCGAGGTCACGGCGTACATCCCGGGCGTCGGCCACAACCTGCAGGAGCACTCGATCGTGCTCGTGCGCGGCGGCCGCGTGAAGGACCTCCCCGGCGTCCGCTACAAGATCATCCGCGGTTCGCTGGACACGCAGGGCGTCCGCAACCGCAAGCAAGCCCGCAGCCGCTACGGCGCGAAGAAGGAGAAGGCGTAATGCCGCGCAAGGGCCCGGCCCCGAAGCACCCGGTCATCAACGACCCGGTCTACGGCTCCCCGCTCGTCACGAGCCTCGTCAACAAGGTGCTGCTGCACGGCAAGAAGAGCACCGCCGAGGCGATCGTGTACGGCGCCCTGGAGCAGTGCCGCGAGAAGACCGGCACCGACCCGGTCGTCACGCTCAAGCGCGCGCTGGACAACGTGAAGCCGACCCTCGAGGTCCGCAGCCGCCGCGTCGGTGGCGCGACGTACCAGGTGCCGATCGAGGTGCGCGCGGGCCGCAGCACCACGCTCGCGCTGCGCTGGCTCGTCGGCTACAGCCGCGCCCGCCGCGAGAAGACGATGACCGAGCGCCTCGCGAACGAGCTGATGGACGCGAGCAACGGCCTCGGCGCCAGCGTCAAGCGCCGCGAGGACACCCACAAGATGGCGGAGTCGAACAAGGCCTTCGCCCACTACCGCTGGTAAACGACGGAAGCGACGTAACGAACACCATGGCCAAGGACCTCGCCAGGACCCGGAACATCGGGATCATGGCGCACATCGACGCCGGCAAGACGACGACGACCGAGCGGATCCTGTACTACACCGGGCGCACCTACAAGATCGGTGAAGTGCACGAGGGCGCGGCCGTCATGGACTGGATGGCGCAGGAGCAGGAGCGCGGCATCACCATCACGTCCGCCGCGACGACCTGCGAGTGGGCCGGCCACACGATCAACATCATCGACACGCCCGGCCACGTCGACTTCACCGTCGAGGTCGAGCGCAGCCTGCGCGTCCTCGACGGCGCGGTCGCGGTGTTCGACGCCGTCGCCGGCGTCGAGCCGCAGAGCGAGACGGTGTGGCGCCAGGCCGACAAGTACGGCGTCCCGCGCATGTGCTTCGTCAACAAGATGGACCGCGTGGGCGCGGAGTTCCACCGCTGCGTCGACATGATCGTCAGCCGCCTCAACGCCGTGCCGCTCGTCCTGCAGCTCCCCTGGGGCGTGGAGAGCGACTTCCGCGGCGTCATCGACCTGGTCCAGATGAAGGGCCTGCTCTGGCAGGCGGACGGCAAGGGCGACACCTACGACGTCGTGTCGATCCCCAACGACCACGCCGAGGCCGTCGAGGAGTGGCGCCACCGTCTCCTGGAGACCCTGGCCGACCACGACGACGAGATCATGGAGCTCTACCTCGAGGGCACCGACCCGTCGGTCGAGCAGCTCAAGGCCGCGATCCGCCGCGCCACGCTCAAGAGCGAGGTCACGCCGGTCCTGTGCGGCACCGCGTTCAAGAACAAGGGCGTCCAGCCCATGCTCGACGCGGTCGTCGACTACCTCCCGAGCCCGCTCGACGTGGGCGCCGTCCAGGGCCACAAGCCCCGCGACGAGGAGACGATCATCGAGCGCAAGCCGAGCGACGACGAGCCGCTCAGCGCGCTGGCGTTCAAGATCATGTCCGACCCCCACGTCGGCAAGCTGACGTACGTCCGCGTCTACAGCGGCGTGCTGACCTCCGGCTCCCAGGTGGAGAACACCACCAAGGAGCGCAAGGAGAAGATCGGCCGCCTGCTCAAGATGCACGCGAACCACCGCGAGGACGTCGACTCGGTGGGCGCCGGCGAGATCTGCGCGGTCATCGGCCTCAAGCAGACGACGACGGGCGACACGCTCTCGGACCCGCAGCACGCGGTCGTCCTCGAGTCGATGACGTTCCCCGCGCCGGTCATCTCGGTCGCCATCGAGCCGAAGTCGAAGGCCGACCAGGAGAAGCTGGGCACCGCGATCCAGCGCCTCGCCGAGGAGGACCCGACCTTCCAGGTCCGCACCGACGAGGAGACCGGCCAGACGATCATCGCCGGCATGGGCGAGCTCCACCTCGACATCCTGGTCGACCGCATGAAGCGGGAGTTCAAGGTCGAGGCGAACGTCGGCAAGCCGCAGGTCGCGTACCGCGAGACGGTCCGCAAGAAGGTCGAGAAGGTCGAGTACACCCACAAGAAGCAGACGGGTGGCTCGGGCCAGTTCGCCAAGGTGCTCATCGACATCGAGCCCAGCGGCGGCGACGGCGGCGGCTACGAGTTCGAGAACAAGGTCACCGGCGGCCGCATCCCCCGCGAGTACATCCCCGCGGTGGACGCCGGCTGCCAGGAGGCCATGGAGTACGGCGTCCTCGCCGGCTACCCGCTGGTCGACGTCAAGGTCACGCTGCAGGACGGCGCGTACCACGAGGTCGACTCGTCGGAGCTCGCGTTCAAGATCGCCGGTTCCATGGCGTTCAAGCAGGCGGCCCGCGCGGCGCAGCCCGTGCTCATGGAGCCGATGATGGCCGTCGAGGTCACGACGCCCGAGGAGAACATGGGCGACGTGATCGGCGACCTGAACAGCCGCCGCGGCCAGATCCAGGCCATGGAGGAGCGCGGTGGCAACCGCGTCGTCCGCGCCCTGGTGCCGCTGTCGGAGATGTTCGGCTACGTCGGCGACCTCCGGTCGAAGACGCAGGGCCGCGCGAGCTACAGCATGCAGTTCGACTCCTACGCCGAGGTCCCCCAGAACGTGGCGAAGGAGATCATCGAGAAGCGTCAGGTCAAGGACGACTAGCTCCAAGACCTCGTACCAGTCGGCAGAGCACGACCTGTCCTAGGAGGGACAACCACAGTGGCGAAGGCGAAGTTCGAGCGGACCAAGCCGCACGTCAACATCGGCACCATCGGTCACATCGACCATGGCAAGACGACGTTGACGGCTGCGATCACCAAGGTCCTGCACGAGAAGGACCCGGCCAACAACCCCTTCTACGCCTTCGACCAGATCGACAAGGCGCCGGAGGAGAAGGCCCGCGGCATCACGATCTCGATCGCGCACGTCGAGTACCAGACGGAGAACCGTCACTACGCGCACGTCGACTGCCCCGGCCACGCCGACTACATCAAGAACATGATCACGGGTGCCGCGCAGATGGACGGCGCGATCCTGGTCGTGTCGGCGGCCGACGGCCCGATGCCGCAGACGAAGGAGCACGTGCTCCTCGCCCGCCAGGTCGGCGTGCCGTACATCGTCGTCGCGCTGAACAAGGCCGACGTCGTGGACGACGAGGAGATCCTGGAGCTCGTCGAGCTCGAGGTCCGCGAGCTGCTCTCGTCGTACGAGTTCCCCGGCGACGACGTCCCCGTCGTGCGCGTCTCGGCGCTCAAGGCGCTCGAGGGCGACGCGAAGTGGGCCGAGTCGATCATGGAGCTCATGGCCGCGGTCGACGCGTCGATCCCCGAGCCCGCGCGCGACGTCGACAAGCCGTTCCTCATGCCGATCGAGGACGTGTTCACGATCACCGGCCGCGGCACCGTCGTGACCGGCCGCATCGAGCGCGGCATCGTCAACGTCAACGAGACGGTCGACATCGTCGGCATCAAGGAGAAGACGCAGTCGACGACCGTCACCGGCGTCGAGATGTTCCGCAAGCTGCTCGACCAGGGCATGGCGGGCGACAACGTCGGCCTGCTCCTGCGCGGCATCAAGCGCGAGGAGGTCGAGCGCGGCCAGGTCGTCGTGAAGCCCGGCTCGATCACCCCGCACACGGAGTTCGAGGCGCAGGTCTACATCCTCGGCAAGGACGAGGGCGGCCGGCACACGCCGTTCTTCAACAACTACCGCCCGCAGTTCTACTTCCGCACCACGGACGTGACCGGCGTCGTCAACCTCCCCGAGGGCGTCGAGATGGTCATGCCGGGCGACAACACCGAGATGCGCGTCGAGCTGAT
>DASZER010000039.1:0-15271 GCA_035940575.1 Frankiaceae bacterium | reverse complement strand
AGCGGTACGCCGGCCGCCGCGTGGCCTGACGGATATTCCCGATCCCGCATGTCGGGCCGGTGGGCCACGTCATGCCCACTCGCGGCGCGAACGAGCAACAATGGCCGGAGCACCTTACCGCCCACTCCGGGGAGTGAACCGTGTCCTTGCCCCCGCTCGTCGAGCCCGCCGCCGATCTCTCGGTCGATGAGATCCGCCGTTACTCGCGCCACCTGATCATCCCCGACGTCGGCATGGACGGGCAGAAGCGCCTCAAGAACGCGCGCGTGCTCGCGGTGGGCGCGGGCGGCCTCGGCAGCCCGACGCTGATGTACCTCGCGGCGGCCGGCGTGGGCACGCTCGGGATCGTCGACTTCGACGTCGTGGACGAGACGAACCTCCAGCGCCAGATCATCCACGGCCAGTCCGACGTGGGCCGCTCCAAGGCCGAGAGCGCCAAGGCGACCATCGAGGAGATCAACCCCTACGTCACCGTCGTGCTCCACCAGGAGCGCCTCGACTCCTCGAACGCCCTCGACATCGTCAGCCAGTACGACCTGATCGTCGACGGCACCGACAACTTCGCGACCCGCTACCTCGTCAACGACGCCTGCGTGCTGGCCGGCAAGCCGTACGTCTGGGGCTCGATCTTCCGGTTCGACGGGCAGGCGAGCGTGTTCTGGGCCGAGCACGGCCCGTGCTACCGCTGCCTCTACCCCGAGCCCCCGCCGCCCGGCATGGTCCCGTCCTGCGCGGAGGGCGGCGTCCTCGGCGTGCTCTGCGGCACGATCGGCTCGATCCAGACGACCGAGGCCATCAAGGTCCTGACGGGCATCGGCGAGCCGCTGGTCGGCACGTTGATGATCTACGACGCCCTGGCCATGGAGTTCCGTACGGTGCGGGCGCGCAAGGACCCCGAGTGCCCGCTGTGCGGCAAGAACGCCACCATCACCGAGCTCATCGACTACGAGGCGTTCTGCGGCGTGGTGTCGCACGAGGCCGAGGAGGCCGCGGCCGGCAGCAGCATCACGGCGGGCGAGCTCAAGGAGATGCTCGACCGCGGCGAGGACTTCCTGCTCGTCGACGTTCGCGAGCCGGGGGAGTACGAGATCGTCCGCATCCCGGGCAGCGTGCTGATCCCGAAGGGCGACCTGCCCTCCCGCCTGACCGAGCTGCCGCAGGACAAGCCCGTCGTCGTGTACTGCAAGACCGGCGTGCGCTCGGCCGAGGCGCTGGCCCTGTTGAAGGGAGCGGGCTTCTCCACGTCGAAGCATGTCCAGGGCGGGGTCACCGCGTGGGCGCACCAGGTGGACCCGAGCCTTCCGACCTACTGACGAGGGAGCGGCGTGGGCGTCATCGAGAAGCTGAACGCCCTCGACGAGAAGGCCGGCGTCGCCGGCACCGCGAGCCCGAAGTCGTGGGCACAGCAGGTCAGGCTGTGGTGGCTCGGCCCCGTGGTCGTCTTCGCGACGATCCTCGTCCTGAGCGCCGTGGCCTACGTCAGCGACCTCCTGACGGGCGTCTGGATGGCCCTGCCGATGTTCCCGATCGTGTTCTGGTCGGGCTTCTTCTACAACGAGCGCCTGCGCTCGACGGGCCGTACGCCCCGCTACGGCCGCGTCCCGCCCGGCTGGCCGAACGAAACGCCCTGACCCTCCGCTCGTTGCACCGACTACGCCCCCCACCCGAGGAGCACCCGCTTTGCGCCGCACCGCCGTTCTCGTCGCCGCTCTCGCGCTGCTGCCTGCCGTGCCCGCCACGGCGGAGAACCCGCACGAGCCGCCCGTCTACACCGGCCCGCGCGCCGCGGCGCCCGTCGTCCTGACCGGCGCGCAGCTCCCCGAGTGGTCGCGGTCGAGCGCGCAGGGCCTCGCGAAGCCGTACCCGTCGGGCTCGCCCCAGGGCGGCGACGGCGTGCGCCACGCGCACAACGGCACGATCGTCGTGCCGCCGGACGCGCGAGCCGGCGCCGACGTCGACCGCATCGCGGCGTACCGGTGGGACGGCAAGAGGTTCAAGGAGGTGCCGGTCCAGGTCGACCAGCGCTTCCCGTACTTCCTGGCCAACGGCCGCAGCGACTTCGGCTTCTACTCGGGCACCGACGAGGAGCTGACCTACGCCTGGGCGCCCGACGCCCACACGGCCGGCGAGGAGGCCTGGAAGAAGGTCTTCGGCGACTGCACCGCGCGCTACGCGACCGCCGCGGAGAACGCCGCCCTCCCCGACTCGGTCCACCCCGCGCCCGAGGGCTCGGGCGACACGCTCGGCTACACCGGGCCGATGGCCGACCCGGTGCCGACGCTGGACGACGACGACGAGCTCGTGTTCATGGCGCGCGACGCGGGCCCGAAGGCGCCGAAGACCGCGGCGCTGCCGAAGAACGTCTCCGGCGGCCAGGTCGTCTCCGTCGCGGACCCCGCCGCGCCTGGCACCGTCGGCTACGTCTACCTGTTCCTCAAGGACGGCGGCTCGGAGTACACCGCCGCGACGAGCCCCTACGTCACCATGACGCGCGACGCGAACGCCGACGAGTGGATCGACCGCTACTCGTTCGCCCCTGACGACCCGGAGAAGCTCGGCACGAGCAACACCGGCTACGGCCCGAACCTCCCCGGCACCGTGTGCCGTACCGCCGCAGGCAACGGCACCGTGGACGTCGAGGACGGGATCTCGCGCCCGTCGAGCGACCGGTTCCCGCGCGACGGCATGACGGTGGAGACGCCGACCTACCGCGTCTACGCCAGCGGCCGCTGGATGGTCCGCGAGCTGAACGTCACGACCCCCGGCGCCGAGCGGGCGTACGGCCCCGACCTGATCAGCCGGTGGAAGGGCCGCGCGTTCCAGCAGAGCCCGGACTCCTCGATCTCGCTCGTCGGCTTCGAGGACGAGCAGGTCAACTGGGAGGCCAACTCCACGCTGATGGGCTGGCGCACCGGCCCCGTCCGCGCGATCCGCGAGGTGTGGGGCGCCGACTCCGGCACCAACGTCACCAAGACCGAGACCTACTACCGCGACGCCGACACGTACAAGTACGCGGTCCGCGTCCACCCGATCCCGCCGGACGGCCTCTACACGTCCTGGAACTACAACCCCGGCGCGGTCTCGACCTACTACACGCTCGTCAAGGGCGACGGCGTCGCGATCGACGGCATGAACGACGACACGGGCCAGGTCGACACGAACCCCGTCAACGGCGAGCCGGCGTTCTTCGACACGTGCGACCCGACGTTCGACGTCTGCTCCGCGGTCGACAAGCCCGAGGAGGTGGCGGGCCCCAACGGCGGCCTCGTCTACCAGTTCGAGCTCGTCACGCCGACGATCCTCGCGGGCAACGCCGCCGCGGTGCCCTACTACCGCGACGACCTCTGCCTCGACGACGGCACCGGCGACACGCCGCTGCCGCGCCCGTGGCCGGGCGAGGCGTCGACCGACGCGCGCGTGAAGCAGGGCTACGTCGACTACTGGAAGGCGCACGGCGCGCCGGCCGACCTGACGTACGCCGACCTCAAGTGCGACCCCTCCGCGCCGGCGTCGACGCCGGAGTGGCAGCGGACGCCGTTCGCGGGCGCGTTCGGCCAGCACGGCCTGCACTTCTTCGCGACGCAGGACAGCGACAACGCGTTCGGGCCGAAGCCGGTGGACGAGATGGTCGGCCAGCAGTGGCGCTTCTCGGTGCCGATGTCGGCGCCGAAGAACGTCCTGGTGGACTACAGCAAGAACGTCTCCGTGAAGCTCGTGGCCGTCGCGGCGCCGATGGCGCTCGTCGGCGCGCTCGGCCGCTAGCGGACGAGCTCGGACCGACCGCCGCACCGCCGGGACCGCCCGTGGCGGCAGGCGACCCGACTCCGTTCGCGGAGTCGGTGCTCGACGCCGTGGCGCGGATCCCGCGCGGGCGGGTGATGTCGTACGGCGACGTCGCCGAGTTCGTCGGCGCCGGTGGCGCGCGCGCCGTGGGCACCGTCCTGGCGCGGTGGGGGAGCGGCGTCCCGTGGCACCGCGTCGTCACCTCCGACGGCCGCCCGAACCCCTCCTCGCCCGAACGCGCGGCCTCGCTGCTGCGTTCGGAGGGGGTGGCGTTCCGCCGTCAGCGCGTCGACATGACCGCCGCTCGCTGGAACGGCAGGTAAGGATCACCGCGACGAACTGCAGGAAACCGCGTCTCTGGGACTAAAGCCACCACTGACCCGGGCAACCCCTCGCCCGGGCGAAGGGAGTTCCGAACGTGACCTCACGTCGTTCGCGCGTCGCCGTCATGGCGACGTTCCTCACGGTGCTCGCCGCACCCTCGGCGGCGTTCGCCGCCGCGCCGGACCAGCTCGTCGAGCCGACCTCGCGCGGCGAGGCCATCGTCGGCTTCGTCGCCGGCGCCCTCCCCGCCAGCCTGGCGCCCGGCGCCGAGCTGCGCGGTCTCGACGTGACGTACGTGTCGCGCGGCGGCTCGTTCGCCGTCGTCCGCGCCACCGACCTCGCCGACGTCCGCTCCGCGGTGCGCGGCCTCCCCGGCCTGCGCTTCGTCGAGGACAACGCCGTGTTCAGCGCCACGGTGACGCCGAACGACGCGCAGTACGCGTCGCAGTACGGCCCGCCGATGATGGGCTTCCCGACCGCGTGGGGCCAGGCCGGCTACGGCTCGTCGTCGGTCACCGTCGCCGTGATCGACTCGGGCATCCGCCGTACGCACCAGGACTTCCAGAGCACCCGCGTCCTGCAGGGCCGTGACTACGTCAACAACGACATGGACCCGGCCGACGACTGCGGCCACGGCACGCACACCGCGGGCACCGTCGGCGCCACGACCAACAACGCGCTCGGCGTCGCGGGCATGAGCCAGGCGACGATCCTGCCGATCAAGGTGCTCGACGCGCCCGACGTCCTCGGCCGCTGCTCCGGCAGCGCCAACTGGATCGCCGACGCGATCCGCCTCGCGGCCGACAGCGGCGCGAAGATCATCTCGATGTCGATCGGCGGCCCCGACTCGACCGTCGAGCGCGACGCCGTGCAGTACGCGTACTCGAAGGGCGTCTACATCGTCGCGGCGGCCGGCAACGGCGGCTCCGACAACGGCGTCGACTACCCCGGCGCGTACGCCGAGTCCGTCGCGGTCGCGGCGCTCGAGTCGAACAAGGCCCGCGCGTCGTACTCCGACGGCGGCCCGCAGGTCGACGTCGCCGCCCCGGGCAGCAACGTCCTGTCGACGACCAACACCAACGACTCGTCGTACGGCAACATGTCCGGCACCTCGATGGCGACGCCGCACGTCGCGGGCGCCCTCGCCCTCGCGCTGTCCTGCGCGCCGGCCGGCACGAGCCGTACCACCGTCCTGAACGCCCTCTACAGCACCGCCGAGGACCTCGGCGCGGCCGGGCGCGACGACATCTACGGCTACGGCCTCGCCCGCGTCGACCGCCTCGTGCAGAACGTCTGCTCCGGCACCGGCCCGACGAACAACCCGCCGACCGCGTCGTTCACCACGACGACCTCCGGCCTGACGGCGTCGGTCAACGGCACGGGCTCGACCGACCCCGACGGCGACGCGCTCACGTACTCGTGGGCCTGGGGCGACTCGACCGCGAACGGCAGCGGCGCGACCGCGTCGCACTCCTACGCGGCCGCGGGCACGTACACGATCTCGCTGACCGTCAGCGACGGCCGCGGCGGCTCGAACACCACGACCCGCTCGGTCACGGTCTCCGGCGCCGCCGCGGACCCGGACCCGTCCACGCCGAACCTCACGTCCGGCCAGCAGATCACGGTCACGCTCTCGGGCGCGGGCGACGAGAAGTTCTACAAGATCGCCGTCCCGGCCGGTAAGTCGCAGCTCCAGGTCGTCATGACCGGCCCTGCGTGCGGGCTGCTCGGCTGCACGTTCGACGCCGACCTCTACACGCGCCTGTCCGCGCGGCCGAACGACACGACGTACACGTGCCGTCCGTTCGCGAGCGGCTCGAACGAGACGTGCACGCACGCCTCGCCCGCGGCCGGCTACTGGTACGTGCGCGTCGACGCGTACACCGGCAGCGGCTCGGTGACGTTGAAGGCGACGATCAGCTAGGCCCCTCCACGACGGAGGCCCCCGCGTATCTCGCGGGGGCCTCCTGTCGTTGCAGGAGACGTCGCCACGCGTGGCGAATCCGTTGCCTCTCCACCACTACGTCTTCCGGGGATCCTCCGTGTCCGTACTCGCCCAGCTCGAGCGCCTCGACCACCGCTTCGTCGGCCGTCCC
Organism: Frankiaceae bacterium; assembly: GCA_035940575.1. Taxonomy (GTDB): domain Bacteria; phylum Actinomycetota; class Actinomycetes; order BP-191; family BP-191; genus BP-191. Next base: position 9,068 of record DASZER010000039.1, on the reverse strand, counting down.
GAGGCCGACTACGTCTTCGAGTCGCGGAAGTGGCGCCTGCGCCTCGCGCTCGTCGTCCTGTTGACGTTCGTGTCGCTGGTCATCGCGCTCGCCGGCGACATCGGCGTCGTCGGCTGGCTCACCGTCGCGTTCGCCGTCGCGACGGGCGTCAAGACCGTTCTGGCGCGCGCCGAGTGGCGCCGTTCGGCGGTGCAGCCGTCCGGCCGCTTCTTCGAGATCTAAGGCCTCTTCGCGCCTCCCTGGGCGTCGCGCCCGTTTTTGTCGCAGCCCCGTGATGTGATGCCGGGACAGGCATCCGAACGCTGCGAGGACGGGGGTGACACGTGACCGCGACGACGTACCGGCTGCTGCGCTCGGCGCCGCCGCCCGTGTCGGCCCCCCTGCTCGACGATGCGCAGCGCGCGGTCGTGGAGCACGCGGGCGGCCCGCTGCTCGTCCTCGCTGGCCCGGGCACCGGCAAGACCACGACGCTGGTCGAGGCCGTCGTCGCCCGCGTCGAGCGCGGCCTCGCGCCCGACGAGGTGCTCGTCCTCACGTTCTCGCGCAAGGCCGCCGAGGAGCTCCGCGCGCGCATCACCGCGCGGCTCGGGCGGACCGTGACCTCGCCGTCGGCGTCGACGTTCCACGCGTGGTGCTCGGCGCTCGTCCGCCGCTACGTCCCCGACGCGCCCCGCCTGCTGTCCGAGCCCGAGCGCGAGATCCGCGTCCGCGACCTGCTGCTCGGCAACGCCGAGGGCATCGGCACCCGCTGGCCGTCCTCGGTCGCCCCGGCGCTGCGGGTGCGGTCGTTCGCCCGCGAGGTCGCGGACCTGCTCGACCGCGCCCGCGAGCGCGGCCTCACCGGCACCGCGCTGGCCCGGCTCGGCCGCTCGACCGGGCGGGCTGAGTGGGTCGCGGCGGGGGAGTTCCTTGAGGAGTACCTCGACGTCCTCGACGCCCGAGGCGAGGTGGACTACGCCGGCCTCGTCGCCCTCGCGACCGCCGCCCTGACCCGCTCCGCGAACCTCAAGGAGGTCCGCGACACCTACGGCGCCGTGTTCGTGGACGAGTACCAGGACACCGACCCCTCCCAGGAGCGACTGCTCCGCCTCGTCGCGGGCGACGGCCGCGACCTCGTCGTCGTGGGCGACCCCGACCAGTCGATCTACGCGTTCCGCGGCGCCGACGTCTCGGCGATCCTGGAGTTCCCCGAGCGGTTCCGCACCCTCGACGGGCGCCCCGCGCCGATGCTCGCGCTCGGCGTCTCGCGGCGCTTCGACGAGACGACGCTCGCGCCGTCCCGCGCCCTCGCCGAGCGCCTCCCCACGCCCGGCCTCCCCGCGGCGTTGCGCCTCGCCCACCGGGCGGTCCGCGCGGTCGGCCCGCCGGGCACGCCGCCCGAGGTGCGGCTGTACCCGACCGTGGCCGAGGAGGTCACGGCCGTCGCCGACATGCTGCGCCGCGCGCACCTGCTCGACGGGGTGCCGTGGCGTTCGATGGCGGTGCTCGTACGCTCCGGCGTCCGCTCGATCCCCGTGCTGCGGAGGGCGTTCGCGATGGCGGGCGTGCCGGTGTCGGTCGCGGCCGACGAGGTGCCGGTCGCGCGCGACCCGGCCGTGGCGCCGTTGCTGCTCGCGCTGCGCCTCGCCGACCGGCGCGCCCGCGGGGTCGCGAGCGACGAGCCGCCGCTGACGCCCGAGGAGGCCGAGCACCTGCTCGTCTCGCCGCTCGGCCGCGCGCTGCCGAGCGCGCTGCGGCTGCTCGGCAGGCGGCTGCGCGAGCTCGACCGCGCGGCGGGCACGGCGTTCCCCCGGCCTTCCGCCGAGCTCGTCCGCGACGCGCTGCTCGACGGCCGCGACCTGTCGACTGTCGAGGAGTGGGCGGCGGGCCCCGTACGCCGCGTCGTCGGTCTGCTCGACGTCGCCGCCGCGGTGCTGCGCGAGGGCGGCACGCCCGAGGACGCGCTGTGGGCGCTGTGGGACGCGAGCGGGTGGGGCCGCCGCCTGGAGACCGACTCGATGGGCACCGGCACCGCCGCCCGCCAGGCCGACCGCGACCTCGACGCGGTGCTCGCGCTGTTCCAGGCCGCGGCCCGCCTGGAGGAACGCCGCCCCAAGGGCGGCGTCGCGGCCCTCCTGGACGAGCTCGAGCACCAGGAGATCCCCGGCTCGCCGGTACGGGAGCGCTCGGCGTCCGAGGAGGCCGTACGGCTGCTGACGGCGCACCGTTCGAAGGGCCTGGAGTGGGACGTCGTCGTCGTGTCCGGCGTGCAGGAGGGCGTGTGGCCCGACCTGCGGCAGCGTTCGACGCTGCTCGGCGCCGACGCCGTCGCGCCCGAGCCGCGCCCCGCGCCGTCCACCGGCCAGCTCCTCGCCGAGGAACGCCGCCTCCTCTACGTCGCCCTCACCCGCGCCCGCCGCAGGCTGCTCGTCACGGCCGTGGAGTCGCTGGACGACAGCGGGGAGCGGCCGAGCCGGTTCCTCGACGAGCTGGGGATCGCGGCCGTACGCGGCCGCGCCCGGCCCGCGACGGCGCCGGGCACGGTCGCCGCGCCCGCCGTCCCCGGCGCGCTCGCGGGGCCCACCAACCCCACCGCGCCGCCCGGCACCGCCGCCCCCGCGACCGCCACCCCCGCCGCTCCCGACCCCGCCGACCCCGCCAGCCCCGCCAGCCCCTCCAACCCCTCCAAGGCCGACGGCGACGGTGCCTCGGGGACCGGCCGGGCCGGCGCCGCCGCAGACGACCACCTCGGCGACGGCACGCTCTCGATCGCCTCCCTCGTCGCCCGCCTCCGCCGGGCCGCGACCGACCCGGCGACCTCCGACGCCCTCCGCGCCGCCGCCGCGCGCCACCTCGCCACGCTCGCCACCGCGAAGGGCGGCGACGGCGCCGCCCTGGTCCCCGCCGCCGACCCGGACACGTGGTGGGGCCTGCGCGCCCCCACGGCCGGCACCGGGCCGCTGCACCCGCCCGACCAGCCGCTCCTGCTCTCCGCGTCCGCCGTCGCGGCCCACGAGCGCTGCCCGCTGCGCTGGTTCCTCGAACGCGAGGTCGGCGCCACCTCCGGCTCCGACGCCGCGCGCGGCTTCGGGCTCGTCCTGCACGCCGTCGTACGCCTCGTCAGCGACGGCGTCCTCGCCCCCGACGTCGACGCGCTGCTCGCCCGGCTCGACCGGGTGTGGCCGTCGCTCGGGTTCGAGGCCGCGTGGCACGGCGAGCACGAGCGCCGCGAGGCCGAGGCGGCGCTGCGCCGCTTCCTCCGCTGGCACGAGACCCGCACGCGCGAGGTGGCGGGCAGCGAGCAGGAGTTCCGCGTGCAGGTCGGCGACGTCGTCCTGCGCGGCTCCGCCGACCGCGTCGAGGTCGACGCCGGCGGCGCCGTCCACGTCGTGGACTTCAAGACCGGCCGCACCGCCCGCACCGGCGCCGACCTCGCGAACGACCCGCAGCTCGGCGTCTACCAGCTCGCCGCCCGCGAGGGCGCGTTCGCGGAGGCCGTGGGCGAGGACGCGCCGCTCGGCGGCGCGGAGCTCGTCTGGCTGCGCAACGAGCGCAAGGGCGGCGTTCCGCAGGTCCAGCGCCAGGAGGCTCTCGGCGACGACCCGTGGGCCGACCGCATGGTCGAACGCGTCGCCGACAGTGTCCGCGACGAGCGCTACCCCGCGCGCCCCGACGACGACTGCGACCGCTGCCCCGTGCGCGGCGCGTGCCCCGCCCACCCCGCCGGCGGGCAGGTGGTCGAGTGACCGCCACCCTGTACGGCCCCACGGAGACCGTCCCCGAGCCGTCCGGCCGCTACCTCGACGCCCTGCTCGGCCTCGACCTCACCGACGAGCAGCGCGCGGTCGCCGCCGCGCCGCTCGACCCGCTGCTCGTCGTCGCCGGCGCCGGTTCCGGCAAGACGGCGGTCATGGCCGCGCGCGTCGTCCACCTCGTCGCGCACCACCGCATCCCGGCCTGCGAGGTGCTCGGCCTCACGTTCACGAACAAGGCCGCCAACGAGCTCGCCGACCGCGTCCGCCGCGCCCTCGCCCGCCTGTCCGGCGCGGGAGTCGTGGACGTCGACCTCGTCGAGGACCTGCCGACCGTGGCGACCTACCACGCCTACGCCGCTGGCGTCGTTCGCGACCACGCCCTGCGGATCGGGCGCGAGCCGTCGGCCGAGCTGCTCACCGAGGCGACCCGCTGGCAGGTCGCGGGGCGCGTGGTGCGGCGGGCGGCGGGGTCGTTCCGCCACCTCCGGTGGAACCCGTCGACCGTCACGCAGAAGGTCCTCGCCCTCGACGCCGAGCTGTCCGAGCACCTCGTGTCGCCGGAGGACGTGCGGACGTTCGACGCGGTCCTCGCGCAGGAGGCCGACGACGTCGCCAAGCCGATCGCCGTCGTCACGCAGTGCGGCACCACCGCCCGCGAACGCGACGAGCTGCTGCTGCTCGTGGAGGCGTACCGGCAGGCCAAGCGCGACCGCGAGCTGCTCGACTTCGGCGACCAGGTCGCGCTCGCCGCCGAGATCGCGGACGCCTCGCCCGAGGTCTGCGCCGCCGAGCGCACCCGCTACCGCGCCGTCCTGCTTGACGAGTACCAGGACACCGGCGTCGCCCAGCGGCGGCTGCTGCAACGGCTCTTCGGAGGCGGCCACTGCGTCACCGCCGTCGGCGACCCCAACCAGGCCATCTACGGCTGGCGCGGCGCGTCGGTCGGCAACCTCGCCCGCTTCCCCGAGCACTTCCCGCACGCCGACGGCACGCCCGCCGCGACGCTGCCGCTGATGCGCTCGTTCCGCTGCGCCGGGCGCATCCTCGCCATCTCCAACGCCGTCGCCGCCAGGCTCGCGACGTCGCCGGGCGCGGCGCGGCGGCCGTTCGTGGACGTGCCCGAGCTGTCACCCAACCCCGGCGCCGAGGACGAGGGCGAGGTCCGCGCGGCGATCCACGAGACCGTCGAGGACGAGGCCGTCTGGGTCGCGCAGGCGATCGCGGACGCGATCGCGGGCGGCGTCGCGCCGCGCGAGTGCGCCGTGCTCGCCAGGCGCCGCACGGACTTCTCCACCCTCCACCGCGCACTGGTCGACGCCGACGTGCCCGTCGAGGTCGTCGGCCTCGGGGGCCTCCTGGAGATGCCCGAGGTCGCCGACGTCGTCGCGTACCTGCGCGTCCTCGTCGACCCCGCCGCCAACGCCGCCCTCGTCCGCCTGCTCGCCGGCGCCCGCTGGCGCCTCGGCTCCCGCGACCTCGCCTCGCTCGGCCGGCGCGCGCGGTTCCTCGCCGCGCCCGCCCGCCGCGCCGCGACCGACGACCCCGACGAGGCGCTGCGCGCCGCGACCGAGGGCGTCGACCCGGTGGACGTCGTGTCGCTCACCGACGCGCTCGACAGCCTCGGCGGGGCGGAGCGGTACAGCCCGGAGGCGTACGGCCGCCTGCACGCCCTCCGCGACGAGCTGATCGCGCTGCGCCCGCTGCTCGGGCAGCCCGTCGTGGACGTCGTCTCGGAGATCGTTCGGCGGACGGGTCTCGACGTCGAGATCGAGGCCGAGCCCGACCGCGTCGCCGCCGCCCGCGCCGCGAACCTCTCGGCGTTCCTCGACCACGCCGCGCACTTCACCGGCGTGGACGGCACGAGCGACGCGCGCGCGTTCCTCGCCTACCTCGACGCCGCCGCCGACGTCGAGAACGGCCTCGACGCGGGCGGCGTCTCCGGCGCCGACACCGTGAAGCTCCTGACGGTCCACAAGGCCAAGGGCCTGGAGTGGGACGTCGTCGCGGTGCCCGGCCTCACCGTCGGCGTGTTCCCCTCCGGCCAGGGCCGCGCGCGCTGGACGCAGCGGCCCGAGGTGCTGCCGTACGACCTGCGCGGCGACCGCGACGACCTGCCCCCTCTCGCGGGGCTCACGAAGGCGGCGCTCGACGCGTTCAAGACCGACTGCGCCGCCGAGAGCGAGGACGAGGAACGCCGCCTCGGCTACGTCGCGTTCACCCGCGCGCGCCGCGCGCTGCTCGTCTCCGGCTACTGGTGGGGCGCCAGCCAGAAGCGACCCAAGGGCCCGTCCACGCTGCTCACCGAGGTGCTGGCACTGCGCGGCCTCGCCGCCGCCGAGCACGTGGCGCCCGAGCCGATCGGCTCCAACCCGCTGCTCGCCGCCAGCCGCGTCGACGTCGCGTGGCCGCGCGCGTACGAGCCCCGCCGCCTCGCGCTGCGCGAGCAGGCCGCCGCCCTCGTCCGCGCCGCCATCGCCGAGCCGGCCCGTGCGGTCCCGCCGCTGGACGACGCCGAGGCGCAGGCCGACCGCGCGTGGGCCGGCGAGGCCGAGCTGCTGCTCGGCGAGCTGCGCGACGCGAACCGCGCCGAGCGCCTCGTCCCGCTGCCGTCGCGGCTCACCGCGAGCCAGGTCGTGCTGCTCGCCGAGGACCCCGACGAGCTCGCCCGCCGCCTCGCGCGGCCCGTCCCGCTGCGCCCGGGCGCGCGCGCCAGGCGCGGCACGCGCTTCCACGCGTGGGTCGAGTCGCTCTACGGCGACCGCCCGATCCTCGACGACCTGCCCGGCGCGGCCGACGACGGCATGGACGACGCGGAGCTGCGGGAGCTGCAGGACCGCTTCCTCGCCTCCGAGTACGGCAGCCGCCGCCCGGTCGCGATCGAGGCGCCGTTCGAGCTCGTCGTCGGGGGCCGGCTCGTCCGCGGCCGCATCGACGCGGTCTACGCCGACGGCGACGGCTACGACGTCGTGGACTTCAAGACCGGCGCGGTGCCCCGCGACTTCGCGGCGGCGTCGCTGCAGCTCACGATCTACCGCCTCGCCTGGGCCGGCATCACCGGCGCGGAGCCCGCGAAGATCAAGGCCGGCTTCCTCTACGTCGCCACCGAGACCCTCAAGCGACCCGACCGGCTGCTCTCGACCGAGGAGCTCGCGGCGATGCTGTCGGAGCCCGCGGTCGGCAGCCAGGGCGCGCTGTTCTGATCGCGGGGGAGCAGGAGCGGGCGGCGTACGCGCCGAAACCCGGTCCGCCCCCGGCGGCCCCTCGCCGCCACCCCTCACCCAGGAGAGTCCCCGTGATCCGTCGCCTCGCGACGGTCGCCGCCGCCACGGCCGTGACCGTCGCCACCCTCGCCGTGCCCGCCGGCGCCGAGCCCAGCAGCGTCTCCACCGTCGTCAGCACCGCCGCCGCGAACGGCCTCGCCCGCGTCGACGCCACCTGCCACTTCGGCCCAGTCGTCCCCGACAACGTCGAGGACCAGATGGTCGTCACCGGCGTCGCGACCGCGCCGGGCGCCGACACCGTCTCCGTCCGCTGCTGGTGGGAGATGACGTCGGGCGACGACGTCCTGTTCGACCGGACGTACGCGGGCTTCGCCGCCGCCGTCGTCGAGAGCCGCAACGGCTGGCGCGGCATCGCGCGCGTCTGCGTCAGCGCGACCGGCTACTTCCCGTCCGCGGTCGGCCCGGTGCTCCTCGACGCGCCGAGGGTGTGCGCCTGATGCGCCGGGTCGCGACCGTCGCCGCCGGCCTCGCCGCCGTCACGGCCGCCCCGGCCGTCGCCGCGGAGCCGCCCGCGCAGTACGGCCCCTGGACCGCCACGACGTCGGTGTCGTGGGCGTCGTACCGGATCGACGCCGCGTGCGTGTTCGGCCCGATGATCGTCGGCGAGCCGCCGCAGCTCTACGTCACCGGCGTCGCCTCCGCGCCCGGCTCCCTCAGCACGACCGTCCGGTGCTACCTCGCCGGGACGACGCTGCCCGGGTCGGTCGCGGCGTTCAGCACGCGGATGCTGTGGGACTCGCCCGGCGACCTGTGCGTCACGGCGACGGCGGTGTTCCCGACCAGCACCGTCACGACGCCCACCCGCTGCGTCGCGGCACCCTGACGCGGACCTGACGCGGGCCTGACGCGGGCCTGACGCGTCCGGACGCGCGCGCCTGACGCCGGCCGCGGCCGCCACTCGGCGGCCCGGCCGGGCCGGCTCGCCCGGCCTACGGCGACAGCCCCGTGCAACCCCGCAACGCCGCCCACCGCCGCCTCGCCGCCTCCGCCTCGGCACCGGCGAGCGGGCGCGGAATGCCGCCGCCGATCACCGCCGGGTCCCACCGGTACGGCCCCACCCGCCGCCCGGTCACGGTCACGGTCAGCACGCCGGTCTGCGCGCCGAGGCCGCCGCGCGCGTAGAAGACGAAGTTCCCGAGCCCGTACGCCACCAGCGTGCGCCCGAGCATCCCCGCGCCGAGCAGCACGTGGGCGTGCGACCCGACGACGATGTCCGCGCCCGCCTCGGCGAGCTTCGGCGCGATGGCGAGCTGCCGGTCGTTCGGGCACGTCCTCCGCTCGGTGCCCCAGTGCAGGTAAACGACGACCGTGTCCGACTCGGCCCGCGCCTCGCGCACCGCGCGGAGCAGCCGCTCCTCCTCGTACGCCGACGCGAGGCCGGGCTTGCCGGGCCGCGCCGTCCACGCGCCCTGCAGCGACGAGTCGAGCACGTGCGTCACGCCGAAGAACGCGAGCCGCTGGCCCTTCACCGTCGTCCGCCACGGCGCGAACGCCTCGTCGTCGTCCAGCCCGCCGCCCACCAGCGGGAACCGCGCCTCCCGCGCCGCCGCCAGCGTGTCGCGCAGCCCCTCGACGCCGTAGTCCTGGCCGTGGTTGTTCGCGATCGTCACGACGTCAACCCCCGCCGCCCGCAGCGCGGGGAACGCCGTCGCGGGCGCGCGGAAGTTGAACTCCTTCGGCGCCGCCGTGCCGCCGTCGGTGATGGCCGTCTCGAGGTTGACCATCGTCACGTCCGCGCGCGAGAGCAGCGGCGTGATCGGGGCGAGCCCGCCGGACAGCGCCGAGCGCGACCCGCCCTCGAAGTGCACGTCGCCGCCGAACGCGATCGTCACGGCGTTGCCGCTGCCCTTCCAGTCGGGCGGGGGAGCCGGAGGGCGCGAGCCCGGCGGCGCGCCCGTCGGCGACGCAGGCCGCGACGACGGCGGCCGGGACCCGTCCGCCCCCGACGGGGGCGCGCCAGAGGAGGGGCCGGCCCCGGAGCCGCCGTTGGAGCACGCGGCCAGGACGAGCGCGAGCGCGGCCGCGCCGGCCCGCAGGCGCCGCAGGCCGCGCG
>DASZER010000038.1:0-2598 GCA_035940575.1 Frankiaceae bacterium | reverse complement strand
ACGATGGCGCCGATCGTGTAGCACTCGCCGTCGTCGGACTGCTGGCCGAGCAGGACGAGGTCGGGCGACTCCTTCTGGAGCACGGTGGCCAGCGCGTAGCCGGTCGCCTGCACGTCGGACCCCGCGAGGGCGTCGTCGGTCAGCTGGATCGAGCGGTCGGCGCCGAGCGAGACGGCCTTGTGCAGGGCGCGCGTCGCGCTCTCCGGGCCCATCGTCACGGCGACGATCTCGTCGACCTGCACCGCCCCGCCCTCCTTGATCTGCATGGCGGCCTCGATGGCGTGCGTGTCGTACGGGTTGAGGTTCTTCTCCCCGGAGCGGTCCAGACGCCCCGTCTGCGGGTTGATCCGCTTCTCGACGGCGGCGTCCGGCACCTCCTTCACCAGGACGCAAATCTTCACTTCGGGCCTCCTCGTAGCCAAACGTGCGTTCGTGAGAGTACCGATTGACTGACGAGTCAGTCGGTACGGACGGAGCTCTGGATGAAATCCACGATCTCCTGCGTGTTGGCGCCCGGCGTGAACACCTCCGCGACGCCGAGCTGCTTGAGCTCCGCGATGTCGTCGGCCGGGATGGTGCCGCCGACCGTGACGACCACGTCCTCGGCCTGCTGCTCGCGGAGCAGCCGGACCACCCGGGGCACGAGCGTCATGTGCGCGCCGGACAGGATCGAGAGCCCGACGGCGTCGGCGTCCTCCTGCAGCACGGTCTCGACGATCTGCTCGGGCGTCTGGTGCAGGCCCGTGTAGATGACCTCCATGCCGGCGTCGCGCAGTGCGCGGGCGATGATCTTCGCGCCGCGGTCGTGCCCGTCGAGGCCGGGCTTGGCCACGACGACGCGGATCTTCTTGGTGGTGGAGGGAGCAGCGGGCATGGACGCGCGCCCCCGGCATGGGTGCCGGAGGCGCGCGGAAGGATACGACGCGGTGCGTCCCGGCGGCGTGCCGCTACCGCACCCGCAGCGTCATGTCCATGCCGGGGTGCACGGTGCAGACGATGCGGTACGTGCCGCGCGTGCGCAGGCGCTTCGTGTAGGTGCCGGTGCGCTTGGTGCTCGAGTGGAAGCGCACCGGGCCGCGCCGCACGGTCACGTTGTGCGGGTCGTCGCCCACCCACCGCCACCGGACGGTCGCGCCCTTGCGCACGGTCACCGATCCGGGCCGGAAGACGTCGTCGTCGACGCGCACGACGGTGAGGGCGTTCGACGGGACGGCCACGGCCAGGGCCGTGGCGATCGCGACGGCGGCGACGGCGAGCTTCTTCATGGTGCGGGCTCCTTAGAAGACGGGGGTCTCGCGGTACGAACCGAAGACCGACTGCAGGGTTTCGACGATCTCGCCCTCCGTCGCGTGGACGCGGGCTGCGTCCAGGAGATACGGCATGAGGTTGGCGCCGGTTCGACCCGCCGCCTCCTTCAGCGCGCCGAGCGCCGCCTCCACCTTCGCGCCCTCGCGCCGCGCGCGCACGGCCTGGATGCGGCCGACCTGCTTGCGCTCGAGCCCGGGGTCGATGCGCAGGATCGGCAGCGGCTCCTCGTCGTGCTGCTGGTAGGCGTTCACCCCGACGACGATCCGGTCGCCGCGGTCGATCTCCTCCTGCAGGCGCCACGAGGCGTCGGCGATCTCGCGCTGCGGGTAGTTGGCCTTGACCGCGTCGACCATCCCGCCCAGCTCGTCGATGCGGGCGAAGTACTCGTAGGCGCGCTGCTCGAGCGTGTCGGTCAGCGCCTCGACGAAGTACGAGCCGCCGAGCGGGTCGGCCGTGCTCGCCACGCCCGTCTCGTGGGCGATGATCTGCTGGGTGCGCAGCGCGATCCGCACCGCGTCCTCGGTCGGCAGCGCGAGCGCCTCGTCGTAGGAGTTCGTGTGCAGCGACTGGGTGCCGCCGAGCACGCCGGCGAGCGCCTCGATCGCCGTGCGGACGATGTTGTTGAGCGGCTGCTGCGCGGTCAGCGAGACGCCGGCCGTCTGCGTGTGGAAGCGCATCAGCCACGAGCGCGGGTTGCGGGCGCCGAACGTCTCGCGCATCTCGCGCGCCCAGATGCGGCGGGCGGCGCGGTACTTGGCGATCTCCTCGAAGAAGTCGATCTGCGCGTTGAAGAAGAAGCTCAGGCGCGGGGCGAAGTCGTCGACGTCGAGGCCGCGGTCGACGGCCTGCTCGACGTAGGTCAGCCCGTTCTTGAGCGTGAACGCGAGCTCCTGCGCGGCGGTCGAGCCGGCCTCGCGGATGTGGTAGCCCGAGATCGATACGGGGTGCCAGCGCGGCATCCGGCGGGCGCAGAACTCGATCATGTCGGTCACGAGCCGCATGGCCGGGTCGACCGGGAAGCACCACTCCTTCTGGGCGATGTACTCCTTGAGGATGTCGGTCTGGATCGTGCCGCCCAGGCGCTCGGGCGGGACGCCCTGCTGCTCGGCCGCGACGACGTAGAACGCGAGCATGATCGCCGCGGGCGCGTTGATCGTCATCGACGTGGAGATCGCGCCCATGTCGATGCCCTCGAACAGCGTGTCCATGTCGTCCGGCGTGTCGACCGCGACCCCCTCGCGCCCCACCTCGCCGAGCGAGCGCGGGTGGTCGGAGTCGTGGCCCATCAGC
>DASZER010000037.1:0-10203 GCA_035940575.1 Frankiaceae bacterium | reverse complement strand
GCGCCCGGCCTGGGCGACGATCTCGGCCTCCTTCTCGTGGTACTTCGCGTTGAGCACCTCGTGCGGGACGCCGCGGCGCAGCAGCATGCCGGAGAGGCGTTCGGACTTCTCGACGGAGACGGTGCCGACGAGGACCGGCTGGCCCTTCGCGTGCTTCTCCGCGATGTCCTCGACGACGGCCTCGAACTTCGCGGCCTCCGTCTTGTAGACGACGTCCTTCTTGTCGACGCGCTGCATCGGGCGGTTCGTGGGGATCGGCACGACGCCGAGCTTGTAGATGCGGTCGAACTCGGCCGCCTCGGTGAGGGCCGTGCCGGTCATGCCGCCGAGCTTGTCGTAGAGGCGGAAGAAGTTCTGGAGGGTGATCGTGGCGAGGGTCTGGTTCTCGTCCATGATCTTCACCCCCTCCTTGGCCTCGATCGCCTGGTGCATGCCCTCGGAGTAGCGGCGGCCGTGGAGGATGCGGCCGGTGAACTCGTCGACGATGAGGACCTCGCCGTTGTTGACGATGTAGTCCTTGTCGCGGTGGTAGAGCTCCTTGGCCTTGAGGGCGTTGTTGAGGTAGCCGACGAGCGGGGTGTTGACGGCCTCGTAGAGGTTCTCGATGCCGAGGTAGTCCTCGACGCGCTGCACGCCGCGCTCGGTGATCGCGACGGTGCGCTTGCCCTCGTTGACCTCGTAGTCCTTGCCCTCGCCCGGCTCCAGGCGGCGGACGAGCTGCGCGAACGACGAGTACCACTGCGTGGCCTGGTCGCTCGGGCCGCTGATGATGAGCGGCGTGCGCGCCTCGTCGATGAGGATGGAGTCGACCTCGTCGACGATCGCGAAGTTGTGGCCGCGCTGGACGCACTCCTCGATGGTCCAGGCCATGTTGTCGCGCAGGTAGTCGAAGCCGAACTCGTTGTTGGTGCCGTAGGTGATGTCGCTGTTGTACGCGGGGCGGCGCTCGTCCGGGCGCATCTGGCCCTGGATCAGGCCGACCGACAGGCCGAGGAAGCGGTGCACGCGGCCCATCCACTCGGCGTCGCGGCGGGCGAGGTAGTCGTTGACGGTGACGACGTGCACGCCCTTGCCCTCGAGGGCGTTGAGGTACGCCGGCAGCGTGCCGACGAGCGTCTTGCCCTCGCCGGTCTTCATCTCGGCGATGTTGCCCAGGTGTAGCGCGGCGCCGCCCATGAGCTGGACGTCGAAGTGGCGCTGGCCGAGCGTGCGCTTGGCGGCCTCGCGGACGTTCGCGAACGCCTCCGGGAGGAGGTCGTCGAGCGTCTCGCCGTCGGCCAGCCTTGCCCTGAACTTGTCCGTCTCCTGCCGGAGCTCGGCATCCGTCATGGCGACGAAATCGTCCTCGATCGAGTTCACCATGTCGGCAATGTGGTGCAGCTTGCGAAGGATCTTGCCTTCGCCGGCTCGCAGCAGTCGGGAAAAGACCATCGGGGCTTCAGCACTCCTCGTCGGTGACCTTCGTGGCCCTCGTGGGCAGCCCGAAGGGAACGGCGGTGTCCGCCGATCCCGCCCATGGTAGGCGCACTTCGCCGTCTGGGTTAGGCCCGTCGGCGGGCACGGGCGCGGGGCCGGGCGCGGGTGCCGTCTCGGGGCTGTGGACGGAGAAACGTCACAGGGGGTCCCTAGGGTGCCCGCGTGGACGTTCTTTCGGCGGCGGAGGCGCGGCGGCTCGCCGTGGCGGCGGCGGGGCTCGGCGCGCCCGCCGGGGCGGCGCGTGCGGCGGGCGGTGGCGCGGGGCGCAGGGCGGGGCGTGGGGCGGCGGCGGTCTCGGCGGTGCTGCGGTCGCTCGGGGCGGTGCAGCTCGACACGATCTCGGTGCTCGCGCGCTCGCACGTCCTGGTGCCGTACGCGCGCCTCGGCGCGGTCGGTCCCGAGGCGGTCGCGGAGGCGTACTGGGCGGAGCCGCCGGTGGCGTTCGAGTACTGGGCGCACGCCGCCTGCGTGCTGCCGCTGGAGTCGTGGCCGCTGTTCGAGGTGCGGCGGCGCTACTTCCGTTCGCGGTACGGCTCCGCGCGGCCTGACCTCGCGCCGGTGCGCGCGGCGGTGCTGGCGGCGCTGGCGGAGCGGGGGCCGTTGACCGCGAGCGACCTCGGCGGCGCGAAGCGCGGCGGCGAGTGGTGGGACTGGTCGGACTCGAAGATCGCGGTGGAGGAGCTGCTCGGCTTCGGCGACGTCGTCTGCACCCGCAGGGCCGGGTGGCGGCGCGTCTACGACCTCGCGTCGCGGGCGATCCCGGCGGCGTTGCTGGGCTCCGCGCCGTCGGACGACGAGTGCCGGGTGGCGCTGCTCGCCGCGACCGGCGCCGCGGTCGGCGTGGGGACGGCGGGCGACCTCGCCGACTACCTCCGCTGCTGCTCGGTCGCCGACGCGCGGCGGCTCGCGCCCGAGGCGGGGCTCGTGCCGGTGACGGTCGAGGGGTGGGGGCAGCCGGCGTGGGCGTCGCCGGCGTGGCTGGCGGCGTTGGCGTCGGGCGCGGTGCCGCAACGCTCGCGCACGACGTTGCTGACGCCGTTCGACCCGCTGGTGTGGACGCGGGACCGGGTGGAGCGGGTGTTCGGGATGCGGCACCGGCTGGAGGCGTACACGCCCGCGCCGCTGCGCGAGCACGGCTACTACGCGATGCCGGTGCTCGCGGGCGGGCGGCTCGTCGGGCGGGTGGACCCGGCGCGCCAGGGCGCGACGCTCGTCGCGAGGCACGTGACGTTCTCCGGCATCACGGGGGCGCGCGCGGTCCCTGCCGGCGCGACCGTGCGGGCGGTGGCGGCGGCGTTGCGCGAGGCGGCGACGTGGGTCGGCGCGTCCGCGGTCGCGGTGGAGCGCGTCACGCCGCCGGAGGCGGCCGCCGCGCTCGCGAAGGAGGTGGTGCGGTGACGGTCAGGTGATCTCGAGCAGCTTCTCGCGGACGGCGTAGACGACCGCCTCCATGCGCGAGTGGAGCTGGAGCTTCTCCAGGATGTTGCGGATGTGGTTCTTCACCGTGTTCTCGGAGATGAAGAGCTGCTTGGCGATGTCGCGGTTGTTGAGGCCCTTCGCGACGAGCTTGAGGACCTCCATCTCGCGGTCGGTGAGGCGCGGCGTCGGCACCTGCTGGCGGTCGTCGGTGCGCTTGATCATCGAGGCGAACTCGGTGAGCAGCTTCGACGCCATCGACGGCGAGATGAGCGACTGGCCCTCGTTGACGGCGCGGATCGCCGCGGCGACCTCCTCGATGGAGATCTCCTTGAGAAGGTAGCCCGACGCGCCGGCCTTGATGGCGTCGTAGAGGTCCGCCTCCTCGTCGCTGATCGTCAGCATGATGATCTTGGCGCTCGGAACGGCGTCCTTGATCGCGGTGCACGCGTCGATGCCGCCGCGCTTCGGCATGCGCACGTCCATGAGGACGATGTCGGGCATCGCGTCGGCGGCGCGCTCGACCGCCTCGGCACCGTCGCCGGCCTCGCCAACGACCTCGATGTCCTCCTCCTGCTCGAGGACCATCTGGAGCCCGCGGCGGAACAACGCGTGGTCGTCGACGACGAGTACGCGGATCGGCTCACCGGGCCCCGCACTCGGCGGCGTTCCGCCGACCTCGTCCTCCGTCACACGTCCTCCTCGTCCGTCGCGCCGCGCCAGGCGGTCACCGCGCGAGCCGGATCACACCGTAGTCATATCCCTTTCGCCGGTAGACCACGCTCGGGGAGCCCTTGTCCTTGTCCTCGAACAGGAAGAAGTCGTGGCCCACGAGCTCCATCTGGAACAGGGCCTCGTCGAGGGTCATCGGCTCACCCTCGAACGTCTTCTCCCGTACGACGACGCCGCCGGGCTCCTCCTCGTCGACCGCGGTGCTGTCGGCGGCGCTCGCGTCCGGCTCGCCCGTCGGGTGGGACGTGCCGCCGTTCGCGTGCGCCGCGGGCGAGTGTATCGACTCGGGCGTGCGCAGCCCGTGATGCACGCGGCGCTTGTCGGCCGCGCGGCGGAGCCGGCCCTGGAGCTTGTCCAGCGCGAGGTCGAGCGCGACGTAGGGGTCGGTGGACGCCGCCTCGGCGCGGATCACCGGTCCCTTCGACAGGCACGTGACCTCGACGCGGTCCTTGACCGAGGACTGCCGCGGGTTGCGCTCCTCGCACACCTCGACCTCGAGGCGGAAGATCCGCTGGTCGAGACGCCCCACCTTCGCCAGCTTCTCGGTCACGTGCTGCCGGAACTTGTCCGACACCTCGGTACCGCGGCCCTTGACCACGATGTCCACTCAGGCTCCCTTCGCCGCCGGGAGGCGCGGTACGGCGGCGTGGGCGAGCCGGGGAACGGACGCGCGGCGCGGGCGCCGCGCGCGTGACAGGGCCGGAACGCCCCGCTCGCGCGCTGCTCGCATCGGCTGGTCCTCACGGCGGCCACGTAGCCGGACCGGCGTCCGGACCACCACGCTATCCCGCCGCGTGTCGGGCGCGCACGGCTTTGCGCGCGGTTCACCCGCGGGGGCGGGGGGCCGGTCGCGCGCGCCGTGGCGGAACGGGACGCGGGCGGGCCGCGCGCGGCCGTGCGCGCCTCGGAGGGGGCGTCGTACGCGCCCGCCGCCGCCGGGAGCGGGCGTGGCGAGGCGGCCGCGTCGCGGCGTCCCGGGGCCGGGGCGGAGCGGTGGCGGGACGGTGGCGGGGCCTGGCGCAGGCCGGCCGCGACGACCGCCGCGCCCGCGACGTGGACGCCCGCCTCGCGCAACGCCCGCGCGGCCTCCGCGAGCGTCGCGCCCGTCGTCATGACGTCGTCCACCACGACGACGCGACACCCGGCGAGGGCGGCGCCGGCGGCGGGGTGGGCGGCGAACGCGCCGGCGAGGTTCGCCGCCCGGGCGGCGGCGGACAGGCCCGACTGGTCGGCGGTACGGCGTACGGCGCACAGCGCGGGCACGGCGGGGACACCGAGCAGCCGGGCGGCGCGGACGGCGAGGCGGCGGGCATGGTCGTAGCCGCGCTCGCGGATCGCGCGGCGCGACGAGGGCACCCACACGAGCGCGTCGGGCCGCGACATCGCGGCGGCGGCGGCGAGGGCGGCGGCGAGCGGGGTCGAGATTGCGAGGCGGCCGCGTTCCTTGTGCGCGACGACGAGGCCGCGGACCGGCGCGTCGTAGGCGGCGACGGCCCACGTGGCCGGCAGGGCCGCCGGGCACGGCGACGGCCACGCGCGGACGGGCGGCGCGCCGAGGAAGGCGAGGCAGCGCGCGCAGACCGGCGCGCGCCGGAACAGCGTGACGCCGCACCCCGGGCACACGCGGGGCAGGACGAGGTCGAGCAGCCAGGCGAGGATCACGTGATCCAGGCTGGCGGGCGAAGCCTGTGGATGACGGACCGAAGGCGAATCTGTGGATACCGGCGTCAGCCGGCGTACGTCGCCGCCGTCCCCGTTCCGGCGATCGGCGCCCAGTCGGTGCCGAACGACCGCCGCCACATCCGCCCGCCGGCCGACGCGACGCGTTCCGGCGGGGTCGCGGCCGACGACGTCAGCGCCGTGACGGGCGCGGACGGGAGCCCCTGGACGCGCAGCGGCCCGGCGCTGTAGCCGTCGACGTCGAAGCGGGCGAGGGTGCGTACGCGGTCGAGGACGCCCGCGACGACGACCTGCCCCACGCCGTCGAACGCCAGCGCGGTGATGCCGCTCACGCCCGGCCCGAGCGGGCGGGGCTCGGCGAGCACGCGCGCGCCGGTGCCGGTGCGCTCGACCCGCGCGACCCAGAGCCGCCCGGAGACGACGGCCGCGACGCGAACGCCGTCGGGAGACAGCCGCAGCGACGTGACGTCGCCCAGCGGAAGCGACGACGCGGCGACGCCCGCGGTCGGCCCTGTCGGCGGCACGGCGACGACCTGGACGGTGCCGCCGCTCGTCGCCGCGACCCACACCACGTCGGAGGCGGCCTCCCACGTCGGCGGCGTGACGGCGTCGGCGACGAGCACGCGGCGCGGCGCGGTGCCGCCGGCGAGGCTCTCGACCACCAGCGCGCGCCGGCCCCGGTCGGCCACGACGGCGGCGAGGTGGGCGCCCGCGCGGTCGACGGCGAACGACTCGACGCCCGTCAGCGACCCGAGGCGCGTGACCTGCCCGGCCGCGTCGAGGGCGTACGGCGCGCCGTCGCGCACGAAGAACAGCCGGTCGTCGGCGGGCCGCGCGAGCGCGTCGTACTCCGGCCAGTCGGTCCGCCGGTGCTCGCGTACGGCGCCGCGTCCGGGGACGACGAGCACCTCGCCCTCGACCTGCAGGCGCACCGCCTCGACGGCGAGCGACGGCTCGGTCAGCGTCCACACGACCTGCGCGATGAGCGCGCCGAGCGTCTCCTGCGGCGCGCGGCGGATCTCGCGCGAGAAGTTCACGGTGACGACGCCCTCGACGACGGTGGGCGGCTCGAGCAGCTCGGTGCCGTCGGGGATCGCGGAGCGCACGACGGGCGCGCTCCACCCGCGCGGGCCCTGGAGCAGCGCGCGCACGACGGCGGCGGCGGGCTGGTCCGCCTCGGGGAGGAACACGTGCTGCGGTACGAGCAGCCGCGACCGCGCGCTCGGGAAGTACAGCGTCGCGCGCTGGTACGAGCGCGTGAGGTCGTCGGGCGTGACCATGACGCCGGGCGGCGCGGACGCGAGGCGCCAGCCGACCGACGGCAAGCGGCGCAGCCGGAACGCCAGCGTCCCCGACGTCCGCGACGGCGGCAGGAACTCGCCCTCCGACGTCAGCGCCCCCTCGCGCTGGAACGCCACCGACACCGTCGCCGTGTCGCCCGACACGACGGGCCTGCCGATGCGCGGGGCGGAGTAGATGGTGAGGGGGGAGGCGGCGTTCCACGCGACGTCGGGCGCGAGGTACTTGCGCGCGATGGCGTGGTCGCCGTCGGGCGCGGCCTGCGCGACGAGGAAGCCGCTCACGATGTCGCCGGGGCCCGCGTCGTCGGGCGGTCCCGGGCGCAGGCGACGCTGGACGACGGCGGGCTCGACGATGTCGGGGCCCTCGGCGGGCACGCGGCGTACGACGTGCACGGGGCCGGACGACGGGACGCCGCCGCACGCCGCGCCGAGCGCGAGCAGCGCGACGGCCGCGAGCGCGACGCGACGCGGCCTAGCCACGCGCCACCGCCTGCGGCGTCGTCGGCTCGCGCGGCTCCAACGGCAGCGGCGACGACCGCACGTCGCCGCCCGCCGTGCGCGGCAGCGTCACGCGGAACGCCGACCCCCGACCGGGCTCGCCCCACGCCTGCAGCCAGCCGCCGTGCAGCCGTACGTCCTCCAGCGCGATGGACAGGCCGAGGCCGGTGCCGCCGGTGTGCCGCGCGCGCGACGGGTCGGCGCGCCAGAACCGCGAGAACACCCGGCTCGACTCCCCCGGCCGCAGCCCCACGCCGTGGTCGCGGACGATGACGGCGACGGTGTCGTCGGACGCGCCGACGGTCACCTCGATCGGCAGCCCCTCGCCGTGCTCGATGGCGTTGGCGAGCAGGTTGCGCAGCACGCGCTCGACGCGGCGCGGGTCGGCCTCGACCATCACGTCGGTCGACGGCGCGCGGACGAGCACCTCGCTCCCCCGCCGGGCGGCGAGCGCGCCGAGGTTCTGCGCGACGGAGCGCACGAGCGAGGTCATGTCGAAGACCTCCGCCTCGAGCACGGCGGCGCCCGCGTCGAAGCGCGAGATCTCCAGCAGGTCCACGAGCAGCGCCTCGAACCTGTCGAGCTCGTTCTGCAGCAGTTCCGCCGAGCGCGCGACGTCGGCGGGGTACTCCGAGCGCCGCGCGTGCAGCATGTCCGCCGCCATGCGGACCGTCGTCAACGGCGTCCGCAGCTCGTGCGACACGTCCGCGACGAAGCGCTGCTGGACACGCGAGAGGCCCTCGAGCTGGTCGATCTTCTGCTGCAACGACACGGCCATGTCGTTGAACGCCTCGGCGAGACGCGCGAGCTCGTCCTCGCCCTTGACGCCCATGCGCTCCGAGAGCCGCCCGGCCGCGAACTCGTCGGCGACGCGCGCCGCCGCGCGGACCGGCGAGACGACCTGCCGCGCGACGAGGTACGTGATGCCGGCGACGAGCAGCGATAGCGCCGCGCCGCCGCCGAGCAGCGCCGAGCGGACGGCGGACAGCGTCGACGTCTCGAGGTCGAGCGAGAAGAAGAAGTAGAGCTCGTAGCGCTGGTCGGGCGCGTAGAGCGGCGTGCCGACGACGAAGCCGCGCGTGGTGCGCCGCGACAGGTCGAGGTCGGCGTACGCGTACGCCATGTCGCTGTTCGCGCTCACCGCCGACCGCAGCTCGACGGGGATCGCGGCGATGTCCGGCGCGCGCGGCGACACGAGGTCGCCGAACGGCCCGCCGACGACCGCGACGTCGTACGTCCCCGCCTGGCCCGCGCGCGCGACGAGCTGCTCGACGAGGTCGCCGAGCCGCGTGTCCACGACCTCGGGCGAGGCGCCCGCGTCGGTGGCGGCGAGCGTGGCGGAGGCGTACTGCAGGCTCGACTCGACCTCGGCGAGCGCGCGCTGGCGCTGCGTCGTGAGCAGGCCGCGCGTGACGCGGTCGAGGATCAGGACGCCCAGGACCGCGACGACGACGGTGGAGATGACGAGCGTCGAGGCGACGACACGGAGCTGCAGCGACCGCCGCCACTGCCGTACGGCCGCCCGCAGCCACCTACGGAGCGCCGAGGTCAGGGCGGCCCCGCCTTGTACCCGACGCCGCGCACCGTCAGGACGACCTCGGGGTGCTCGGGGTCGCGCTCGACCTTGGCGCGCAGCCGCTGGACGTGCACGTTGACCAGGCGGGTGTCGGCGGCGTGGCGGTAGCCCCACACCTGTTCGAGCAGTACCTCGCGCGTGAACACCTGGCGCGGCTTGCGGGCGAGCGCGACGAGCAGGTCGAACTCCAGCGGCGTGAGCTGGATCTGCTTGCCGTCGCGCAGGACGCGGTGGCCGACGACGTCGATCTCGACGTCGCCGATGTGCAGCGGCTCGGCGGGCACGTCCTCGTTGTGGCGCAGCCGCGCGCGGACGCGGGCGATGAGCTCCTTGGGCTTGAACGGCTTGACGACGTAGTCGTCGGCACCGGACTCCAGGCCGAGGACGACGTCGATCGTGTCGCTCTTGGCGGTGAGCATCACGATCGGCACGCCCGACTCCGCGCGGATCTGCCGGCACACCTCGAGGCCGTCCTTGCCGGGCAGCATGAGGTCGAGCAGGACGAGGTCGGGCTTGGTGTCGTGGAAGGCGTGCAACGCCTTCTCCCCGTCGGCGACGAACGACGGCTCGAAGCCCTCGCTGCGCAGCACGATGCCGAGCATCTCGGCGAGGGCGGGGTCGTCGTCGACGACGAGGACGCGCCCCTTCACCGGGTACCCGGGAGGCAGAGCGCGAGCGAGCGCGCGCGGGTCATACGTCCATTGTGCCTGCCACGGGTGCGTGTGCACGGAAGTCATGAGCCGACGGTGAGGCGCGCCCGTCACGCGCCGGTCAAGACGGCGTCACGGACTCGGCGCGAACGAGTGACGCCACGGTCTCGGCGTCGACCGGCCGCGCGACGCCGCGCTCGGTCACGAGCGCGGTGACGAGGCGCGCCGGCGTGACGTCGAACGCCGGGTTGTACGCCTGCGCGCCCTCCGGCGCGACGGCCACTCCGGCCAGCGTCGTGACCTCGTCGGCGGCGCGCTGCTCGATCACGATCGCGTCGCCGCCGGGCGTCGCGAGGTCGATCGTGGACGTCGGCGCGACCACGACGAACGGCACGCCGTGCGCGTGCGCGAGGACCGCGAGGGGGTAGGTGCCGACCTTGTTCGCGACGGCGCCGTCGGCGCAGATCCTGTCCGCGCCGACGAGCACGACGTCGACCTCGCCGCGCGCGAACAGCGAGCCCGCGGCGTTGTCGGGCAGGACGGCGTACGGGATGCCGTCGCGTCGCGCCTCCCACGCCGTGAGCCGCGCGCCCTGGAGCAGCGGCCGCGTCTCGTCCACCCACAGCCGCGCGAGCCGCCCCGCGCGGTGGGCGGCGAGCGCGACGGCGTACGCCGTGCCCGCGCCCGCCGACACGAGCGAGCCGGTGTTGCAGTGGGTCAGCACCCGCGCGCCGTCGGGGACGAGGTCGAGGCCGAGCCGCGCGAGCGCGTCGGAGGCGCGCGCGTCGTCGGCGGCGAACGCGTCGGCCGCGGCGAGGGCGGCGCGCTGCTCGATCACGATCGCGTCGCCGCCGGGCGTCGCGAGGTCGATCGT
>DASZER010000036.1:0-11040 GCA_035940575.1 Frankiaceae bacterium | reverse complement strand
GTCGGGGCCGGTGATGAACATGTGCGAGGTCCGGTCGACCATCACGGTGAAGTCCGTGATCGCGGGGGAGTAGACCGCACCGCCCGCGCACGGTCCCATGACGACCGAGATCTGCGGAATCACGCCGCTGGCGCGCCACCGTGCCCACGACTTCGGCGTCGAGAAGAACCGCCCGTACGGCGACGGCGTCGTCACCGGCTACGGCACCGTCGACGGCCGCAAGGTCTGCGTGTTCTCGCAGGACTTCACGGTGTTCGGCGGCAGCCTCGGCGAGGTGTTCGGCGAGAAAATCGTCAAGGTCATGGACCTCGCGCTCAAGACCGGCTGCCCCGTCGTCGGCATCAACGACTCGGGCGGCGCGCGCATCCAGGAGGGCGTCGTCTCGCTCGGCCTGTACGGCGAGATCTTCTACCGCAACGTCATGGCCTCGGGCGTCGTCCCGCAGCTCAGCCTGATCATGGGCCCGTGCGCCGGCGGCGCGGTCTACTCGCCCGCCATCACCGACTTCACGCTGATGGTCGACAAGACCTCGCACATGTTCATCACCGGCCCCGACGTCATCAAGACGGTGACGGGCGAGGACGTGGAGTTCGAGGACCTCGGCGGCGCGCACACGCACAACTCCAAGAGCGGCGTCGCGCACTTCGTCGCCACCGACGAGAACGACTGCCTCGACCTCGCCCGCGCGCTGCTGTCGTACCTCCCCGACAACAACCTCGAGGACGCGCCCGCGTACGCCGAGGAGCCCGACCCCGACGCGGCCGTCGCCGAGCTCGACACGCTGATCCCCGACAGCAGCAACCAGCCGTACGACATGCACGCGGTGATCGAGGCGGTGCTCGACGAGGGCGAGTTCCTCGAGGTGCACGCGCTGTTCGCGCGCAACATGATCTGCGGCTTCGGCCGCGTGGACGGCCGCAGCGTCGGCGTCGTCGCGAACCAGCCGATGCACTTCGCCGGCTGCCTCGACATCGACGCGTCGGAGAAGGCCGCGCGCTTCGTCCGCACGTGCGACGCGTTCAACGTGCCGGTGCTGACGTTCGTGGACGTGCCCGGCTTCCTGCCGGGGACCGGCCAGGAGTGGGAGGGCATCATCCGGCGCGGCGCCAAGCTCATCTACGCCTACGCCGAGGCGACCGTGCCCAAGGTGACGGTCATCACGCGCAAGGCGTACGGCGGCGCGTACGACGTCATGGGGTCCAAGCACCTGCGCGCCGACGTCAACCTCGCCTGGCCCACCGCCGAGATCGCGGTCATGGGCGCGCAGGGCGCGGTCAACATCATCCGGCGCAAGGAGATCGCGGCGGCGGCCGACCCCGAGGCGACGCGGGCGGAGTTCATCGAGGACTACCAGGACCACTTCGCGACGCCGTACATCGCCGCCGAGCGCGGCTACGTCGACGCGGTCATCCTGCCGAGCGAGACGCGCGCGCAGGTGATCAGGGCGCTGCGGCAGCTCCGTACGAAGCGCGAGTCGCTGCCCCCGAAGAAGCACGGGAACATCCCGCTGTGAACCACTTCACGACGTCGCTCCGCGACGCCGCGGGGACCCCGGCGAGGGGGACGCTGCGGATCGTCAGGGGCGACGCGACGCCCGAGGAGGTCGCCGCGCTCGTCGCGGTGCTCGCCGCGCGCGGGGGCGGCGGCGAGCCGCCCGCGGAGGCACCGCCCTCGGAGTGGGCACGGCCGCGACCGCGCCGCCCGCTCCCGTCGCCGGGCCCCGGGGCGTGGCGCGCCGCCGCCCGCGACGAGCGGACGCGCGCGGACTGGTAGCCGCTACGCCCGCGCGGGGTCGGTGACGAGCAGCGGGTTGCCCGCCGCGAGCGCGTCGAGGACGGCGTCGGCGTCGTCCTCCATCGCCTGCCGCTCCGCGGCCGTGATGCCGACCGCCTGCACGAACGTGACCTCGCCGTGCGGCGTCGCGATCCGCCCGAGCCGCGGGTCGACCACGAACGCGAGGCACGTGAGGCCGGTCGGCGGCGCCTCGGGGTTGGCGGGGTGGCCGGTGACCGCGCCGGGCGTCTCCATCCACTCGCCCGGGAGGATGACGTTGCCGGTCGCCCTGACGTACTCGACGAGGTCGCTCAGGACGGCGTACGGCCACCGAGGCGGCTCGGGCTCGTCCGCGCGCGGCACCCGCAGCGTCAGCTCGATGCCCCACCCGGTCCCCGGCTCGAACAGCGCGCTGAGGCCGTACGTCACGTAGTGCCAGTGGTCGCCGGCGGCGAAGGCGGAGCAGCCGTGGTAGCCGCGCCCGCCGAGCAGCGGCGACAGCAACGGCGCCACGTGCCAGTCGCGCGCGTCGCCGTGGAGCCCGCGCAACGCCGCCGTGACCGCGTCCCAGCCCGGCGCGCTCTCGCCGCCGGGCTCGTCGCCGGGCTCGTCGCCGGAGCCGCGCCTCCCGCGCCGCCCGAAGATCGCCACTACTCGACCGTGATCGTGCCCTCCATGCCGGCCTGCCGGTGGCCCTGCACGGAGCAGTAGAACGTGTAGACGCCCTTCTGGAGCTCCACGGCGTGCGTGAGCCTCTCCTCGGGCGCGCCGGTCTCGACGCCCCACAGCAGCGGGTACGGCGCGCCGGGGCCGACGAGGTTCAGGTTGTGGTTGCTGTTGCCCTTGCTCGTGAACGCGATGTTCACGACGCCGGCCTTGGCCGTGAACTTGCTCTTCTCCCACGTCGCCTGCGGGCCCGGCGCGACGACGTCGATCGTCGGGGCTCCGGCCTCCGACGCGGCGAGCGTGGGGTACGGGCTGCCGTGGGCGGCGTCGGCGTTGGTGCGCTCCTTGGCCTCCTCGGCCTCCGGCAGCGAGCAGCCGGTCGCGGCGAGCGCGACGACGGCGAGGATGGCGGGAACGAGGCCGGGTCGGGCCACGGGTGCTCCTTCTCGGGTGGGGCGGGTGCGTCCGTACCAGTATCTGCGCCCCCCTAGACTTCGGCGAATGCGCAAGGTCCTCATCGCCAACCGCGGCGAGATCGCGGTCCGCGTCGCGCGTGCCTGCCGTGACCACGGGCTCGCCAGCGTCGCCGTCTACGCCGAGCCCGACCTCGACGCCGTGCACGTGCGCGTCGCCGACGAGGCGTACGCCCTCGGCGGCTCCACGCCCGGGGAGTCGTACCTGCGCATCGAGAAGATCCTCGACGCGTGCGCGAGGTCGGGAGCCGACGCCGTGCACCCCGGCTACGGCTTCCTGTCGGAGAACGCCGAGTTCGCGCAGGCCGTGATCGACGCGGGCCTGACGTGGATCGGCCCGTCGCCGGAGGCCATCCGCCGCCTCGGCGACAAGACCGAGGCGCGGCACATCGCGCTCGCCGTCGGCGCGCCGCTGGTGCCCGGCACCGCCGACCCGGTGAGCGGCGCCGACGAGGTCGTGGCGTTCGCGTCGGAGCACGGTCTCCCTGTGGCGATCAAGGCGGCGTTCGGCGGCGGCGGCCGCGGGCTCAAGGTCGCCCGCACGATCGAGGAGATCCCCGAGCTCTACGCATCGGCCGTGCGCGAGGCGG
Organism: Frankiaceae bacterium; assembly: GCA_035940575.1. Classification (GTDB taxonomy): domain Bacteria; phylum Actinomycetota; class Actinomycetes; order BP-191; family BP-191; genus BP-191. The sequence goes on along the minus strand of DASZER010000036.1, from coordinate 7,538 downwards.
AGGTGGCGTTCGGCCGGGGCGAGTGCTTCGTGGAGCGCTACCTGGACCGCCCGCGCCACGTCGAGGTGCAGGTGCTCGGCGACTCGTCGGGCCGCGTCGTCGTCGTCGGCGACCGCGACTGCTCGCTGCAGCGCCGCCACCAGAAGCTCGTCGAGGAGGCGCCCGCGCCGAACCTCACGCCCGAGCAGCGCCGCGCGATCCACGACTCCGCGAAGGCGATCTGCGAGAAGGCGGGCTACGTCTCCGCCGGGACCGTGGAGTTCCTCGTCGGGCAGGACGGGACGGTGTCGTTCCTCGAGGTCAACACCCGCCTGCAGGTCGAGCACCCCGTCACCGAGACCGTGACCGGCATCGACCTCGTGCGCGAGCAGTTCCGGATCGCGGACGGCGAGCTGCTGGCCTACGACACCCCCGAGCCGCGCGGGCACGCGTTCGAGTTCCGCATCAACGGCGAGGACCCCGGCCGCAACTTCCTCCCCGCCCCGGGCACGGTCACGAGGTGGGTCGCGCCCGACGGCCCCGGCGTGCGCCTCGACTCCGGCGTGGTCGAGGGCTCGGTGATCGGGCAGGCGTTCGACTCGCTGCTCGCCAAGCTCATCGTCTCAGGGGCCACGCGCACCGAGGCCCTCGAACGCTCGCGCCGCGCGCTCGCGGAGTTCGAGGTCGAGGGGCTCGCGACGGCGCTGCCGTTCCACCGCGCGGTGGTCGAGGACCCGGCGTTCGCGGAGTCGTTCGACGTCCACACGCGCTGGATCGAGACGGAGTTCGTCAACGACATCCCGCCGTACTCCGGCGGCACCGCCGCCGAGTCCGACACGGGCGATCGCGAGTCCGTCGTGGTCGAGGTCGGCGGCAAGCGCCTCGAGGTCGTGCTGCCCGCGGGCCTCGGCGTCCAGGCCGGCGGCGCGGCGGCGAAGGCCGCGGCTCCGAAGCGCGCGGGCCGCGCCAAGGCCGGCGCGGCCGCGAGCGGCGACTCCCTCACGTCGCCGATGCAGGGCACGATCGTCAAGGTGAACGTCGCCGAGGGCGACACCGTCTCCGCCGGCGACCTCGTCGTCGTCCTCGAGGCGATGAAGATGGAGCAGCCGCTCAACGCCCACAAGGACGGCACCGTCGCCAAGCTCACCGCCGCCGTCGGGGAAGTAGTGACTAGCGGCGCGGTGATCTGCGAGATCGTCTGAAACGCCCTCGCGCGGGCGGCGACGGCCGTACGGTCGTGATCCGTTCCGTTGCTCCCGTGGGGGGATCTCCTTGCGCCGTTCGTCCTTGTGCCGCGCGCTCGTCGCCGCCACCGTCGCCGCCTCGCTCGCCGCCGTCCCGTCCGCCTGGGCGATCGACGACGCCGACGTCGCGTACGTCCCGTCCCACGTAGGGCCGCAGCCCGGCGTCCTCAACGGCGTCGAGGTGAGCCCGGCGGGCGTCGTCGCGAACGTCTCGACCGGCGAGTCCGGGCCCACCCTCGGGCGCTACTACCTCCCTGCCGGCGCGACGGCGTTCACGCCGTTCCTGCTGCGGGCGCCGTTCGACGGGGCCACGGTCGTCGGCGACGACCTCGCCCTGGTCGACGTCGACGGCAGGAACGTCCGCTTCACGGACACCTCCGACGGCTCGTACCGCCAGCTCACGTACCAGGGCACGCTCGCGGGCATCGTTCCCGGGGCGACGCCGAGCATCGCGGCGTGGACGCCCGGCGAGGCGGCCAAGACGTACGTCCTCACGCGCTACGGCCACGCGGACCTGCCCGAGACGGTCGCCACCGTGGCCTGCGCCACGGCGCCGTCGAGCGTCGCGGACGCCGACGGCGTCGCGCTGCTCTGCCAGTCCGCCACCGACGCGACGTCCGACGACGTCTCCGCCGTCGCGTGGGACGGCACCGCGAAGACGCTCGCGACGGTGGCGCGGTTCGGCAACGCGTACCTCCAGATGTCCTCCACGAAGGTCGCCTGGCGCTACGCCGCGCCGGGCACCGCGGCGCAGTCGCTCGCGGTCGTGCCGCGCGACGGCTCGGCGGCCGTGGCGTTCCGCGAGGTCGCGGACCTCAACTACTTCGCGCTGCTCGGCGACCACGTCGCCTGGACCACGGCGGTCAGCGGCACGATCACGTTGCACACCGCGCCCGCCGACCCGGCGCAGCCCGAGCTCTCGTCGTTCGTCGCCACCGGCCTGTACTCGTCCGACGTCTGGGCGGGCCCGGGCCACTTCGTGGTGCGCAACAACCCGAACGTCCGCACGCCCGGCCTGAGCAAGCTCTCGGCCGGCGACACCGCGCTCACGCACTGGGTCGACGCGCCGAACCTCCCCGCCACGCCGTGGAGCGTCGACCTCGACGCCGGCCGCGTGCTCTGGTCGGACGACTCCGCGGACGGCGAGGCGGAGACGTACGCGCGCTCGGTGTCGCACTCCGACGGCACGACGTCGCTCGGCGCCGAGTCCGTCGCCGGCACCACGCCGGCCTGGCCCGGCGCGGTCGCCGTGTCCGGCTCGCGGGTCGCCGAGCTCAAGGGCTCGGACCCCGCCTCGGCTGAGGTCCTCGTGACCGACGGCGGCACCGTCGTACGCCACGTCCCCGTCACCCCGGACCTCGCCGGCTTCACGCTCTCCGGGCGGCGGCTGCTGCTGTCCGACGAGACCGACGAGTCGTCGAGCTCGAAGCTGGTCGACGTCGTGACCGGCGGCTCGCTCGCGCTGCCCGGCGGCGCCGTGCTGTGGGGCCGTTACGTCGTCTACGTCGACGCGAGCGAGCGCATCGTCCGCCGCGACCTCGACGCCCCGCTGTCCGCGACCAACCCGCTCGTGCTGCGGGCGGCCCCGACGGCGTCGTGCCCCGACTGCGCCGCGGACGACTTCACGATGCTGGCGGTCAACGGCCAGGACGTGTTCTGGGACGTCTTCGGGTTCGAGGACGAGGAGCGCGTCGTGGCGCGCGTCTCCGGCACGACCGTCGCGAAGCGCAACGTCCCCGTCTCCGACGTCTGGTGGGCCGACCTGGGCCCGGCCGGGCTCGCCGTGTCGCAGTTCGTCGGGTCGTTCACCTCGACGCCCGTGTCGCTGGTCGACGTCGACGGCCTCTTCGCGAACCAGCCGAACGTCGTGACGCCCGTGGGCGACGCGTCCGTCTGGGTGCCGCCCGCGGTGGACGACCGCTTCGTCGCCTGGGCGGGCCACGACCGCAACGTCCGCGTGACCCGCTCGCCGTACGGCAGCGGCCGCGCCGCGACGCTGCTGTCGGCCGTGGCGCCGGGCGCGTTCTCGCCCAACGCCGACGCCGTCCTCGACACGTGGAACGCGTCGTTCGACGCCGACGAGCCGCTGTCCGCGTGGACGCTGACCGTCAAGAACGCCGCGGGCAGCGTCGTCGCGACGCGTACCGGCAGCGCGCCGCTCGGCGCGATCCGCACGTCGTGGAACGGGCGTTCCGACGCCGACGCGGTGCTGCCCGACGCGACGTACACGTGGACGCTGACCGGCACGAGCGCCGACGGCGACGGGGCGCTGCGGCGCTCCGACGGCGTCGCCGCCGCGATCACCGGCACCGTCGCGATCCGCAAGACCAAGCCGGTCGTCGTGCCGACGCCGCCGGTCGTCTCGACCGACCGCTCGGGCGCGACGACGTTCCCGGTGTCGTGGACCACGAACTCGCCGGGCGTGCGGACGTTCGACGTCGTCGTGTACGAGCTGACCCGCAACGCCTCCGGCGCGTGGGTGGCGGGGCCGAGCAGGACGCTCGCCTCCAACACCACCGCCCGCTCGCTGAACTTCGCGGGCGCGCAGGGGCACACGTACCGCTTCGGCGTCCGCGGGCGCGACGACGCGGGCAACGTCGGCGGCCTCCTGCACGCGCCGACGGTGGTGCCGTACGACGAGCGGACCAGCGCCGCGGCGTACTCCGCCGGCTGGTCGTCGGTGACGTCGAGCGGGCGGTTCATGAACACGCTGCGCACGTCCACGACCAAGGGCGCCAAGGTGACGTTCACCGGCGACATGCGGGAGTTCCGCCTCGTCGGCGAGAAGTGCGCGACGTGCGGCCAGATGGCCGTCTACGTCGACGGCCGCTACGTCGCGACGCTCGACTCGTACTCGGCGACGGCGAAGGCGCGGCAGGTGCTGTGGGGCCGTTCGCTCGGCGCGTCCGTCGGGCGGCACACCGTGACGCTCGTGGTGTCGGGCACGTACCGCCGCTCGCGCGTCTCGGTCGACGGGTTCGCGGCGAGCCGCTAGCGCGTCAGCCCTGGTGGAGCTGTCGGGCTGCCTCCGTGAGGGAGCCCGACAGCGAGGGGTAGATCGAGAACGTGTGCGCGACCTGGTCGACGTTGAGGCCGAGGGAGACGGCCATGGTGACCGGGAGGATCAGCTCGCTCGCGCGCGGCGAGACCACGACGCCGCCGAGCACCTTGCCGGACTCGGGGCGGCAGATGAGCTTCACGAAGCCGTCCGTGATCCCCTGCATCTTGGCGCGCGCGTTGGTCGCGAGCGGCAGCTTCTTCACGACGCCGTAGACCTTGCCGTCGTCCACGTCGGCCTGCCGCACGCCCACCGTCGCGATCTCGGGGTCGGTGAAGATCGTGGACGAGACGGTGCCGAGGTTGATCGGCGCCACGGCCTCGCCGAGCGCGTGCCACATCGCGATGCGGCCCTGCATCGCGGCGACGCTCGCCAGCATCAGCACGCCCGTGCAGTCGCCGGCGGCGTAGACGTTGTGCACGCTCGTCCGCGACACCTTGTCCACGACGACGTAGCCGGCGTCGTCGGTCGCGATCCCCGCCTCCGCGAGGCCGAGGCCCTGCGTCGACGGGAGCGAGCCGACGGTCATCAGGCAGTGCGTCCCCTCGACCGTACGGCCGTCCTCGAGCGTGACGACGACGCCGTCGCCGGTGTTCTCGGCGGCGACGGCGCGGGCTCCGTTGAGGATCGTCATGCCGCGCCGCTCGAACACGCCCTGGATCACCGCGGCCGCGTCGGCGTCCTCGCCGGGCAGCACCCGGTCGCGGCTCGACACGAGCGTGACGTGCGAGCCCATCGACTGGAACGCCCCCGCGAACTCCGCTCCCGTCACGCCCGAGCCGACCACCACGAGCCGCTCGGGGACCTCGGCAAGGTCGTAGACGTCGCGCCAGGTGAGGATGCGCCGCCCGTCGGGCTCGGCGCCGGGGACGACGCGCGGGTGCGCGCCGAGCGCCAGCAGGATCACGTCGGCGTCGAGCACGTCCTCGTCGGTGGTGTCGGCGCGGCGTACGGCGACGCGGCGGTTGTCGAGGAGCCGTCCGCTGCCCTGGACGACGTGCACGCCCTCGCTCGCCATGCGGTGCGCGATGTCGAGGCTCTGGGTCAGCGCGAGGGTCTTGACGCGCGCGTAGACCGTCGGCGCGTCGACCGTGACGGCCTCCGGCGGCGTGTCGGAGTCGTCGTCCTCCCACTCGTCGTCGCCCGCCTTGCGGAAGCGGATGCCCAGCGCGTGCGCGCTCGCGAGGCTGGTCATCGCCTCCGACGTCGCGATCAGCGTCTTGGACGGCACGCAGTCGGTGAGGACGCACGCGCCGCCAAGCCCGTCGCGGTCCACGACGGTCACCTCGGCCCCGAGCTGGCGCGCGACGAGCGCGGCCTCGTACCCCGCGGGACCACCGCCCACGATGACGATCCGCACCCGTTCGCCTCCCGTCGATCCGCTGCCCGCGTAATCTTCGCAGCATGGCCCTCTACGCCGCGTACGGGACCAACATGGACGCCGGGCAGATGAAGTTCCGCTGCCCGCACTCGCCCCTTGTCGGGACCGGGTGGATCGAGGGGTGGCGCCTCGCGTTCGGCGGGGAGTCGCTCGGCTGGGAGGGCGCCCTCGCCACGGTCCTCGAGGAGCCCGGCGAGTGCGTGTACGTCGTCCTCTACGACGTGCCCAGGGAGGACGAGGCACGCCTCGACGACTGGGACGGCGTCTCGATGGGCGTCTACTCGAAGATCCACGTGCGCGTCTCGACGCTCGACGGCGAGCAGCTCGCGTGGACGTACGTCCTCAACGACTACGAGGGCGGGCTGCCGCACCCCACGTACCTCGCCGCCATGGCCGACGCCGCCGAGAAGGCGGGCGCCCCCGACGAGTACGTGACCGAGCTCCGCCTGCGCCCCTGCCTCTGAACTAATCTGGCGCACTCGCGCCATCCACGCGTCACAGGGCTTGCGTCGCGCCAATCATCCCCCCAACGGAACGGGGGAAGTACTGGTGCGAACGTGGTGTGTGACGGTGCTGCTCGTCTGCGGCACCCTGACGGGCTCGGCCGCCCCGGCGGCCACCGCGGCTCCCTGCGCGCGGGCGGCGGCGGCGCGAGCGGGCCGGTGGTTCGACGCGCGGCCTCCTCTCCCGGACCGCAACCCGGGCAGGCACCTCCTCGAGGGCAGCCACATCCTGCGCGCCGCCGCCGTCGACCCTGCCGACCCCCGCGTCGTCGTCGCGACCGACGGCACCCGCGTCCAGCGCTCCGACGACGGGGGCTGCACCTGGCGCGAGGTCTGGGACGTCGGCGTCGAGGACGTCGTCACCGAGATCGCGGCGCTCGACGTCGCCCACGTCGGCGGGCGCTCGCGCGTGCTGCTCGTGCTCGTGACCGAGCCGCCGCGGCCGTACGCCAACCTCGCCCGCTTCCAGGTCGTCCGCAGCGAGGACGGGCGCACCGGGTGGGCGACGGTGCACACGGCGTTCGGCGTGCTGACGAGCTACCACTCCGACCCGGTCGCGCTCGTCCGCAGCGGCGCGGGGGGCGTGGCGTACGCCGCGCTGCCCTCGCTCGCGGCGGGGACGTACTCCTACGTCCGCAGCGCCGACGGCACCACGTGGGAGGACCGCACCCCGCCCGCCGACCCCGACGCGACCGTCGGCCTCACCGGCGTCGCCGTCAGCCCGTGGAACGCCGACGAGGTCTGGGAGTGGGGCGTGTTCGGCGCGTCGCGGCTGCGCGTGTCGCTCGACGGCGCGCTGACCTGGCGCACGGTCGACCCGTGGCCGACGTACGAGGACGACCCCTCCTGGCTGCTCGCCGACGTCGCCTGGCCCCGGCGCGGCGGGCCCGCGCGCGTCGTCGTCGCCGGCGGCTCCCCGCCGAGCTCCACGACCGCGGCCGACCCTGCGGCCGTGCTCGCGTGGTCCGGCGACGGCGGCGCGACGTGGGGCCTGTCGTTCCCGCCCAAGCCGCTGTCGCTCGTCGAGGGGCCGCTGGCGTCCACCGCGCGTGGCGACGTCGTGGTGGCGGGGCGGGACGGCACGGTGTTCCTCGTGCCGCACAGCGGCCGCATCCCGAGGCGCGCGGAGTGGCGGACGCTCGCCCCGCTCGGGCCGCCCGAGCCGATGGCGACGACCCACCTCGGCTACGACGCCGACCGCGCGAGCGCGACCTCCCCCGGCGTCGTGCTCGTACCGGGGCTCCAGCGGCTCCGGCTGCTCACGGTGGCGCCGTGACGCGCCGCCGTGCCTTCCAGCCTCCGCGGTCCCGGGCACGGGACGCGCGGGGCGGCCGTACGACCCCGGACGGCGCGGGCACGCCGTCTCGTACGGC
>DASZER010000035.1:0-39470 GCA_035940575.1 Frankiaceae bacterium | reverse complement strand
CGCTGGGGGGGTCGGGCCGCACAACAGCGGCCCGACCACCACGAGCGTTGCCCGCCCGCGTAGGTCGGGGGTAGGGCGCTGGAGGGGCGCTTCGCACGGCGTACGACCAACGGCGCGCTCGCCCGCACACGTCCGGCCGAGGCCCGAGCGCATCAAAAGCGCCAACTTCCCAACACGGGTTTGTCAGCCGACCTGTGCGCACTGCTCAGCGAGCAGCCCCCGCTCCCGGCAACGCCCGCGGAGCCGGACGACGGTTCGCGTGGTGACGCCGAGTTGGTCGGCTATCTCGCGTCCGCTCTGCCCGTTCGCGGTGCGCTCGGCGACGGCTCGGAGGATCACCTCGGAGCGGCCCTTGCCCCAGGACTGGTCGGACGCGGCGATGGTGAGCGGCAGGAATTCTGCGAGCGTCACGAGGGGCTCGCGGAAGCCGTGGTTTTCCCGCCACGCCGTGCGCGAGCCCTCGGTCATGCCGCCCGCCACTCCGGCGACAGCGGTCCCGAGCGCCCAGGCGCGACACTCCGCCAGCACCGGGCAGCGCGCGCACAGCCGCAGCGCCTCGCCGGTCCTTCCGGCGTCGTCGAACATCGTCGGCCGGCCGGCGCAGGCCGCTCGGCGCATCCATCGCCCCGTACGCGCGCACGGCCGATCGGGATCATCCGACAGTTCCGCGCGCGGCTCGGCGACCGCGTCGTTCGCCCCTTGGTCAGTCGTCATGGCACGCCTCCTACGCCGCGTGGTTCGGCACGGCGGCGGCGAGCGCGGCGGCGCCGTAGCCGGTGTTCGTCGTCAGGATGAGGTGGATGCCGGCCAGGCTCTCGGTGGTGAGTCCGAACGCCGCGAGCTCGCCGGCGATGACGGCCGACCACGCGAGCACCGCGACGGCGTCCCGGACCGCGGCGAGCGACGCGCCGAACGCGTACAGGCCGGCGAGCGGACTGGCGGGATCGCAGACGTGCGCGGACCAGCGCGCTTCGGGGCCCGCCCCGGCGTCCTCGGCTGCGGCGACCCGCAGCACCAGGAAGGTGCCGTCGTTCTCGTCGGTGGTGGTCTGAGTCATGCGTCCTCCTGGACATCGCAATGTGTGGTGGGCAGCCGCCGATCGACAGGCATCCGTACGATCCGGTCGTGGCCGACGACGGGGACGCGCGCCTCTGCGCTGTCTTCGGCGCGCATGTCCGCACGCTCCGGATTCGCCGGAAGCTGTCGCGGACGGTCCTCGCGGCGAACGCGGGCATCAGCCTCACGTACCTCGCCGAGATCGAACGAGGTGAGCGCAACCCGACGCTGGCCGTCGTAGCCCGGCTCGCGCGTGCGCTCGGCGCGAAGCCGAGCGACCTCGTGGCTCAGGTCGACGAGGTGTCCTGATGTCGGGTCAGCAACCATAGTTGCAGGATGCCTGAACCTGCCACGCGCGCAAGAGCGCCAGGAGAATCTGTGGACAAAAGCCTCAGGACGGCAGTTCGTCCACAGGTCTACGGCAGCCCTTGATCACGTCGTAGACGACGACCGGCGCGCCGGAGCGCAGGGTCTGGCGGTCGGTCGTGAGCACCCGCGCGCCGAGCTCGCGGGCGAGCCGGGCGATGTTGCGGGCGCGTTCGTCGCTTGTCGTGACGACGAGCGCGACGCGGTCGGGCGTGTGCAGGTAGCGGAAGAGCTTGCGGCGCAGCGCGTGGCGCGACTCGGTGCCGCGATCGACCTCGACGTGCCAGCCGCCGCTCGCGTCGCCGGTGCTCCACCGCACGTACAGGTCGGCCATCGCCTCGCCGGGGCGGTGCCAGGCACGAAGCTCGGCCTGCCCCTGCCACTCGGTGACTCGAAGCCGTCCCAGGCGCCCCGGCGTGACGAGCGCAGCGAGGGTCTCGGCGACTTCAAGGGTGTGCGGCAAGTGGAACTCCGGTGGCCGCCACGGTCGCGCGAACGCCGGGTCTGCGGCCGCGCCGCGACGGCCGACGCCGTAGAGCCAGAGGTGCCCGGCGGGCCCGCCGACGACCCGCGTCCGCCGGAGGAACCCGGCGGCGGCCAGTTCGCTGAGTCGCCCCGAGAGCGTCTTGACCGACGTCGCCGGCGAGATGACATCGCGAAGGACCGACGCGCTCACCAACCCGAGCGACCACGTCGCGCGGATCAACGCGTGGTCACGCTTGGTCAGCGTGATCGCGACGGTACTCATGTGATCACGTCCAGGCGCTCCGCGCGGCGACCGATGACGCTCCGCCCAAGGGTGCTGACGTGTGGTCGGCGCCCGGCCTCGACAGCGACAGAAGCCACGGCCGCTGACATGGCGGTGACGTGGGTGACGAACTTGCGCGTGAACGACCCGACCTGGCCCGGACGTTCGTCACCGCGCGCCTTCCACGCGAACGACCGTCCAATCGTTTCGACCACCAGCGCCGCGACCGCGACCGACCGCCACCGTCTGATCGCTCCCGCACCACCACTGTTCTTGATCTTGTTCCTTGTCATCTCTCTACCTCTGATCCGCTCTTGCTGCTGCCTACTGCTCCACCTGGCTGACCTGCCTCCCTCTCCCGAAGTGCGTGTCGAGGGAGTGGCACTTGTTCGGGGGTGCGGAGCCGTTAGGCGGAGCAGCCCCGAACAAGTGCCACGACCGACCCGGCGGGCCGCGAAACCGCAGGTCAGCCAGGTGGAGCAGGCCCACGTGACGAGCCGCGCAGGGTGGGCGCCTCCACCGGCGCGTCCGCGCCGGGATGGAAGCGCCACCCCGGCGTCCCGACGGACGGCCAGACCGAGCGACCGCGGATGCCACCGCGCGTGAGCCCGCAACGAGTGAGGTCATGGCTGCCTCCGGGTCGGTGATCGGCCCGGAACGACCGGGCCTCGTGTGCCGACCACCGTGCGCCTCAACAGCCGCAACTCCGGCCCCTGCCGGCCGAACTTCACGAAAACCTCACGGCCGGTTACCAGAACTTCACGACGACCTCACGGCCGCGGTAACTCCGCCGTGAAGTTCTCGTGAAGTCCGAGATCGACCGTGCTCCCCTCGCCGCTGATCCGAGGCGGCTCCCGAGAGGAGCACCACATGACCAACGCCACCCGTGTCGCGCTCGATGGCTTCGCTGTCGCCCTCGGCTGCCACGCCCGCCCGCTCTGGCCTGAGTGGTTCGACTCCGCGCAGGTGACTCCATGAGCACCGACGACCTTCGCGCCCTGCCGCCGGTGCTCGATGTGCCGACGGCAGGCCGGCTGCTCGGCCTCGGCCGGTCGGCCGCGTACGACCTCACCGTCGCCGGCCGCTGGCCGACGCCGGTCCTGCGCCTGGGACGGCGGCTGCGGATTCCGACCGCTCCGTTGCTGGCACTTCTCGGCCTTGACCCTGTTCCGCTGTCGCAGTCCGGTGGCATGGTGGCCGCGTCACCAACTGCCCCGGCTGCCTCCGAAGGAGGCAGGCCATGACGAAAGAGTCCGGCGTGTACCAGCGGCACACGAGGCACTGCCCGCGCAACGCGCGCGGGCGTGGCTATGCGCCGCACCGTTGCACCGGTACGTGGTCCTACGTCATCGACGTGGGCCGGGACGCCAACAACGAACGCAGGCAGGAGACGAAGGGAGGGTTCCCGACCAAGAAGGACGCCGTGGAGCAGCGCCGCAAGCGGCTGGGCGAGCTGAGGACGCGGACCGGTGAGGCGTACGGCACGACCGTCGCCGCGTACCTGGAGCAGTGGCTCAGTTGGAAGCGCGGGCTGCGCGACACGACGCGCGTGTCCTACCGCGGTCACCTGGACCACTACCTAATCCCGGCGCTCGGGCAGTACCGGCTGGTGGACCTGGAACGACGGCCGGAACTCATCGAGGAATGGGTGTCGAGCCTCACCATCGGTATGAAGGGCAAGCCGCTCGCGCCGGCATCGGTGCGCCGCGTCTACTCGACGCTCCGCAGCGCGCTCAACAGCGCTGTGAAGCGCCGGATGCTCTCCCACAACCCGGCATTGGCCGTCGAGTTGCCGGAGACACGGCTCTACCGCCCGGTGGTGTGGGACGCGCAGCAGGTCGGCGTGTTCCTCGACTCGATCCAAGGCCACCGGCTCTACGCGCTGTTCGCGTTGACGATCCTGACGGGGCTGCGGCGCGGCGAGGCGCTCGGGCTGCGGTGGGAGGACCTGGACTACGACCAGGGCGTGCTCTACGTCCGGCAGCAGGTCATCGCGGCAGGCAAGAACATCACGCTCGGACCGCCGAAGACGAAGGCGGGCGAGCGGACGGTCGCGCTGTCGGAGGCGACGGTCGCACTATTGCAACAGCACCAGGCGAGGCAGCGCCGCGAGCGGTTGCAGTGGGGCGAGGCGTGGCAGGACACGGGGCTCGTGTTCACGTACGAGGACGGCCGGATGATCCGGCCGGACAGCCTGACGTACGTGTTCCGCAAGTTGGCGACCGAGGCGGGGCTGCCGCGCATCCGGCTGCACAACCTGCGGCACACCAGCGCGAGCCTCGCGCTCGCCGCGGGTGTCCCGATGAAGGTCGTCAGCGAACGGCTCGGGCACTCGCGCGAGTCCACGACCTCGGCGCTCTACACGGTCGTCGTCCCGGCCGTCGCGAGGGACGCCGCGGAGCGGATCGCGAGCGTCGTACCGCTGCCCGTGACGCAGGGCGAGGACGCCGTGTTAGCGCGGACGTTAGCGCGGAGCCCATGAGGTGAAGATCAAAAACGCAAAGCCGCAGGTCAGACGAGCGCGCTCGGAGGGACTCGAACCCCCAACCTTCTGATCCGTAGTCAGATGCTCTATCCGTTGAGCTACGAGCGCAGGTGCGGGGACATCGTAGCCGAGCGGCGCGCCGTGGCCGAACCGGTAACGCCTGGCCAGGTGGCTACCCGACTGACCGTGGCCGTGTCGGCAGCGGATTGTCCCTTGCCGGTCGGTGCGGGGTCCTGTCACCGTCCGGCGCACCTGGGCAGGCGGCAGGGCCTGCCCGTCCCCTCAAGGAGCAGCCATGCGCTTGCGCTCCCTCGCCCTCGCCGCGGGACTCGCCGTCCTCGCGTCGAGCGGCACCGCCCACGCCGTCCCGCCGATCCCGGGCTCGATGAGCTCGCTCGGCGACTCGATCACCCGCGGCTTCAACGCCTGCGGCTGGTACAGCGACTGCACCGACCGTTCGTGGACCACCGGCGGCTACGCCAGCGTCAACAGTCACTACCTCAGGATCAGGTCGAAGAACGCCGCCATCAACGGCCTCAACTTCAACGACGCCAAGACCGGCGCGAAGATGGCCGACCTCAACGGCCAGGCGCAGACCGCCGTCAGCCGCGGCGTCCAGTACGTCACGATCCTCATGGGCGCCAACGACGCCTGCACCAGCAGCGAGTCCACGATGACGCCGGTCGCGACGTACCGCGCGCAGCTCGACGCCGCGCTCGCCACGATCAAGAGCGGGCTGCCGAACGCCGCCGTCTTCGTCGCGAGCGTGCCCGACGTCAAGCGCCTGTGGTTCATCGGCAAGGACAACTCGTCCGCACGCTCGGCGTGGAGCGGCTTCGGGATCTGCCAGTCGATGCTCGCGAACCCGCAGTCGACGGCGCAGGCCGACGTCGACCGCCGCGACCGGGTGCGGCAGCGCGTCGTCGACTTCAACACCCAGCTCGCCCAGGCGTGCACGGCGTACGGCGCCAACTGCAAGTTCGACGGCAACGCCGTCTTCAACTACCAGTTCGTCCTCAGCCAGGTCTCCGGCTGGGACTACTTCCACCCGAACACGACGGGCCAGGCGGTCCTCGCGTCGGTGACGTACCCCGCCGGGTTCAACTGGTAGACGTGGTGTCCGCGCGCGCCTGCCACGCGCGCGGACGACCGCCACGCCCGCCGCTCGGGGTGTCGTAGGTTTCCGTTCGACCTACGACCTCGGGTGGATCGATGCCGAAGCTGCGCGTGCACAACCTCGCGATGTCCGTCGACGGGTACGTCGCCGGTCCCGACCAGAGCCTCGACGCGCCACTCGGCGTCGGCGGCGAGCGGCTGCACGACTGGGCGATGGTGACCAGGTCATTCCGCACCGCGCACGGGATGGGCGACGAAGGGGAGACCGGGACCGACGACGACTACATCGCGCGTGGCACCACCGGCATCGGCGCCACCGTGATGGGCCGCAACATGTTCAGCCCGTACCGCGGCCCGTGGGAGGGCGAGGCGGCCGAGTGGACGGGCTGGTGGGAGGACGAGCCGCCGTTCCACCACCCGGTGTTCGTCCTGACCCACCACCCGCGGCCGCCGCTCGTGCTCGCCGACACGACGTTCCACTTCGTGCGCGACGGGATCGAGGACGCGTTGCGGCAGGCGTACGACGCGGCGGGAGGGCTCGACGTACGTCTCGGCGGCGGAGCGGACACGGTCCGGCAGTACCTCAGGGCCGGGCTCGTGGACGAGCTGCACGTCGCGATCGTTCCGATCCTGCTCGGCGCGGAGGAGCGGCTGTTCGAGGACGTCGGCGGCCCGGACGGGTACGAGTGCGTCGAGCACGTCGCCTCGGCTGGCGTGACGCACGTCGTCTTCGCCCGCCGCACCGGCTGACCCGCGCGGCCGGGCCTGGAGGAAGGGGAGTCGTGGCGATCGCGACGTACAAGGACCTGTGCATCGACGCCGTCGACGCGGCGGCGATGGGACGTTTCTGGGCGGGCGCGCTGCGGCTCGACCTCGAGCTGCACGACGACGGCTCCGCGCGGCTCGTCGGGCCCACGCCTCGGGACACCGTCTGGATCAACACGGTCCCCGAGCCGGTGACCGTCAAGCAGCGGATGCACCTCGACGTGCGCGCGGCCTCCGTGGACGACGTCGTCGCCTTGGGCGGCGTGGTCGTGGACGCGGAGTCGTTCCCGTGGGTGGTGATGAAGGACGTCGAGGGCGGCGAGCTCTGCGTCTTCGGTCCGCGCGAGGACCGGCCCCTGGGGCTGATGGAGATCGTCGTCGACACCGCGGACGCGCCACGCATCGCCGCGTGGTGGGCCGGCGTTCTCGGGGGCGAGCACAGGGACCACGAGCACGGGTACTCCTACGTCGAGTCGGTGCCGGGAGCGCCGTTCGAGTACCTGGTCTTCGTGCCCGTTCCCGAGCCCAAGACGGTGAAGAACCGCATCCACCTCGACGTCACCACCTCCGACGTCCAACTGCTCGTGGACGCCGGGGCCCGGCTGCTGCGCGCCCGGGACGAGGAGATCTCCTGGAGCGTCCTCGCCGACCCCGACGGCAACGAGTTCTGCGCCTTCGTCGGCTGACGCTCAGGCGGACGGCGCGCGAACGGCGAATTCCGCGAGAATGCCGCGATGCGCACCACGGACGGCGCCACCCGCCCCGGCAGACGCGCCCTCGTCCTGCTGTTCCTCGCCGTCGCGGTGCTGCACTCGCTGAGCCCCGGCGTGCAGGTCACCGACTCGCGGCTCAGCGTGCCGGAGGCGTACGCCGTCCTGCACGAACGCTCCCTCGCGCTGAACGACGTACCGAGCGTGCCCGAGGCCCTCGCGCAGACCGACTACGACGTCGTACGCCGCAACGGCGACACGCTCCCGTACTTCCCCTGGCCGCCGATGCTGCTCGCGGTCCCCGGCGTCGCGCTCGCCGACGTCGCGGGCGTCGACGTCGCGTCGCTTCGGCCGAGCGGTCCCAACAGGACCTTTCCGATCGAGGTGCCCACCGCGGCGCTGCTCGTCGCGGCGGCCACCGTCGTCATGGCGCTCGTCGCGGCCGAGCAGGCGCGGGAGTCGCCGGGACGCGGTCGCTACGCCGTCGGGGTCGGGATGCTGTTCGCGTTCGGCACCGCTGCGTGGTCCACGGCGTCGCGCGCGTTGTGGCAGCACACGCCCGCGCTGCTGTGCGTGAGCCTCGCGGTGCTCGCCGCGCTCCGCTCGCGGCGGGACCCGCGCTACCTCTGGCTGCTCGGCGCCGCGCTCGCGATCGGGTTCACCATGCGCCCCACGACTGCGGTCGCGCTCGTCGGGCTCACGGTGTGGGCGGCGTACGTGCACCGCGCAAGGGCGTGGCGCGTCCTGGCGGCGGGCGCGGTCGTCGCGCTGCCGTTCGTCGCGGTGAACGTCGCGGCGTACGGCTCGCTGCTGCCGCCGTACTACGCGGGCAGCCGCATCGGCAGCGAGGCCGCGATCGGCTTCGGCGAGTCACTGCTCGTGCACCTGATCTCGCCGTCGCGAGGGCTGCTCGTCTACACGCCGCTCTTCCTGCTCGCGCCGGTTGGGCTGTGGCTGCGCCGGCGGGCGGGTCGCCTGGACGCCTTCGACGTCACCGCCGCGGCCGTCGTGGGCGCCCACTGGCTCGTCGTCGCGGGGTACGGCTCCACGGCCGGCTCGTCGTACGGCGCCCGGTTCTTCGCCGAGGTGACGCCGCTCCTGCTCTACCTCTGCCTGCCCGTCGTCGAGGCCGTCGCGCCGGGATCGAGCGCACAGGGAGCGCCAGCCGCGCGTGGCTCGCGAGCCGCCGTCGCGGTGCTCGCGGCGGCGAGCGTGGCGTTCGCGGCATCGGGCGCGCTGACCCGCTCGGCGTTCTGCTGGAGCGCGACCCCGCGCTTCGTGGACACGGCCCCGGAACGGCTCTGGGACTGGGGGGACCCGCAGTTCCTGCGACCCGTACGTGACCTCGCCGACGGTCGTTCGCCGCGCGCGATCGTGGTCGGCTCCTGCGACGCGCGCTGACCCATCAGTCGCGGAGGAGCGGCGCGAGGTCGACCGGCAGCTCCTCGATCGCGCCGATCCCCGCGCTCCCGCCGACCGACGTGACGACGACGCGGTCCCCCGTCGGCGCGAGCGACGGTCTGTTCGACCTCGTCTCGAAGAGCAGGCGCGCCCCGGGCCGGTCCAGCCTGACGCCGTAGAGGCCGCGCTTCGCGGCGTTGGCGGCCTCGTACGCCGTGAACACCGCCACCCCTCTCACGGGGTCCACGCTCGGCGGCCCTACGACGATCCGCGGGTCGGTCAGCCGCGTCACGTGTCCGGTACGCAGGTCGAGCGACGCCAGGACGACACGTCGTTCGTCGCCGACGTCGTACGCGAGCGTGAGGAGCAGCCGGTCCTCGGAGACGTACGCCGGTGCACCCTCGTCTAGTACGGCGTCGCCGTGCAGGCGAGTGGTGTGTCCCGTCGCGAGGTCGACCTTGAACAGGTCGAAGGTCCGAGGCTCCTCCGCCGACGTCGCGGCGGACATGACGGCCGAGCGGCCGTCCGGAGCGACGGTTGGCGGGTTCTCGAGCCACAGCTTCCTGTCGAGATGGACGCGGGACGTGCGCCCGCTCGCCTCGAGTCGCAGCAGGACGGACTCGTCGGTCTTGGGGTCGACGGCGACGACCAGCACCGCGTCGCCTTCGGGGAACCACCCGATGTTGTAGGCGTCGACGCCCTCCGGCGTTCGCGCGACGATCCGCCCGTCCCGGACGACAACCGCTCGCAAACGGAAGTCGGGGTCCCTCGCCACCACGGCGAGGTCGCCGGATCGGCCGTAGACGGCGTAGGAGGCGGTCCACCCACGAAGCGTCTCGGCGCCACCACGCTCGGGCCCCTGCGCCGGACCGCAGGCCGAGAGCGTCAGAGCGAGCAGGGCGAGCCCCGTCGCGCCGATCGTCCGGATCACCCCCACAGCGTCGACTCGAGGCCGAGGTTGAGGTTCTTGAAGATGGCAGTCAGGTACCCGTCCGGGTTCGACGCCTCCACGATCGGGCGGATGCGCGACTGCTTCGCCGTGTAGAGCTGGTCGGGCACGGCCGGGTACACCGACGGGTAGAACATCTGCAGGTACGCGCCCATGGACACCATCGGCATGCCCGGGTACTTGATGCTCATGTCGGACGAGAAGTTGATGAACGCCGACACGTCGACGTTCTCGACGACCATCCCCACGAAGTGCCGCTCGAGGGAGGTCTCCTTCGCGAGAAGGTCCCCGCTGGCGCGGATGCCCCGATGCAGCGACCGCTGGTGCGCCTGCCACAGGGCGCGCTGCTTGGTCCCCGGCTTGGCGGAGCTGTCGGCGACGCGGGCGTAGTCGATCCACGCGTTGACGACCGGGTCCGCCGACACCGCGTCCGGGCCCTGCTCCTGGATCAGGCGGTGAGCCTCCTGAATGTCGAGCAGCATCATCCCGTTGACCGTACGCCACCACGGTGAGCCGTCACCGAACTCACCGATGCGGCCGCTGTCGATCTCCCACTGCGTGAACTCGATCAGCCCGAAGCCGTATCCGTAGCCGCGGCCCTCGCCGGAGCCAGGGTGGGCGCCGAAGAAGGACTGGAGGATCTGGATGCGCTGAGCCGTGCCGAGGCCACGAGCGGCGGCCTTCCGCCGCGCCTCCTCGGCCCGCCTCTTGCGCTCGCGCTCGGCGACCGCCTGCGGGGTGCATTCGGTGGCCTCGTCACACCCGACCCCGATCCAGCGCGTCGGCGCGTGACCGTCGGGGTCGATGTAGTTGACGGGGTCGCCGTTGACGTACGCGTACCGGTTCGCGGTCATCGGGTCGCTGCCGATCGACAGGTTCTGCTCCGGCGCGCCCGAGCGGTACACGTCCGGCGTGAGGAAGCCGGCCTTGCCCGGGTCGTACGTCCGCGCGCCGAGCTGGTACGTCCCGCTCACGGCGTCCCTGCGCTGGCCCGCGTAGAGGATGCTGCTCGGGGTGCTGCCGGTGGAGCAGGCGTTGCTCCCACTCTGGCCGCCGATAGGCGAGCCGAAGGCGTCGTACCTGACGCTGCACGCCAGCGTTCCCGTGCTCGCCGTCGTCGTGGCCGTGGAGACGTTGCCGCGGCCGTCGTCGGTCAGATACTGCGACGTCGCGCCGGTGCCGGACCGCGTGACGTACGCGGGGAGTCCCTCGACCTGCAGGTAGGCGGTGGTGCTCTGCGGCGAGACCTCGGCGAGCAACGTGCTGTCGAGGCCGTCGTAGTGCTGCGTCGTGGTGCCGGGCACGACGGCGCCGGCGCCGACCTCGTACCGCGTGACCTGCCGGTCGAGGCCGTCGTACGTGTACGTCACGCCGTTGGTCACGGACCCGGTGCACGACGTGGCACCGGTGCGGGCCTCGGCCAGCCTGTCGAAGCCGTCGTAGCAGTGGTAGCGCACGCCGTCGCTCTTCGTGCGGCCGACCGCGTCGTACGCGTACTGCGAGCCAACGGTGCTGTCCCACTTGATCGTGTTGTCGAGGTTGTACTGGTACGTCGTCGTGCCGTACCGCGTGCGGTTGCCGTTGCCGTCGTACTCGATGAGCTTGTCGCCCGACGAGTCGCGGAACCCGTGCAGCCTTCCGGCGAGGTCGTAGTAGAAGCACTGCACGCCCGCGGCGGGCAGCGCGACCGGCGACTCGGCGGGGCACGACGGGGTGCCGGACGCGTCGCGCGCGGCCATGGTCACCCGGGCGAGCGCGTCGTAGCCGTAGGTCCACGCGGCGATCGGCGACGACAGGTTCGACGTCGGAGCGAGCTGCTGCGTGGCGAGCGTGTCGTCGGTGTTGTACGTCCTGCTGACGGTCGTGCCGTTCGGGTTCGTCCGGGTCGTCTCGCGACCAGCCATGTCGTACACCACGCCGACCTGCGCTCCGGTGCCCATCAGGTCCGACGTCACCGTCGTGAGCTGGCCGGCGTCGCCGTAGGCGAACGTGTTGTACGTGTGACCGCCGTCGTAGACGTCGCGCAGCACGAGCCCGCCGGCGGCGTCGTACGCGTACGACGTCGTCCTGCCGCTCTGCGTCACGGACTTCACGAGCCCGTCGAAATAGGACTGGACGGTCGTCGTCACCGTGGGACCGGAGACGGGGACGTTCGAGACCACGGCGGGGTGACCGGCGGCGTCGTACGTCCGCGTGATCGTCTCGCCGTTCCTGCCGGTCTCCGTCGACGGACGGTCCGACGGGTAGTACGCGAACGCCTGCGTCCCGCCGCTCTCGAGCAGGTTGGACGCGGCGTCGACCTTGTCGACGAGGACGCTCGTCTTGCGTCCGCCCGCGTCGTAGCCGTACGTCGTCCTGCGCCGCTCGCCGTTGCCCGCCGTGCTGACCGGCTCGGTGGTGGTGTCCAGGAGGTTGTCCGTCGTGAACGTGTTGTGCACGCTCAGGCCGGTCCCCTGGAGGTTCGGCGCGACGACGTCCGTCGTGTTGCCGACACCGTCGTAGGTGTACGACGTCTTCTTCTGGTTGGGGTCGGTGAGCTCCTTGAGCTTGTCATCGCTGTAGTACGTCCCCACCGTCTGCCGGCCGAGCGCGTCCTGCACCATGGTGCGGTTGCCGTTGGCGTCGTACCCGAACGTCGTGACGTGGGTGGCGGTGCCCTCGGTGGCCTGCGTGACGAGGCCGTCGAACGTGTACGTCACCGTCGCCGTCCACGGCGTGCCGCCGGCGACCGGCGCGGCGCGCGTCACGGACAGCGGCCGGTTCTCCGCGTCGTACCGTCGCGTCTCGACGGTGATGCGCGCTGCGCCGGTCGAGGCGTTGGGGTCGGGGTTGAGGCTCGGGTTCGGGTTGGGCGCCGACACCTGCGCGAGCAGGTCGTCGTTCGTGTACGTGTACCCGAGGTAGCGGTTGTCCGATCCGTTCGACGTCGGCAGCCGGAGCTGCGTCATCCGGCCGTCGCTGTCCCACGACCGCCGGACGGCGCAGACCGCCGTGTCGGCGTCGTAGGCGGGCAGGTCCTGCGGGTTGCCCGCCACAGCCGCCGGCCTGATCGACGTCGTGCACTGGCTCGACTGTGAGCTCGTGATCCCGAGGTCGTCGAACTCGGTCGACGAGTCCGCGCCGTCCGCGTCGTAGCGCGGCCGGTACTCCGCGACGACCCGCCCGTCCTTGTCGTAGTCGTACCTGACCATGAAGTGCGTCGTTGACGGGACCGTCGTCGCGGGGGCTCCGGTGGCCGTGCGGAACGCGCGCGGCTCGATCCGCGCGACCACGTGGCCGTCGGCGTCGTAGCGGACGCTGCTGCGGATGTTCGACCCGCCGTCCGCCGACGTCGCGCCCGCGGCCGACGCGTTGACGTCGCTCGCGCCCTCGACGGTGTCGACGGGCCGGTTCGCGGCGTCGTACGAGTACGCCGTGATGCGACCGCCCGGCTTCGTCACCGACGTCGTGTTGCCGACCGCGTCGAACGTGATGTCGGTGTGGTGGAACGTCGTCCCGCGCAGGACCGACGCACGGGTGCGCCGGCCGAGCAGGTCGACCGTGAACTGCTGGACGCCGCCCTCCGGACCCTCCTCGGAGACCTGCACGCCGTCCGCGTTGTACGCGTACTCCGTCACGAACGTCGTCGTACCGCGCCGCGTCTCCATCTGCGACCTTCGGCCGGCGGCGTCATACGCGTACGTCTTCGTGTACTGCCCGCCCGCCACGCAGGCGAGTGCCGCGCCGGGCTCGGCGGAGTCGAACTCTCGCGGCGAGCACTCGCGGAGGACGTTGCCGTCACGGTCGTACCGCTTCTCCGCCCGGACCGTCAGCGTCCCGCTGCGCGCGATGTCGCGGCGGACCTCCCGGCCCACGGCGTCGTAGTGCATGCGCGTCAGCCGATGCTCGGCGTCGTAGACCGAGGTGTTGTTGTCGAGGCCGTCGTACTGCTTGGACTCGTAGCACCCCCAGTGGTTCGCCGACAGCGGCGCGCCGAGGCCGGCGCTGCTGCACGCGCCGCTCGACGGCTCGGTCAGCGGGTTGCGGCTCCAGAACACGTACACGAGCCGGTTGGCGCCGTCGTACAGGAACCGCTTCGTGTTCCCGGTCGGATCGTCCGTCCTGGCCGTCGGGTAGTCGGGATGCGCGAGCGGGCTCGACTCCGTGAACACGTTGCCGTAGGCGTCGTAGGTCCACCGCGCCGCCTGGTTGCCGGCGATGCGGCCCTCCGGCGTGATGCGCGACGTCATGTCGCCCGCGCCTGAGAACTCCTGCGTGGTGTCGTAGTCCGCGTTGCCCGCGGCGTTGCCTCGCGGCGGCCTGATCGTGCGCTGGTGGCCGTGCGCGTCGACGACGTACGTCGTGAGGTTGCCGAGCGCGTCGGCATCGGCGAGCTTGAATCGCCAGGGCGCGCTCGCCGCGCTCGCGCCGCCCGGGTACGGGCCGTAGCGGGCCTCCGCGTAGCCACCGACACCGTTGCCGGGGTACGTGTCGAGCGTGTTCGCGCCCGAAAGCGCGAGGCCGCGCGCGGTCGCGTTGCGGTCCCACGTGCGGATGACGTTGCCCGCGCGGTCGTACCCGAACGCCACGAACTTGCCGTAGGGGTCGGTCACGCCCTTGAGCCAGCCGGCGGCGGAGGTCAGGCCGGAGAGGTCGGTCGTGCCCGAGTCGTAGTACGTGTACGTCGTCGCCTGCGGGGTGCTGGAGCCGGCACGGGCGATCGCCTCTGGCGATGTCGCCGTGCGCTTCGCGCCGAAGTGGTCGTACGCGTACCGCGTGATCGTCGCGTCTGTGCCGTTCCAGGACGGACCCTCGATCTGGCAGACGAGTCCCGTGTTGGTGACTGGCTGGGTCGGGTCCGCCTGCGTGCAGAAGACGGCGTCGCGCGGGTCGGCGGGCGCGGTCGGGGCCGGCGGCGCCGTGTTCGGGCGCGCCGAGGGGTTGTTCTCGACGCGGTACGTCGTGAGGTGGTCGGCCCATGTCGCGAGCGAGGGCTCGTTGCCGCGCGCCGTCAGCGACTGCGTCCTGTCCGACAGCACGTACAGGACGCCCGAAGCGGCAGGGCGCGCGCCGCTGTTGACGGTGCCGCCACCCGCGACAACGTCATCGGCGGTCGCCGTGCCGGTCCGCTGCACGTAGATCGCGCGGTAGCCGGACGTCGTCACCAACGACGTCGTCGCGTCGAGGACCCGCGACTCCGACAGCCGCTGGCCCTCGTCGTTGTAGGTGTACGACGTGTCGCCGTCGACCGTGTCGATGAAGCTGATCTGGCCCGTCTGCGAGTCGTTGAACGCCTTGCGAACCGTGCGGCACACGTTGTTGTCCGTGCCGCCGGACGGCTTGCGGCATCCGGTCGAGTCCCAGGTGAAGTCGGTCTGGTGGTACATCGTCGTGCCCTGCGAGTCGACGATCTGACCCGCGCGGCCGCGGCTGTCGAGGAGCTTCCACGAGCGCTTCTGCGCGCTGTTGACCAGCGCCTCGGTCGACGACGCGTCGGCGGCGTAGGTGAAGGTGGTGTTCGTGTTCCGCCGGTCGATGATCGAGTGGAGACGGCCGGGCTGCCCCGCCGTCGTCGTGTAGTAGCGGAACGACGTCTTGGTCCCGCGCTCGTCGGTGATCGAGCAGAGTTGGCCGCGTTGCGGCGTCTGACCCGTCACGGTGCACGTGGCCGCGTCGCCGTCGAAGTAGGAGTACTGGACGAACGAGCCGTCGGGGTTGGTCACGCGCGTGAGCTGCGGGAAGCCGGGCGTCGTGTCGTAGCCGTACGTCGTCACGCGGCCCGCCGGGTCCGTGACCGTGGCGAGCATGCCGGAGCCGTTGTACGTCATCCGGAACGAGCGGCAGGTGCTCCCGCTCGCCGTCGCCTGGGCCTCGGTGCACTCGCTCGGCTCGTACACCGTGGAGAGCTTGCCGAGGAGCCCGCCCGCGAGCGGCAGGCCGCCCACGTAGGCGTAGCGCAGCTCGTTGCCCGCCGCGTCGAGCTGGCTCAGGAGCTGCCCGCTCCACGAGAACTCGTTGCGGTAGCGGTCGGTCCGCTCCGTCGCGTAGCCGAGCAGAACCGGCGCCGTGGTGCCCGCGCCCTGAGTGCAGGTGTCGGCCGCGCCGGTGTTGTTCAGCGCGACGTAACGCCACAGCGAGAGGTGGACGCCGGGCGGCCCGGTGTACCCGACGTCGACGCACACGGCGTTGAAGCTCGTGAGGTTGACGGACTTGCCGAGCACCGAGGGCACCAGCGGCCCGAGCGTTCCTGACGCGGGGACCATCGCCGCGGGGCTGGACGTCGTGTCGAGCCGCATGACGTGGAGCGGGGTCGACGTGGCCCGCGCGGTGAACACGTGCCGCGTCCCGTCGCGGTCGACGAGCGTGACCGGCAACGTCTTCGACAGCGTCGTCAGCGGGGGCACGACGAGACCTGAGGGACTGATCCCGTTGTCGCTCACCTCGCCGAAGTTGAGCTGCCAGTTCGAGGGCAGCGACCCCGGCAGGGCGAGCAGCCTCGTGTCCTGGCTGTTGTACGTGCGCCGGAGCCCGTAGGCGATGCGGCCGCGCCCCTGGATGACGGTGCCGTCCTGCTGCTGGACGACGAGGTTGCCGTTGCCCGCGTTGACCAGCGCGGCCGACTCGTGCGCGACGGGGCGGCTGAAGTACGACCACCAGGGCTCGATGCCGAGCCCGATGTCGCAGATGACGACGGTGACCGTGTCCGTGCTCGTCGTGTTCGACGGCGTCGTCGCGACGGCGGTGTTCACGGGTGAGACGCAGTCGCGTTCGTCGGAGCCGGTGAGCAGCGCGTCGTAGCGGAGGGTGTGCGTCTGGCTGGCGGTGTAGTCGAGCAGCGACTTCGTGATGACGTTGCCCGACAGGCACGTCGGGCACGCGACGTTGTCGACGGTGATCGTCTCGGGCAGCACCGTGATGCCGGCGGGGACGGTGTCCTTCAGCGTCACGTCGTCCTGGCCCACCGCCGACGTCGCGGCGACCGTGTAGCGCGCGACGCTGCCGCGGGCGTACGAGCCGTTGACCGAGGTCGTGTAGCCCGGCGCCGGTGCGACGGTCTTGCTGACCACCGGCGCGGGCGGCGGCGTGTACGTCACGGTGAACAGCGGCCACTTGGTCGAGTCGGCCACGGTGTTCGAGTAGAAGCCGACGACGTGGCCCGTCGTCCCGATCGACGTCCGAGCCTCCGGGTTTGCACGCGTGATGAGGCCGCCCGCGGTGCTCAGACCGTTGCGCCACGACTCGACGAGGTGCGGGCCGGAGAGGTTCCACGTGCGGTAGCCGTCGGTGGCGTTGACCGCGGCATCGTCCTGGTAGCCGCCGGGCATGCCGCCGGACCAGCACGGCGACGCGCAGGCGTTGTCCCAGCGGTTCCACGTCGCGGAGTTGTTGAACCAGTGGTTGTTGTTGTACAGCCCGACGTTGAACGACGCGCCGGTCTGGTTGTCGAACTGCCACATCCTCAGCGACGCCGCGGTGACGTCCGCCCCGCGCGGGAGCGTCGACACGTCAGGCCGGATGAGCCCGCGGGTGATGCACCACTGGGGCGAGCCCGTACCGCACGTGCCGAGCGGGGAGCCGCCGAGGCCGTGGCCGGTCATGACCGCGCCGGCGCCACAGTTGCCCTGCGTGGCGTAGTTGTCGGAGACGACGTAGCAGTCGTAGTGCGCGGAGCCCTTGAACGTGACCGTCGGGTCGAGCACCACGGGGAACGTCTTGCCGCGCAGCCACTCCTCGTCCACCGACTCCACGACGTCGAAGCCGCCGCGGACCTGCGTCACCGTGAGGTGCGCGCTGCCCGGCGCCCCGCCGAGCTCGCCCGCCGACTGCTCGTACGCGACCGCGGGCGGCAGTGTGACGTACACGCCGTCGCCGAGCGACCGGGCGAAGCGGTAGCTCCCGTCCGCGTCGCGCGTGACGTCGCCGAGGGCGCCGTCGGGGTCCGCGATGTGGAAGCGGAACCTGCGCGGCGCGTTCGCCGAGCGAAGGACGAAGCGCTGCTTCACACCGCCCGCGCCGGGCTCGAAGACGAGGTCGGTGTCCGTGGCGACGTCGCGGTAGCGCGGCTCGCGCCCGACCGCCACGGGCGGCCGGATCGCGAGGCCCGGCGTTGCGAACGTCACGGTGCCGCCCGGGAGCGCGAGCTCGAGCACGGCGTCCGCGCTCCGGCCGAAGCGCACGGGGCGGTAGCCCTCGTTCGCGGCGAACGGCCACCGCGCGTCCTTGCCCTGCGCCAGGGATGCGCGCGTCGCCATCCAGCCGCCGTGGCCGTCGCGCCGGTACGCGGTGCCGCCTCTGATCTCGGCCGTCACCGTGCCGTTGTCGTTGCGCCGGAAGCGCGTCGTCGGGGTGAACCACTCGCGCGGCGGAGCCGTCTCGGACGCGGAGGTGTCGTGCCAGACCGTCGGTGCGGAGGCAGTCTCCGTCACTCGCCCGACGCCGGAGCCGCTGTTCGGGTCGGGATACGGGGCCGGGTCGCTCTTGGTCCGTGACGCCGCGCCGGTGGCATTCTTGCGCTCGTCGACCGGGTCGGCGTACGCGGGTGCCGCGGGTGCGACGAGAGCGACGGACAGCGCGAAGGCGAAGAAGCGGCGGATCACAGGCCCCCCTTTGGACCCGGCCAGATGGGCATGGCCGGTGCAGGCGGGTCACACTGCCACCGCGCGTGGGGGTGCACTCGACGTTTAGCGGAGTCGATCAGGCCATTTCTCCCCTAGCCCGTTGTGATGTCGCCCGGTGTCGGAACAGCATCGGGCCGTCACCGTCCAGCACGCGACGGCCCAGGCAGCCCCCGGCGATGATGACCACGTGACGGACATCGAGGTCGTCGTCGCTCACACCGAGCGCGTCCGCCGAAGACGAAGGCGGGCAGCCGTGAGATCGCGCTCGACGACGTGATGTCGGCGGTCCTCGCGGAGCATCGCGCCGAGCAGGAGGCGGAACGCGCGGCGGCGGGCGACGCGTGGGTGGAGACCGGGTTGGTGTACGTCAACGCCGACGGCACGCCGCTGAACCCGGACTACGTGAGCCGGCACTTCCAGACGCTCTGCCGCCAGGCGGGCGTCCCGGTGATCCGGTTCCACGACACCCGGCACGTGTCGATCACCCTGGCGCTGCTGGCCGGGGTGCTGCTCAAGGTCGTCAGCGCCCGCGCCGGGCACTCGTCCACTTGGTTCACCGCCGACCGCTACGTCTACGTGGACAGCGCGGTCAACCGCAAGGCGGCGGAGCAGATCGCGGCGGTGTTCGACCTTGGCGCCCACCGGAGCCGGAACGAACAGGCCGGGACGACGCCGGACGAGGGCGGACGGACCGGGAAGGAGGCCGTGTGACCGCGGTGTGACCAAACGCGGTTCGGAGCCAGTCAGCCTGCGGCGAGCGTCGCGTAGCCGACGCGAAACCGCAGGTCAGAGCGGAGGCTCCGGGATTTGAACCCGGGATGGGGGGTTACCCCAAACCGCATTAGCAGGGCTCTGACAGCCATCCGAGACAGTACGGGGCAGTAGGCGACAACCCGCCTGACCTGCGGTTTTGCGAAATCGGCTCTCGGCTGGTCCGGCCCCATCCGAGGCGATCCGCGCTCACATGTGAGCGCAATGTGAGCGCACAGATCCCGAATGCGGTTGGCGCGGGGCGAAGCTCCGGAGCACGGCGGTACCGCGCGGACAGCGACCAGCAGGTGGTCGACGGAACGCGAACGCTGCGCCGATGGGTCGGTGGCGTTCGCGCTCGCGCGATGCGGCCCCGTGGCCCCTGACCCGCGAGTGAACGCTGGGAGCGTCCGAAATGGATCAGGCGCGGCTAGCACCGACGTCGCCGCTTGTTCCGCTCATGCCGATGCGCGGTCGCACCAACTGGGACGGCGCAGTCCCTAGCTGTAGTGCCCGCGGGGCACTACAGCTAGGACATGGGCGTCGATGCGGCGCTCGACTTCGTCCGCGAACTGGCTTGGCTTGTTCGCGTTGTAAGGACACGTGATCGAGGTACAGCGCCCACTGTCTGCGTCGAAGGACAGGTGCGCCTCGACGCTCGACCTGCCGGAGTTCGATCTGAACTCGAGAGTGGCGTTGTAGCCGAAGGTGGAAGCGCTCTCGACCTTCCACATCCCGCTCGCCACATCACTGACGATGTCAGCGAACTCGGACTCGGTCACCTTGCCCATCGCGCCTCCACTGG
The DNA here is from genome assembly GCA_035940575.1 of Frankiaceae bacterium. Classification (GTDB taxonomy): domain Bacteria; phylum Actinomycetota; class Actinomycetes; order BP-191; family BP-191; genus BP-191. The sequence continues at coordinate 19,722 of DASZER010000035.1, read as the reverse complement.
CCGCCCCGCCGCAGCCTGACACAGTCGACCGCCGGCGGGGCACCGGTCGCCTGCCGGGTGCCGCCTGTCGGCCATGTCCATCCGTAGATGATGTGTGTATCCGCTCATGCCGCGACGAGGCATCTCCGTCGATTCGGCCCTTCTCCGTGGCGGCCAGTCGAGCTAGTCGCCACCCGGAGTTGCAGCCAGCCGATGCTCAGAACCGCGCGGGCAGCTTGCCATCCCATCCAGCGTGATCCAGTCGCCGTCCCAGACGATCTGCTCGCCGCAGAGTTCACAAGGCCCCATGGGGCGAAGATAGATGCCACGGTCCGGCTTGTGACTCCGCTACTCACCCAGGCCCGACGTACTCATCTGCTGCTGACCGCGCCCGGACCCGAACTTGATAGTCCGCTACGGGACAGCGGTCCAGTGTGCGTTGATAGCGTCGAGCGCTGGCGAATCCTCAAGCCACCACTGCCAGGACGCCCGCCCCGGCAGCGGCACGCCGGGCCGGTCGCCCATCCCCTTCTTGTAACGGAAACGCTCGTCCAGGCCAAGGTGCCGGGCAAGGCCGTGCGTCGTGAGCACAGAGAGCTGGAGGACAGCGGAGACGGCGTTCTGCGCGTGGTGACTGCCCACGTTGCTGCCGCCGCCCGACCGCTCCTGTGCCATCCCGACCACTGATGTGATCTTCTTCTCCGGATCCTGGTGGGCGAAGGCGTGCCGCACATTCACGGTCGCTTCGAGGAACGCCGCCGCGTCCTGTCCTATGTGCGTGTGGGTCTGCCCCCGCCAGGTGCCGCCGCCCGGTGCGATCTCGTTGCCGTTCGTCGTCACGACAATCTGCCAGTCGCCGATTGGGTCGTAGCCGAACAGACCCCAAAAGAGTTTTCGGACGTTGCCCGGATTCGGTGTCTGCACCGTCGAACTGCGGCCCTTGACGGGAAACCAACCCTTTCGGGCCGACAGCTCAGGCGACGCCGGGAGCGCGGAGAGTGCCTCTATAGCGAGATCCTCAATAAAGGCTTCCCATGCCCCCACCGCCGCGAGGATCGTGGCGCGGTTTAGGGTCTTGTGCTCGACTGGCGGGGCACCGCCGCCGGGGCCGCCCGCTGCGCGGCGCTTTGCGACCATGTCAGCCAGTTGGCGCTGAATCAGCCCGTGGAGCTGCTGGGCGTCGCCAACGTGCTGAGGCATTTGGTCAAGCGCTGGCTGGAGCGGGTGGGTTGCCACATCGGGCAATGTAGCGACTGGCCTACCCCTGCGGGCGCTGATGCGCGAAGCGTACGGTTGCTCAATCGCCGGGTGGGCGAGATCGCGACCCGCTTACGGCTGCGACGACGATGCCGCGGTTGTGATCGAAACGACGTCCAGGCCTCTCCGCGCCGCACGCGACGGGGAGAGCAACCCGTCGAACGTTACCAGCGCGGATGAAGTACGCCAGCACCGTGCGGCGCGGGAGACGCGCCACCATGCACGCACTGAAAACTTCCTTGGCCGCGCTCGGCACGAGGGTTGGCCGAGAGCCCTCTGCACGAGATCGCGCGCCCCTGTCGACGACAACCGGCCGCCTCGCCAGATCACGCCGTAGCAGTACCTACGGACGCCCCCGAGCACTCACAGCGGTTACGTCGTCGACCTGCGCTGGCCAGCCCGGAACATCCGCTCATGCCGCTGAACGGTAGTGCCAGCGGCTGACCTCGACGTTCGGCGCTGAAGCCTGCGATCGGTCGACCCGAAAGCATGTGCGATGCGGAGGTCGGGGCGACCGTCGGTCGCCGCGCGGACCGGAGCGCCTTGTGACGGGTCGACGCTCAGTCGCGCGAGCGACGACCGCCCCCTCGGCCGAACGCCTCGACCGCCTTGGCGATGAGCCGTCGTGTCGCCGAATCCAAGTCGTCTGGCAAGCCAGACAACCGAAACCACCGTGCGTCTATCACTTCCCGCCGCCGCGGCGTCCCGCCGTCGAGATCGGCGATCGCTAGAAACCGAACGTCGTAGTGCGACAACTTTGGGTCGTCCCGGCACGGCGCTGCGTGGATGTCGCAGTCGAGGACTTCGTCGTCGGCTAGCCGCAATCCAACTAAGCCCGTCTCTTCCTCGGCCTCTCTTATCGCTGCCGCTGCCAAGTTGATGTCACCGAGCTCGCAGTGGCCGCCCGGCTGAAGCCAGCGTCCGACTTTCCTATGCAGGACGAGGAACACTGATTCAGCCTTGGAGTCGAGAACGACTGCGCTCGCTGTCACGTGCGCAGGCGAGCTCTGCCTTTCGACGGGCGCTGGGTGGCACGTTAGAAAGTCGACGAAGACGTCACGCACGCCTGCATCGATGGCGTCGGGGGAGTGCCAGCGCTGCAAGGTCTGCACCGCCGCCGCCGTTAGCCCCCGGCCAGCACGAGCGGAGCGGGCGCCACTGCCTTGTGTTGGCACGCCCTCGCTGTAGATCCCCGGTCGTGGATCGCTGGTTATCTTCACGAACATGCGCCGAGGCGACGACTGGATGACCGTGGCCGGGGAACGACGCGTGCTGCTCTCACAGGCGCCGCACTCAACGCAGTAGGCACTGTACTCAGGTCGATCGCGCAACCCGAGATCGAGTCCGGCCGCGTACGAGTTCACGCAAGCCGACTTCTTGAAGGCGGCGACCCCGCCTTCCCAGAGCTCTGCGATGAAGGAGTCGAGGTGCGCGCTCGGCAGAGACATCAAGGAGGCTTCCGGCTCGCAGTCGAGGACATGCCCCTCCCGACCCTCAGCGGCCATGATTCGCGTGGCGCCTTCACCGACGTGGCCCAGCGCGACCGTAGCGCGCCCGATCCTCTGATCCCAGTAGAGCTCACCAACGACGCACAAGTCGACTCCATAACGGCGAAGCAAGTTCAGAATTGAGCCGGACTCCCGATCGGTGACCCCGAGGATGAAGGGCTTGATCATCACATTGGTTGGCACTCCTCGGTGTCGGAACCGTGAAAGCGTGACCAAGCGCCGCTCGGGTCCGTCGGCATTCTTCTCCAGGACGGCCGCGTTCTCAACCGTAGACAACGACGTGGAGAATAACAGTTGCCCATCATAAGCGAGTTGCCCTACCACCTTATCGACCAACTCGGGCGGCAACTCAAATCGGCTCATGAGCTGCACGGGGTTGCCGAGGGCGCACGCGCGTTGAACCCAGATAAGGGTGTGCGCGCGACTCTCTTCGTCGGGCGGAAATGGATCGCCCCACGCGCCGATCGAGATGATGCTCCCGCTGCGGCCCTCGACGAAGTCCGGGTGCCGCACGATCCAGTCTATGGACGCATCGACTCCGTAGCCGTTCGGTTGGCCAGCTCTATCACGGTAGCCGAACGAGAAGATGTAGCAGAACGCGCATCGGGCTGAGCAGCCGAGCATCGGGCTGAGGAAGAACCGGCCAGCGCGATAGCCTGGCTCTCGGATCCGTTCGGTCATGCTGTCGGCAGCGCGTCGTGAGCGAACTCTTCGTCGCTCCAAAGACCATCGAAGTACTCACACCAGTAGTCGAAGCCGGCGCCAGGCCGCTCGAACTCCATGGATATCGTCTGCTGGCTCCCGCGGCCGTGCAGGTACGGACCAACAAACACCGTGTCATCGACATGGAAGAAGAAGTCCAACGGTAGTGCGTCGTAGTACCGAAGTTGCACCTGGTGCGGCTCCCGAGCCTCCGCACGAAGTCGCGCCACCCAGTCCTCGAGATCGACAATCGTCTTCTTGATCTGGCCGGGCACCTCTCCCTCCGATGCCTCGCGTGCCGTGACATACGCCGAGTCCGGATGCGGGCACAGGATTCGGACACGGAGGCCCGCTCGAACCTTCTCCGTCACTAGTCCGCCCTGGCTCTCGCGAAACCCCTTCAAGCCAAAGGCGGCAATATCGAGCTGATCCCGGCAGCGTATCAATCTCTCATTCGACGATCGGTTCATGTCTGCACGGGTTCTGTAAACTCCGGCGAGTCGCCATTGGCCGAGCGCCTTCTCGCGGGCCTGCTCGTCGGCTTCGTAGAGGCCAACGAGTCCGCCGACGACCCCTGCTGCGACCACGGATCCCCCCACGCTCAGGAGGACGGTGGAAAGTGGGACACCGCTCTTCCCGACAAACGAAGAAAGGACGAGGATCATGCCGATTAGAAGGATCGCGAGATTGACAAGCAGGGCGTTCGCCTTCAGGGCGCGCGCGAGGCGTGCCCGGGTGACGCCGCCGGTCTCTGGCTGACCTCTCACGCGCCTCACTCCGTTTCGTGGCCCCCATCGTCCCATGCCAGGCAGCGCTCGCTGGAGAGTCTGAGCGGTCCCGACGTGCGGCAACTCCGACTGCGTGCAGTTGCGCACGCGGCGACAATCCGCCTTCAGCCTGCGGGGAGTTCCCCGCTCCCCCTTACGTCGCTTGATGCACGTCCAAGAGCTCGACCCGGCAGTTCGCACGTGGCGCTTCGGCGTCGGTGGCTTACGTCGGTCAGTTTGCGACCCGCGTCGGCGTAACTCGAGTGATGCACACCATGTCCGAATGACACGAGCAGCGGCACTCAGGGTCATGGGATGACCTTCGACGCTGTGCACGTCGCTCGCCTCATAGCCGGCTACTCGACCGAGGGAGTGCGCATCAACACCGACGGCCTACCAGACATCCTCACGGTGGAGGAGACGGCACGACTTCTCAGGGTCAGCCGCGGACTCGCTTTCGCGGCCGTGCGCCAAGGTGACATCCCATCAGTCCGCGTGGGTCGACGAATCCTTATCCCGAAGACCCAGTTGCTGGCTTGGCTTGCGGACGCGGGTCGCTCGTCTGCACCGTCGTCGGGCGCTCAGTCCGTGGTGCGCGGGCGGCAAGGAGATCGGGCCTGAGAGCCGCGGACTACTCGATGCCCCGCTCCTTTCCGGCCGAGCCGGCGAGGCGCGCCCTGCGCGCGCTTCTTGCCGACCGCCAGGACAGCATCGTCGCCACGGCAGCCGCGATCGGCGTCGACGCGACCACACTGCACCGACTCTTCACGCGGGACGTGATCCGCTACGACGCAGCCGACCGCGTAGCCGTAGCCCTCGGTCACCACCCGTCCGAGCTGTGGCCGGAATGGTTCGCGGTGGCAGCGGGCGAAGACGACGTCCAGTAGCGCGGACAGCTCCCTTCGCGCGTGCCCCCGCTCGGGACGCGCAGCACATATCCCCGACATGTACGCACACGAGCGCAGCCGCTGACTGGTGCGGCTACCTCCAGAGTCCGCGGCCTAGTCGCATCGCCCGAAGGGCCACGTTCGGACCGCATCCGACCACGAGCGATGACGACCAGCGACCCGGCGGCGAGGGCGGTCGCGACCAGCGGGGAGGTTGTCCCGCGCGGGCGGCTCCACGCACTGGTCGGAGCTGATCGGTTCCGCGGACCGCAGCAGCCGAGGACGGTGCCTTCATGCCCGGGTAGCGAGGATCTCGCCGAAACCAGTGTCCTCCGACACGGAGCAAGTCATCTGCGGCAGCGAAGGCGAAGATCGCCCCTCCGTTCGCGTGGGCTACTCGGTCGACGCGCTGTCGTCGCGTCGAGGGTCACGGGCTGTGCGAGACGTGTGCGGCCGTCGTTACGAGTCCAACCTAGAAGCGAGATGCCGTTGCAAACGCGCATGCCTGAACTGAAATACTGTGCCAGCGCGCCTCAACACGCCGCGCTCGTATGCGTCGTTCAAGAAGCGCATCAGTCTCCAAGGGAGTCTCCCCTGTGCGGCGAGCCAGCACCTTGCGACCTGGTAGCGCCCCCACGATGTCATTCCGGCACCCGTCGCGATTCCGGAGCAGAAGCCAGCGCCGACTCCCATCCAGCCGCCCCCGCCATGCACCGTAACGCCCCCAATCGCACATCCGACCAGCAGACCCGTCAGGCCCGCCACCCTGCGGTCATCGCGCAGGACCGTCGATGGACTTGCGGCTTGGATAACATCTACGGGGCCGTTCAAGATCGCAACCAGATAGACTGCGACCGACGCCAATGACCCCGCCGTTAACCCAAATCTTCCGCCTACCGCAAGGTCTCGCAGCACCGTAGCGGCCGTTGCGGTAGAAATAGCAACTGTCAGTCCCGCGATGGCGCTGTAGAGCATCACCGTGGGCCTCACCAAGGCCGAGGCTTTGGGTAGGCGAAACGTGACCCTTCCGGGTGGCGGTGGTGGTATCAGCGGGCTAACTATCATCGCACCGAGGATCCCGACGGCCAAGGCCGCGACGGTCGCTAGAAATCGGGCGCGGGTGAAGCCTACCGACAGCCCCACTATTGTGAAGGCGGGCACGACAAGGGTGGGGATGGCTCCGGCCAGCACCATTGCCGCCAACTGCCAGCGTGGAAGAGCCCGGTATAGCCGCCACCAGGCGATATCCCCCGTTCCGGGCGCGCCTTCCGGCCGATCGTCCGGCCCCGCGTCGATGCCGGTCGCAATGCATCGGAGCCATATTTCTGCACGGTGCGCGTGATAGGTCGGTCGAGCGGACGCGCCTGTGGGTTGTGGTCTTGGTTCGTAGACTGAAGTAATCAAGCGGTCCAATAGGCGCGTCTCGATATCTGACGCTGTTTGAAAGCGATCCCGGTCGAGCAACTCCTCGGGATCATCTTGCGGGGTAGCGTAACCGGTCCGTAACAGCCAGACCATAAGGGGCGTCGACAACGCGGTGGCGAGCGCGCCGTCGGGTGCTGCTCGGACATGATCCGCGAGCGTCGCCCATCGGCCTCTCGATCCAAAGCTCTCAAGGTAGGCAACCACCTCCTCGGGAGCGATTGGGTCAATCTCGACCACAGCAGCCGAGGAGAGCAGCCGTCCTCCTTGCTTCACCGCCTCTTCGTACTTGTCCGCCCGGCAAGTCACGACGACAGGCGCATCGCTCCCAAGTGCGTCATCGAGCGCGGCAACAGCGTCCGGAAGAAAAGGTGCAAGTTCGTCCAGTCCATCGAGTATCGGGATGATCATTCGACTAACAAACAGTTCATGCCCTGCCGGGCGGCCGTTCACAGAGACATTTGTAAGGCCGGGATAGTCCTCTTCGATGCGCCGTACGATCCACGACGAGAAATGTTCCGACCGTGGCTCCCACGACGAAATGCTCAGAAGAACGGGCACGGGCGCACCACTAGTTCTTGTTTCAAGAAGCTCCAAGGTCAGGTGCATCGCGAGGACGCTCTTGCCTGCACCGGGCGTTCCGAGAACCACCAACTGCTTCCGGGGAAGGCCAGAGAACGCACGAGCAACCGTGTCGAGGTCACCTCCCAACCGCAATCGCAGAGGGCGCCCTGCCACGCTTCCCGCCACTATCGCAGTCGGGTCAGCCGAAACTGGGCGTCCAGTAAGAGACCATCGGAGTCGTATGGGGCGAGGATGGCGCAGTGCCCGTATCGACGCTTCGGCGGTCCACTGTTCGAAAACTGCTATCGCAAGCGCATCCGTGATATCGAACAGAGTCACGCCAGGATGACCGTCGTTAGGTACGGATATGAGCACGTTCGTGAGTGCTACTATACCGACCAGAACTGCAAGTACTGACCATGCGACAACGGGGTGTGTTAGCCAGCTGGGAACCAAGTCTGACGCGATGTTGATGAGTATCCCCAGCAGTGCGGCGACCGTTGCCAGCACCGCCGTAAGCACTTGGCGGAATCGGCGGCTCATTCAGTTGCCCGAGTCCACCTGAGCGACTCGCGTGCGCAACTATACCTCATGCCGGCGCCCAAGGCGTGCGAGGACTGTCAGGGGTATCCATGCTCCGGACTGTTGATTAATTAAAGCCACACTCCTGGCCTGCGTGCAGAGCTACCACACAATGTTATTCGACCGGACTCCGTCTGCAGTTGCCCACACGGTCTGACCCGGGTAGCCGTAATAACAGTAGGCCGTCTGGGTCGCGGACGTCGTATACCGGTACCACTCGCCGGTGTTGGACGCGTTGCAAGTAACCGTGTGCGCGCCGGCGCCGAAGTTGCTCAGGGTCACAACAAGGTAGGCGCAGTACACGGAGGTGCAGCCTGGCTGTCCCTGCGCCGAACCGCCCTTCGATGCCGTAACGCTAGGGCCGGACGGAGGGGGCGGGGGAGGGGGCGGGGGAGGCGGCGGGGGAGGCGGCGTACAGGTGGCGTTGTCAGCCTGAGTGAAAGAATTTATTACCCATCGCTGGTCGATGTTTGCGAATGAGTTCACGACCTGAGCGCCCTGGTCGACCAGACATTGATACGTGCCGCCGTCAGGTATCCAGTGTCGGACGTAACTTCCGTCGAGGAGGTACGCGTCAGTTCCCACTGGGTGCCGCAGAAGCTTGTTGCGCAGGGTCGAGCGGTCGGGATACCACCACGAGAGAGTGGTACCCTGTCCTACGCGAACATTATCGTAAACCCCGATTCGCCCACTTGGCCCGTAAACCTCCTCCTGCGTCCAGCCGCTAACACACCTCGCCGGACCGAAAGGACAGCCACTCAGGAGGTATCCGCGGGAGGCGTCGACGTCGATGAACTCTTCGGTGCCGAGCCTCCCTTTGAACCGGTAGGTTAGCGTACCATCTATCGGGCGATAGCGCGTCTGCGTTGCCCGTCCCGAAAGTAACTTCACCCTGCTCGCGCGCACTGTCAATATAGGCGTTCGGCAGATCCGTCGATAGAATCTTGAAGCTGCCCAGTTTGTGCCTGTTGTTCGATGTTCCGAAAAAGGTCTCCAATTCGAAGGCAGTGTGGTAGCGGCACGTCCTGAACGTGAGATCCTCACCGCGCCACTTGAGCCGGAAGGTCATATCGGTTTCGTTCTTGCCCGTGTTTGTAAACGAAATGGAACCTTCCGAGGGTCGCCAACTGACCCAGCACTTCGGGGGACCCCCAGGCGCGGCGACTGCCGGCGTCGCGGTGGAAGACATACCGAGCAGAAGGGCAAGTGAGATAGCAAGTGACCTGTACGTGCGCCTCATGTCGCGCCTCCGTCTCGGCGTCCCCAGCGAGCGATCAACGCAGGGTAGGGCGATTTCAAGCTGCCTGGGCACAATTGGCAAAGATCACGCAGCGTATGTGAGATGTGACGCACGGTGTTGCGTCGAGCTCGGGCTGCGAGAAGGTCGGCTGCGGGGTAGCCGTTCCCTATCGCCGGCTACCGCCGCCTTCCTGCGTGGCGGCGAGGAAAGGCCTCGCAGGAGTCCGGCAACGCCGTCGCGACGGCGCGCGCGTCCTGGCGTTACCGCGGACGACTAGAGGATCCGCGAGCAGGGACCTGTCGGGAGGAAGCAACGCGCCCGTCTGCGGGAGAGAGCTATCGCTCGATACCCCGTGCTCGCAGCATCTGCCGCCATGCCCGCCATCATCTGGTACTCGCCCTCCTCCGCGGCACGGTCTGGCGCCTAACTGAAACTACGAGCGAGATAGGAGTAGGATATAACCTACGATCCGCGGAGCTGGAGAGGATGGGTGCGTTGGGTAGACCGAGACTTGGACTGCCGACGCCGGCTTCGCTGCCGGGCAAGTTGCTCCAGGTGCTCGGCGACCAGCACAGCCACTCCGCAGCCGAGCTGCGCGAGGCCTTGGCGGTCTCCCGTGGGACGCTGGGCAGCGCGATCCACGCGCTTGAGTCGCGGTACGGCTGCTCCATTGAGCGATCGACCTCGGGAGGCAGGACGTCGTACCGGCTCGCAGCGGCGCCGTGCTGTCGGGCGCGACTCGCGCCGGACGTCGGCGCGTCGCTCGTTGTCGTAGCCGTGTCGGAAGGGGAGCTCACCGTCGAGGATGCCGCCGGTAAGCGTTGGACCCTTGCGGTCCGTGATCAGCGGCGGGAGCGACGGGAGCCGGCGCCGGGCGGCCACTCCGGCCAGAGCCGCACTTCCAGCACGTGTTCGAGCTTCGCGACCGTCACGACGTCCGGCCACTGACGACCGGCCACGATGTCGTTCAAGGTGCTCCTTGCCAGATCGGCCTCCCGCGCGACTTGCGCCTGCACCCGGCCGTCGAGGGCGCTGCGCAGTCGTCGGCTAATCTCAGCCGCGTAGTAGGCGACTACGGGCGCGTCCGCGGCGAGGCGGCCATCCGGCCACGACCCCTCGTCGGTGAACTGGGAGGGCGGCCCCGCCAACCCCCTTCGCCGTGGCACACGGTGGATCGTAGGGCGGGGCGCTGTTTCCGGAAACGTCACGCGGCGATGGCGCGGAGCGCGGCGGTCACTCCGCCCCAGTCGGGGGGCTCGGTCAGGTGGCACCACGACACCCGCAGAGCCCCGTCAACCTGCTCGCGAGGCAGGCCCATGGCGGTCAGCACGTGGCTCGGTGCGTACGAATTCGACGTGCAGGCGGACCCGTTCGATAGCGCGACGAGGTCCTTCAAGGCGACGACTGCGGCCTCGCCGTCGACCCGGGGAACGGAGAAGTTCGCCGTCGTAGGCAGGACCAGCGCCTGGTCGCCGTGCCACCTCGGGTCGAGTGGCACCAGCGCGTCGACCACTTGCTGCCGGAACGCCAGGTTCGCCTCCCGGCGGACATCGTGCTCTGTCACTGCGAGCTCCGCTGCGAGGCCGAAGCCCGCGATCAACGCCACCGGCAACGTGCCCGGACGCAGCCCCCGCTCCTGGCCCCCACCCACCATCAATGGGGCCAGCGGCGGTCGCCGGTACTGCCGCCGCCGTCCCACCAGCGCTCCGACGCCCTTGGGCCCGTAGACCTTGTGCGCGGAGACGCTGATGAGGTCGACGCGTCGGTTGCGCAGTCCGGGCAGGTCCTTACCGAAACCTTGCGCTGCGTCGACGTGGAAGTACGCCGGATGGCCCTCCAGCACCGCCGCGACTTCCTCGATCGGCTGCACCACGCCCGTCTCGTTGTTCACGTGCATCACGGAGACGAGGAGCGTGTCGGGGCGAAGCACTCGGCGCACGTCGTCGGGGTCCACAGCGCCGGACGCGCCAACCGGCACGACGTCCACGTCGAACCCGCGGCTGGCCAGCAGCTCGATCGGCTCCAGCACGGCTTTGTGCTCGACCGCCGTGGTCACCACGTGCCCGCGCCGCTCGGCCGCCTCGCCCAGGCCGAGGATTGCGAGGTTGTTCGCCTCGGTCGCGCCGCTGGTGAAGATGACCTCGTCCGCCGCCGCGTCGACCACGCCCGCCACGGCCGCGCGCGCCGTCTGCACCGCCCGCTTCGCCCGCACCCCGTAGTCGTGCGTGCGGCTCCCGGCATTGCCGTACTCCTCGACGAGGTGGCGCATCACCTCGTCGGCGACGCGTGGCTCCACCGGCGTCGTCGCGTTGCAATCGAGGTAGACCGTCACCGGCGCGCGCACCTCCGCATCCCACTGTCTGTCACTTGCCGAGCGTATGTTTGTCTCGTGGTTGACGTACAGAGACGTCGGATTTAACCTACGCGACCGTGGCAACCGCGACCTCTCCCGAAGACCTCCGTCCGACGTCGGACGCGAGGGCGTACGAGTACGTCTTCCCCGCGATTCGCGGCGTGCAGGCGGGACGCGCCTTCTACATGTCGATGTGCCCCCTCCGGCTTATCCCGAAGATCTTCCTGTTTGACGAGGACGAGCTCGTGCCGGAGCTGCGGGCGCAACGGATCCTCAACAAGGGCCGGCTCCCGGAGATGGCGCGGTACGTCGTGGACAACCGCGACAGCTACGTGTTCTCGGCGCTGACGGCGTCGATAGACGCGGAGGTGCGGTTCGACCCCGTCGAGGACGAGCGGTTCGGGAGGCTCCGCGTCCCGATGGACGCGCGGTTCATCATCAACGACGGCCAGCACCGTCGCGCTGCGATCGAGCTGGCGCTGCGCGACGACCCCTCCCTGGCCGACGAGACCATCGCGGTCGTGTTCTACCTCGACCTCGGCCTCGACCGGTGCCAGCAGATGTTCGCCGACCTCAACCGGTACGCGATCCGGCCGGCGAAGTCGCTCGGGGTGCTCTACGACCACCGCGACGGCGGCGCGATCCTGGCGAGGCGCCTCGTAATGGAGTGCCCGGCGTTCAAGGGCGTCGTCGAGCACGAGCGCTCCACCCTGTCCCCGCGGTCCCGGAAGCTATTCACGCTCTCCGCGCTCTACGGGGCCACGCGGGAGCTGCTGTCGGGGACCGACCTCGATATCGACAGCGGCACCGCGCTCGCCGTCGGGTTCTGGTCCCGCGTCGCCGAGAGCTTCCCGGAGTGGGCAGCGGTCGCGGCGGGCCGGCTGTCGGCCGGCGAGGTGCGCCGGGACTTCATCCACTCGCACGGGATCGTCCTGTCCTCCCTGGGCCGCACCGGCAACGCCTTGATCGCGCGCCGGCCGCAGGCGTGGGAACGGGCGCTCGCCAAGCTCCGGACGCTCGACTGGTCGAGGTCGAACAGCGCGTTGTGGGAGGGCCGTGCGATGGTCGCCGGGCGAGTGTCGAAGAACGGCCAGCACGTCGCGCTGACCACGAACGCCATCAAGCTGCACCTCGGCATCGCGCTGACGGCAGACGAGCAACGCATGGAGGATGCATTCGTGAGGGGTGACCATGTCGGTTAAGCCGTCGGCGTTCGCCGAGGCCGGGCTGCGCGCCGCGGTGGCGGCGCTCGAGGACGAGGTCCGGGCGCTCTACCGCGTCGACGACGTGCCGTGGGTCGTGGGCTACTCGGGCGGGAAGGACTCGACTGCGACCTTGCAGCTCGTGTGGCAGTCGCTCGCGGGGCTCGATCCGTCCGAGCGCCACAAGCCGGTCCACGTCATCAGCACCGACACCCTCGTGGAGAACCCTGTCGTCGCGGCGTGGGTGACCCGCTCCCTCGACGTCATGGCGGCCGCCGCCGCCGAGCAGGGGCTGCCGGTGGAACCGCACCGGCTCACCCCGGAGGTCAGCGATACGTTCTGGGTGAACCTGATCGGCAAGGGCTACCCCGCGCCGCGGCCGAAGTTCCGGTGGTGCACCGAGCGGCTGAAGATCAAGCCGTCGAACGCGTTCATCCGCTCGGTCGTGCGCGCCCACGGTGAGGCCATCCTCGTGCTCGGGACGCGGAAGGCCGAGAGCCAGGGCCGCGCGGGCCGGATGGCGTCGCTGGAGGCCCGGCGGGTACGCGACAAGCTCAGCCCGAACGTCAGCCTGCCCAACTCCCTCGTCTACTCCCCGATCGAGGACTGGTCGAACGACGACGTCTGGCTCTACCTGATGCAGAACCCCAACCCGTGGGGCTTCGACAACAAGGACCTGCTCACGATGTACCAGGGCGCCTCGGCCGACGGCGAGTGCCCGCTCGTCGTCGACACGACCACGCCGTCGTGCGGCGACAGCAGGTTCGGGTGCTGGGTGTGCACGCTGGTCGACCAGGACAAGTCGATGCAGGCCATGATCACTAACGACGACGAGAAGGAGTGGATGATCCCGCTCCTCGACCTCCGCAACGCCCTCGACGTCGCCGACGACCGGCCGCTGCGCGACTTCCGGCGGATGAACGGCGCCGTGCAGCTGTTCCACGGCCGCCCGATCCCGGGCCCGTACACCCAGGAGGCACGCGAGAACTGGCTGCGGCGCGTGCTGGAGGCGCAGGAGCAGGTCCGCTCACTCGGGCCGCCCGAGGTCGCCGGCATCGAGCTCATCACCCTGCCCGAGCTCGCGGAGATCCGCCGGATCTGGGTCGTCGACAAGCACGAGTTCGAAGACCGGCTCCCCGCGATCTTCCGCGACGTGACCGGGCAGGACTTCCCCGGTGACGCCTTCGACGACCACCTGCCCTTCGGCCCGGACGAGATCGCCGACCTCGCCGAGGTGTGCGGAGACGACCGGCTGCAGTTCGAGATGGTGCGCGAGCTGCTCGACGTGGAGCGGCGTCACCGCGCGCAGGTCCGCCGCACCGGCGTGTTCGACGCGCTGGAGGAGGGGATCCGCCGGGCGTTCTACACCGGCGAGGAAGATGCGACTGAGCGTGCGCGGTGGCGCGCAGAGACCGTCGCCAACGCAGGCGGGGCGGGTGGCCTCGACGACGGGTGGGTCGAGTCCGGCGAGGTGCCAGCGGGCGCCGCGGAGCCCCTGCAGTGATCATCGAGGAGCTCACCGTCCACGACTTCGGCGTGTTCGCCGGACGGCACACGCTCCACCTCGCGCCGTCGCCGCGCCGGCCGATCGTGCTCGTCGGCGGCCTCAATGGCAGCGGCAAGACCACCTTGCTCGAAGCGCTCGGGCTCGCCCTGTTCGGCAAGCACGCGTCGATCGGGTCGCGCCGGGGCGGCAGCTACGACGACTACCTCGGCCGCGCGATCCACCGCCGGGCGGACCCCGCTTCCGGAGCTGCGGTCGCTGTCACGTTCACGGCACGCCAGGACGGCGTCGACCACCGCATGGAGGTGCGACGGTCGTGGACCCGACGCGGCGCCCGGGTGCGTGAACGCCTCGACGTCGTACGCGACGGCGCCCGTGACGACGTCCTGAGCGACCAGTGGGACGAGCACGTCGAGACGTTCGTGCCGCGGGGCGTGGCGCCGCTGTTCTTCTTCGACGGCGAGCAGCTCGAGGCGTTCGCCGACCTGGAGAACTCACAGGAGCTGCTCCGTACGGCGGTGGGGGCGCTGCTCGGCCTCGACCTGGTGGACCGCCTCGTGGACGACCTCGTCGTGCTCGAACGCCGCAAGCGCATGGAGACGTCGACCGCCGCCACGCGTGCCGAGGTTGACCGCCTGCAGGCGGAGATCGGACGGCTGCGGCGCGAGGAGCACCGCCGCGTCGAGGAAACGACGGCGGCCGAGGCGCGGGCGGGCCGTTGCCAGCGACGGGTCCGCGAGCTCGACGACCGGTTCCGCTCGGAGGGCGGCGAGCTGTTCGAGGCGGCAGACGCCCTTGCCGCGCGACGTGCCGAGGTCTCGGAGCAGGCGGCCGCGCTGCGGGCGCGCCTGCGGGAGGTCGCGGCGGGGCCGGCGCCACTGCTGCTCGTCGCGGACGCGGTGGCGCGGCTGGCGGACTCGGTCCCGGACGTCGCACGCACGCCGGAGTTCGCCGCGGCTGTCCGAGAGCGGGACGGCCGGCTGCTGGCGCATCTGGAGCGTTCCGGCGCCGCCGCCGGCGCTGCTGCTGCGGTGGCGCAGTTCCTTGCCGAGGACGCGGTGTCCGCAGCGTCCGACGCCGTGGCGCCGGCGGCGCCCGCCATCGAGGAGGCCCGCCGGTTGCGTCAGAGCGCTCTGCCCGAGGCAGCGGAGCTGATCCGCGGCATTAGCAGCGACCTCGGCTGCGCGCTCGACGAACTGGACGTGCTCGACCGCAAGCTCGCGGCGGTGCCCGCCCCCGACGCGATCGCCGGGCTGCTCGCCGAGCGCGAGGCGGCGGTGAGCGAGTTCGACGAGGCGCAGGCGGTGCTCGCGGAGGCGCAGGAGTCGCTCGCCGACGTCCGGCGAGACATCGCCCGCCGCGAGACAGAGGCCGACCGTGTGCTCGAGAGCGCCGCGCAGGAGCTGCTCGCCGAAGAGGACTCGCAGCGGGTCATCGACGGGTCGCGCCGCGCCCGGGAGACGGCTGCCAAGTTCCGGTCGGCCGCCACCGCGCGCCACGTCGGGCGCATCGAACGCCTCGTGCTCGACTCGCTGGAACTGCTGCTCCGCAAGGACCGGCTCGTCGCCGACATGCGGATCGACCCGGACGACTTCCGGGTCACCTTGTACGGAGGTGGAGGGACGGTCATCGAGCCGCACGACCTCTCAGCAGGGGAGCGGCAGCTCCTCGCAACGTCGATGCTGTGGGGGCTCGCCCGCGCATCCGCACGCCCGCTGCCGGTGGTGATCGACACGCCGCTGGGCCGCCTCGACAGCACCCACCGCGCACACCTGATCGACCGCTACTTCCCCCACGCGAGCCACCAGGTCGTCCTCCTGTCCACCGACGAGGAGATCGACCAGGCCGCCTGGGACCGGCTGCGCCCGAGAACGGCCAGGGCGTTCCACCTCGCGTTCGACGATGCCGCCGACGGCACCGTTGTGCGTCCCGGCTACCTGTTCGAGGACGCCGATGCATCCTGAGACCATCCGCATGTCTGCCGAGGCGAAGCAGCAGCTCAGCCGGCTCAAGCGACGCACCGGCATCGGGCAGTGGAACGTCCTGTGCCGGTGGGCGCTGTGCCGGTCACTGTCCGAGCCGAGCCCTATCGCCCCCCAGCGCGTACCGGCCGACTCCAACGTGGAGATGTCCTGGCGCACCTTCGCCGGACCATGGGGCGACGTGCTGTGGGCGCTGGTTGAGGAACGGTGCCGTGCTGACGGCGCCGGCACCACCGCCGACGACGTCGCCGCCCACCTGCGGCTGCACATCCACCGCGGCATCGGCTACCTCGCCGGCGATCCGTCCCTCTCCAGCGTCGAAGCGCTAGCCGGGCTCGCCGCCCCTTGACCGTGATCCGGCGGGACCGCACCGCGATGCACCGCGGTGCGCTGTCTCGGCCGGTGCGCCAGGCCGTCGACGACGGGCTGCTCGCCGACGGTGCCAGGCTCTTCGACTACGGCTGCGGACGCGGCGGAGACGTCAGGCAGCTGCGCCAGCAAGGGATCGCCGCGGAAGGCTGGGACCCCGCTTTCGCCCCCGGCGAACCGCTCCGGGAGGCCGAGGTCGTCAACCTCGGGTACGTCGTCAACGTCATCGAGGACCGAGCCGAGCGGGCGCAGGCGCTCACCGCGGCCTGGTCCCTCGCCACCCGCGTCCTCGTCGTCTCGGCGCGCACCAGCTTCGACTCGCACCCCTTGCCGGGAGTGCCCTGGGCTGACGGCGTACGAACCAGCAGGAAGACGTTCCAGCGGCTCTACACCCAGGAGGAGCTCCGGGACTGGATCGAGGTCACCCTCGGCATCGACGCCGTCGCCGCCGCCCCCGGCGTCTTCTATGTGTTCCGCGACCAGCACGACGCGCAGGCGCTGCTCGCCCGGGGCTTCCGCCGTCGCGTCACGGTCCCGCGGACCGAGCGGCTCCGGGCTCAGTACGAGCATCACCGGGAAGCCCTCGAGGCGCTGGTCACCTTCATGGAGGACCGCGGCCGGCCTCCGCGTCTCGACGAGCCCGGACCCGCCGCACTCGTCGCCGCCGCCGTCGGCAGCGTCCAACGCGCCGTGCGGATCATCACGGAGGCCTCCCCCCACGCCTCATGGGAGGCCGTCACCCGTGCACGGGCCCAGGACCTGCTCGTGTACCTAGCCCTGGCCCGGTTCGGTGGCCGGCAGCGGCTCTCCGAACTTCCGGTGGCGACCCGCCATGACATCAAGGCCTTCTTCGGCAGCTACGCCGACGCGTGCCGCCAAGCGGACAGGCTGCTGTTCGCAGCCGGACGCCCCGCCGCGGTCGAATGGGCGTGCCGGGCGAGCACGGTCGGCAAGGTGACGCCCAGCGCCCTCTACGTCCACACGACGGCGCTGGGCGCAGTGCCGGCCGTGCTTCGGGTGTTCGAGGGCTGCGCGCGCGTCCTCACGGGAGCGGTCCCCGACGCCACGCTCATCAAGTTGCACCGGCGGGAGCCGGTCGTGTCGTACCTGTCGTACCCGGGGTTCGACCGCGACCCGCACCCGGCGCTCGCGTGGTCCCTCGTCGCCGACCTGACGGCCCGGCGTATCCACTGGCGCTCCTACGCCGCGAGCGCCAACCCGCCCGTCCTACATCGCAAGGAGTCCTTCGTCGCAGAGGACTACCCGAGGCGCGCCCTGTTCGCGCGGCTCACCAGCGCCGAGGATCGTGCGGGACTCTTCGCGAATACGGATCGGATTGGGACCAGGGATGGCTGGGGCGCGGCGCTGACGGCCGCAGGACGGGAGCTTCGGGGGCACCGGCTCGTCCGCACGAGGGCTGACTGAGTCCGTCGCCGCACGAGTGTGAGCCGCGGCAGGGCTGCCGTCGCTACAGCGTGAACCGCGTGGTGCGCCGACGGTAGAGATCGCGGCGCCGCCTGAGCAGCCCGTGTGTCACGATCTCCGCGATCGATGAACCCGCCTTGGAGTAGGTGATGGCCGTCCCCCCGGATTTTGTTCCATGGATGCAAGACCAGGTCGCCCAGTGGGCTGACCGATACGGCTGCAACGCGCGCCGCGCGTTCCCGGCATGGGCCTTGAACTTCGTACTCGAAGTCGAGGAGGACGATGCCTTCAATCAGACCGAGACCCTGAGCCAGGGTGACGCCGGACTCGATGGCTGGTACTACGACCGCGTCGGCGGCGTCTTCCACCTGATCCAGGCCAAGTACCTGGACGACCCGGTGAACGGCACTGTCGCTCCAGGCGATGTCGATCCTCTGCTTCGGGCGGCGCATCTGCTGCGGAACTCACAGAGCATCGAAGACGGCCCCCACCATGACCGCCTCACGACGGCTGCGCTCCAGATGCGGGAGGCGATGCTCGATGACGCCTCGATCTCCCTTGACCTGTTCATCGCGGGCCGCATGTCCGAGCAAGGCGCCGCTGAGTTCCAGGCAGCCGCGCTCGAGATGGAGGGGAACTGCTCAGGGGCCCTCTACGACACCGAGCGGCTGTACGAGCTCAAGCTGGCCGACGACCCGATCGAGGATCTCGCCGACCAGACACTGATGTTCGCGCTCGCTGGGAACGACGAGTTCTACGAGCGTGGCCACGTGGAGCTCGCTGGCGTCGAGCGGGCAGCCGTCGCGGTGCTCGACGGACGATCAATCGCCGATGCTGTCGACCAGTGGCGAGCTCGGCTCTTCCACGGCAACGTGCGGTACTACCTGCGACGCTCGAACCGGGTGAACAAGAGCATGCTGGCCACGCTAGACGATGAGGCCGGCCGCCGAGCGTTCTGGCTCTACAACAACGGGCTGACGATCGTGGCGGACGATTTCAAGTTCGAGACGCGCGGTGACAAGAGGGTTCTCGTCGCCAAGAACCCGCAGATCGTCAACGGCGCGCAGACGTCGTCGGTGCTGCGCGAGCGGCGCGCGCACCTGCTCGCCGGAGACGTCTCCGTCCAGGCACGGATCATCGCCGTGGCCGATGACGCCGACGGTCGCGCCGCATTGGAGAAGATCTCCGAGTTCACGAACAGCCAGTCTCCCGTTCGAGCGGGCGACCTCCGGTCGAATGACCGCCGGCAGCGGGAACTGCAGCGCGCCTTCGGCATGTTGCCGTCACCGGTGTTCTACGAACGTCGCCGAGGTGAGTGGACGTCGCTCGACGCGGCGACGAAGGGTACCTTCGGCGGTCGCGTAGTGACGAAAGAGGACGTTGGCCAACGCTTCGTAGCGTTCCGCGGGCGCCCGGCAAAGGCGGTCTCGAAGAAGGACGCCATTTTCGATGAGCTCGAGGCAGACGCGTTCGATCCCAACATCTCCGCCCACGTGTACATGCTCGCTTACTCCCTTTATCAGCAGGCCGATCACCTGATGAAGGTCAGCAACGCCCAGCAGCTGCTCGCGCTCGTGCCGGCGCTCGACCAAGCCGTCGTTCCCGGTGACCGCGCGCCCACGCAGGTGGAGGTGCTGCGTCGAGCGCACAAGCTCGTGTGCGCGCACGCCACCGCGTTGGCGCACGAAGTGCTGCGTTGGCGGTACAACGACATCGGTCCCCAACGAGCTCAAGCGCTGCGGGAGCGGATTGTCGACGGCGGCGGGACGACCTATAGGTTCGTTTGGCGCTACACGTTCCGAGCGATTCGGGCGTGGCTGATGATGCAGCCAGATAAGTCGGCGGTGAAGGCTGTGCTGCAGCGCGCCGACACGATGCCGGCCATGAAGGGTGCGCTCGATGACATCCTCGTGGAGGCGGACCGAGATGAGCTTGAGCCGATCTAGGCGGGGGCGCTTTGAACGACCTCGAGCGCCGCG
>DASZER010000034.1:0-58230 GCA_035940575.1 Frankiaceae bacterium | reverse complement strand
GGGCGGCGGCGTGCCGCGGGCGGTGAGGATGCCTGCGAGGGCAGCGAGGGCGGGGCCGGGTGACGTGGCGGTGCCGTCGTACGTCAGCGCGGTGCCGTGCCCCACGACCGACACGTCGGCGACGCGGCGGCGGGCGCCGTCGCGGGCGAGGTGGACGCAGACGTCGAGCGCGGCGGCGACCTGGGCGTGCAGCGCGTCGCCGGTCAGGCCGGCTGGCCCGGCGAGCGCGGCGAGGCGCGGGAGGACGTCGGCGGCGGCGTTCGCGTGCAGGGTCGTCATGCCGCCGTCGTGGCCGGTGTTGAGCGCGGCGAGCATGTCCACGACCTCGCCGCCGCGCACCTCGCCCACGACGAGCCGGTCGGGGCGCATCCGCATGGCCTGACGTACGAGGTCGCGCAGGGTGACCGCACCGGCGCCCTCGACGTTCGGGGGGCGGGCCTCGAGCGAGACGACGTGCGGCGCGGACGGCCGCAGCTCGGCGGCGTCCTCGACGATGACGACGCGCTCGGCGGGCGCGACGAGACCGAGCAGGCAGCCCAGCAGCGTCGTCTTGCCGGTGCCGGTGCCGCCCGAGACGACGACCGCCAGGCGCGCGGCGACGATCGCGGCGAGCCACGACGCGAGGGTGCCGTCCAGCGCGCCGGAGCCGCGGAGGTCGGCGAGGCCGAGGTGCTGGCGCCGCAGCGTACGGATGCTCACGCACGTCGCGCGCGTGGCCGGCGGCGAGAGGACGGCGTGCAGCCGCGTCCCGTCCGGCAGCCGCGCGTCGACCCACGGCTGCGCGGCGTCGAGGCGGCGGCCGACGCGGGCGGCGAGGCGGCGTACGAGGGCGACGACGTCGGCGTCCGAGGCGAACGACACCGGCGCGCGTTCGAGACCGGAGCCGCGGTCCACCCAGACCTCGTCCGGCGCGTTGACGAGGACGTCGGTGACGGACGGGTCGCGCAGCAACGGCCCGAGCGGGCCCGCCCCGGCGACCTCGTCCTCGAGGCGTTCGAGCAGCGGGAGCGCGTCGGCGGCGCCGAAGCCGCCCTCGGCGCGTACGGCCGCCGCGATGCGCGCCGACGACGGCGGCCACGCCTCGCCGGCGAGGCGGCGGCGGACGCGTTCGACCAGCGCGGGGTCAGGCGCCATCGGGGACCAGGTCCGCGAGCAACGACGTGCAGACGGTGGCGAGCGGGCCCTTGCCGCCGCGCCCCGGCGGGCGGCCCTCGTCCAGCGCGCGGTCGAGCTCGGGCTCGGGGTCGAGCCACGCGGCGAGCGGCACGCCCGCCGCCTCGGCGACGTCGGCGCCGGTGAGGCCGGTCGGCGAGGGGCCGCGCACGACGAGGCGTACGTCCTCCACGAGGAGCTGGAGGGTGCCGACGACGCGTTCGGCGGCGACGGCGGCGCGGAACTCCGCCGGGCAGACCACGACTGCCGCGTCGGTGACGCCGAGGGCGGCACGGCAGGCCTCGTCGAACGTGCGCGGCAGGTCGACGACGACGACGTCGGCGCCGCGCCTGGCGGCGGACAGCAGCGACGAGACGACCGACGACGGCACGTCGGGCGAGCCGTCGCGCGACCACGACAGGACGGTCACCTCGCCGCAGCGCGGGAGGGCGTTGGCGAGCGCCTCGCCCGAGGCCGGCGGCGAGGCGCCGACGAAGTCCGCCCAGCGCGGCCCGTCGACGGCCTCGGCACCGAAGGCGAGGTCGACCCCGCCCCCGAACGGGTCCAGGTCGACGAGCATCGTGCGCCGGCCCGCGCGAGCGGCGGCGAGGGAGAGCGCGACCGCGAACGACGTCGCGCCCGCTCCCCCGCGCGCGCCGACCACGGCGAGCACGCGGCCGCGGCGGGGGGAGGCGGAGTCGGCGAAGCGCTCGACCAGCCAGCGCTCCGCCTCAGGGAGGAACGCCACGTGCTCGGCGCCGAGCGACACGGCCTGCCGCCAGATCTCGGGCTGCGCGGAGGACGTGCCGACGAGCACGAGCGACGGGCGGCGCGGCAGCCCGACCGCGAGCACGTCCGCGGCGAGGTCCCACCCGACGAGGACGAACGGTGCCCCGCGCCACGAGGCGACGGCGCCCGCGACGTGGTCGGCGACCTCTGGCTCGGCGCCGCCGGCGGCGGCGAGGCGTAACAGGTCGTCGAGCAGGTCCTGGTCGGCAGTGAGGACGAGCGGGCGCGCGGGCGTGGCCGGGGCGGGCGGCCCCGCTGCCGGGGCGGGCGGCCCCGCGGGCGCGGAGGGCGCCCCTCCGGAGGAGGCGGCGGGCGGAACGGGAGTGGCGGGCGCGGCGGACATGACGGGCTCCTCGCGGGACGGGACGTATCGACCCGTACGAGGCTGTCGGCCGGAGCCTGTGGGTAACGCGCGGACATCGAATCTGTGGACAGAGCCACGGGAGACGCGCGGGCCAGCGAGGGCGGGGAAAAGGGACGACCCCCGCCGGGGGGGATAGCGGGGGTCGTCCTAAGACTCGGCTCCGGGGGGGATAGAGCCGAGCCGGCTCAGTAGGTGCGGTCTCGCCGCAGGATCGCCATCGCGATCAGGTACACCACCGTGTACACCACGGCCGCGACGAGCGCGGTCGCGAACCACTGCTGGTTGTCGAACATGCCGCGGAACGGCGCCTCGAGCGGCCGCGCGATCGAGCGGACGCCGGAGACGAAGCCGTTGGAGCGGTTGGCGTCGAGGGCCCGGAACAGCGCGTCCAGCGCGATCATGCCGATCACGAACGCGTAGACGGCGGTGAGGACGCGGGCGACGACCGAGGCGACCGGGGGACGTTCGACGGTCTGCTCGGAGTACGAGCCGACAGCGCGATCGTCGTCGACGACGACACGACGAGCCATGACCCCTCCCCTCGATGCGCGTACGCCACAGCGGCGCGACGTGCCTCCCATGTGCCCGACGCCGGAAGCGACTAAACCCCTATCCTCGAAAAACCATGACCGGCGCCGCGTTCTTCGACCTCGACAAGACCGTCATCGCGAAGTCGAGCACGCTCGCGTTCGGCAAGCCGTTCTACCAGGGCGGGCTCGTCAACCGGCGGGCGGTCCTCAAGAGCACGTACGCGCAGTTCGTGTACCTCGTCGCCGGCGCCGACGCCGACCAGATGGACCGGATGCGCGACTACCTCAAGCACCTGTGCACCGGCTGGGACGTGGCGCAGGTCAAGCAGATCGTGGACGAGACGCTGCACGACCTCATCGACCCGCTGGTGTACGACGAGGCGGTCGACCTGATCGAGGAGCACAAGGCGAACGGCCGCCGCGTCGTGATCGTGTCGTCCTCCGGCGAGGAGGTCGTCGGGCCCATCGGCGAGATGGTCGGCGCCGACGAGGTCGTCGCGACGCGGATGGTGGTCGAGGACGGCAAGTACACGGGCGACATCGAGTTCTACGCGTACGGCACCGGCAAGGCCGACGCGATCCGCGAGCTCGCCGAGCGGCACGGCTGGGACCTGGCCGACTGCTGGGCGTACAGCGACTCGTTCACGGACCTGCCGATGCTCGAGGTCGTGGGACACCCGGTGGCGGTCAACCCCGACAAGGCGCTGCGCCGCGTCTCGGTCGAGCGGGACTGGCCGATCAGGGAGTTCAGGCGGCCGGTCAGCCTCGCCAGCCGGCTCGCGAGCCGCGCGCCGAAGCCTTCGCCGAACGTCCTCGCCGGGGCCGCCGTGGGCGTGGCGGGAGCCGCTCTGGCGGTGCGGTACTACCGCCGAAGGACTCGCGAAAGTCAGGACTAGGCAACGGCTCCTGGTGGGCGTACAACAGGTCGTACGAGAGACCGATCCGGTGCCCGACGCGGCCCGCCATCGAGATCTCGTGCACGGCGTCCGTGTGCACCCACGTGCGACCAGCCGCGGGAGGCACGTCGGCCGAGAGCCGCGAGGCCAACCGGTCCGACGAGTAGGTGCACGCATGGTCACCACGGCCACCGTGCCTGAACGGCGCTCCAGCGCTCGCCGCTGGGGCGCCGTTTGCCGTACCGAACCAACCGCCGCGCTCGTGAGTCTCACCGCCATGACGCGCCCAGTCCTCGTCTCCGTCCTCGCCGCGCTCGCCCTCGCCGCCCCGGCCTCGGCGGCGCCACCGCAGGTCACCGACCCCGCCGGCGACTGGGTCGTCCCTTCGCAGGACGTCCTCGGCGTGCGCATCGAGCGCGCGACGGTCGACGGCAGGCCGGCGGTGCGTACGGTGCTGACGCTCGCCGCCGCTCCCGACCCGGCGGGCACGTACTACACGTTCGTCTCGCTCGGCTGCGACCAGTGGACGCTCGGCAACCGCTGGTACGCGCACCCGGAGCCGTTCCTCGTCCGCGGCAGGTGCGACACCGCGACGCCGGAGCTCCCGGTGTTCGAGCCCGCGACCATGGCGATCTCCGGCAACGAGCTCGCGTTCATCGCGGTGCTCCCCGCCGGCACCCGCGACCGCCGCGTGGACGGCATCGGCGGCCACACCTCCGTCGGCTCGCCGGCCGGGGTCATGGTCAACGGCGTGCTGGTCATGAACGGCGACGTCGCCGGCGGCCGCGTACGCCACACGCTCTAGCCGCGCAGCAGCGCCTCGCCGATGGCGACGCCCTCGACGGCGCCGTGCGCCACCGCGCCGCACCACAGCCGCAGGAACGGCGCCACGTCGCCAGCCGCGAACGCCGCCGCCGCCGCCGAGTAGCCCACCGGGTCCTGCACGACGCCTACGTCCGGCGCGGTGACGGCGCGCGGGTCGAGGCCGCGCGAGACCAGCACGACGCGGGCGGCGCCGCGCGCGACGACGCCGTCCGCCGAGCCGAACGGCCGCAACGCCAGCAGCTCCCCGTGCACCACGCCCGCGACGACGACGGCGGGCACCGACGTCGCGGCGACGACCGACGCGAGCGTCGCGAGCCGGTCCCCCGCCTCGGGCACGGGACGGCCGAGCGACTCCCCCTCCGCGAGCCCCGCGGCGGCGAGCGTGTGCATCCGCGCGAGGGCCTGGAACGGCGCGTGCTCCCACGTCTCCACCAACGGCCGCAGCTCGGCCGCGACCCGCAGCGCGCCCTGCACGACCGGGTCCTCCGGCGGCGTCGCGCGCAGCACGTCGAGCGGCACGTCGCGGCCCTCCAACGCCGCCGACGCGCGGGCGCACCGTAGCCCCGCCTCGACCGCGACCTGCGTGCCGTGGCGGCGCATCGAGGTGTGCGTCAGCAGCCGGTCGACGGACTGCCGCGCCGCCTCGGCGGCGTCGGCCACACCGGGCAGGGACATCAGCGGCGCGAGCGGGTCCACGCGCGAACGTTAGCGTCGTAGGTTGTCGGCCATGACCGACGTGACGCTGTCGAACCTGCTCACCGAGACGCGCCGCTTCGACCCGCCGCCCGGGCTCACCGAGGCCGCGAACGTCACCGCCGAGGCGTACGAGCGCGCGGCAGCCGACCGCGTGGCGTTCTGGGAGGAGCAGGCGCGCCGGCTGCACTGGCACGAGCCGTGGCGCGTCCCGCTGGAGTGGGAGCCGCCGTACGCGAAGTGGTTCGTCGGCGGGCGGCTGAACGTCGCGTACAACTGCCTCGACAGGCACGTGCTCGCGGGGCGGGGCGACCGCGTGGCGTTCCACTGGGAGGGCGAGCCGGGCGACACCCGGACCCTCACGTACGCCGACCTGCTGGCCGAGGTGGGCAAGGCCGCGAACGCCCTCACGTCGCTCGGCGTGAAGGCCGGCGACCGCGTCGCCATCTACATGCCGATGATCCCCGAGACCGCGATCGCGATGCTGGCCTGCGCGCGGATCGGGGTGCCGCACTCGGTGGTGTTCGGCGGGTTCTCGTCGGAGGCGCTGAGCGGCCGGATCCTCGACGCGGACGCGCGGGTGGTCATCACCGCGGACGGAGGCTGGCGGCGCGGGGCGGTGTCACCGTTGAAGCCCGCCGTGGACGAGGCGCTGACGTCGTGCCCCGACGTGCGGACCGTGCTCGTCGTCCGCCGTACCGGCAACGACGTCGCGTGGACCGAGGGCCGTGACGTCTGGTGGCACGACGTGGTCGACGGCCAGCCGGACACGCACGAGGCGCCCGCGCTCGACGCGGAGCACCCGCTCTACATCCTGTACACGTCGGGAACGACCGCGAAGCCGAAGGGCATCCTGCACACGACCGGTGGCTACCTGACGCAGGTCGCGTACACCCACCACGCGTGCTTCGACCTCAAGCCCGAGACCGACGTCTACTGGTGCGCGGCCGACATCGGCTGGGTGACCGGGCACTCGTACATCGTCTACGGCCCGCTCGCGAACGGCGCCACGTCCGTCATGTACGAGGGCCTGCCGGACTTCCCCGACAAGGACCGGTGGTGGGCGACGATCGCGAAGTACGGCGTGACGATCCTGTACTGCGCGCCGACCGCGATCAGGACGTTCATGAAGTGGGGCGAGGAGTACCCGGCCCGCCACGACCTGTCGTCGCTGCGCCTGCTCGGCAGCGTCGGCGAGCCCATCAACCCCGAGGCCTGGATCTGGTACCGCCGCGTCGTCGGTGGTGGCTCGTGCCCCGTCGTGGACACGTGGTGGCAGACCGAGACCGGCGCCATCATGATCTCGCCGCTGCCCGGCGTGACGGCGGCGAAGCCAGGCGCGGCCATGCGCCCGTTGCCCGGCATCGTCGCCGAGGTGGTCGACAACGCGGGCGACGCGGTCGGCCCCGGCGGCGGCGGGTACCTGACGCTGACCGAGCCGTGGCCGTCGATGCTGCGCGGCGTGTGGGGTGACGACGCGCGCTACCGCGAGACGTACTGGTCGCGCTACGAGGGCCGCTACTTCGCCGGCGACGGCGCGAAGCTCGACGACGACGGCGACATCTGGCTGCTCGGCCGCGTCGACGACGTGATGAACGTCTCGGGCCACCGCATCTCCACGACCGAGGTCGAGCACGCGCTCGTCGGCCACCCGTCGGTCGCGGAGGCGGCGGTCGTCGGCGCGACGGACGCGACGACGGGCCAGGGCATCGTGGCGTTCGTCACGGTGAAGGGCGGCACCGACGACGGCGCCGCGCTCGCCGCCGACCTGCGCGCGCACGTCGCGAAGGAGATCGGCCCGATCGCGAAGCCGCGCCAGATCATCTTCACGCCCGACCTGCCGAAGACGCGTTCGGGCAAGATCATGCGACGGCTGCTGCGCGACGTCGCGGAGTCGCGGCCGCTCGGCGACGTGACGACGCTCGCGGACCCGGGCGTGGTCGAGGCGATCGGCGCGCGGATGACGTCCGCCCCGCCGGAGGAGTGATGGACCTCGGCGCGGAGGTGCGCGACTGGTCGCCGCGCGAGGCGCCGCCGCGCACGGACCTCGAAGGCCGCTACGTCACCCTGACGCCGTTGCTCCCGGCGCACGCCGACGCGCTCGTGGCGGCGGCGACGGACGACGTGTGGCGGTGGCTGTCGTACGGGCCGTTCGCGAGCGGTGACGACTACCGCGCGTGGATCGAGGCGAACGCCTCCGGCGACGATCCGCTGTTCCTCGCGGTGCTGGTCGACGGGCAGCCGCGCGGCGTCGTGTCGTACCTGCGGATCGACCGCGCGAACGGCTCGATCGAGATCGGGCACATCTGGTACGCGCCGTCGATCCAGCGTTCGGGGGCGACGACCGAGGCGGCGTACCTGCTGGCGCGCAGGGCGTTCGACGAGCTCGGCTACCGGCGCTTCGAGTGGAAGTGCAACGCGCTCAACGAGCCGTCGCGGCGGGCGGCGCAGCGCTTCGGGTTCACGTACGAGGGGACGTTCCGCCAGCACATCGTGTGGAAGGGGCGCAGCCGCGACACCGCGTGGTTCTCGATCGTGGACGGCGAGTGGCCGGCGATCAGGGCGGAGTTCGAGCGGTGGCTCGACCCGGCGAACTTCGACGCGGACGGCCGTCAGCGCAGCTGCCTGAACGCCTCCTCCGCGTCGACGAACGCGTGGAGCGGGTCGAGCAGGTCCTGAACGGCCGTCAGCGCGACCTCCAGCTCCTTCGTCGCCTCCGCCGTCGCGACGGCGCCGTCCACGCCGGCGAGCGTGCGGTCGATCGCCCGCTCGCACGCGAGCCACGCGCCCTCGACGGCCGGGTGCCGCCATGCGGGCATCGCCGCCCGGGCCTCGCCGAGCGAGACCCGCAACGTCTCGGCGCCGACCGCCAGCGGCAGCGCCATCGACCGCGCCGACGAGGGGACGCAGCGGATCATCGCCCGCTGCGCGAGGTCCACGTGCTCCGCGCACCGCAGGAACGCCTCGTGCACGGGCACGAGGTCCGGCGGCAGCGCGCGCTGGCGGCGACGCAGGATCACGGCACCAGCGGCGTCGTCAGGTCGGGCGCGACGCGCAGCATCTGACGGTCCGTGGTGACGACGCGGCGCCCGATCGACTCGGCGAGCGCCACGTACGACGCGTCGTACGCCGTCAGCCCGGCAGCCACCCAGCGGGCGACGTGCGACGACGAGGGGTCTCGGTAGGTGAACGCGGGCTCGTCGAGTCGCGCGCCCAGCGTCGCCAGATCGCCCGCGGCCCAGCGCCACTTCCGTCCCGCGATGTTGAGCACCTCGAGCGAGAAGACCCTCGGCACGACGATCTCGATCCATCCCGCAGCTCGTGCGATGCGGAAGTTACGCGCCCGCTCCGCCCCCTCCTCGTCGGGCGCCCACCACTTCAGGACGACGTTCGCGTCGAGCACCTCCTGCATCACAACGCGTCTCGCTGCTCTCGGACCAGCGCCGTGACGTCACCGGGGTGAGGGTTCGCCGCGAACAGCGCGTCGAGCGCGGCGAACGTGTCCCCCGGCTCGGGGCCGTCGACCCGATCACGTGCCCCGCGGTCCTGGGCTTCGAGGCTGGCCAGGCGGCGTTCGATCATGCGGTAGACCCCGGGCGCGATGCGCGTCGCGAGAGGCACGACGAGCGCGTGGCCGTGCCGGCGCAGCACGACGTGACGTGACCCCTCCTCCACGACCCAGCCGTTCTCGATCAGGCGGGACATCAGGGCGGCCCGCTCGACGTCGCCGGCGGGCACGGACGGGCCGCCGACGGCCGGGACGTCGATCACGGTGAGGCGCGGCGGCTCCGACTGCGCCCACGGCGCCTCGGTCGCCCCGGTCAGCGCGACGGCCTCGACGAGGTTGCCCGCGGCCTCGTCGGGCGTGTCTCCCTGCGACGCGACGTCCACCTCGAGGCACCGCGCGACGTAGTAGGGCGCCTCGTGCGTGATCACGGCGTGGTACCTCATGCCTGCGACTGTAGGACGGCGGCGCGACGGTCAGCGGCGGCGATCGTGGCGGAATGGCGCCCGTGGCGTAGCGACGGCGACGAACGGGTAACGCCAGGGCATGGCGTACGTAGACCTGACGGACAACGCGACCGCGACGACGGCCGCGACGAGCACGCGCGACAAGGCGGAGCCGAGCCTCGGCGAACTCGTCGCGTCGGCGAGCAAGGACCTGTCGACGCTCGTCCGCAAGGAGATCGAGCTCGCGAAGACCGAGCTGTCGGTCGAGGTCGCGAAGGCGGGCAAGGGCGCGGGCATGTTCGGCGGCGCGGGCGTGACCGCGCTGTACGGGCTGACGTTCGTGTCGCTCGCGGCGATGTTCGGCCTCGGGGCGGTGATGCCGCTCGGCTGGGCGGCGCTGATCGTGGGCGTCCTGTGGTTCGCGGTCGCGGGCGTCCTCGCCCTGACCGGCAGGAAGGCGATGAAGGACTTCTCACCCAAGCCGGAGCGCACCATCCGGACGTTGAAGGAGGACGCCCAGTGGGCGCGTCACCCGAGCAGCTAGAGCGCGAGATCGAGCAGGCGCGGGAGTCCCTCGCCCACACGATCGGCCGGATCGAGGAGCGGGTGAGCCCCGCGGCGATCAAGCAGCGGCTCTCGCCGTCGCGCTTCGCCAAGGGGCACAAGGCGATGCTGGCCGGCCTCGGCGGCGGCATCGCGGCCCTGATGACCCTGCTGGTCGTACGCAAGGCGCGCCGCCGGTAGCCTCACCGGCATGCCCGCCGAGTCGGACGTCCTCGTACCGGGCCCCTGGGCGCACCGGGACGTCTCCGCCAACGGCACCCGCTTCCACGTCGCCGAGGCAGGCGACGGGCCGCTGGTGCTGCTGCTGCACGGCTTCCCGCAGTTCTGGTGGATGTGGCGCCACCAGCTCGTCGGCCTCGCCGAGGCCGGCCACCGCGTCGTCGCGCCCGACCTGCGCGGCTACGGCGCCAGCGACAAGCCGCCGCGCGGCTACGACGCCTACACCCTCGCCGCCGACGTCGCGGGACTCGTGCGCGCGCTCGGCGAGCAGAAGGCGGTCATCGCGGGCCACGACTGGGGCGGCGCGATCGCGTGGGTCGTCGCGGCGCTGCACCCCGAGGTCGTCGAACGCCTCGTCATCACAGGCACCGCGCACCCGTTGCGCCACCGCGAGGCGGTGTTCGCGGACCCGCGCGGGCAGCTCCGCGCGAGCGCGTACATGCTCGGCGCGCAGACGCCGTGGCTGGCCGAGCGCAACCTCGTCAAGGACGACGCCACGCGCGTGGTCGAGCTGCTCGAGGAGTGGGGCGGCCCCGGCTTCCCGACCGAGGACGACCGCGCCATCTACCGCCAGGCCATGCTCATCCCCGGCGTCGCGCACTGCTCGCTGGAGTACTACCGCTGGTGGGTACGGTCCGTCGCGCGGCCGACCGGCTACCGGTTCTTCAAGCGCCTCCAACGACCCGTGACGGCGCCGACGCTGCACCTGCACGGCGCGCTCGACACGTGCGTGCTGCCCAGGACCGCGCTCGGGAGCGGCCGCTACGTCGAGGCGCAGTACGAGTGGCGGCTGCTCGACGGCGTCGGCCACTTCGTCGCGGAGGAGGCGCCCGACCTCGTCACGGGGGAGATCGCGCGCTGGGCGAAGTGACCCGCGACCGCAACGACGAGGGCAGGCCGGAGAACGCCCGCCCCCGCGACGCCACGGGCCGCCCGCTCCCCCGGGGCTCCGGCCCCTCCTGGCGCGAACGACTCCGCGCCAAGGACGAGCTGCAGGCCCTCCCCAACGCCGAGGCGGTCGCGGAGGCCGAGCGGCTGATCCTCGACGGCGGGCCGTTCTACGCGCACGAGGTGCTCGAGGGCCCGTGGCACCTCGCCGAGCCGGAGGAGCGCGCGTTCTGGCAGGGGCTGGCGAAGGTCGCCGTAGGGCTCACGCACCTGCAGCGGGGCAACGCCGTCGGCGCGCGCTCGGTGCTGAACGCCGGCGCGGACCTGCTGGAGCCGTACGAGGACGGGCACGAGGGCGTCGCCGTCTCGCGGGTCGTGGCGACGGCGCGGGCGCTGGCCGCGCGCGACCCGGCGACCGTCACCGCCGAGGAGCTGCGGGTGGCGCTGCGCTACTAGGCGGCGAAGGAGCGTTCCTCGGCGGCGTCGGCGAGGTTGGCGAGGAAGCCGTGCGCCATCGCGCGCAGCGCCGCCGCGAGCCGCGCGTCGCCGCCCTCCCAGGTGAGCGCCAGCTCGGCGGTCGTCGCGGGGCGCTCGCCCGACCAGGAGCGGGTGAGCGTGACCGTGCCCTCGGTCGCGGGCAGGTCGCCGGCGAAGCGGAACGCCGTGACGTACGACGTCGGCAGCCGCCGCGGCGGCGCCGCCTGGACCGCGACGCGCGCCGCCCGCGCGCGCAGGGCGGGCACCCGCGCCTCGACGAGCACGTGACCCGGCGGCGCCGGGGCGAGGCGCGTGACGCCGGGCCAC
This sequence comes from Frankiaceae bacterium, assembly GCA_035940575.1. Lineage (GTDB taxonomy): Bacteria > Actinomycetota > Actinomycetes > BP-191 > BP-191 > BP-191. Next base: position 46,555 of record DASZER010000034.1, on the reverse strand, counting down.
AGGTCGAGCGCGGTCTGCCCCGCCAGGAGCAACGCCGTCCCCGTGGGGTCGGCGGCGATGCGGCGTTCGACGCGGATGGTGGCCATGGCGCTCCTCGCGCCGCCCCGGCAGGGAGGGCGCTTGCTCGGTGCTTGCTTTCGTTAGCACCCTACCCGAGGACGGCGTGACGAACCGCTCAGTCGCAGGACTGCGTGCTCACCGCGTCCGTACGCCCGCGCCCCTGCTCGGCGACGCCCGCGACCTCCTTGGCCGTGAGCGCGTAGCCGGTCGAGGGGTCGTCGGCGGCGGCGGCGAAGATGACGCCGTACACGCGCCCGTCGGTCGCGAGCAGCGGCCCGCCGGAGTTGCCGGGGCGGACCTTGGTACGCAGCGCGTACACGTCGCGGCGCACGTCGCGGCGGTCGTAGATGTCGCGGCCGACGGCGGTGATCCGCTCGCGGATGCGGGCCGGCTGGACGTCGAACGGGCCGTCGTTCGGGTAGCCGACGACGAGCGCGTTGTCGCCGCTCTTGGCCTTCTCGGTGAACGCCAGCGGCGAGATGCCGAGGTTGCGCACGTAGAGGACCGCGATGTCGCGGCCGGGGTCGTAGAGGACGACGCGGGCGTCGCGGAGGTCGTTGCGCGCGACCTCGACCTGCGGGGTCCGCACGCCCGCGACGACGTGCGCGTTGGTCATCAGGTGGTCGGGGGCGTAGACGAACGCCGTCCCCTCCAGCCGCCGCGAGCACGAGCGCGCGACGCCGGTCACCTTGAGCACCCGGCCTCGGGCGAGGCGGGCGGCGGGCGAGTTGACGACGGCCGGGTCGGCGGGCGGGACGTTGACGGTCCGCGTGGGGCCGAGGTCGGAGAACACCTCGGGGAAGCCGTGGCGGCGGAACAGCCGCAGGAACGAGTCGAACACCGGCGGCGGCGGGGGCAGCGCGCGGTTGACCGTACGCATCACCGCCGACTCGCGGACCTGCTCCGAGAGCCCGGTGTACGACGACCGCGAGATCGGCAGCGCGAACACCCAGGCCAGCAGCAGCACGCCCATCGACGCGACGAGCGCGCCGACGGCGGAGTCGACGAGGCGCGCGGGACGCCAGGTGATGCGTTGCCGCAACGACGTGCCGACCGTCGTGCCGACGAGCTGGCCGAGGATCGCGAGCACGAGCCCGAGGCCGAGCGCGACGAGCGCCTGCGCGTTGCCGTCCACCACCGCCCGCGCGATGCCGGGCGCGACGAGCAGGCCGATCACGCCGCCGAGGATCAGCCCGCCGAGCGAGAGGACGTCCACGACGAGGCCCTGGCGGTACCCGCCGATGCCGACGACCACGACGGCGGCGAGCAGGAACACGTCCAGGAGCGACACCTAGTGCGCGCCTCTCACGAGGCGGGAGGCGGGCACGTCACGTGACCTTGAGCTCGCCGACCATGCCCAGGGACTCGTGGTACTTGCAGACGAACTTGTACGTGCCCGGCTTGACCGCCTTGAGGCTGACGTTCGCGGTCTGGCCGGCGTTGGCGTTGACGTCGACGCCGAGGTCGGCGTTGGTGAACGTGTGCGGCGCGACTCCGGTGTTCTTCATCTCGATCGTGACGTCGCCGGTCTTGGCCTCGATCGTCTTCGGCTCGAAGGCGTTGTCCTTGGCCTCCAGCTTGATCGGGCCGCCCTGGCCGTTCGGCGCGTCGCTCGGCTCGCCCTCGGCCGGGCGCGTCGTCTGCGGGTTGCCGACCGCGGTGGGCGACGGGTCCCGCTCGGCGAGGGTGTTGTTGCCGTTGTCGTACTCGGTGCAGGCGCCCGCGAGGAACGTCATCGCGAGCACGCCCACGACGGCGCGGCGGCGGAGGTGCATGTGGCCCGGCTCCTCAAGGTCGTTCAGGACGTGACGGACGGGACCGTACCCGCTGGCTCGTCGCTACGCATGTCGCCTCGCGCGGGCGGTCGCCACAGCGACGTCACGACCCACGACTCGAACAGCCCCCAGACGCCCCCGAGCGCCCCTCCCCCGAGCACGTCGGAGAGGTAGACGTCGGTCGTGAACAGCTCGGCGAACCCGGCCAGGATCACGACCCCGATCACGGTGAACGTCCACCACACGGCGTGGTGCCAGCGCGTCACCCGGGGCAGCAGCACGACGAGCAGCGCCACGGCCGTCGCCGCCGCCACCGTCGACGTCTGCGCGGGGAACGTACGGTCCACGAACGTGCTGTCGAACAGCGGGTTGGGCCGCGCCACCAGCGCGCGCACGCCGACGGCGATCGCCATGGCGCCGGCCCAGGCGCCGCCGAGGACGAGCAGCGCGCGGGGGCGGCGCTCGTCGAACCAGCGCAGCAGCCCGACGACCAGCGCGATCAGCGCGACGCCGGCGGAGGACAGCACGAGGTGGACGACCTCGAACGCGTCCACGAGCCGTCGCGGCTGGTCGCCCAGCGCAGCCCGCACCTCGCGGTCGAGGCCGGCGAGCCCGGTGCGGCCGAGCACCTGGTCGACGATCACGACGAACAGGTAGCCGAGCAGCGCCAGCGCGACGAGCGCGGACGTGAGCTGGAGCCCGACGACCGAGCGCGGGCTGAACCGCTTGCGCACGAACGCGATCTGCTTCGCGTAGCGGCGGCGGACCCGCGCGATGCGGGGCCGGTCGAGGAACGACTGCCACGACGCCCGCACCTTGTCCTGCCGCTTCGCGACCGCGCGGGCCAGCAGCACGAGCACGACGACCGTCACCACGAAGATCGCGAGGACCGTGGAGGCGCGGCCGATGTAGTGCTCGACCTTCTTCCAGGAGTTGCCCGCGAGGAAGCCGACGACCGTGAAGCCCGCACCCCACGCCGTGCCGCCGATCACGCTCGCGACGAGGAACCGCGCGTACGACATCCCCGACGCGCCCGCCGCGAACGGCATCACCGCGCGCAGCACCCCGATGAACCGCCCGAGCACCACGGCCTTGATGCCGCCCGCCTTGATGCGCGTCATCGTCGAGCGCACGCGCTCGCGGCCGAGCAGCTTGCCGACGCGGCCGTCGAGCACCTTGGTGCCGAGGCGGCGCCCGAAGTAGAAGCCGACCGAGTCGCCGACGATCGCGCCGAGCGTGGCGGCGGCCGCCATCACGACGACGTTGATGCGGCCCTGCGACGCGACGACGCCGCCGATGACGACGGTCATCTCGCCGGGGACGGCGAGTCCCGCGAACGCCGCCGTCTCGAGCATGGCGAGGACGAACACCGCGCCCACGACGAGGGGCGCCGGCAGGCCGGCGAGCGCGTCGAGGACGTTGGCCACCCTCGTGTCCTACACGAACTGCGCGGCGAACGCCCGCGCGCTGATCGGCTCCCCGGTCGCCGCCTCCACGAGCCGGTCCCACCGCAGGCGCGCGCCGGGGCCGAACACGCTGCGGCGCAGCCACTCCCCGGTCTCCGGGCTGTCGTAGAGGCGCCCGCCGCGGCGTTCGACGGCCTGCTGGAGCTGCGACGCGAACAGCTCCCCGAGCACGTAGTTCTGGTAGTAGACGGGGGCGAGCGCGAGGTGGAGCTTCGCGGCCCAGTCGGGCGCCTTGCGGCCCGGCGGGCGGGTCACGAGCTGGAAGCGCTCCACCAGGTCCCACCAGCGCGTGTCGTGGTCGGCGGCCGGGTCGGCGTAGAGGCCGCGCTCGAAGTGGCACATGACGAGCACCCACCGCGCGAAGACCAGCATGCTCGCGCGCAGCGCCTCGTGGACCTGCTCGTCCACGCCGCCGAGCTCCGACTCGGGAACGCCCGCCACGTCGCGCAGCCACGCCGCGTCCTTGGACAGCCTGCCGAAGAGCTGCGCGACCGCCTCGGTCGTCAGCGAGTGCGCCGGGCGGCGCAGCGCCCACGGCAGGTCGTCGCCGAGGTAGACGTCGTACGCCGCGTGCCCGAACTCGTGCAGCATCGTCGAGGCCCAGCGCTCCGAGTCGATGACGTTGCAGAGGACGCGCACGTCGTCGGCGCGGTCGACCGACAGGCAGAACGCGTGCTGGTTCTTGCCCTCGCGCGTGAACAGGTCGCTGCGCTCCACGACAGGCCGCAGGTCCATGCCGAGGCCGTCGTACGTCCTGAGCGTGAGGTCTGTCAGGTCCTTGCCCGCCACGAGCGGGTCGAGGTCGACGGCGGCCTCGCGCGGCGCGTCCTGGAAGAACGGGTCCGCGTAGTGCCACGGCATCAGCTCCTCGACGCCGAAGCGGGCGCGCAGCTTCGCGTCGAGGTCGGCCTTCACCCGTGCGAACGGCTCCGCCGTCAGCGCGTCGAGCTCGTCCAGCAGGGCGAACAGCCGCTCCTCGGACAGCTCCCCGAACGCGAGCGACATCGCGTAGAAGTGCGGGTGGCCGAGGCGGCGCGCGGCGTCGTTGCGGACCTCCACGAGCCGGCGCACGCGGCCCGCGACCTCCGCGCCGACCTGCTTGCTCGCCTCCCAGGCCGCCTGCCGTTCGTCGCTGTCGTCGCTGTGGCCCAGCACCTTCTCGACGTCGTTGTCGCTCCAGCGCCGCCCGCCCGCCTCGCCGCGGAACGTCGCGTAGACGCTGTCGCACTCGGCGTTGAGCCGGACCAGCTCCTCGCGCAGCTCGGCAGGCGTCTGCTCGCTCGCGAACGCCAGCCGCAGCGTCTCGACGGACCGGCGCAGATCCGGGTCCGCCGGGTCCTCGACGTCGCGCAGCTCGCGGTAGGTCGCCTCGTCGGCGTAGTAGTCGGAGAGCCGCTGCTCCAGCGCGATGCGCTCCGCGTCGGCCTCGGGCGAGGACGCGACGTTGCTGCGCCACCACGCCTCGTTGACCTCCGCCTCCAACGGCGCCAGGTCGGCCGTGATCCTGTCCACCAGCGCCCGCGCGGCGTCGTCAGCCACGGAGTACCTCCTCCACCTGTGGTTCGGGGTCGGCCGGTCTGTCGAGCAACGGCCCTGGCCCCCACGGACGTTCCCACCCGCCGAGCTTCAGCAGCTTGTCCACGAGGCCCGCGGTGAAGCCCCAGACCAGCAGGCCGCGCACGTGGAAGCCGGGCCCGCGCCAGCCGTTGCGCAGGCCGACCTCGCAGCGGTTCGCCGGGTCGGCGAGCTCGGCGATCGGCACGCGCACGACGCGCGCCACCTCGCCTGCGTCGACCGCGCGGACGAGGTGCGGCTCGCGCCACCACGCCAGCACCGTGACGACCGTGAAGCCGCTCGGCGGGAGGTAGAGGGCGGGCAGCGTCGCGAACACGTGCACCGACGCCGGGTCGAGCCCGACCTCCTCGCGCGCCTCGCGCAGCGCGGCCGCGACAGGCCCGTCGTCCTCGGGGTCGACCGCCCCGCCGGGGAACGCCGGCTGGCCCGCGTGGGAGCGCAGCGTCGCGGCGCGCTCGATGAGCAGCAGGTCGGGTCCTGCCTCGCCCTCGCCGAACAGCGCCAGCACGCCGGCGTGCCGTTGCTCGCCCTCGGGCGGGAGGAACCGCGAGTAGAACTCCGCGGGCACGCGCTCGACCTCGCGGGCGAGGCGTTCGAGATAGTCCGGGATCACGAGACGCCCAGGTGCTTCGCGATCTCCGCGCGCAGCTCGGCCTCGGTGAGCTGGCCGACGTGGACGCTCGCGATCGAGCCGTCCGCGTTGAGGAAGACCGTCGCGGGGAGGCTGCGCGTGTTGACCGCGCGCTTGATGCGCTCGTCGGGGTCGAACACGCTCGGGTACGACACCGCCGCCCGCTGGATCGACTCGCGGGCGGGGCGTTCGAAGTCCTTCGTGTCCACGCCGAGGAAGCCGACGCGACCCTTGAGGCCCGTGTAGACCTTCTGGAACTCCGGCATCTCGGTACGGCACGGCAGGCACCACGAGGCCCAGAGGTTGACGACGTACGGCGTGCCGCCGAGCGCGCGCATGTTCACGCGCGAGTCGCGGCCGAGGCACGTCAGCTCCACGTCGGGGAGGCGGTCGCCGCCGCCCTGCCGCGGGGCGCTCGGCTCGGGACATGGGTCGGTGGCGATCATCGGGACTGACTCGCTCGCGCGCGGCTTCGGGTCGTCCCCGTTGCACGCGGTGAGGGCGGTCGCGAGGGCGACGGCGGCGGCGTACGTCCGCATCATCCGGTCCCCCTGCTGGGGCACCACTTCGCGATGCCGCACGCGGCGCAGTCGGGCTTGCGGGCGTAGCAGCAGCGCCGGCCGTGCCAGATCAGGCGGTGGGAGAGGATCGTCCAGTCCTTCTTCGGGATCAGCTCCGCGACGGCGAACTCGACCTTCACGGGGTCGGTCTCCTGCGTCCAGTCGAGGCGGCGCGCGAGGCGGCCGAAGTGCGTGTCGACCGTGAGGCCAGGGACGCCGAACGCGTTGCCGAGGATGACGTTCGCCGTCTTGCGGCCGATGCCCGGCAGCTCGACGAGCTCGGCGAGCTTCCTCGGCACCTCGCCGCCGTGGCGTTCGACCAGGGCCTGGCCCACGCCGATCAGGCTGGACGTCTTGTTACGGAAGAAGCCCGTCGACTTGATGATCTCCTCGAGCTCCGCGCGGTCGGCCTCCGCGTAGTCCTTCGCGGTGGGGTACCGGGCGAACAGCGTGGGCGTGACCATGTTCACGCGCGCGTCGGTGCACTGCGCCGAGAGGATCGTCGCGACGGCCAGCTCCAGCGGGGTCGTGAAGTCCAGCTCGCAGTGCGCGTCGGGGTAGATCGAGCCCAGCTCGCGGGTGATCGCGCGGGCGCGGCGCGTCTTCGCGAGCGGCGTCTCCACCACCGTTCTCGGCATGCGTCCAGCCTACGGGGGATCGCCGCTCAAGCATCCGGGAGTTCGTGACGATGCCTCCCGCACAGCCGGTTACGGAGAGTGACAACGGAGTGGGTGGCGTGGAGAAGCAGCGTCGCGTGGCCGTGGTGCCGGAGCGCAGTGCGGAGTTCGTGCACCTGCCGCTCGTCGGGCTGCGGCAGTACCGCAAGGCGCTGACGCAGGAGGAGAGTCGCGTCTCCTACTGGCGGCGCATCCTGCAGGCGCGGCTCGACGTCGTGCGTGCCATGGACCCCGCGTCGGGGCCCGACGTCGAGGCACTCGCGCCCGTGCTCGGCGCGGAGCGCGTGGGCGCCGCGCGCCAGGCGCTGCTGGACGTGGTGCCGTTCGACGACATCCCGCCGCTGCCGCACCTGGAGACGTTGTGGGAGCGCGACCCGCGCCCCGGCGACGACGCCTGGAACGCCGCCCTGGTCTCCGACCTCGAGAAGGCGGAGACGCAGCTCTCGGCGTACCGCGCGGCGTTGCACCGCCGCCTCGGCGCGGCGACGACCGAGCTCATCGCGCGGTACCGCGAGGAGCCGTCCCTCTGCCTGTCCGCGCTCCCGTTGCCCCGGCCCAAGTCCGACGCGACCGCCACCGCGTAGGAGCGACGTCCCTGCCGGACGCCGCTGCTGCAGGACACTGCGGGAGGCGGGAGGATTGCGATGGTCGGCGCATTCGACGCGGACGTCGTCTCCCGAGCCCTGGTGGCCTGGCTTGGATGGGAGAAGCCTGGAGTCCTGTGGCCCGCCCGTGACGACAGCCGCGTCGTGGAGCTCGTGGGAAGCCGGGCCGCCGTCGACCTGATCCCGGTACTCCGGGCGTTGGAGCAAGAGTTCTTCGAGTCCGATGCGCGTCATACGGCCGCCGACATCGCGGAGATGGCCCGACTGTCGACCGAGCGATTCACGAGGCTGCACCCGGAGCTCAGCCGGCATGACGCGGCGCCGTTCGCGCTAGAGCGGGTCCCTCAGGATCGGGCAGGACATGCAGCGCGGGCCTCCGCGGCCCGTGCCGAGCTCGGAGCCCGCGATCGCGATGACCTCGATGCCGTTGGCCTCGAGGACGGCGTTGGTCTCGGTGTTGCGCTCGTACGCCACGCAGACGCGCGGGGCGATGGCGAGGGTGTTGTTGCCGTCGTCCCACTGCTCGCGCTCGGCGGTCACGGGGTCGAGGCCGGTGTCGATGACGTGGAGCTCGTCGATGCCCATGGCCTTGGCCGCGGCGACGAGGAACGGCTCCGCCTCCGTGACGGCGAGCGCGCCGTCCTCGTCGGGGGTGATGACGAGCGCCTGGAGCGAGTGCGCCATCGGCGGGTACATCACGACCCTGTCGACGTCGACCATGGTGCAGACGGTGTCGAGGTGCATGGTCGCCCGCTCCTGACGGATGGGCACGGCGAGGATCGTGTGGGCGACGCCCATGGCGAACGCCCGCATGGCCAACGCCTCGACGCCGGCGGGCTTGGTGCGCTGGCCGACGCCGATCGCCAGGACGCCGGGCGCCAGGGCGAGGACGTCGCCGCCCTCGAACCACGCCTCCGAACGCGAGCCGCCGTAGACGAGCGACGTGCCGGCGAAGCGCGGGTGGTGCTTGTAGATCGCGCCGGTCAGCGAGACCTCGCGCTGGCGGGCCGGCATCGACGGGCGCGTGACGGCGACGGCGGAGTCGATCCAGACGGACGAGTCCCGCGTGAACAGCAGGTTGGGCAGCGGCGGCACGACGAAGTCGTGGGTGCCGAGCATGCCGTAGACGACGCCGATGCCGTGCGGCACCTCCTCGTGCGCGAGGCCGCCGATGATGACGTCCGCGAGGTCGTCGGGGTGCAGGCCGCGCAGGTGCTCGGTGAGCGCGACGGTCAGCGTCGGGCCGACGTCCCACGGCGGCAGGGCGGAGGCGATCAGCTCCTCGCGCGCGTCCTCGTCCTCCAACGTCTCCACGAGCAGGTCGCGCACGTACAGCACCTCGACGCCGCGCTCCCGTAGCGCCTGCGCGAACGCGTCGTGCTCCTCCTGCGCGCGCCCCACCCACGGGATGCCGTCGAAGAGCAGGTCGGCGTTGTTGCGCGGGGTGAGGCGCTTCAGCTCGTTGCCGGGGCGGTGCAGCAGGACGGTACGAAGCCGCCCCACCTCGGACGTGACGCCGTGCGTGTCGTCGCTCATCGGCAGCAACCCTACGGCCCCCGGCGACCGTGTCGTGATCGTGTCGTAAACGTTTCCTAAAAGGCCCATGCCCCGCGAGCGACGCGAGTACCGTCGCGCTCCTTCACCTCGCCACCGGGTGGCCCGGCGGCAGCCGCGCATCGCGCCGCAGTGAAGTCTTCTGGGGGGGTCCAGATGCGCTACCGCCATGCTCGGCTGAACGCGCTCGTCGTCACGTCGCTGCTCGCGACGCTCGCCTCGGCACCGTTCGCCTCCGACGACCCGAAGCGCGTCGCGGACGCGCTCGCGAGGCTCGTCAGCCCGCGCGGGCTCACAACGAAGGACGCCAAGGGGGAGCCGCTCCCCCTCGGCCCGTCGTGGAACGACCCGCACGTGACGCTGCCGCCGGCGACGTCCGTCGACGTCGTCGTCCCGGCGCACGGCCGCGTCCGCGCGGGCCACCTCCCCGTCTCGATCGGACGCCCGGCGAAGGGCGTCGTGCCGTCGAAGGTGACGGTGCGGATGCTCGGCAAGGCCGAGGCCGAGAGGTACGAGGCCCGCGGCCTCGCGTTCGAGGTCACGCGCGCCGACGGCGGCACCGACGACGCGGCGGTCGACGTCGAGCTCGACTACTCCGGCATCGCGCAGGCGTACGGCGGCAACTTCGCCTCGCGCCTGCGCCTGTCGCGGCTCGGCTGCGCGGGCGACGTGTGCGCGCCGGAGCCCGTCGCCGGCGCGACGAACGACGTCGAGGGCACGACGCTCGCCGCGACGGTGCCCGTGCGGCCGAGGCCGCGCGCCGGCACGACGTCCGCGACCGGGACGTACACGACCTACGGCGCGTCGAGCGGCGCGAGCGGCTCCGACGGCAACTACACGGCGACGCCCCTGGCCGGGTCGGACGGGTGGGAGGTCGGCATCGGCAGCGGCGCGTTCACCTACTCCTACGACATGCCGGTGCCGCCCGCGATCGCCGGTGCCGCGCCGAAGGTCGGGCTCTCGTACTCCTCCCAGTCCGTAGACGGCCGCACGGTCGCGCAGAACGGCCAGCCCTCGATCGTCGGCGAGGGGTGGAGCACCAACGAGATGTACATCGAGCGGAAGTTCGCGACGTGCTCCAACGGCAACGACTTCTGCTGGGACGCCGACAACGAGTACTACCTGCACTTCGGCAGCCAGAGCGGCGAGATCATCAGGAAGCCGAACACGAACGAGTGGCGCCTGCGCGGCCAGGACCCGGCGTACCGGATCCGCTCGTTCGGCGCCGCGAACAACGGCGACAACGACGGCGAGTACTTCGTCCTCTTCACGCCCGACGGCACCAAGTACTGGTTCGGCTTCGGCACGGAGCCGCGGAACCCGACCACGACGTACACGCACAGCACGTACACGGTGCCCGTCTACGGCGGCTCCGGCGAGCCCTGCTACAACGCGACCGCCTCGGCGAGCTGGTGCCAGCAGGCGTGGCGCTGGAACGTCGACCGCGTCCTCGACACCAACGACAACGTGATGTCGTACTTCTACACGAAGTACTTCAACTACTACTCGCGCGGCGGGCTGCCGTCGCAGTCGACGCCGTACGTCCGCGCCGGCGAGCTGCACTGGATCGAGTACTCGCAGCGCCACGCGAACGAGGACGCGCCGCACCCGGCGAAGGTGTCGTTCTACACGTCGGACCGCTGCTCGGCGCTGACGAGCTGCCCGGCGCCGACGGCGGCCAACGCGTCGTCGTACCCGGACGTCCCGCTCGACCAGGACTGCCCCTCCGCGCCGTGCCTCGCGTCGCAGGACGCGCCGACGTTCTGGTCGACGAAGAAGCTCGACTCGCTCACGACCCGGATCCTCGCCGCGTCGGGCTCGTACGCCAACGCCACGACGTACTCGATGTCGTACTCGTTCCCCGCGACCGGCGACGGCACGTCCCCGTCGCTGTGGCTGCACGAGATCAAGCGCACCGGTGAGATCGGCGCGGGCACCGTCGAGCTGCCCACGGTGCGGATGACCGGCACGCGCCTGCCGAACCGCGTCAACAGCGGCACCGGCGTCCCGCCGATGAACAAGTGGCGCGTCGGCCAGATCGACACCGAGCTCGGGATGCGCGTCACGGTGACGTACGACACCCCGCGGCCGTGCCCGGTCGCGCCGAGCTACCCGGCGTGGAACGACAACGACTACCACTGCTTCCCCGCGTGGTACACGCCGCCGACCGGCACCGGCGGGTGGGTGGCGTTCCACAAGTACGTGGTGACGAAGCTCGTCACCGAGGACATGCGCGGCCCGACGCCGACGACCACGACGTCGTACACGTACCAGGACACGCCGGCGTGGCACTACAAGGACTCGCTGCTCGCGACGTCGCAGTCGTGGGACGACTACCGCGGCCACTCGAGCGTCCGCGTCATCGCGTACACGGACGGCACGACGCAGCGCAACGACGCGCGGTACCTGATCTTCCGCGGCATGAACGGCGACAAGCTGACCAGCACGTCGTCGAAGTCGTACACGCTCACCGACAGCGGCGGCAGCACGTTCACCGACCAGCACTACCTCCGCGGCCTGACGCTCGAGGTGAAGCGCTACGACCCCAACGGCAACCTGTTCGCGTCGAAGCTGAGCAGGTACTGGGCGGCCCAGACGATCAACGGGCCGACGGGGTTCGAGGGCCACGACACGCAGTACGTGCGCGAGCTGCGGTCGGTCGACCGCGTATGGGACACGACGGCGACCACGCCCGACTTCCGCGACCACATCGTCGAGTACACCTACGACACCACGACGGCCGCGGTGCTGACCGTCTCCGACCTCGGCCAGACGGCCATATCGACGGACGGCACGTGCGTGAAGTACGCGTACACGCACGCGATCGTCGACGGCTCGTCCGGCGGCGACACCGAGTGGATCGTCGACTCGCCGTACCGGATGGTGAAGTACGGCGACGTCTGCGGCGGCGCGACGCCGCGCCTGGACTGGACCGAGTACTACTACGACAACCAGGCGTTCATGGCGGCGCCCGTGAACGGCAACGTCACGCAGCTCTGGGAGCACAACAGCTCCAGCGACATCTCCGTGACGAAGACGACGTACGACGCGTACGGCCGCGTGACCGCCGTCGTGCCGCCGAACGAGAACGTTCCCGGCGGCCTCGGCCGCGCGATCACCACGACGTACTCGCCGTCGACGGGGTACCCGTACAACTACGTCAAGACGACCGACATCGGCGTCAACGGCGCGGCGGGCCACTCGGTCACGAGCGTCTACGACATCCCGTCCGGCCAGGTCGTGAAGACGACCGACGCCAACGGCCAGGTCACGAGCATCGGCATCGACGCGCTCGGCCGCACCACGAGCGTGACGCGGCCGGAGGACGCCGCCGGCGTCCCGGGCTTCACGTTCGAGTACAACATCGGCTACGGCACGACGTCGCGCGTCAAGGCGCGCAAGCTCGTCTCGGGCACGACGTACACGTCGTCGTACGACTACCTCGACGGGTTCGGCCGCGTCGTGGAGCAGCAGGAGCCGGCCCTCGACGGCGGCACCGGACGCCGCGTCCGCGTCACGCGGTTCGACTCGCACGGCAACGTCGCCGCGGAGTCGTCGTTCTTCGGGGCGGCGGGCGGGCCGGGCACCGGGCTCGTCAACCCGCTGCTGACCGACATCCCGCAGGAGACGCGGTTCGGCTACGACTCGGCGGGGCGCCGCAACGCCGCGACGCAGTACGCGTCCGGCGTCTCGAAGTGGGCGACCAGGACCACGTACTACGGCTTCTACCAGACGGTCGACGCGCCGGTGCACGGCGACGTCGAGCACTACAAGGACGTCTTCGGCCGGACGACGCGGATCGTCGAGCACACGACCGCGGGCACGACCGCGGTGACGAAGTACGAGTACAACGGCAACGGCGACCTCACGCAGGTCACCGACGACGCCGGCAACACGTGGTCGTACACGTACGACTTCAAGCACCGCCGGCTCAGCTCGACGAGCCCCGACAGCGGCACCTGGACGACGACGTACACGCCGTCGGGACAGGTCGAGTCGGTCACGGACAACAAGCAGTCGACGCTGTTCCGCGTCTACGACGCCAAGGGACGGCAGACCGAGCTCCGCTCCGGAAGCGCCACCGGCACGCTGCTCGCGCAGTGGTCCTACGACGGCGCGATCCCGAACGGCAAGGGCCTGCTCCACCAGGCGACGCGGTACGAGGGCGCGAACGCGTACCGCACGACCGTCCTGTCCTACGACGGCCGCGGCCGCACGACCGCGCGGCGCCTGACGGTCCCCGCGTCCGAGGGCCCGCTCGCCGGCGACTACGACTACTCGTACGCGTACGACCAGATGAACCGGCAGACGGCGGTCACGATGCCGGCCGCCGGCGGCCTCCCCGCCGAGACGGTCGCGACGACGTACAACGTCGCCGGGCTGCCCACCACGATGACGTCGGGCGTCGACTCGTACGTCACCTCGACGGCGTTCGACGCGGCGGGACGGATCACCGGCAGGACGCTGAAGAGCGGCACCGACAGCGTCGTGCGCACGTACGCGTACGACGCGACCGCGGGCCGGCTCGAGAGGCTCACGTCGGCGCGCGGCGCGTCGCCGGTCGAGGACCTGACGTTCCAGTACGACGCGGAGAACAACGTCCTCTCCGTCACCGACGCGCTGGCGGGAGCCGGCGGCGTCGCGCAGCGCGAGTGCTTCAGGTACGGCGACGGCCTCAACAGGCTGACGCGCGCGTTCACCGCGGGTGCCGCCTGCACGTCGGCGACGCTCCCCGACCACGCGTTCGGCGTGTCGCCGTACGACCTGACGTTCGCGTACGACGACACGACGCGCCTCACGTCGGTCACCGACGGCATGTCGTCGCCGTCGACCGGCACGACGTACGCGTACACGGCGCCGGGCCACTACTACGCCCCCGCCGCGATCGGCGCGAACACGTACTCCTACGACGAGAACGGCAACCAGAGCGCGCGGACGGTCGGCGGCGTGACGTCGGCTCTGGCGTGGACGCCGGAGCAGCTCCTGGCGTCGGTGACGCCGTCGGGAGGCACGGCGACGACGTTCGTGTACGACCAGGACGGCCACCGGCTGGTGCGCCGCACCGGCTCCACGGCGACGCTGTACCTGGAGGGGATGGAGCTCACGACGACGTCCGGCGCCGCGCCGGTCGCGACGCGGTACTACGGCTCCACGCACGTCCGCACCCCGTCCGGGGTGTCCGTGGTGCTGCGCAACCACCAGAACTCGTCGTCGGTCGCGGTCGACTCCTCCGGCACCGTCACGCGGCAGCGCTACCTGCCGTTCGGCGGCCGGCGCGGCACGACGCCGGCTCCGGGGCTGCCGACGGAGCGCGGGTTCCTCGACAAGACCGAGGACCCGACGACCGGGCTCGTGGCGATGGGGGCGAGGTACTACGACGGGCCCGCGGGCGCGTTCGTCAGCCCGGACCCGCTCGTCGCGCAGTACGCGCCGCGGTCGCTGAACCCGTACCTCTACTCGCAGGGCAACCCCACGTCGCACTCGGACCCGACGGGGCTCATGAACGACGTCCCCGACGCCTCGGCCGAGCCCCTGCCCGACCACGACTCAGACAAGGACCCCGACCCGCAGCCGGTGCCGTCGAAGCCGAAGGACCACGACACGCAGGTCCAGACCGTCGGCGCGTTCATCAAGGCCGGCGTCATGGCCCCCGACGTGGTCTCGGAGGGGCTCGACCTCACGGCGTCGGAGCAGAAGCTGCTGATGGACCTCTTCTACGCCTCGCCGTGCTTCGGGGACAATTACCGCGAGACGTGCCGCGGCAACATGGTGTACGTCAACGAGTGCGTCCTGGCGGGCAAGGGCGGTTGCCAGGCGTTGCAGGAGAAGATCTACCTCGGCGCCGAGACGATCCGCTCCAAGACGCTCGACGCGATGACCTCGGGCATGGTCGGGGAGATCGGCGACTTCATCGCGGAGATCGCGGAGGTCCTGCCGGACACGCCGTACGCCCAGCTCAGCCTCACCGTCCTCGGGAAGTGGGAGAAGGGGCCGAACAGCTACGTCAACAGCGCGAAGCTGAACAACGCGAACTACTACGAGAACCCCGACTGGAACGAGATGTCGCCGGAGGGCCGGTGGAACGACAACAAGGAGTTCCTCCGGAAGACCGCCGAGATGGGGTCGATCGTCTACCTCTCGCACAGCGGCAAGAACGACCCGGGGGGAACGTTCGCGAGGGAGCTCGAGTACATGCAGAACGAGGCTCACTACGAGATGACGGCCGACGGGCACTGGCTCCTGCCGCCACCGCCGGCGGGCTTCTCCTGGTGACCGGCGGCTGAACGCCAGGCACCGCCCCCGCGCCACCAGGCTCGGGGGCGGTGTCGCGTCCGGCACGGTCCGCGTAGCCTCGCGTCGTGCCTCGCCGCGTACCCGCCAGCGTCCGGCGGCTCGAACGCGCGACCGGCCGCCTCGCGACCGCCGCGACCACCCGCATGTCGAACGAGCTGGCGTGGTTCGCCGACCTCCCCGCCGAGCACCGCGCGGCCGTCGGGATGGTCGCGCAGGCGGGCATCGCGGCGTTCGTGTCGTACCTGCGCGGCCCCGGCGGCGAGCTGACGGGCGCGGTGTTCGGGGTGGCGCCGCGCGAGCTGGCCCGCGTGGTGACGTTGAAGCAGACCGTCGAGCTCGTGCGCCTCACGGTCGACACGGTCGAGGCTCACGTCGACGAGCTCGCGGCGCCGGGCGAGGAGCGCCTGCTGCATGACGCGGTCCTGCGGTTCTCGCGCGAGGTGGCGTTCGCGGCCGCGCAGGTCTACGCCTCGGCCGCCGAGGAGCGCGGCGCGTGGCACGCGCGGCTGCGCGCGCTGCTCATCGACGCGGTGCTGCGCGGCGACGCGGCGGACGCGCTGCGGGCACGGGCGTCGGCGCTCGGGTGGTCCGGGCGCGGCTCGGTGTCGGTCGTCGCGGGCCTCGCGCCCGACGGCGACCCCGAGCACGTCGTGGACGACGCCGAACGGCTCTGCCGCACGCACGGCCTCGACGCGATGGCCGGGCTGCAGGGCGACCGGCTCGTGCTCGTCGTGTCCGGCGACCTGCGGCGCCGCGTCGCGGAGGCGTTCGGCAAGGGACCCGTCGTCGTCGGGCCGGCCGTCGCCGACATCGGCGACGCGCCGCGCAGCGCGGCCGCCGCGCTGGCCGGGCTGCGGGCGGCGGACGCGTGGCCCGAGGCGCCGCGGCCCGTCGACGCGGACGCGCTGCTGCCCGAGCGCGCGCTCACCGGCGACGAGGCGGCGTACGAGGGGCTGGCGAACATCTACAACCGGCTCGGCGAGGCCGGCGAGGCGGTGCGCGAGACCGTCACCACGTACCTGTCGAACGGCGGCTCGATCGAGGCGACCGCGCGGGCGCTGTTCCTGCACCCCAACACCGTCCGATACCGCCTCAAGAAGGCCGTCGAGGCCTCCGGCGTGCTCGTGACGGAGGCGCGCGGCGCGTTCACGATGCAGGTCGCGGCGGCGGTCGGGCGGCTGCGGGACCTCCCGTAGCGCGACGAGTTTCTTGTAGGAACCCTCCAACGTTCGTCGGCCAGGTTGGTGCGTGTCCCCCGTCGCGTCCCGGGGGTGCGGCAGGCGAGGGTTGTCCACGTGCTCGCGATCGTGGCGCCCGGACAGGGTGCGCAGACGCCAGGCTTCCTCACTCCGTGGCTCGACCTCCCCGAGGTCGAGCGCAGCGTGCGGTGGGCCTCCTCCGTCGTGGGACGCGACCTCGTCGCGCTCGGCACGACCGGCACCGAGGACGAGATCCGCGACACCGCGACGTGCCAGCCGCTGCTGGTCGCGGTCGGCATCGCGGCCGGCCGCCACCTGCTCGACGGCGAGGCCGTCGCGCCCTGGTACGCGGGCCACTCCGTCGGCGAGCTGACCGCCGCCGCGCTGGCCGGCGCGCTGTCGGACGAGGCCGCGCTGGTGCTCGCCCGCGAGCGCGGCGCCGCGATGGCCCGCGCCGCGGCGGCGACGCCGACCGGCATGTCCGCGATCCTCGGCGGAGCGGCCGAGAAGGTCGAGGCCGCGATCGCCGAGGCAGGCCTCGATGTCGCCAACGTCAACGGCGCAGGCCAGGTCGTCGCGGCCGGTGCGCTCGACGCGCTGGAGACGTTGCCGGTACGGCTCGACGGCGTCGCGCGAGTGATGCCGCTGCGGGTGGCGGGCGCGTTCCACACGTCGTACATGGCGCCCGCGCGCGCAGCGCTGGAGGCGCTCGCGCTGCCGGTGAACGACCCGCACGCCCGCCTGCTCTCGAACGCCGACGGCACCGTCGTCGCCTCCGGCACGGCACTGGTCGAGCGCCTCGTCGCGCAGGTGTCGTCGCCGGTCCGCTGGGACCTCTGCATGGCGACGCTCGCCGACGCGGGCGTCACCGCGATCGTGGAGCTGCCGCCGGCCGGCACCCTCACCGGCCTCGTCAAGCGCGAGCTGCGCGAGGCGACGGCGGTGGCGTTGCGGACTCCGGACGACCTCGCCGCCGCGCGCCGCGCGGTCGCCGAGCACGCGGACACCTCGACGGGCCACGAGCCGTCGTGGCGCGTCGTCGTCGCGCCGTGCGCGGGGACGTTCTCGCCGGCTCAGGTCGAGCGGGTCGAGGCGGGCGGTGCGCTCGGGCGCGTCGTCGGCCGCCGCGACGAGACCACCGTGACCGCCGCGCACGCCGGTGTCGTGATCGAGTGGCTCGCCCTCGACGGCGACCCGGTGAAGCCGGGCCAGCCGCTCGTCCGCCTGCACCCGGTGAGCGCGTGAGGTCCCTCCCCGTCGCGCCCGCCGCGCGCGGCGCGCGGGTGCTCGCGTACGGCGACCACCGCCCCGCGACCGTCGTCACGAACGACGACCTCGCCCGCGTCATGGACACCAACGACGCGTGGATCCGCGAGCGCACGGGCATCGTGACCCGCCGCCACGCGGGCCCCGGCGAGACCGTCGCCTCGATGGCCGTCGCGGCCTCGGCGAAGGCGCTCGCCAACGCCGGCGTCGACGCGGCCGACGTGGACCTCGTGCTGCTCGCGTCGTGCACGCTGACGCGGCCCGTGCCGGGCAGCGCCGCAACCGTCGCGGCCGACCTCGGCGCCGTGCGCGCGGGCGCGGTGGACGTCAACGCCGCGTGCGCGGGCTTCTGCTACGGCCTCTCGTGGGCCGCCGACGCGATCCGCTCGGGCTCGGCCCGGACGGTGCTCGTCGCGGGGTCCGAGCGGCTCACGACGTGGCTCGACCCCGCCGACCGCGGCACCTCGATCATCTTCGGCGACGGCGCGGGCGCGGCGGTCGTGCGGGCGTCCGACGACAACGGCGTCGGCCCCGTCGTGTGGGGCAGCGACGGCACGAAGGCCGACGCGATCCGCATCGACTACGGCGGCGGCCACGACGCGATCGCGATGGACGGGCCCGGCGTGTTCCGGTGGGCGACGACCGCGATGGCGTCGGTCGCGCGCGACGCGATGGCGGCGGCCGGCGTGGGGCCGGAGGACGTGACGTTCGTGCCGCACCAGGCGAACCTGCGCATCGTCGACTCTCTCGCCCGCCAGCTCGGCATCGAGCGCGTCGCCCGCGACATCGCCGACATGGGCAACACGTCGAGCGCCTCGGTGCCGCTCGCGATCTGCCGGCTGCTCGACGAGGGCCGGGTCTCCCCCGGCGACCCGCTGCTGCTCGTCGCGTTCGGCGCCGGGCTCACCTACGCCGCACAGGTGGTGCTCGCATGACCCGCACGGTCCTCGTCACCGGAGCCTCCGGGTACCTCGGCAACGCGATCGTCGCCGCGCTCGCCGCGCCCGACGTGCACGTCGTGGCCCACTACCGCTCCGACCTCGCGGGCGCCGAGAAGGCGCGCGCGATGGCCGAGGAGCGCGGCGCGACCGTGACGCTCGTGCGGGCCGACCTCACCGACCGCGAGGCGCCCGCGGCGCTGCTCGCCGCGTGCGGCGAGACGCCCGACGTGCTGGTGTGCAACGCCGGCGCGACGGCCGACGGCCTGTCGATGCTGATGAGCGACGACGCGTTCGACTCGGTCGTGGACGCGAACCTCGGCGCGGCGTTCCGCTGCGCGCGGACGGTGCTCAAGCCGATGCTGCGGCGGCGTTCGGGGCGCGTGGTGTTCGTGTCGTCGGTGGCCGGGCTGCTCGGCAACGCCGGCCAGGCCAACTACTCCGCCGCCAAGGCGGGGCTCGGCGGGCTCGCCCGCGCGATGGCCCGCGAGGTGGCGTCGCGCGGCATCACCGTCAACGTCGTCGCCCCCGGCGTCCTCGGCGGCGGGCTCGCCGCCGACCTGGCCGAGGGCGCGTTGGAGCGCTCCATCCCCATGCAGCGTCGCGGGAGCGCGGACGAGGTGGCGGCCGCGGTCGCGTTCCTCGCGAGCGACGCGGCGTCGTACGTCACCGGAACCACCCTGGCCGTCGACGGCGGCCTGGCGATGCACTGACCCCTTAGGAGACAACGGACATGCAGATCCTCGAAGGCCTCGCCGAGATCGTGAACGAGATCACCGGCATCAAGACCGAGCAGGTCGTCCCGGGCGCGTCGTTCGTCGACGACCTCGACATCGACTCGCTCTCCATGGTCGAGGTCGCGGTCGCGGCCGAGGAGAAGTTCGGCGTGCGCATCCCCGACGAGGCGCTCGCGAAGCTCAAGACCGTGGGCGACGCGGTGGCGTTCATCCAGACCCAGGGCGTGCCCGCCTGATGGACGTGGTCATCACCGGCGTCGGCGCCGTCACGCCCGTCGGCGACACCGCCGCCGAGACGTGGGCGGCGCTGCTCGCCGGCGAGTCGGGCGTCGGGCTCCTCGACGGCGAGCGGTGGGAGGGCCTCCCGGTCCGCCTCGCCGCGACGCTGAAGACGGACCCCGCCGACCGGCTCGACAGGGTCGAGGGGCGCAACCTCGACCGTTCGCAGCGGGTGGCCCTGCTGGCCGCGCGCGAGGCGTGGGCCGACGCGGGTGCTCCCGACGTCGAGCCCACGCGGCTCGCGGTCGTCGTGGGCACCGGCATCGGCGGCGCGATCACGCTGCTCGACCAGTGGGACACGTTGCGGGAGAAGGGGCCGCGGCGCGTCTCGCCGTTCACGGTCCCGATGCTGATGCCGAACGGTCCCGCGGGACTGATCGGCCTGGAGCTCGGCGCGCAGGGCGCGGTGCGCTCGACCGTGTCGGCGTGCGCGTCGGGCGCCGACGCGCTGGCGCTGGCGTGGGAGACGATCAGGGCCGGTCTCGCGGACGTCGTCGTGGCGGGCGGCACCGAGGCGTGCGTGCACCCGTTGCCGCTCGCGGGCTTCGCGCAGATGCGCGCGCTCTCGACGCGTCACGAGGACCCTGAGGCGGCGTCGCGTCCCTTCGACGCGGACCGCGACGGGTTCGTCATGGGCGAGGGCGCTGGCATCGTCGTGCTCGAGCGCGCGGAGTTCGCCGCGGCCCGCGGCGCGCGCGTCTACGCGTCGCTGGCGGGCGCGGGCATCACCGCCGACTCGCACCACATCACCGCTCCCGAGCCCACCGGCGCGGGCGCGGCGCGGGCCATGCGGCTCGCGCTGTCGACGGCGGGCCTGTCGCCCGACGACGTCGGCTACGTCAACGGCCACGCGACCTCCACCCCGGTGGGCGACGTCGCCGAGGCGGCGGCGATCCGTTCGGTGCTCGGCCACGTGCCGGTGTCGGCGACGAAGTCGATGACCGGGCACCTGCTCGGCGCCGCCGGTGCGGTCGAGGCGATCGTGACGGCGCTGTCCATCTCGGAGGGCGTCGTGCACCCGACGCGCAACTACGACAAGCCCGACGAGCAGTGCGACGTCGACTGCGTCCCCGAGGGCGCGCGTCGCGTGGCGCTCGACGCGGCGCTGTCGAACTCGTTCGGCTTCGGCGGCCACAACGTCTCGCTCGCGTTCCGGAGGGTCTGATGGAAGCACTGGTCACGGGCGGGTCCGGCGACATCGGGCGCGCGGTCTGCGTACGCCTGGCACGCGAGGGCTACGACATCGCGCTGACGACGTTCCGCAACGTCGAGGCGGCCGAGGAGGTCGCGGAGAAGGTGCGGGCTGAGGGCCGGTCGGCTCGGGTGCTGCGGTCGCACCTGGGACGTACGGGCGCGGCCGAGGCGCTGGCCGACGCGTGCGGCCCCGTCGACGTCGTCATCTCCAACGCCGCGTCGGGCGTGCTGCGCCCCGTGGGCGAGCTGGACGAGAAGGCGTTCGACTGGTCGATGGGCGTCAACGCCAGGCCGCTGCTGACGCTGGTGTCGCGGCTGCGGCCGCGCGCGGCCGTCGCGATGTCGTCGCCCGGCTCGACGCGCGTGCTGCCGGCCTATGCGGTGGTCGGCGCGAGCAAGGCGGCGTTGGAGGCGCTGGTCCGCTACCTCGCGGTCGAGCTGGCCCCCGCGACGCGGGTCAACGCCATCTCCGCGGGCGTCGTGGACACGCGCGCGCTGACGCACTTCCCCGACCGGGAGGCGATGCTCGCCGACGCCGCCGGGCGCACCCCCGCGGGCCGGCTCGTGACACCCGAGGACGTCGCGAACGCCGTCGCGTGGCTCGTCTCGGGCGAGGCCGCGATGGTCACGGGCCACACGCTCGTTCTCGACGGCGGATGGAGCCTGACGGCATGACGGTGACCTCCGCGCCGGTCGCGAAGAAGCCGGCGCCGTCGGCGCTCGGGCGCATCGAGGCGTTGCTGGACGAGGGGTCGTTCGTCGAGCGGGGGGCGTTGCGGACGGGCCTGTCGTCCAAGGCTCCCGGCGACGGCGTCGTCGCGGGCATCGGCACGATCGGCGGCGTCGCCGTGGCGGCGTTCTGCACCGACGCGGCCGTCATGGGCGGCGCGCTCGGCGCGCGTGGCTGCCTGCGCATCGCGGAGGTCATCGACCTCGCCGCGGCGCGCGGCATCCCCGTCGTCGGGCTGTGGCACAGCGGCGGCGCGCGGCTGCAGGAGGGCGTGGCGTCGCTCGACGGCGTCGGCTACGTCTTCGCGGCGATGACGCGCGCGTCGGGTCGCGTACCGCAGATCTCGGTCGTGCTCGGGCCGTGCGCGGGCGGCGCGGCGTACGGTCCCGCGCTGACCGACGTCGTGATCATGGCGCCGGAGGGACGGGTGTTCGTGACCGGTCCCGACGTCATCCGCCAGGTGACCGGCGAGGCCGTCGACATGGTGCGGCTCGGCGGCCCCGACCCGCACGGGCGGCGTAGCGGCGTCGTCGCGGTCGTCGCGGACTCCGAGCCGCACGCCCTGACGACCGCGCGCGACCTCGTGACGTTGCTGGGCGCGCAGGGGTCCGTGTCGCTCGCCGACGTGGACGACGTCGAGGTGGACGACCTGCTGCCGGAGTCGGCGCGGCGCGCGTACGACGTCCGTCCGCTGGTCGCACGACTGCTCGACCCGGGGACCGCGCTGGAGTTGCACGCGGGATGGGCGGCCAACGTCACGACGACGCTCGGCCGGCTCGGCGGGCGGACCGTGGGCGTGCTCGCGAACAACCCGATGCGGCTCGGCGGCTGCCTCGACACCGTGTCGGCGGAGAAGGCGGCGCGGTTCGTGCGGATGTGCGACGCGTTCGGCGTGCCACTGGCCGTGCTCGTGGACGTGCCCGGCTACCTGCCGGGCGTGGACCAGGAGTGGGACGGCGTCGTCCGTCGCGGGGCGAAGCTGCTGCACGCGTTCGCCGAGGCCGTCGTGCCGCGCGTGACCGTCGTGACGCGGAAGGCGTACGGCGGCGCGTACATCGCGATGAACTCGCGGTCGTTGGGCGCGACGGCGGTCTACGCGTGGCCCGACGCGGAGCTCGCGGTCATGGGCCCGGAGGCGGCCGTCGGCATCCTGCACAAGCGCGCGATCGCGGCGGCGCCGGAGGGGCAGCGCGGGGTGCTGACCGCACAGCTCGCGGCGGAGCACCGTTCGATCGCGGCGGGCGTCGGCAACGCGGGCGCGTACGGCGTCATCGACGCGGTGATCCCGCGCGCCTCGACGCGCCGGGTGCTGGCGACCGAGATCGCCCACGCCCCCGCGCGCCGAGGCAACCACGGCAACATCCCGTTGTAGGGCGCCGCCCGCTCGCAACGCGCGGAGGGTGCGCGCGGTCGCCGGCCACGCGCACCCTCCGGCCTACGTCAGGTGATCGAGATCGAGTCGACGTTGAACGCGTTCTGGGTGCCGTTCCACGCGTTGCCCTGGATTCCCACCCCCGTGATCGACGTCGCCGCCGACGGGATCGCCACGTTCGTCGACGACGACCCCACCACGGTCCCGCTCGTGTTCTTCACCTGCACCGTGGCGACATCAGTCGACGGGTTGATCGTCACGACCGCCTGATACCACGTGTTCGCAGACGGCCAGTTGTAGAACGCCCCCGTCGAGTTCGACGGCCCGATCAAGTTCACTCCGTTGTTGCTGCTCACACCCTCCGTCAGCGACAACGTCAACGACCCGCCCGTGTTGAACGTGAACTGCACGCTCGCGTCCGTGTCACCCGTGGTCGCGCTCCCCCGGAACCAGAACGACGCCGTGGACGGCGACGCCATCGTCACCGACGCCGACCGGGTGACCGACAACCCCGACGACGACGTCGGCTGGAACTTCAGGCTGCACCCGCTCAGCACCGGCGTCGACACGCAGTCCTGCGTCGCCGACGTACCCGAGATCGCCCACGCACCCGTACCGCTCTCCCACGTCTCCGAGAACGCCCCGGACACAGGAGCGGCCGGCTGCGCGCTGAGCACGTTGCTCGACCCGCTCGTCCCCGCGTTGTTCACGGCGCGGACGTCGTACCAGTACGTCGTGCCGTTCGTCACCGTGTTATCGGTGCACGACGTCGTGAGAACCGTCCCGCCGCACCCCCCGGTCGTGAGCTGCACACGCGTCCCGGTGGAGGAGGTCGCGCGATACACCTTGTACCCGCTGATCGCGGATCCTCCGTCACTCGATGGCGCGGTCCACGACAACGACACCTCAGCGTTACCCGACGTCGCGGTGTTCAGCGTCGGGGCTCCAGGGGCCGTGCGCGGGTAGTCCCACCGCTCGTTGCTCTGCGCACCCTCGCCGCGGACGTTCAGCGCGGCGACCTTGTAGTAGTACACCTGGCCGTTCGTCAGGTTGGTGTCGGTCCACGTCGTGCTGCTGGTGTTGAACGTGGTCGGCGTGCAGACGGAGCACGTGCGGTAGACCCGGTAACTGATGACGGGGTACCCGCCGTCGTTCGGGTTCGGCGTCCACGACAGCGTGAGCTGCCGGTTCCCCGGGGTGATCGCATTCAGCGTCGGAGCACCGGGAACGGTGCCCGGCGCCACCGCGATGTAGTCGCTGCGCGGCCCGTCACGGTCGTATGGCGTGCTCCCCCACGGCGTCGACGGGTCGTCGTTCGAGTTGTAGGCGCGCACGTAGAAGTACGACGTCTGGCCGTTCGTGAGACCGTCCCAGCGGTAGGACGGCGTCGAGCCGGTGCACCTCTGCTCCGTCGCCGGCCCTTCCTCGAAGTTGTCACTGGAGTTGCGGAAGATGCAGTAGCCAGTGACGGCGCTGCCACCGTCGAACTGCGGCGCGACCCAGTTGAGCGTGACCGCGCCGTCCTCCGGCTGGGCCGAGATGCTCCGCGGCGCGGACGGAGTCGCGTTGCTCGTGCACCATCCCGCGGCAACGCAGTCGTTGCGCCGAGTGTTCTCCGCACGGATCGCCGTCTTGCCGCGCTCCGAGAACCGGTACAACTGGTAGGTCTGCGCGTTGCTTGCCTCGGCGCAGTTTCCCCGCTGGTCCGACGATGCCGCCTCAAGCGTCTTGTGCATGCGGATCGTCATCCACGTGCACTCCGCCATGTCGTGGGTCATCGTGAACATGTGCGCGACCTCGTGCGCCGCCCAGTGCGATGGGGCCTGCTTCTCCGTGCCGGCCCCGAGGTTCCATGCCGCCGTGCTGGCAAAAGCGGCGGGGATGAACGCCGGCGAGCGGCGGTACTCCGTACCACCGGGCGTCGAGGTGCACGCGTCGCGACTGGACCCGCGGTTCCACCGCGTCGAGACGTCCAGGGACTCGTACGGCGGCTTGCCCATGGCGAGCCCGTAGTGGTCCGTCGTCACGCCGAACGGCCTGATCGTGCTGTCGGAGAACACCAGCACGGCCTGCGCCCTCACCGGCCGGGCGATGCTTTCCTCGTACTGGGAGAACCGCTGAAGGTCGCACTCCGTGGTGACGTCCGTCACCGCCGGCGCGCCAGGCGGGTAAGCGGTGGCGTTGTCCTGCTGGATCACGACGTTGAACGTGACGCCCGCGTCGCTCGACAAGATGCTTCTGGCGTCGCTCCACGCCGTGCTCGCGATGCTGTGGCCGACGGCGGTGTTGCTGGTGTCGGAGTAGACGGCGATCGGTACGTCAGACAGCGCGGCGAGCGCGTTCACCGAGGCGCTCTCGGCGTCCGTGGACGACGCGCCCGCCGCGGACTGCTTCGCGCCCACCAGACCGGCGATCCGGTGCGCGACCACGTCGATGTCAACCGCGCGATCGGCGACGTTCCACACCGACACGGTCTCGGGGACGACGGTCAGTCCGGCCGCCTGAAGATCGGCCACGGTGAGGCCGAACCCGGCCGGGCGGATGACGTACAGGAACGGCGCCGGTCCCCTGTCGCTGTGGCGGAGCACCGGTATGGCGGCATAGGCATCGGGCGCTGCGACCGCGCCGGCAACCGGCACAGTCGGCGTGGGCGGCGTCGATCCCACTGCCGCGACGGGGCCGAGGACCGGCAGGACGATGGTGCTCGCGACGGCCGCGAGCGTGCGAGTGAGTTTCATGGACCCCCCATGAGGTGCTGCGCCGTGCGATCGCAGGCGAGGACGTCGTGAGATACGCGCCGCGCGGCTCTTTCCTTCGGTGCTCCTTTACGCCGCGCTGCGGGACTCCGTCATCGTGCGGTGGAGGTCGGTGAAGAACGCGGCGTTCACCGTGGAGCGCCACAACGCGCCGCGGAGGATGCGGGGCGCCCAGTCGGGGTGCTCGGCGATGGTCGGGACGATCGCGTTGTCGAGCCAGTCCTTGCCGTGGCGCGGGTCGACCTCGGCGTGCTCGGCGTAGAACGGGTACGCGTCCTCCGGCGCCGACAGGCGGTCGAACGCCTGGAGCACCTTGCGGCAGCGCGGCCCGGCCTGGAGCTCGATGAGGCCGAGCGCGCCGAGCATCTCGGGCTGGAGCCAGTGGTTGGTCGCGAGCAGCCCGCCCAAAGCCGCGCGCTCCAGGGCGGACACGGGCTGGTCCGACAGCGGCACGCGCGGCATGTCGATCGCGGCCACGAGCCGGTCGTGCAACGTCGTGTGCACGGCGGCGGGCCTGCCGTTGCCCATCTCGTCCCAGTAGTTGGTCGCGAGCTCCATCTTCGGCGCGCCGTGCAGGCCGAGCTGGCAGGCGGCGACGAGGTCGTCGAAGCCGCCGTCCGGACCGCCCTCGAGCGCGAGGAAGCGCACGACCTCCGGCCACGACGCGTCGCGGGCGAGCCACTCGTACGCCTGCGGCAGCCGATCGCGCGCGGCCAGCGCGCGCATGCCCGCCACGACGTCGCCGGACAGCAACGGGTCCGCCAGCGTCGAGAGCTCCAGGAGCCAGTCGGTCTCGAGCCGCCACACGAGCTCGGCGACGGCCGGGTGCGCGGCCCAGCGGGACGCATCGCAGAGGGCGCCGAGGCGCAGGTCGTAGACCCGCAGCAGCGTCAGGAACCGGTCGCGCCGGTCCACGGGGATGGCGGAGGCCAGGCCGTCGAAGAGGCCCGAGGAGAGCGCGCGGTCAAGGCGCTCGACAAGAGCGGTCACACCGGAACGATGCCCGTGACGATCAGAAGAGAAACGCCGTTAGGGTTGCGCCCCATGGGACTCATGGACGGCAAGGTCGCGATCGTCACCGGCGCGGGGCGCGGCATCGGCCGCGGCGAGGCGATCCTCCTCGCGCAGGAGGGCGCGCGGGTCGTGGTCAACGAGCTCGACGCCGAGGCCGGTCAGGCCGTGGTGGACGAGATCGTGGCCGGCGGCGGCGAGGCGGCGCTCAACACCGGCGACTGCTCCGAGATCGACGGCGCGGAGGCGCTGGTACGCCAGGCGATCGACACGTTCGGCGGGCTCGACGCGCTCGTGAACAACGCCGGCATCCTCCGCGACCGCACGCTCGTGAAGATGACGCCCGAGGAGTGGGACGCGGTCATCAAGGTGCACCTGCGCGGCCACTACGCGCCCACGCACTTCGCGTGCGCGTGGTGGAAGGAGAACGGCCGCCCCGGCCACGTCGTCTGCACCGCCAGCACGAGCGGGCTGCTCGGCAACTTCGGCCAGATCAACTACGGCACCGCGAAGGCCGGCATCGCGGCGTTCGCGGCGATCGCGGCGCAGGAGATGTGGCGCTACAACGTCACCGTCAACGCGATCGCCCCCGCCGCGCGCACGCGCATGACCGAGGGCGCGTACGGCGCCATCGAGGCCAGCGACGAGTTCGACTTCTGGCACCCGGACAACGTCGCGCCGATGGTCGTGTACCTGTGCAGCGACGCGTCCAGCCACATCAGCGGCAAGACGTTCGGCGTGCAGGGCAACGCCGTCGAGCTGTACCAGCCGTGGACGTCGTTCTCCGAGATCGTCAACGACGGCGGCACCTGGGACCCGGGCACGCTGGCCCGGCGGGTGGACGAGCTGTTCGAGGGCTTCCCGATCGCCAAGGAGGCGACGAACGGCATGGCCCGCCTGCGCTACTCGATGACGCAGCGCGCCTAGCGCCTACGCCGCCGCCACCGCGTCGAGGTACGCCCACGCGACCGGCTCGTCGGCGGCCTCGCGCTTCGGCAGTGTCTCGTCGCCGACGACGACGCGCAGCACGTGGTCGCCCTCGGTCAGCGGGGCCGACCACAGCACCTGCCGGTGCGCGATCGTGTCCGACGTCGGGTCGACCACCGTGACGAGGACGTCGTCGAGGTAGACCGTCAGCGGCGCGAGGCCGGGGCCGCGGGTGCCGATGACGGCGTACGACGTCCCGGTGACGGTCGTCGACACGGACGCGCCCGGCGTCGCGGACGCGAGGGAGCCGAGCCACGAGCCGTCGACGGACGCGGTCGACCACGAGCCGGCGAACGTCAGCGACGCGTTCGTGTTGTCGCGCGGCACGACGATGCGCCTCGGCTCGCTCCACGCCGACCAGTGGCCCGCGCGGTCGAGGGCGCGGACGCGCACCTGGTGGCCGCCGTCGCCGCTCAACGCCACCCGCACCGACGACGACGTGACGCGCTGCGTCGTCCACGCCGTCGCGCCCGGCGCGAGCCGGGAGAGCTCCACCGACGCGATCCCTGACCCGGGCGACGGGTCGCTGAACGCGAGCCCCAGCACGGCCGTCGAGTCGGTCGAGCGGTCGGTGACGTACGCGGGCGCCGACGTGATCGACGCCGACGGCGCGCGGGCGGGGTGGACGGTCCAGTTCGAGTACGCGCGCGCCGACGCGAGCGCGACGGTGCCGTCGACCACGGGGACGAACGGCTCGGCGATGCTCACCGACGACGCCGGCCTGTACGCCTGCACGGGGAAGTAGAAGCGCCCCTCGGCCCCGGTCGGGGTCGTGCGGTAGAGCCCGACGGGGCGCGTGGCGGTGAGCCAGCGCGAGTGGCGCAGCCGCGACGCGCGGCCCACGGGGTACGTGGACAGCGAGACGCGCGAGGTCGTCCACGTCTCCCATCCGATGTTGCGCGCGCGGAACAGCGTGCCCGCCTGCTGGTCGCCTTCGAGCGTGGTGCCCGGCGCCATGGCGGCCGACGTCGCGAGGAAGTCGCCGCGCACGACGGCGTGACGGTAGGTGCCGAGGGTGGAGACCCACGTGCCGTCGAGCCGAGCGACGTACGCGTGCCCGGACTGCGGGGTGTATCCGCTGATGAGCGCGCGCGGGTTGGTGACGGCGACGGGCACGGTGTACGCGCGGATCTCGGAGGGCGGGTTCTGCACGGTGCCGAAGATCGTGTCGGCGTAGCGCATCGCCGTGTAGCCGGAGCCCATGTACCGGTACGTCGCGCGGTACCAGTTCTCCGCGACGCGCCGCTCGTCGCGGCCGAGCGAGGAGGGGACGTTGGCCGACGACGCGGCCATCTTCGCGGACAGCACCTGCGCGCCCGCGTCGATGTTGTAGCGGTAGTCGGTGGCGAGCCTGTACGCGTCGAAGCCGCGCGCGAGCACCTGCATCGTGCCGATCGCGCAGGAGCCGGAGAGCACGACGCGGCCGTCGCCGTAGAACTGCCGCCAGCGCGACTCGTGCCAGGCGATGGCCTTGAGCAGGTACGGCGGCACCTTGCGCCGCGCGGCGGCGAGGTCGATCTCGCGGTTGATCGCCGCCATGCCGGGGTCGCGGCCGCGTACCCCGCTCACGCCGCACGCGGCGTTCGCGGGGAGGACCATGAACCCGGTGAGGGCGAGCGAGACGGCGAGGAGGGGCCGTAGGCGCATGAGTCCGGGCCTTCTCCTCGCGATCATGACTCTCCTGCCAGGGACGGAGAACTACCCGAATGTCATTCGGTGAGGTGCCGATGCCCGGAGGCATCGGGAACGGCGGCCTCGTCGTCCGCGCCGGCGACACCGTACGGCGCCCCGTAGGCCCGCAGACGAAGACCGTGGAGGCGCTGTTGCGGCACCTGGAGCGCAAGGGCTTCGACGGCGCGCCGCGCCACCTCGGCTACGACGAGCGCGGCCGCGAGGTGCTCACCTACGTCCCCGGCGACGTGCCGCACCACGAAGACGTCCCGGAGTGGGTGACGACCGACGAGGCCCTCGTGTCGGTGCTCACGCTGATGCGGCGGCTGCACGACGCGACGCTCGACTTCGTGCCGCCCGCGGACGCCGAGTGGGCGTGGCCGCCACCGCCGCACCGGCGCGGCGACGTGATCGGCCACAACGACGCGTGCCGGGAGAACGTCGTGTTCGAGGGCGGGCGCGCGAAGGCGTTCGTGGACTTCGACTTCGCGGGGCCCGCGACGCGCGCGTGGGATGTGGCGGGGGTCGTGCGGCACTTCGTCCTCGGGCTGCCCGGCGACGTGCAGCGCCGCTACGACCTCGTGCTCGCGACGTACCCGGTGGACGACCTCAAGCAGGCGGTCCTCGACCGGCTCGAGTGGGGCCTCGCGATGGTGACCGAGCGCGCGGCGCGCGGCGAGGCGGGCTTCGTGGCGCAGGTCGAGCGCGGCATCGCGGAGCGCAACGCCGAGCGGCGCGCGGTGGTCAGGTCGCTGGCCAGTCCGTCGTCGTGACGCAGACGAGGTGTTGCGTGGCGCGGGTCAGCACGACGTAGAGCGACCGGGCTCCGACGGAGGGGTCGGGCTCGACCGCGATGCGCTCGGGCCGCGCGACGACGACGCCGTCGAACTCCAGGCCCTTGCACTCCCACGGCGTCAGCGTCCGCAGCCTCGGGTTGATCGCCTCGATGTCTCCCCCGCCGATCAGCGCGACCGTGCCGGCGACGGAGGCGAGCACGTCGCGTACGGCCTGCGCGAGCGCCGCGTCGAACTCCTCGTCCGAGACCCGCCGCACCTCCGGAACGCGGCCGGTCGAGCGCGCCGCGACCGGTAGGTCGGCGTCGGAGCGCTGCGGCCCCAGGGCGACGGAGGCGAACTCGAAGATCTCCGCGGGGTTGCGGTAGTTGGTGCCGAGGCGGAACTCCTGGCGCGGCTGCGCGACCACCGCGTCCATCGCGGCGAACGCCTCGTCGCGGTCGGCCAGCGCGCTCTGTGCGCGGTCCGCGACGACGGTCCACGACGCGCGCGGGCCGCGGCGCGCGAGCATCCGCCACTGCATCGGCGTGAGCTCCTGCGCCTCGTCCACGACGACGTGCGCGAACTCCGTCGGCTCGCGCCGCGTCGCGGTCTCGGGCACGTCCTCCTCGTCGGGGTCGTGGCGTTCGAAGTGGCCGGAGAGAGACACGAGCTCGTCGAGCACCGCGACGTCCGCGACGGTCACCCGCGCGCCCTTGGACCACGCGCGCGACAGCGCGTCGACCTCCGCGTCCGAGAGCACGCCGCGCGCGCACTCGGCGAGGAACGAGCGTTCGTGCAGCCGCGCCCAGACCCACCGCGGGTCGGGCTTACGGAACCACGCGCGCGAGAACCTCCCGAACGTCCGCGAGTGCCGTACGGCGTCCGCGAACTCCGCCCTCGACCCCTGCCGCGCCTGCGCGAACAGCGCGTCGATCGCGGCGCGCTCGGCGGCGGCGCGGGCGGCGTCGAAGTCCTCCGCGCGCTCGAACGCCTCCGCCCTCATGCGCCACAGCGCGCCGGGGTTGACGGCGACGGTGCGGCCCGACGCCTTCATCGTCAACGGCATCCGCACCGGCTCCATCGACCGCTCGATCGCGCGCCGCAGCACGGGGAGCAGCCGCAGCGAGCCCTTCAACGGCGTCGCGGGGCCGTGCTCGGTGCGCGACGTCGAGAAACCGTTGAGCATGTCGCCGAGCGAGCGCAGCACGACCGACTCCTCGCCGAGCGAGGGCAGCACGCGGTCGATGTAGCGGACGAACGCCGCCGACGGGCCGACGACGAGGACGCCGCCGCTCTCGAAGCGCCTGCGGTCGGTGAAAAGCAGGTACGCCACGCGGTGCAGCGCGACGACGGTCTTGCCGGTGCCGGGCCCTCCGGTGATGAGCGTCGTGCCCGTCGCGGGCGCGCGGATCGCGGCGTCCTGGTCGGCCTGGATCGTCGCGACGATCGTGCCCATGTGCTCGTCGCGCGTGCGCGACATCGCCGAGAGCAGCGCGCCGTCGCCGACGAACGCCATGCCGTCCGGAACGTGCTCCGCGTCGAGCAGGTCGTCGTCGAGGCCGGTGACGATCCGGCCGACGGAGGTGATCGTGCGGCGGCGCACGACGCCGCGCGGGTCGAGGGGCGTCGCGCGGTAGTACGGCTCGGCGGCGGGCGCGCGCCAGTCGAGGACGAGCGCGTCGTACCGCTCGTCGCGCACGCCGAGGCGGCCGACGTAGCGGGTCACGCCGTCGGTCAGGTCGAGCCGGCCGAACAGCAGCCCCTCGCGCTCCGACCGCAGCACCGCCGTCCGCACGACAGAGGCGTGCATGAACACGTCGCTCTCGTACAGCGCCCGCGCGTCCTCCTCGCGGACGCCGCCCTCGGCGTACAGCGCGCCGCGCGCGATCGCCTCGTCGCCCAGCGCGCGGGCGGCCTCCTCGGCGTCGTCGAGGCGGGCGTTGACGAGGTCGAGGTACGCCTGCTCGACGGCGAGCTCGCGTTCGAGGTCGCTCATGTCACCGCCTGCGCTGCCGAGACCACGGCGACGACCGCGAAGATCCCCGCGGCCACCAGGCGCACGACGCGCAACGGCACCACGCGCAGCAGCCCGCGCCCGA
The DNA here is from genome assembly GCA_035940575.1 of Frankiaceae bacterium. Classification (GTDB taxonomy): domain Bacteria; phylum Actinomycetota; class Actinomycetes; order BP-191; family BP-191; genus BP-191. Next base: position 14,343 of record DASZER010000034.1, on the reverse strand, counting down.
GGAGGACGGCGAGCCCGCAGACCGTGCACAGCGCGAGCCACGCGCCCAGGAACACGCTGAACGGCGCCTCGTAGCGGCTCGCCAGCGACGCCGTCGCGAGCTGCGTGAAGTCGCCCCACTCGGCCAGGAACAGCACCCCGAACGTCACCGCCGCCACCCGCCGGCCCGCGGCCGGGACGTAGGAAGGCTCCTCCGCCCTGCCCCGCAGCGCGAGCACCGCGCCCGCGGCGAACAGCACGGCCGCGACCCCCGCGACCGCGCGGTCGGGCAGCAGGGCGAGCAGCGAGCCCGCGGCGACCGCGATGGCGCACTGCGCGAAGAACGCCGCGGCGCCGCCGGCCCACACGGCCAGCGGCTTGCGGTAGGTCGAGGCGAGCACCAGCGACGCCAGCGCCGTCTTGTCCGGCAGCTCGGCCGGCAGGACGACGCCGTACGTCGTGAGGAACGCGCGAATCGACACCGGACGGATACTGCACGACATGACGGACCTCGCCGCCATCGTGACCGAGATCGAACGCCACCACGTCGAGGAGGGATGGGACCAGCCGCCCCGGCTCTACGCGCTCGTGACGACCCGGACGCTGCTCGAGAACGAGCCGCAGCTCGCCGAGATGCTGGCCGGAAGCGACCCCGAGGGGCTCACGCCGGTGGAGCAGGAGCCGTTCGAGGACGACGTCGCCGAGGTGCTCGCGCGCATCGAGTGGCCGGAGGCCGTGACGGGCTGCGCGCTCGTCAACGAGGTGTTCCTGCTGCCCGACGGAGCGGTCGCCGAGCGGCCCGAGGGCACCGACGAGACGGCGTGGGCCGAGGCGCACCCGGACCGCAGGGACGTACGCATCGCGGTGGCCGTCGTGCGCGGCGGCGAGCGCGCGTCCGTGCTGCGGATCCGCGGCCGCGACGGCGAGGAGGACGAGGTCGTGACCGCTCCCGACCTGGTCCCGAACCTGTCGGCTGCCCTGCTGGATACCTTTGCCTAGCAGGAATCACCCGATACCGGGCGAACTCCTGTTTTCTCTGCCACCCCAGCGGGCAGGGTGGCCGGGTCGTCGATCGGAGCGGGGGCTCCTGAGCAGTGCGGTACATCGTGGTGCCCATCCATGCGCTGGTCTCCCAGGGGGCGGAGCCGGCGAGCGCCGGGGCCGACGCGCGCCCTGACGAGGGTGACGGCGCGTCCGACGACGCCCTGGCGTGCTGGGTCGAGGCGGCGCGCTCGTCGCTCGACGCCTGCCTCGTGGTCGACGCCTGCGGCAGCGTGGCCGGCCTGTCGCCGACCGCGGCCGACCTGCTCGGCGCCGAGGCGGGCGCGCTCGTCGGCCGCCAGCTCGACGACGTGCTGAACCTCGTCGACTTCACCGACGTGGCGCTGGAGGCGCGCGGCGTGGACCGCCGCATCCCGCCGTTGATCGCCGTCCGGGAGAACTCCCTGAGCCGCGGCATGATGCGCCTGCGCAGGCCCGACGGGCACCGGCTCATGCTCGACGCGGTCGCCGCGCCGATCCACGACGGCGAGCGCAACCCGATCGGCGCGGTGTCGTTCCTCGCGTCGATCTAGCGGGTCCTAGAACGGCGTCGCCGGCGTGCGGTTCGGCGGCGTCACCGGGAGGAGCTGCTCCGGGTCGCCGCGCCGCGGCCCCGACCACACGGCGGGAACGGCCTCGACGACGGCCGCGAGCGCGTAGCACTGCCGCTCGTAGTTGACCCGCCAGCCCTTGAAGTGCGGCCACGCCTCCTCCGGAGCCCGCTCGATCTCGTAGCCGACGGCCCGCAGCCGCTCGACGCCTTCGAGGAACTCCTCGTACGTCAGCGCGATCGGGTCGTCGGGCATCGGGTCGGGGTCGTACGGGATGCCGTTCGCCGCGCAGATGTCGCGCAGGCTCGTGAAGCCCATCCGCAGGCACAGCCGCGCCTCGCTGACGCGGGCGGACGGGTTCAGCGCGAGCCGCAGCGCGGCGGCGTCGAGGACCGCGAGCAGGCCGACGATCCACGACCGCAGCGGCTGCGGCGAGCGGAACGTCACGAGCACCGGGTAGTTCGTGTGGCTCTCGGCGAGGTCGGCGCACCAGTTCTCCCACTCGGCGAAGAAGCCGGGGAGGCTGTCGAGGGTCTCGACGATGTGGTGCCTCGCGAGCAGCTCGGGGCCCCACGCGGGCGCGCCCGCGCGGCTCTGGAGCATCGTGACGAGGGTCTCCCTGCGGTTGAACGCCGCGTAGAGGGTCGGCAGGTACGCCACCTGGAGCGCGACGACGAGCAGCCCGGTCGTCGCCGCCGCGAACGCGATCGCGCTCGTCGCGAACGTCGGCGTGGTGGCGTTGCCCAGGGTGAACACCGCCGCCCCCGCCATCCGCCACGCGTCGAGCGCGGACACCTCGACGATCGAGAAGAACATCAGCCAGAAGCCGACGAGGAACAGCGCGATCCACGTCCCGAGCAGCACGAGCAGCAGCGCCGGCCCCTGCGCGACGAGGAGGCGGTCCTTGCGCTCGTACGTCCGCACGCGCCGCGCGACGAGGTCGAACGCCCCGCGCACGAGCCGCGTCACGAAGGCCGTCAGCCGCGACGTCAGGCCGCGGGGCACGACGAGCGTGCGCAGCACGCTCGACCACGTCGCCAGGACGAGGACGAGACCGACGACGAACAGCGCGGCGTTCACCGGCAGTAGCTCTCGCACGGCGGCACCTCGGCGCCGGCCGCGCGGCGGGCACGGGCGACCTCGACGGCCGGCGAGGCGGCGCGGCCCGCGCGCCAGGCGTCGAGGTACGGCGCCGGCGGCACGACGCCCCTGCGGACCCACCACACGTCGCGGCGGGCAGTCGGCCACGAGATGCCGAAGTGCAGGTGCGGGCTCGTGCCGCGCGCGGAGCCTGTCGTGCCGACGTCGCCGAGGCGCGTGCCCGCCTCGACGGTCACGCCCGGCCTGATGCCGGGCGCGATGCGCGACAGGTGCGAGCCGTAGTAGCGGACGCCGTCGGCGCCGACGATCGAGACGGACAGGCCGCCGCGGTCGGCGCCGCGGTTGGTGCCGGAGGTCCAGTGGTCGACGTACGTCACCTCGTCGACGCGGCCGCGTACCGGCGAGACGTACGCGCACCCTGTCCTGGCGAGGATGTCGGTCGCCGGGTAGTCGTGGTGGCTGCGCGCGTACGTCACCCGGCAGCCCGCGACCGGGAACGCGTACGTCAGCCGCGCCTGCGTGGGACTCGCCGCCGGGCTCGGCGTCGCGCTCGGGGTGGGGGTCGGCGTCGCCCGCGCGGTCACCGTCGGCGTCGGCGTCGCGGACGGGGACGCGAGCGGCGGCGCCACCTCGCGGGTGCACGCGGCCAGCAGCAGCAGCGCCCACGGCCATCTCACGGGGGCAGCCTAGGGCGTGCTCCGCCACGGCCCTTCCGCCGGAGGCCGTACGGCGCGATCCTGACGGCGTGACCCGCCTCGCCTGGGCCGCGTGCCTCGCCGCCGCCACGCTCGCCGCGCCCGCCGCGCGTGGCGTGCCGCCGGTCGCGCGCCCCGCCGCCGTGACGGCCGACGACGACGTGCGCTACCCGCGCATCGGGGCGCGGTGGCGTACGCACCTCACCGACGCCGAGCGCGCGAGCGCGCGCGTGACGGAGCGCGAGGCGGTGGCGGCGTTCCGCGCGAACGTGGGGCCAGACCTCGCGCGGCGCCCGCGCGACGTGGTGCTCGCGGTGTTCTCCGACGACGTGCTCGGGCCCGCCGGGGCGCCGTCGTACCAGGACGTCCTCGCCTGGGTCGTCACCGTGCCGGACGCCCCCGCGCCGGTGTACGGCCCGCCGGGCGCGCCCGCGACGGCGCTCGCGTGCGACTACGTGTGGGTGCTGGACGCGCGGACTCGCGAAGGGATGACGGCGTTCCAGTCGTGCTAGGCCAGCGCGTCGTACTGCCGCTGCGCCAGCGCGAGCAGGTCGGCGCCCGAGCGCGACTCGTCGCGGAACACCAGCAGCGCCGCCCGCGCGCCACGGTAGAGCGCGACGAGGTGGAGGTAGCGGCCGTCGTCGGCCCGTACGGCGTCGACGAGGCCGCTCGCGTTCGGCACCGGGAGAGCGAACGGCTCGGGCCGCGAGAGCAGCCGCGCCGCGCCACCGATGCCGCGCGCGTAGCCCCGCGCGCCGCTCTCGGACGCGAACTCCAGCACGAACGCGTCGAGCTGCTGGCGCTCCGCGGAGAACGTCCGCGTCCACCCGCGCACGTAGCCGAGCGAGCGCAGCGACTCCGACGCGGGCACGGCCGTGCCGACGTTCGCGGGAACGAACCGCGCTCCCGGGTCGACGAGCAGCTCGACCAGCGCGCGCTGCTCGACGGTCAGCTCGACCGGCGGGCTGATCGCGACGGTCTCCGGCGCGCGCAGCCGCAGGAACACCGTGGTCACGCCCGACGACAGCACCGCCGACAGCGCGGCGGCGACGGCCGTGACCGCCCACGACGGGGTCATCCCCCCGAGCCTCCGAGCGCCGCCGCGGCGGCGCTGGCCTCGGCGAGCACCGCCTTGACGGGCCTGTCCTGCTTCGCGGCGGCGGTCGCGACGTCGTCGAACTCCGGCACGGCGTTGACGACCTCGCCGTCGAGGCGCGCGACCTTGACGCGGATGGGCGTGCCGTCGGCCAGCGTGACGGTCTCGACCGAACGGTCGAGCGAGCGCTTGGTGACCTCGCGCTCGCGCAGCCCGATCGTCGACGTCTCGCGGAACAGCACCCGCCGCAACGCCTCCACGCGGGCCGGCGGCGTCAGCACCGAGACCGTGACGGCGGGGCGGCCCTTCTTCATCTGGATCGGCGTGAGCCACGCGTCGGACGCGCCCGCGTCGAGCAGCGCCGTGACGACGCCGGGCCACAGGCGCGGGTCGAGGTCGTCGACGTTGGCCTCGAGGACCACGGCGGCGTCGCCCGTCGCGCGCGACTCGACGGCGTCGCCGACGACGAGGCGCAGGACGTTGGGGACCTGTTCGAGGTCGCGGTCGCCCGCGCCCGAGCCGACGGCCGTCACGACGAGCTCGGGCATGTCGCCCCACTCCGTGACGGTGCCCGCGAGCAGCGCCGCCCCTGTCGGCGTGCAGAGCTCGAACGGCACGCCGCCGCTGTAGACCGGCGCGCCCCGCAGCAGCTCGAGGACCGCGGGCGTCGGCACCGGCAGCATGCCGTGCTCGCCGCGCGTCATGCCCATGCCCGTGGCGACGGGCGAGGCGTAGACCTTGTCGAGGCCGAGGTGGTGCAGCCCGGCCGCCGTGCCGACGATGTCGGCGAACGCGTCGAGCCCGCCGATCTCGTGGAAGTGCACGAGGTCGGGCGAGGTCCTGTGCACGTGCGCCTCGGCGTGCGCGAGGCGTTCGAACACCGAGAGCGCCCGCGCGCGCACCGGCAGCGCCAGCGGCGCCGACTCCAGCATCTGCCGTACGTGCGGCCACGTGCGGATGACCGTCGAGCGGCTGACGCGGACGGTGACCTTCGTGGCGCCGAGGCCGTGGCGCGTGACCTCCTCGGCGTCGAGCTCGACGCGCTCGACGGGCAGCGCGTCGACGGACTCCTGGATCACGTCGAGCGGCACGCCGGCGTCGACCAGCGCGCCGAGCATCATGTCGCCGGACGCGCCCGACAGGCAGTGGAACCAGCCCACCCGCGTCATTCCGGGACCCCCGCGGGCCCGCGCAGCAGGGTCGTGGGGTGGATCATGCGCTGGCCTCCCTCGTGGCGGCCGCCCTTCGGGCCACGCGCGAGGCGAAGACACCGGCGCCGAAGCCGTTGTCGATGTTGCAGACGGCGACGCCGGGGGCGCAGGAGTTGAGCATCGCGAGCAGCGCGGCGAGGCCGCCGAACGACGCGCCGTAGCCCACGCTCGTCGGCACCGCGACGACGGGCACGCCGACGAGCCCGCCCACGGCCGAGGGCAACGCGCCCTCCATCCCCGCGACGACGACGAGGCAGTCCGCGCGGTCGAGGTCGGCGCGCGCGGCGAGCAGCCGGTGGATGCCGGCCACGCCGACGTCCGTGACCCGCTCGACCCCCGCGCCGAACACCCGCGCCACGAACGCCGCCTCGTCGGCCACCGGCAGGTCGCTCGTCCCCGCGGTCACGACGGTCACGACTCCGGCCGCGCGCGGCAGCGTCCCCACGGCCACGCAGCCGCCCGCCGTCATGGCGTCCGGCCACTCGGCGGTGACGGCCGCGACGACGTCGTCCCCGGCGCGCGTGACGAGCGCGGGACGGGTGCCGTGGGCGACGAGCGAGCGCACGATCGCGACGACCTGCCCGGGCGTCTTGCCGGCGCCGTACACGACCTCGGGGTCTCCCGTACGCACCCCGCGATGCGCGTCGACGCGCGCGAAGCCGAGGTCGTCGAACCCGCGCAGCGGCAGCGCCGCGATGCGCTCCTCCGCCTTCTCCACGGACGAGCGCCCCGCGGCCACGTCGGCCAGCAGGGCGCGGAGCTCGTTCCTGTCCATGTCTCCCCGAGTTATACGCTCCCGCGGTGCCGCTCGACCGCCAGACCGCCGACACCGTCGCGCTCGCAGGAGCCGCGCTCGGCGCTCTCGGCGTCGGGCTCGGCGCCGTCGCGAGCCTCCAGCTCGTCCGCATGCGCAAGGCGTACGCCGTGCTGCAGGGCAAGGGCCGCCACGACGACTTCGTGACCGCCGTGAACCGCCACGTCGAGACCGTCGACGGGCTGCGCGGCGAGGTCGCGTCACTGCGGCAGGGGCTCGACCAGGCCCGCGAGGACGTGCGCGACGCGATCCGCCACGTCGCCGTCGTGCGCTACGACGCGTTCCCCGACATGGGCGGGCGGCTGTCGTTCTCGGCGGCGCTGCTCGACGACGCGGGCGACGGGCTCGTGCTGACGAGCATCAACGGCCGCTCGGAGACGCGCACGTACGCCAAGGGCGTGAAGGGCGGCGGCAGCGAGCACCAGCTCTCGCCCGAGGAGGAGCAGGCCATCTCCTTCGCCGTCCGCGCCGCGGCCCGTACCTGATGCCGGGCGTGCCGCCCGGCCGCGTCGGCTACCTCGGCCCGCGCGGGACGTTCTGCGAGGCGGCGCTGCGGACGCTGCCCGTCGCGGCGCGCGGCGAGCCGTACGTTTCCGTCGCCGACGCGCTCGACGCCGTTCGCCGGGGGGACGTGGACGCGGCGCTGGTGCCGTTCGAGAACTCCGTCGAGGGCTCGGTCTCCTCCACCCTCGACGAGCTCGCCACCGGCGAGCCGCTGCACGTGACGACCGAGGTGCTGCTGCCGGTGACGTTCGACGTCCTCGTCAGGCCGGGCACGAGCCTCGCCGGCGTGAAGCGCGTCGCGACCCACCCGCACGCCGAGGCGCAGTGCCGCGCGTGGCTGCGCGCCACGCTGCCCGACGCCGTCGTGCACCCCGCCTCGTCCACCGCCGAGGCCGCCGTCGACGTCGCGAACGGCCTCTACGACGCCGCCGTCGCGTCGCCGCTGGCGGGCGAGGCGTACGGCCTCGTCGCCGCCGCGCACGACGTCGGCGCGTCGAACGCCGTCACGCGCTTCGTCCTCGTCACCCGCCCCGCTCCCCCCGCGCCGCCGACGGGCACCGACCGCACGACGCTCGTGGCGTTCATCGCCGACGACCACCCGGGCGCGCTGCTCGAGCTGCTCACGGAGTTCGCGGTGCGCGGCGTCAACCTCACGCGCATCGAGTCGCGCCCCACCGGCGCGGGCCTGGGCCGCTACTGCTTCTCGATCGACTGCGACGGCCACGTCCGCGACGCGCGCGTCGGCGAGGCGCTGTCGGCGCTCAAGCGGATCTGCGCGGACGTGCGCTTCCTCGGCTCGTACCCGCGCGCCGGCGACGCCGCCTCGGCGCCGCGCAGGGGCACCGGCGACGGCGACTTCCGCGACGCCGCCGCGTGGCTCGACGCCGTCCGCGACGGCAGGGCGTGACCGGGGCCGAACCGGACGCGCCCCTCGCGAGTCTCACGGGCATGCGCAGACTCGCCGCCGCCCTGGTCCTCGCCGCCGCGCTCCCCGTCCCCGCCGCCGACGCGGGGCTGCCGCCGTTGCGCGCCTACGTCCTCGAACGCGTCTCCGCCGACGCCACGGACCCCGCCGTGCGCGGCGGCACGTGGGCGGGCGACGGGCAGTACGCGTACGCCGCCGTCGCCAGCGCGACCGCCGGCGCGGACGGGCGCTTCGACGACGCCGAGGGCGCGATGTTCTTCGGCGTCTCGGCGACGAGCGACCCGTCCGTGTCGACGCCGGCCGGGCGCGTGCAGTGCTCCGCCGTCCCCGCCGCGGGCACCGCGTGCGTCGACGGGATGGCGGGTGGCGGCATCGCGTTCCTCGTCTGGTGGGAGGACGCGACGTTCGACCGCGTCGTCGTCGCGATGCGCGGCCACGACCAGCGCGTCGAGCTCGACGACCACGTGCGCGGCTGGCGGCTGTCGGCGTGGCGCGGCCCGGTCCGCGAGGTCGCGGGCGACCTCGCCACTGCGACCGCGACGCCGTACGGCGCGGGGTCGTTCGTCGACGCGGAGTCCGTCGGCGGCCCCGGCGGCAGCGTCGCCATCGGGCACCCGCCGTGCACGCAGGTGGGCTACGTCTCCGGCGGCGCGGGCGCCGTACGCCTGCTCGGCGGCACGCGCGAGGTGGTCGGGAGCTGCCCCGCGACGTTCAGCCCGCCCGCGGCCGCCGCGCCGGGCAGCACCGAGTGGAGCCTGACCGGCGCCGCGGGCGGCGTCTCGGACGTGCCCGTGAGAATGGTCGTGATCGAGTCTCCGGTCCGCCGGTAGCATCGCGCGGGTGATCGACCCCCGCCTCCTGCGCGAAGACCCAGACCGCGTCCGCGCGTCGCAACGCACTCGCGGCGACGACGAGTCCGTCGTGGACGTCGCGGTCTCGGCGGACACCGCGCGCCGCGAGGCGATCGCCAACGCCGACCGCGCGCGGGCCGAGGCCAAGTCGCTCAGCGCCGGGGTCGCCAAGGCCACGCCCGAGGAGCGGACGGCACTGCTCGCGAAGCTCACCGACCTCAAGGTGGCCGTCAAGGCCGCCGAGGCCGCCGAGGCCGAGGCGGAGACGGCGTTCCACGCGGCGATGCGGCGCATCCCGAACGTCGTCGAGGACGGCGCGCCCGCAGGCGGCGAGCAGGACTTCGTGGTGCTTCGCGAGGTGGGCGAGCGGCCGTCGTTCGACTTCCCCGTCAGGGACCACACCGAGCTCGGCACGATGCTCGGCGCGATCGACACCGAGCGCGGCGCCAAGGTGTCGGGCGCGCGCTTCTACTTCCTCACCGGCGTCGGCGCGCTCCTGGAGCTGGCGCTCGTCAACTTCGCGATGGCGCGCGCGGTCGCGACGGGCTTCACCCCGGTCATCGCGCCGTCGCTCGTGCGGCCCGAGGCCATGGAGGGCACCGGCTTCCTCGGCGCGCACGCGGCCGAGGTGTTCCGGCTGCGCGACGACGACCTGTACCTCGTCGGCACCAGCGAGGTCGCGCTCGCCGCGATGCACGGCGGCGAGATCCTCGACCTCGGCGACGCCCCGCGCCGCTACGCCGGCTACTCGTCCTGCTTCCGGCGCGAGGCCGGGTCGTACGGCAAGGACACGAAGGGGATCATCCGCGTCCACTGGTTCGACAAGGTGGAGATGTTCTCGTTCTGCCCGCCGGAGCAGTCGCACGACGAGCACCGCCGCCTCCTCGCCTGGGAGGAGGAGATGCTGCGGGCGCTGGAGCTGCCGTACCGCGTCGTCGACATCGCGGGCGGCGACCTCGGGACGTCGGCGGCGCGGAAGTTCGACTGCGAGGTGTGGCTGCCGTCGCAGGAGCGGTGGCTCGAGCTCACGTCCACGTCGAACTGCACCGACTTCCAGGCGCGGCGGCTGAACATCCGTACGCGCGGCGCGGACGGCAGGCCGACCCACCTGCACACCCTCAACGGCACCCTCGTCGCGAGCACCCGCACGATCGTCACGCTGCTCGAGAACCACCAGCGCGCGGACGGCTCGGTCGTCGTGCCGGAGGCGTTGCGGCCCTACCTCGGCAGGGACGTCCTCACGCCGTGACGAGCGAGCCGGAGTTCGTCCCGCCGCTCGCCCGGATCTTCCGGCGGCGGCGCGCACGGACGAGGCACACGCCACTCGACGACGGCTCGACGCTGGACGTGCGCTGCCCCCGCTGCGCGGCGGCGTTGCGGATGCGCTGCGGGCGGACCAACGCCTGCCCGCGCTGCGGCGAGAAGGTGACCGTGCCCGGCGCCGACGTCGCGCGGTCGCTGATGCCGGTGTCGGGCAGCGACCTCGCCGTGCGCCGTTCGCTGACCGAGCCGGGCGAGACGGCGTTGAAGGGCCCGCTGATCGTGCTCGGCTACGAGCGCCCGTGGTACCTCGTCCGCGTCCGCGGCGAGGAGACCGGCTGGGTCAACGAGTGGCGCACCCGGCTCGTCCCGCCGGTGCCTCCGGCCTAGAGGTAGGGGCCGCTGACGCCCGGCGGCATCTGCCCCTCGGCCACCGGCAGCGCGCGGCGGCGCATCTCCTCGAGCTGCGCGCGCGCCGCCATCTGCTGCGCGAACAGCGCCGTCTGGATCCCGTGGAACACGCCCTCCAGCCACCCCACGAGCTGCGCCTGCGCGATCCGCAGCTCCGCGTCGCTCGGGACGGTGTCGCCGGAGAACGGCAGCGAGAGGCGTTCGAGCTCCTCGCGCAGCTCGGGCGCGAGGCCGCCCTCCAGCTCGGCGATCGAGCGCTGGTGGATGTCGCGAAGCCGCGCCCTGCTCGCGTCGTCCAGCGGCGCCGCGCGCACCTCGTCGAGGAGCTGCTTGACCATCGTGCCGATCCGCATGACCTTCGCGGGCTGCTCGACCAGGTCGTGCAGCCGCGTGCCCTCGTCGTCGCCGTCGCCGCCCTGCTGGACGACCACGATTTCCGGTTGGCTCTGCTCGGTCATCCGTCCATTCTGCCTTCCGTGAGCCTTCCCGCCGGATTCACCTCCCGGCCCGCGACCCACGACGACGCCCACGACATCTGGGAGCTCGTCGTCGCCGTCGACGTCGAGGAGTACGGCGACCCCGACTACGACGAGTCCGACGTGCGCGACGACTTCGCGCGCGACCGCCTCGACCTCACGCGCGACTCGTGGCTCGTCCACGACGCGTCGGGCGCGCTCGTCGCGTGCGCCCTCGCGTGGGACAAGGAGCCGCACGCGCTCGTCGTCGCGGACTCGGCGGTGCACCCCGACGCGCCCGACCTCTACCCGTGGCTCGTCGCGCGGATCGGCGAGCGCGCCGCGGAGCACGCGCGCGAGTCCGGGCGTGCCGTTGCCCACCTCTACAACAGCGAGCCGAACCTCCGCCGCGCCGCCGCGATCACCGGCGCGGGGTACGAGCTCGTCCGCGTGTTCAGGCGCATGGAGGCGCCGCTGCCCGCCGCCCCGCCGCCGCGGGACGCGGGCGTGCGCCAGGTGACGCCGGAGGACCTGCGGGCCGTGTGGGAGGTGATGCAGGCGGCGTTCGCCGAGCACTACGACTTCGTGCCGATGTCGTGGGAGGCGTGGCACCGCGCGTTCGTGGAGTCGGAGTCGTACCGGCCCGACCTGTGGTGGCTCGCGGCGCGCGACGGCGAGGTCGTCGGCATCCTGATCGGCCAGGCGCACGAGGAGAAGGGATGGGTGAAGACCGTCGGCGTGCTGCCCTCGGCGCGAGGGACCGGCGTCGCGTCGGCGCTGCTGCTGACGGCGTTCGCGAGGTTCGCCGAGCTCGGCTACCCCAAGGTCGGCCTCGGCGTGGACAGCGACAACACCACGGGCGCGATGAGGGTCTACGAGCGCCTCGGCATGACGGCGACGCGGCGCTACGACCTCTACGAGAAGGTCTTCACGCGCACCTGAGCACGATCTTGCCGACGTGCTCGCCGGCGGCGAGGACGCGGTGCGCCTCGGCGACGTCGTCGAGGTCGAGCACCCGGTCGACCACCGGCTTCACGGCGCCGGTCTCGACCAGCGGCCAGACGTTGGCGCGGACCTCGCGCACGATGTCGGCCTTCTCGGCGAGGGGCCGGTAGCGCAGGCTCGTCGCGACGACCGTGCCGCGCTTCGCGAGCAGCGCGCCGAGGTCGAGCTCCGCCTTCGTCCCGCCCTGCAGGCCGATCACGACGAGGCGTCCGTTGGGGTTGAGGGCGGCGACGTTCCGCGCGAGGTACTTCGCGCCGAGGATGTCGAGGATCACGTCGGCCCTGACCTTCTCGGCGAAGTCCTCGGTCTCGTAGTCGACCGTCTCGTCCGCGCCGAGCGCGCGGCAGGCGTCGTGCTTCGCCGCTCGCGCGGTGACCACGACGCGCGCGTCGAGCCGCTTGCCGAGCTGGATCGCCATCGTGCCGATGCCGCTCGCGCCGCCGTGGACGAGCAGCGTCTCGCCGCGCTTGAGGCGGGCCGTCATGACGACGTTGCTCCACACCGTGCACGCCGCCTCCGGCAGCGACGCCGCGGTCACGAGGTCGAGCCCGCGCGGCACGGGGAGGCACTGCGCGGCGGGCACCGCGACGCGGGTGGCGTAGCCGCCGCCGGCGAGCAGCGCGCAGACCTCGTCGCCCACGCGCGGGCCTGTCACGCCCTCGCCGAGCGCGGCGACCGTGCCCGCGCACTCGAGCCCGATGACGTCGGACGCGCCGGGCGGCGGCGGGTAGAAGCCCTGGCGCTGCAACGTGTCCGCGCGGTTGACGGCCGTCGCCGCGACGTCGAGCAGCACCTCGCCGGGGCCGGGGACTGGGTCGTCGACGTCCGCGACCCGCAGCACCTCCGGACCGCCGTACCCGTCGAGCACCACAGCGCGCATGCGGCTCACTCTGTCAGCAGCGCCGCCACGTCCGCGAAGCCGCTCTCGACGCACACCACCAGCGCCCACCCGCGCACCCGATCGCGGTCGAGTCCGAGGACGTCGGTCACGATGTCGAGCCGCCTGCCGACGTTGGCCGCCGTCGCGCGGTCGCGGACGACGGGCACGGCGTCGATCGCGCGCTCGCCGACGAGGCCCTTCGGGTCGATCGCGAGCCACGGCCGGCGGGCCGCGCGGAGGACGTTGCCGGGATGCAGGTCGGCGTGCAGCACCACCTCGGGCTGCGGATCCGCGAGCAGGCCGTCGAGCGTCGCGCGCGCCTCCGCCGCCTGCGGGAGCGTCGAGCGGCGCAGCGCGTCGCGGTACTCGGCCTCGACGTCGCCGAAGCGGCGGAACGTCTCGCCGCTCGGCGGCGCCGCCCACAGCTCGGCCAGCGTCTCCGCGACGACCGTCGCCGCCACGTCGTCGGGCTCGGCGAGCAGTGGCGTGCCGGGCTCGCAGCGTTCGAGCAGCAGCGCCCAGTCGGCGTGCTCCAGCAGGCGTACGCAGGCGCGGCCGCCGTAGTGCCGCAGCGCGGGGGCCTCGCCCGCCGACCACGGGTCGGGCACCTGGACCTTGAGCACGCACGGCTCGCCGTCGCGCGCGGCCGGCGCGGCCCAGGAGGTGTAGCCGCTCGGCTGGTACGGCTCGCCGAGGTCGAGGCCCCACCGCTCGGCCAGCTCCTCGACGCGCTCGGGCAGCGCGTCGAGCCACGCCCTGCCCACCTCCCCCGCCCAGGAGAGGACCGTGCGGCGTAGATCGTCGGGGACGGTTGGCGGCTGTCGGCGTGGGGCACGTACCACGGCGACAGCATGACGTGGAGGTGCTCTGTGGACGACCAGACGCGGTGCTTCGTGGTGTGCACCGACGAGACCGGCAGGTACGACGGCTCGGTCGAGAAGGCGCTCCAGCGAGCGTCCGACGAGGGTGCCCGCGTGATCCTCTACAACGTCACCGCGCCCGGCTCGGCGTTCTCCGACCCGCGCCCGAACGAGTGGGCCGGCGAGGGCGCCAAGGAGGAGTTCGAGCGGCCGCTCGACCCGGTGGCGCTGGAGAAGCTCGGCCGCCACGAGTTCGCGTTGCAGGTCCAGGGCGCCCGCGAGCGCGGCATCGACGCGTGGGGCTGGCTGCCCTCGAACTTCGGCGGCGACGAGCTCGCGCAGTACGCCGCGCAGCAGCAGGCCGACCTCGTCATCCTGCCGAGCGACCTGGAGCAGCCGGAGATCACCCGCTACTTCGAGATGGAGCCGTCGGCGGGCCTGACCGTCGAGCGGGTCTGATCCGCCGCGTTACTGTCGGGGCCGTGGCCTCCTGCCGAACGCCGCCGTCCTCGCGGCCGCGCTCGTCGTGGCGCTGGCGCCCGCGGCCGCCGCGCAGACCCCGACGCCGACGCCCACGGTCGTCCCGACGACCCCGGCACCGTCGCGCACGACCGCCGCGCCGAGCCCGACGCCCCGGCCGACGACGGCCTCGCCGGCGCCGGTGCGGACCACCCCCGCCCCGACCCGGGCGCCGAGCCCCACGCG
>DASZER010000033.1:0-92902 GCA_035940575.1 Frankiaceae bacterium | reverse complement strand
CGTCGAGGGCGCGCGGGCGGCGGGGCTGCGGGCGGTGCTCGTCCGCACCGGCGGCGCCCCGGGGCTCGTCGAGGCGGCTCGTACGGTGCTGGCGGGTTGACCACCCGTGCTCGTCGGGAACGAGCACGGGTGGCGGGCCGGGGTGGACGACGTTCGCGGTCGTCGTCGCCACCGAGCTGCTCGTCGCCCTTGGCGCTGGTCGCACGCGCTCGCCGCCGCTGAGGCGGGCCCGTCGCGAACTTTCCGGAACAGCCCCTCCGCGCGCCGCGTTGATCACGCGGGAAGGGCGGCTTATCCTGCCCGCACTCGTTGACCCGTCTGTGGACAACTTGTGGACAACAGGATCCGTGTCGAGGACGGAGGAGCGATGACCGCGAACCGCCCGCCGTTCCCTGACGAAGGTCCCCGCAGGGCAGGCAAGGGACGGCTCACGAAGCTGTTCCGCGGTCGCCGTACGGCGGCCGGCGCGCCCGAGCTCGCTCCCGAGCCGTCGTCGGTGACGGTACGGCCCGCCCCGGCGAAGGCCCAGGCCCAGGAGGTTCCGACGGCTGCCAAGACCGCCGCGCCCGCGAAGAGCGCGGCCAAGAGCCCTGCCAAGCCCGTCAAGTCGACCGCGAAGGCGCCCGCCAAGCCGGCGAAGCCAGGCCCGGCGACGGCGGCGAGGAAGAGCCCGCCGAACGCCGTTCCGGCCAAGTCGGCGGCGAAGGGCCGCGCCGCCGCGCCGCCGGAGAAGGCCGCCAAGCCGGCGGTCGCGCCCGTGCGCGCCGCCGCCGCGAAGGCGTCCGCGAAGCCCGCCAAGGCCGCGCCCGCCGCCGCCAAGGCGACCAAGGCCGCGGCGACCAAGGGCACCAAGGCGCCGGGCAAGGCCGCCGCCCCCGCGAAGCCCGCCAAGCCCGCCGCACCGGCCAAGGCGACGCCCGCCAAGGCCGCCGCGAAGCCGGCCGCGCCCGCCAAGGCCGCACCGGCCAAGGCCGCCGCGAAGCCGGCCGCGCCCGCGAAGGCGGCCGCGAAGCCGGCCAAGGCCGCCCCGGCGAAGCCCGCCAAGCCGACCCCGGCCGCCGCCAAGGCGCCCGCCAAGGCCGCGGTCGCCAAGGCCGTGCCCGCGAAGGCCGCCCCTGCCAAGGCGGCCGGCCCCGCGAAGGCCGCCCCTGCCAAGGCGGCCGGCCCCGCGAAGGCTGCCCCGGCGAAGGCCGCCGCTCCCGCGAAGGCCGCGCCCGCCACCAAGGCCGCGCCCGCCAAGGCCGCGACCCCCGAGCCCGCGAAGCCCGCCGCGACCAAGGCCGCGCGCCCGGCCAAGGCCGCCCCCGCCAAGGCCGCCGAGCCCGCCAAGCCGGTCGAGAAGTGGTCGAAGTCCGAGCTCAACTCCGTCCGCAAGGAGCTCGAGAAGCAGCGCCAGGACCTCCGCAACGAGATCGACGAAGCCGAGACGACGTGGGCCAAGATCCAGGCCGAGGGCGGCGGCGAGGGCGCGGGCGACGACCAGGCCGACGCCGGGACCAAGACGTTCGAACGCGAGCACGAGATGTCGCTCGCGAACAACAGCCGCGACCTGCTCGCCCAGGTCGACCGCGCCCTCGAACGCGTCTCCAACGGCACCTACGGCGCCTGCGAGGTCTGCGGCAACCCGATCGGCAAGGCGCGCCTGATGGCCCGCCCCGCCGCCACCATGTGCGTCACGTGCAAGCAGCGTGAGGAACGCCGCTGACGCGACCGGTCCCGCTCCTCGCCGCCGTCGCGGCGGCCACGGTCGCGCTCGACGCCGCGACCAAGGTCTGGGCCGTCGCGAGCCTGCACGACCGCGGCGTGGAGACGCTCGGCGGCCTCGTCGTGCTGCACGAGCAGCGCAACCCCGGCGCCGCGTTCAGCATCGCGGGCGGCGCGACGGTGCTGTTCAGCCTGATCGCGATCGGCATCGTCGTCGTGATCGTCCGCACCGCCCGCACGATCACCAGCCGCCCGTGGGCGCTCACGCTCGGCCTCGTCCTCGGCGGCGCCCTGGGCAACCTGGCCGACCGGATCCTGCGCGACCCGGGGCCGTTCCGTGGGCACGTCGTGGACTTCATCGACCTGCACTGGCACGGCGAGTCGGTGTGGCCGGTCTTCAACGTCGCCGACATGGCGATCGTCGCCGGCGGCGCGCTCGCGCTGCTCCTGTCGTTCCGGGGCGTGGAGCTCGGAGATACTGAGCCGTGACCGACCGCAGGACCGTGCCCGTGCCCGAGGGGCTCGACGGGCTACGCCTCGACGCCGCCATCGCGCGGCTGTTCGGTCTTTCCCGCAACGCCGCCGCCGACCTCGTCGACAACGGCCTCGCCCTGCTCGACGGCGTGCCGCGCAAGGGCAGCGACAAGGTGCGCGGCGGTGCCACGCTCGACGTCGAGCTGCCGCCGCCGCCGAACCCGCCGACCGCGACCCCGCGGCCGGTCAAGGGGCTCAACGTCCTCCACGAGGACGACGACGTCCTCGTCGTGGACAAGCCGGCCGGCGTCGCCGCCCACCCGAGCCCCGGCTACGAGGGCCCGACCGTCGTCGGCGGGCTGCTCGCCGCGGGCCACCGCCTGTCCATCCACGGCCCGGCGGAGCGGCAGGGGATCGTGCACCGCCTCGACGCGGGCACGAGCGGGCTGATGGTCGTCGCCAAGAGCGAGCGCGCGTACTCCGCCCTCAAGGACGACTTCCGCGAACGCCGCGTCGAGAAGCGCTACCACGCGCTCGTCCAGGGCCGCCCCGACCCCACCGACGGCACGATCGACGCGCCGATCGACAGGCACCCCACGCACCCGTACCGGTTCGCGGTCGTCGCCGGCGGGCGCGACAGCGTGACGCACTACGAGACGCTGGAGGCGTTCCGCGCCGCGAGCCTCGTCGCGATCCGGCTGGAGACCGGCCGCACGCACCAGATCCGGGTGCACTTCGCCGCGCTGCGCCACCCGTGCGTCGGCGACCTCCAGTACGGCGCCGACCCCACGCTCGCCGCGCGCCTCGGCGTCACGCGGCAGTGGCTCCACGCCGTGCACCTCGCGTTCGACCATCCGGGGGACGGCAGGCGGGTGGCGTTCGACAGCCCGTACGCCGCCGACCTCGCCGCCGCCCTCGACACCCTGAGGGACGAGTCGTGACCAGCCCGCTGCGCCGCCTCGACGACCGGCTCGTGCCGCGCCTCGCGGAGTTCTTCGACCGGGTCTTCCCGCGCGCGCCGGAGCCGACCGGGCCGCTGCCGGTCATCCTGCGGCTGCGCCGGGTGGACGACCGCTGGACGCAACGCGGCCCGCTCGCGCTGGTCCGCGAGGTCCCGCAGCTCGGGGCGCTCGTCATCGCCGCGCTCGTGCTCGCCAGCGGCATCACGGTCGCCAACCGCAGCCGCCCGGAGGCCGCCGGCCGCGGCACCGAGCAGGGCACGCCCGCGGAGAACGGCGACGACCGCCTCGCGATCGGGCCGCAGCTCGGCGACGCCGTGCCCGCGTACGTCGACGCCACCCGCGAGCGGATGCGGACGCTCGCGTCGCTGGAGCCCGCGCGGTCGACGGTGGCGGTGGTGTCGTTCGGGCAGTACCGCACGGCGCGCCAGGTCGCCGACCTCGTCGGCGAGGCGGCGGTCGTGCGGATCTTCTACCGCCCCTCCAAGCTCACCCTCACCGAGGCGCCGCCCGCCGACATCGGGGTCACCGACCTGCTCGCCGACGCCAAGAAGGAGTTCCTCCGCGTCGCGATCCGCAAGGAGGCGGAGGCGGCCGAGCTGATCAGGGTGTCCTCCACGATCGGCGACTCCGACCCCGCGCAGAAGGCGGAGCAGCAGAAGGACGCCGCCCTCTACCTGCGCGAGGCGCAGCAGCTCCGTAGCGACTGCGCGTGCATCTACGCCGTCGTCGTCCAGGCGCCGATCCCGGTCCTCGCCGGGCTCGTCGGCAGGCCCGGCGTGCGCGCCGTCGACCCCGGCGCGCCGGGCGCGCGCACGGCCGACTACGAGTCGTACACCGCCCTGCTCCCCGAGGAGAAGGTGACCGTCACCGGCGGGAACCAGGAGTAGCCCGCGACACGCCCGCGCGTTCCCGCTCCCCTCCGCGTCCCCCGTGTGACAATGGCCGAGCCGCTCCGGCGGCACCGAACGGCACCGCTTTCGGCCGCCTTCCCCCGCGCCGCTCTGCCGGCGATGGACCATGCGAAGGAGGCGTTGGGTACCCCGTGGGCGACTCGTTCGTGCACCTGCACGTCCACACCGAGTACTCGATGCTCGACGGCGCCGCGCGGGTCAAGGACCTCTTCGCCGAGGCCGCGCGCATGGGCATGCCGGCGCTGGCCACCACCGACCACGGCTACCTCTACGGCGCCTACGAGTTCTACGCGACGGCCAAGCAGTTCGGCGTGAAGCCGATCCTCGGCATCGAGGCCTACGTCGCGCCGGGGCACCGCACGGACAAGACCACCGTCGCCCTCGGCGGCGGCGGCAAGGGCGAGCCCGACGCCAAGGGCGACAAGTACACGCACATGACGATCCTCGCGACGAGCGACGAGGGGTACCGCAACCTCGTCAAGCTCGCGAGCCTCGCCAGCCTCGAGGGCTACTACTACAAGCCCCGCATGGACCGCGAGATCCTCTCCCGGTACGCCTCGGGCCTCGTCGCGACGAGCGGCTGCCCCTCGGGGGAGGTCAACCGCCTGCTCCAGCAGGGCCGCTACGACGCCGCGAAGCAGGCGGCGAGCGACTACAACGACATCTTCGGGCGCGGCAACTTCTACGTCGAGCTCATGGACCACGGCGTCGAGATCGAGAAGCGCACGATGGGCGACCTGCTGCGCATCGCGAAGGAGCTCGACCTCCCGCTGCTCGCCACGAACGACCTCCACTACACGCGCGCCGAGGACGCCGTCGCGCAGGAGGTCCTGCTCTGCGTGCAGACCGGCTCCACGATCGCCGACCCGAACCGCTTCAAGTTCGACGGCTCCGGCTACTACCTCAAGAGCCCGGAGGAGATGCGCCAGGTCTGGCGCGACTTCCCCGAGGCGTGCGACAACACGCTGCTGATCGCCGAGCGCTGCGACGTCCACCTGGAGACCGAGGGCTACCTGCTCCCGCGCTTCGACGTGCCTGAGGGGCACGACGAGGTGTCGTGGTTCCGCCACGAGGTCGAGATCGGGCTGCGCCGCCGCTTCGGCGACGACGTGCCCGAGGACGTGCGCCGCCAGGCCGAGTACGAGGCCGGCGTCATCGTGCAGATGGGCTTCCCCTCGTACTTCCTGATCACCGCCGACCTCGTCCGCTACGCCCGCGAGGCCGGCATCCGCGTCGGCCCCGGGCGAGGCAGCGCGGCGGGCTGCCTGGTGTCGTACTGCCTCGGCATCACCGACCTCGACCCGATGGCGCACGGGCTGGTGTTCGAGCGGTTCCTCAACCCCGAGCGCGTGTCGATGCCCGACATCGACCTCGACTTCGACGAGCGCAGGCGGGGCGACATGATCCGCTACGCCACCGAGAAGTACGGCGAGGAGCGCGTCGCGCAGATCATCACGTACTCGACCATCAAGGCGAAGGCCGCGATCCGCGACTCGTCGCGCGTGCTCGGCCTGCCGTACGCCGTGGGCGACAAGATCAGCAAGCTCATGCCGCCGCCGATCATGGGCCGCGACATGCCGTTGCGCGACGTGTTCGACACCAAGTCGGACCGCTACAAGGAGGCCTCGGAGCTGCGGTCGGTCTACGAGACCGACCCCGAGGTCAAGAAGGTGCTCGACACCGCGCGCGGGCTCGAGGGCCTCAAGCGCCAGGCCGGCGTGCACGCGGCCGGCGTCGTCATCGCGCGCGACCCGCTCACCGACGTCATCCCGGTGTGGCGGCGCGAGGCCGACGGCGCGGTCATCACGCAGTTCGACATGGGCGCGGTCGAGAAGCTCGGCCTGCTCAAGATGGACTTCCTCGGCCTGCGCAACCTCACCGTCCTCGACGACTGCCTCAAGCACATCGAGGACAACCGCGGCGAGACCGTCGTCCTCGAGGACCTGACGCTCGACGACGAGGAGGCGTACCGCCTGCTCGCGCGCGGCGACTCGATCGGCGTGTTCCAGCTCGAGGGCGGGCCGATGCGGGCGCTGCTGCGCTCGATGCAGCCGACGACGTTCGAGCACATCTCCGCCGTGCTCGCGCTGTACCGGCCCGGCCCGATGGCGGCCAACGCGCACAACGACTACGCCGACCGCAAGAACGGCCGCAAGCCGATCGTCCCGATCCACAAGGAGCTGGAGGAGCCCCTCGACGAGATCCTCGGCGAGTCGTACGGCCTGATCGTGTACCAGGAGCAGGTCATGGCGATCGCCCAGAAGCTCGCCGGCTACACGCTCGGACAGGCCGACCTGCTGCGCCGCGCGATGGGCAAGAAGAAGAAGGAGATCATCGACAAGGAGTACGTGCCGTTCAGCGAGGGCATGCGCGCGAACGGCTACTCCGAGCAGTCGATCAAGACGCTGTGGGACATCCTCGTCCCGTTCTCCGACTACGCCTTCAACAAGGCGCACACCGCCGGCTACGGCCTCGTGTCGTACTGGACGGCGTACCTCAAGGCGCACTACCCGTCGGAGTACATGGCGGCGCTGCTCACCTCGGTCAAGGACAACCGCGACCAGTCGGCGCTGTACCTGCACGAGTGCCGGCGCATGGGCATCAAGGTGCTGCCGCCCGACGTCAACGAGTCCGACCTGAACTTCACCCCGCGCGGCACCGACATCCGCTTCGGCCTGTCCGCGATCCGCAACGTCGGCGAGAACGTCGTCAACTCCGTCATCGCGACGCGGCGCTCCAAGGGCCGTTACACCGGCTTCTACGACTTCCTGCGCAAGGTCGAGCCGGTCGCGTGCAACAAGCGCGTCGTGGAGTCGCTCATCAAGGCGGGCGCGTTCGACTCGCTCGGGCACACGCGGCGCGGGCTCGTCGCCGTGCACGCCGACGCCATCGACGCGTGCATGGACACCAAGCGCGCGGAGGCGATGGGGCAGTTCTCGCTGTTCGGCGAGGTGACCGACGCCTCGTCCGACGAGGGCGCCGACCCGCTCGCGAACCTCGCCATCCCCGTCACCGAGTGGGACAAGAAGGTCCTGCTGAGCTTCGAGCGGGAGATGCTCTCGCTCTACGTCTCCGACCACCCGCTGCTCGGCGTCGAGCACGTTCTGGCGCAGCACACCGACGCTCGGATCACCGAGCTCGTCGCGGAGGGCGAGGACGGCAAGGTCGTGACCGTCGGCGGCCTGCTGTCGTCGATCGCGCGCAAGGTCACCAAGCGCGGCGACCCGTACGCCCAGGCGGTCCTGGAGGACCTCGAGGGCGCGATCGAGGTGTTCTTCTTCCCGCAGGTCTACGCCGCGTACGGCGTGCTGCTCGCCGAGGACGAGGTGCTCGTCGTCAAGGCGCGGCTCGACAAGCGCGAGGACACCGCGAAGCTCATCGCGATGGACGTCGTGCGCCCCGACCTGTCCGTGGGCACGGGCCCGCGCGGGCCCGTCGTCGTCCGCATGGACACGACGCGCTGCACCGAGCCGGTGGTCGAGCGCCTCAAGGAGATCCTGCGCCAGCACCCCGGCATGACCGAGGTCCACCTGGAGCTGCAGAGCGGGAGCCGTACGACGCTGCTCAAGCTCGACGACGGCCTGCGCGTCAACGCCGCACCCTCGCTGATGGCCGACCTCAAGCAGCTCCTGGGAGCCGGCTGCCTCGCGTCGTAGACCCGCGGCCGCATCGGCTGTGAATCTCGGGATTCCGCCCTTCGCGGCGCCGGTGTCGCGCTACCTTCGCCCCCCGGCCGCAACGGGCGGCGGGATGCGAGGGGGGCTCACATGAGAAGAACGTTCCGGCTGACCATCACCGCGCTCGGCGCGGCGTACGCCCTGACGATGCAGGCGGCGCCGGCGCAGGCATGGGGCACCGGCGTCGATGCCTGCGGTCTACCGGGGATGGAGTACAACAGCGGCACCAGCACGGCGCACGAGGCCTGGATCTATGCCTGCATCGGCGACGACGACTCCTATCTCTACGCGACCGCCGCGATCGTCAACCGCGGCACCATCGCCACCTACAAGGTCACCGCACAGCTCCGGCGTGGCAGCGACAACCTGCTGATCGCCACGCAGGGATGCACCGTGATCGTGGACGCGAACGAGGACTTCTACTGCACGAAGGCGTGGCCGTGGAGCAGCACCCCCGTCTACACGACCGCCGTCGTCACTCGCTCCCCGCTGCAGACGCAGGCGATCGTGTCGAGCGTGCTCTACTTCCCGTAGCGGTCGAGCCGCCCGCCTCCCGGCGACCACGTCGGGGGGCGGGCGGATGAGGTTGGATGAGGCCATGCAACTGTGTGGCGGAACGCTCGCGATCGAGGACCCCGAGGAGCTGCTGCTCGCGTACGTCGAGCCCGACGGGCCGTACGCGTACCCGGCCTACGACGAGCTCGTCACGAACGGCTCGTCCGACCTCGTCGACGGCGACCTGCTGGCGCCGAGCCTGCTCGACGCGCACGTCGACTACGCGCGCTTCGTGCTGCTCAGGCGGATGCTCCCGTCTATCTGCGAGGCGTGGGGCACCCTGCCGGACACGCCGCTGGAGGAGACCGACGACGCGGGGGTCGCGGCCGTCGCGCGGTGCTTCGCGGTGCTGGACGAGCCGATGTACGTCCGCGCCGGCGCGCGCGGCACGATCGTGTCGAAGGTGCTGCACCGCAAGCGCCCCGACCTGATCCCGCTCTACGACTCCCGCATCTGGACGGCGTACACCGTCTCCGGCGCGATCGGCCGCGGCAGCCACCGCCCGTGGGTCGAGGTCATGCAGGCGCTCTGCCACGCGATGCGCGCGGACCTGCGCAAC
Organism: Frankiaceae bacterium; assembly: GCA_035940575.1. Lineage (GTDB taxonomy): Bacteria > Actinomycetota > Actinomycetes > BP-191 > BP-191 > BP-191. The sequence continues at coordinate 84,060 of DASZER010000033.1, read as the reverse complement.
AACCGCGCGGAGTTCGAGTCGCTGCGCGCCGCGGCCGCCGAGCACGGCGCGCGCGTGACGCCGTTGCGCATCCTCGACATCCTCGTCTGGATGTCGAGCGAGCCGCCGGGCTGATGCTCGTCCTGCGCGGCGCCAACCGCACGGTCTGCGTCGACGGCGACGGCAACGTCGCGGCAGGCGCCCGCGAGGACGCGCGCGTGATCGAGGGCGCGTGGGTCGGCCCCGGCATCGTGGACGCGCACGTGCACCTCGCGTTCGGGCCGATGGACGAGATGCTGCGACGGAGCGTCGTCGCCGTCCGCGACCTCGGCGCGCCTCCCGCGCTGGCGGCACGCATCCGCGCCTCCAACGTCGCCGTCGCCGGCCCGCTGCTCACCGCGCCCGCCGGCTACCCGAGCAGGTCGTGGGGCGCGGACGGCTTCGCGCGGTTCGTGGCCGGTCCCGACGACGCGCGAAGGGCGGTGCGCGAGCTCGACGCCGACCTCGTCAAGGTCGCCCTGGAGCCGTCCGGCGGCCAGCCGGTGCCCGACGCCGAGACGGTGCGGGCGATCGTGGACGCGGCGCACGCGCGCGGCCTCGCCGTCACCGCCCACGCGCTGACCGAGGCGATGGTCGAACGCGCCCTCGACGCCGGCGTCGACGAGCTCTGCCACACGCCCGTCGAGCCGCTCTCGCCGCGCGTCGTGGAGCGGGTCGCCGAGGCGGGCGTCCCCGTCGTCTCCACGATCGAGTGCCTCGGCGACGGCGCCGCGCGCAACGCCGCCCTGCTCCACGCGGCGGGCGTGCGCCTCGTCTACGGCACCGACCTCGGCAACGCGGGCACCCGCACCGGAGCCGAGCCGCGCGAGCTCCGAAGACTCGCCGAGGCTGGCCTGGGAGCGCAGGGCGCGTTCGACGCCGCGACGCGACCGATCGAGATGGGCCGACCCGCGCGCGTCGTGGTCCTCGACGGAGACCCGGTCGAGGACCCCGAGCTCTGGCGTACCCCGGTCGCCGTCGTGACCGACGGGCGGGTCGTCAGCGGCCGGTGAGCTTGTCGGCGAGGCGGCGTACGGACCCCTCGTCGACCTGCTTCTTCGACCCGACGGCGAGCAGCCAGGTCGTGTCGCCGACGCGCCAGCGCAGCGTGATCAGCGTGCCCACCGGCAACGACGGCTCCAGCCGCCCGCGCACGCCGCCCGCCTGCTCGCCGAGCCCGGTGACGGAGAACGTCTCGCCGGTCGCGCCCGACGCCGTGAGGTCGGCCGCGAGGTCGGCGGTCGCGCCCGCGGCGGTGGCGAACTTCGTGACGACGTTCGTGACGACGGCGGCGTTCTGCGGGTCGGCGTACTGCACGACGTAGGCCGACTGGAAGCCGTGCTCCTGCAGCGACTTCTCGGCCTTGGGCGGGTCGGCGGAGAACGCCGCGATGGCCTTGAGGTCGCGCGTGCCGGTCTGCGCCGCGATCGGCACGAGGTTGCGCGAGACGTCGCCCGGCTGGAGCACGCGCGGGCTCAGCTCGCCGGCAGGCAGCGTCGGCACGGGCACCGACACGGTGGCGCGCGGGGCGCTGTCGCCGTCGGAGCACCCGGCGAGCGCGACGACGGCGGCCAGGGCGAGCGCGGCGCGGCGGGTGATCACGCGGGACATCGTGCCAGGTTGCGTACGCTGTGCGCCGTGCCGCGAGCCGCCGTCGCCGTCGTTCGCGGCCTGTCCAAGTCGTACGGCGCCGCGAAGGCGCTCGACGGCGTCGACCTCGACGTCGGTCGCGGCGAGGTGTTCGGGCTGCTCGGCCCGAACGGCGCGGGCAAGACGACGTTCGTGCGCTGCCTCATGGGCCTGCTCGCCCCCGACGCGGGAACGGTCTCGCTCGACGGCGACGCCGCGTACCTCGCGCAGGACGACACCGCGCTCGCCGACCTCACGCCCGCGCTCGCGGTCGAGCTGACGGCACGGCTGCGCGGGCTCGCCAGGCGCGACGCGAAGCGGGAGGCGGCCGAGATCCTCGACGAGCTCGGCGTCCGCGCGCGCGGCCCGATCGGGCGGATGTCCGGTGGCGAACGCCGCCTCGCCGGCGTGGCGACCGCGCTCGCCGCGACCCGGGACGTGATCGTCCTGGACGAGCCGACGACCGGGCTCGACCCGACGGCGCGCCGCGCGGTCTGGGCGGCGCTGGACCGGCGGCGGGAGCGGGGCGCGACGGTCGTCCTCGTGACGCACAACGTCCTCGAGGCCGAGACCGTGCTGGACCGGGTCGCGGTGTTCGACCGCGGCCGCGTCATCGCGTGCGACTCGCCGGGCAGGCTCAAGGCGGCGGTCTCCGACGAGGTGCGCCTCGACCTCGTCTGGCGCGCCGACCCGCCGCTGGACGACCCCACGGTCGCGGCGCTCGCGGAGCGCGCGGACGCGACGGGCCGGCGCTGGAGCCTGCGGCTGCAGGCCGACGACGCGCGCGACGCGCTCGGGCGGCTGACGAGCGGGGCGGCGTTCGCGGCGCTGGACGACTTCACGCTGGCGACGCCGTCGCTGGAGGACGTCTACCTCGCCCTCGGCGGCCGCGCCCGCGACCTGGAGCACCTGTGACGGCGACGTGGCCCGCCGCGGTCGCCGCGGTCTACGAGGGGCAGCTCGCCCGCGCGCGCACGTCGCGGGCGCCGCTGCTGTTCGTCGCGTGCCTGCAGTCGCTCGGGCTGCTCGTCCTGCTGCGCGGGGTCGTGGACGCGGGGGACCTGCCGGAGAAGCGGCAGATCGTCGCGGGCGCGACGGTGCTCGTCGTGGCGTTCGTCGCCCTGAACCTCCTGGCCCAGCGCCTCGGCCACCTCAAGGCGAACGGCGGCCTCGACTACTACGCCGCCCTGCGCACCCCGCCCACGGCCGTGGTCCTCGGCACGGCGGCGTCGTACGCGACGTTCGCCGTCCCCGGCATGGCGGTCACGGCGGTCGTCGGCGCGCTGCTCTACGACCTCCCGCTCGGCGGCCTGTGGGTCCTCGCGCCCGTCGCGGTCGCCGGGGGCGCGGCGCTCGCGGGCGTCGGCGCGGCGATCGGCCTGCTCGCGCCGAAGCCGGAGGTCGCGACGGTCTTCGGCCAGCTCGGCATGACGCTCGTGCTGTTCCTCGGGCTCGTCCGCGCGGAGCGGATGCCGGCGGCGGTGCGGCCGCTGCTCAAGGCCGTGCCGAGCACGTACGCCGTCGACGCGCTCCGCGAGTCGTTCGCGCGGCCGGTCCATGCCGGGGCTCTCGCGGGCGACCTCGCGATCTGCGCGGCCGTCGCGGTCGCGACGCTGGCGCTGGCGAGCGCGGCGTTCCGGCGGGCGGCGTCGCGGTGAGCGAGGATGGAGCCGTGACGACCCCGGCGCCCGGCGCCCCCGCGGGCGAGGTGCCCTACGTCGTCTCCCCCGAGGAGTACTGGCGCGGCTACAAGACCGTGCCGTACGAGCCGCCGCGCGAGGCGTGGCGCAGGCGGCTGACGGCGTTCGTCCCGACGGTGCTCGTGCTGCCGCTGTTCGGCGCGCCCGCCGCGCTGCTGTGGCGTGCGCTGACGCCGCGCGTGGGCATCGCGCAGACCGCGGCGGGGCCGCAGCCGACGGCGGGGGAGACCGACCAGTTCTTCGCGATCGAGGGGTGGTTCGTCGTCACGACGATCTGCGTCGGGCTCGTCCTCGGCGCGGTCGCGTGGCGGTTCCTGCGCGAGCGCGGGCCGGCGAGCGCGCTCGGCCTCGCGGTCGGCGGGCTCGCGGCGAGCGCCGTGACGGCGGTCGTCGGGTCGCGGCTCGTCGTGGACTCGTACATGTACGGCTTCTGCCACCAGCCCGACGTGTCGTGCACCGTCTACGACGGCACGCTCACCCTGCGCGCGACGGTGCGCGTCACGCGCGCGATCGACTCGCCCGCCGCGCTCGTCGCGTGGCCGATCGCGATGCTGCTGTCGTTCGCGGCGCTCACGTTCCTCCGCGAGCGCGGCTGAACGCCTCCGCCCCCGCGGCCGTCTCGCCGGTCGCGATCGTCGCCATGCCGTGGCGGTGCTCGTTGCGCAACGCCTCCGCCGCGGGCAGCGACCACGACTCGTGGAGCGACGCGCGGTCGTTGCGGAGGCACTGCTGCGGCAGCGCCGCCAGCTCGTGCGCGAGCGCGACCGCCTCGTCCAGCGCGCGGCCGTCGGGGACGACGCGGCTGGCGAGCCCCCACGCGAGCGCCTCGGCGGCCCCGACCGCGCGGCCGGTCAGCACCATGTCGAGCGCGCGGCCGTGGCCGACGATGCGCGGCAGCCGTACGGTGCCGCCGTCGACCAGCGGCACGCCCCACCGGCGGCAGTAGACGCCGAACGTCGCCGACTCCGCCGCGACCCGCAGGTCGCACCACAGCGCGAGCTCGAGCCCGCCCGCGACGGCGTGGCCCTCGACGGCCGCGACGACGGGCTTGGACAGCGCGAGCCGCGTCGGCCCCATCGGCCCGGGCCCGTCCTCGTCCAGGACCATCGGCACGCCGTCCGCGAGCGCCCGCAGGTCCGCGCCCGCGCAGAACGTCCCGCCCGCGCCCGCCAGCACCGCGACGCGCCGCTCCTCGTCGCGGTCGAACGCCTCGAACGCCTCCCGCAACGCCTCCGCGGTCGGCCCGTCGACGGCGTTGCGCCGCTCGGGCCGCTCGATCGTGACGATGGTGACGGGGCCGTCGTGGCGAATGCCCACCGTTCCCATGCGGCGCAGCCTAGGGTGCGGCCATGCGCCACCGACCGCGCCTGCTCCTCGCGCTCGCCGTGCCCGCCGCCCTCGCCGCCGTCGCCGCCCTCGCGGGGCCCGCGGGCACCGCGTCGGCGCGGGCCGCGGGCAGCGGCGTGGTCGCGTTCACGCGCGACCCCGACGGCCCGGGCGGGCCGGCCGAGCCGACCGTCTACGTCGCCGGGGTCGACGGCTCCGGGGAGCGCGCGTACACCAGCGGCTCCGCCCCCGCGCTCGCACGCGACCCTGGACGGATCGCGTTCTCGCGCAGGGTCGGCGGCGCGACGCAGCTCTTCACCGCGCGGCTCGACGCCGCGGAGGCGCCGCGCCAGGTCACGAGGCTGCCCGACCGCGAGGCGGAGTTCGGGCCCGGGCGGTACGGCGTCGCCGGCAGCGTGTGGTCGCCGTCGCTGACGCGGATCGCGCTGCGGCTGATGGAGGGCTCCACGACGACGCTGGGCCTCGTCGACGCCGAGGGGTCCGGGGACGTGACCCGGCTGGAGTTCGGGCACCTGTTCGGCAGCCGGATCGCCTGGCGCGACGACGACTCGCTCGCCGTCGGCACCGACACCGGCCTGATGCTCGTCACCGCCGACGGCAAGGCGGCGCCGGTCAAGGGCGCGGCGCAGGGCGACACGCCCGTCGCGTGGGTGGACGACGGCCTGGCGGTCAACGGCAGCGACGGCATCGCGGTCGTGGACCCCGCCGCGGGGACGCGGGAGCTGCTGGTCCCCGGCGCGACGGCGTGGGACACCTACCTCGACACCGGGCTGCTCGCGACGCGCGACTCGCAGGTGCTGCTCTCGACGCCGAACGACGGCCCCGGCACCGAGCCGTCGGTCCTCGGCACGCTGCCCGCCGGTGCGCAGGTGGTGGGCGGCGCGGGCGGGCGCTCGGTGCCGTTGCTGGAGCTCGCCGACGCGAGCGGCGAGTCCGCGATCTGGACGGTGCCGGGTGGTGGCGCGCCGGTCACCCGGCTCGTGACGGGCAGCGACCTGACGCTGAACGACACCCTGCGGCTCGCCGACGTCGTCGTGCCCAACGCGACGCCAGCGCCGCCAGGCACGTTCTCCCCGCCGGCGGAGCCGGGCCCGGCGCCCGCGAACGCCCCCGAGCTGGCGCGGACGTTCCGCGCCGCCGCGCCCGGCCCGGTCGACCCGCCGCCGGGGCGCAGCACGTTCGCCCACGCGGTGCCGTCGAGCGACGAGGTGTCGCTCGACACCAGGGCGCTGCTCGTCAACGCGCTCGTGACGGCGTTGCTGATGCTGCTCATCGCGTTCCCGAGCGAGCTGTTCAACAACACGCTCGAACAGCACTACGACGAGGTGCGCGGCTGGTTCGGCCGCCGGGGACCGCGCAAGCCCGCCGTCGAGCGGCCGCGCGGGCTGCGGGTGGTGACGTTCGGCGCGTACGCCGCCGCCGCCGCGGTCCTCTACGCGCTGCTCGACCGCGACGCGTCGTTCGACGGGCGCACGGCGCGGCTGTGGCTCGGGCTGCTCGCCGGGATCGTCGTCGTGACGCTGGTGTTCTCGGCGGCGACGTTGCGGTACCACCGCGCGCGCGGCAGCCGCGGCGCGATCGAGGTGCTCCCCGGGACGCTGCTCGTCGCCGTCGCATGCGTCGTCGTGTCGCGCGTCACCGGCTTCGAGCCCGGCTACATGTACGGCATCCTCGGCGGCTTCGCGTTCGCGAAGGCGCTGCCCGCGCGCGACGAGGGCCGCGCCGCGACGCTGTCGGCGGCGTGGGTGCTCGTCGCCGCGCTGCTTGCGTGGCTCGTCTGGCTGCCGGTCAACGACGCCGTCGAGGACGGCAACGCGTCGTTGCTCATGGGCCTGCTCGACACGACGCTCGCGGCGATCGCGGTCGGCGGCGTGCAGGGGCTCGTCATCGGTCTGCTGCCGCTGCGGTCGCTGCAGGGCCACACGATCGCGCGGTGGGACAGGCGCGTGTGGGCGACGGTGTACGGGCTCGTGATGTTCGTGTTCGTCCACCTGCTGCTGCACCCGTCGAGCGGGTTCGGGGGCGACGCGGCGGCAGCGCCGTTCTGGACGTGGCTCGGGCTGTTCGCGGGCTTCGGCGTCGTGTCGGTGGCGTTCTGGGGCTACTTCGCGAGGCGGCCTAGTTCAGGCTGAACGGCCCCTCGGTCGGCACGTCGTCGGGCGCGGCGTTGAGCAACGCCGTCTCCCTGCGCAGCAGCGACAGCTCGCGGCGCAGGCGCGTGGCCGCGTCGGGCACGACGAGCAGGGCCTGCTTCTCCGGCAGGTCCAGGCGCATCGCGGCCGCGACGACCCACGACACGAGCGCGGGGTCGTCCTCGGGCAGCGCGGGCTCGGCGACGTCGTTGCCGGTCGAGTCGGCGACGGCGTCGCAGTAGCCGGAGAACGCCGCCACGACCGCCGCCGTCAGCCCGCCGGGCTCGCCGAGCTCCTCGGGCAGGTAGTCGACGCTGCCGCGCAGGAAAGGCCGCGAGTCGTCCACGTCGCGCAGCACGAACCTCGGCCCGCCGAACGTCACGACGTCGAAGCGCCCGTCCGCGTACTTGTCGACGCGGCGCAGCTCGGCGACGCAGCCGACGTCGTGCAGCGACTCGCGCGCGTGCTCCTCGCCGGCCTCCAGGCCGTGCCGCAGCGCGACGACGCCGAAGCGGCGCGGACCGCTCCCCTCGACCAGCTCGTCGAGCAGGATGCGGTAGCGCTCCTCGAAGACGTGCAGCGGCAACGGCACGCCGGGGAACAGCACGGTGTTGAGCGGGAAGAGGGGGAGGAGGTCGCTCACGCCCGCAGCGTAGTAGCGCGATCGCGATCGCGATCGCAGCCGGGGCCGCACCTCGCCGGTGCCGTTCCCTGCAGCCCGGCGAGCGGTCGCCCGCGTGACGATCTTCAATGTTCGCGAGGAGTCGCGCGGCCTAGGACCCGAGCTCCGACGTGAGCGCGACCAGCGCGACGACGGCGACGCCGAGGCCGAACGCCACCGCCCGCGCGCCGCGCCCCGCCCCGAACGCCACGGCCGCCGCCACGGCGGCGGCGCCGCCGACGACGCCGGAGACGACGTAGAGCATCGCGTTCGTCGACGTGCGGTCGCCGCCGCACCAGCCGCCGCCGTCGTGGCACTCCGCGACCGTCAGCGCGACGAACGTCACGACCCCGAGGACGACCGCGAGGATCGCGGCGGCGACGCGCCCCGCGCCCTCCCTCACAGCGGGAGCTCGATCGTGCGCGTGACGGAGACGGCGTCGAGCAGCCTGCGGTCGTGGCTCACGAGCAGGAGCGTTCCCGCGTACGACTCCAGCGCAACCTCGAGCTGCTCGATGGCGGGCAGGTCGAGGTGGTTCGTGGGCTCGTCGAGGACGAGGCAGTTGACGTCGTTCGCCATCAGCAGCGCGAGCTCGGCGCGGGTCCGCTCGCCGGGGGAGAGGCCGGCCGCGCGGGCGTGCACGAGGTCGGCGCCGAGGCGGAACTTCGCGAGCAGCTTGCGCGCGTCCGTCGGCGAGAGCGTCGTGTGCTCGCGGAACACGTCGAGCAGCGGCGCGTCCGCCCGGAACACCCGCCGCGCCTGGTCGAGCTCGCCGATCACGACGCCGGGGCCGAGCCACTGCGACCCCTCGCTCAACGGCAGCCTGCCGAGCAGCGCCTGGAGCAGCGTCGTCTTGCCGGAGCCGTTCGGGCCGACGAGCGCGATGCGCTCGGCCCACCCGACCTCGAGGTCCACCGGGCCGAGCGCGAACGACCCGCGCCTGATCACCGCGCCGGACAGGCGCGCCACGACGTCGCCCGAACGCTGCGCGGTCCCGATGACGTACTGCAGGCGCCACGGGTCGCGCGGCTCCTCGACCTCCTCGAGGCGTTCGAGCGCCTTCTCCGACGCGCGGACCTTGGACGCCTGCTTCTCGGTGCGGTTGATGCGGAAGTCGCGCTGCGCCTTGTCGTTGTCCTTGGGGTCGCGCTTCGCCTTCGCGACGCCCTGCACGGCCCACTGCCGCTGCCGCCGGATGCGCCCGGTCAGGTCGTCGCGCGTGGCGGTGTACTCCTCGTACGCCTCCTCGGCGTGGCGCCGTGCCGTCGCGCGAGCCTCGAGGTAGGCGTCCCACCCGCCGCGGTACTCGACGGCGTTGCGGCTGAACTCGTCGATCTCGACCACGCTCGTCACCGTGCGTTCGAGGAACGCCCTGTCGTGCGACACGACGACGAGCCCGCCCGGCACGTCGGCGAGGAAGCGTTCGAGCCGCGCGAGGCCGTCGAAGTCGAGGTCGTTCGTCGGCTCGTCCAGCAGGAACACGTCGTAGCGCGACAGCAGGATGCCGGCCAGCGACGCCCGCGCGAGCTGCCCGCCGGACAGCGCCTCGGTGCCGAGGTCGAGCAGGCGCGAGGGCAGCCCCAGGTCGTCGCACACCGCCGCCGCGCGCGCCTCGAAGTCGGGGCCGCCGAGGCCGAGGTAGCGGTCGAGCGCGTCGGCGTACGCGTCGCCGCTGCCCCCGGCCGCGAGCGCCTCCGACGCCTCGTCCAGCGCGGCCTGCGCGTCGGCGACGCCGGTACGCCGCGCCAGCAGCCCCGCGAGGGACTCGCCGGGGAGGCGGTCGGTCTCCTGCGGGAGGTAGCCGACGGTCGCCGTCGGCGGGCGCAGCGACACCGTCCCCTCGTCGGGCACGTGCAGCCCGGCGAGGACGCGCAGGAGCGTGGACTTGCCGACGCCGTTCGGGCCGATGATCCCGATGCGCGAGCCGGGGTCGACGAGCAGCCCGACGTCCTTGAGCACGACGCGGGCACCGAACGCGACCGTCAGGTCGCGGGCGAGGAGGCTGGCGGGCACGGCGCATCGTAGGCTCGCGGGCATGCTTCGCCGCGTGGATTTACGGGGCGCGCCGCTCGACCGTGCGGCCGCGTCGTCGTTGCCGCGCGCCGCGACCGACGTCGACGCGGCCCTCGACGCCGTTCGCCCGATCGTCGCGGACGTCCGCGAGCGCGGCGCCGACGCCGCCCGCGAGTGGACCGACAAGCTCGACGGCGTCGTGCTGTCCGACCTGCGCGTGCCGGCTCCCGCGCTGGCGGCCGCGCTCGACGCGCTGGACCCGCGCCTCCGCGCCGCGCTGGAGGAGTCGGCGCGCCGCGCGCGCCTGGTGCACGAGGCGCAGCGGCGTCACGACGTCACGGTCTCGCCCGCTCCCGGCCTCACCGTCACCGAGCGGTACGTGCCCGTGCGCCGGGTCGGGCTGTACGTCCCCGGCGGCCGCGTGGCGTACCCGTCGAGCGTCGTCATGAACGCCGTGCCCGCGCAGGTCGCGGGCGTCGCGTCGCTCGCCGTCGCGTCGCCGCCGAAGCTCCCCGACGGCCTCCCGCACCCGTCGGTCCTCGCCGCGTGCGCGCTGCTCGGCATCGAGGAGGTCTACGCCGTCGGCGGTGCGCAGGCGATCGCGCTGCTAGCGTACGGCTCCGACGGCATCGAGCCCGTCGACATCGTCACGGGCCCCGGCAACGTCTACGTCGCCGCCGCCAAGCGGCTCGTCCGCGGCGTCGTCGGCATCGACGCCGAGGCCGGCCCCACCGAGATCGCGATCCTCGCCGACGACACGGCGTCGGCGGCGTACGTCGCCGCGGACCTGCGCGCGCAGGCCGAGCACGACCCGATGGCGGCGTGCCTGCTCGTCACGACCTCCGTACGGCTCGCCGACGAGGTCGACGCGCTGCTGCCGCACGGCCTCGTGGACGCCGCCGCGACCGTCCTCGTCGCGACGATCGAGGAGGGCCTCGCGGTCGTGGACGCGTGGGCGCCCGAGCACCTCGAGGTCGTCGCCCGCGACGCGACGTCGGTCGCCGCGAGGGTGCGCAACGCGGGCGCGGTGTTCGTCGGCGACTACGCCCCCGTCTCGCTCGGCGACTACCTCGCCGGCTCCAACCACGTCCTCCCCACCGCGGGCACCGCGCGCCACACGGGCGGGCTGTCGGTCGACGCGTTCGTGCGCGGGGTGCACGTCGTCGAGGCGACGCGCGAGGCGCTGGCCGACGTCGCCGAGCACGTCGACGCGCTCGGCGGCGCGGAGGAGCTGCCGTGCCACGTCGCGGCCGTGCGCGAGCGGCTGACGTGACGTTCCCCCTGCGCGACGACCTCGTCGGCTGGGCAGCGTACGGCGCGCCGCAGCTCGACGACGTACCCGTCCGCCTCAACACGAACGAGAACCCGTACCCCCCTCCGCGAGAGGTCCTGGAGGACCTCTCGCGGAGGGTGCTCGAGAGCGAGCTCAACCGCTACCCCGACCGCGAGGCGCTCGCGCTGCGGACCGACCTCGCCTCCTACGTCGGCCACGTCCCCGAGGGCACGTGGGCGGCCAACGGCTCCAACGAGGTCCTGCAGCAGCTCCTCCAGGCGTTCGGCGGGCCTGGGCGCACGGCGCTCGGCTTCGAGCCGTCGTACTCGATGCACAGGCTCATCTCCGTCGCGACCGCGACGCGCTGGGTCGCCGCCGAGCGCGACCCGTCGGACTTCTCGCTGTCGGCCGAGGCGGCCGTCGCGGCGGTCGAGCGCGAGCGCCCGACGGTGACGTTCCTCTGCTCGCCGAACAACCCCACCGGCAACGCCCTGCCGCACGCCGTGATCGAGGCCGTCTACGACGCCACGGACGGCATGGTCGTGGTGGACGAGGCGTACGCGGAGTTCTCGCACGCGCCGTCCGCGCTCGCGCTGCTGCCGGGCCGCGAGCGGCTCGTCGTGACGCGCACGATGAGCAAGGCGTTCGCGCTCGCGGGCGCCCGCGTCGGCTACCTCGCCGCCGACCCGACGGTCGTGGACCTGCTGCGGCTGGTGCGGCTGCCGTACCACCTCTCGGCGCTCACCCAGGCCGCGGGGCGCGTCGCGCTCGCGCACGCGGAGACGTTGCTGCGCTACGTCGGCCTGCTGCGCGACGAGCGCGACCGGCTCGTGCGCGAGCTGCCCAGGACGGTCCCGAGCGACGCGAACTTCGTGCTGTTCGGCGCCGCCGACGGGACGTGGCAGGCGTTGCTGGACAGGGGCGTGCTCGTCCGCGACGTCGGCCTCGCCGGCTGGCTGCGGGTCACGGCGGGCAGGCCCGAGGAGAACGACGCGTTCCTCGCGGCGTTGAGGGAGGTCACGTGAGAGCCGCCACCGTCGAGCGCACCACCGGCGAGACGTCGGTGCGGGTGACGCTCGTGCTCGACGGCACGGGCGAGGTCGCGGTCGACACCGGCGTGCCGTTCTTCGACCACATGCTGGCCCAGCTCGGCAAGCACGGCGGCTTCGACCTCACCGTGCGCTGCGAGGGCGACACGCACGTCGACGCGCACCACACGGTCGAGGACACGTCGATCGCGCTCGGCCAGGCGCTGCGCGAGGCGCTCGGCGACAAGGCCGGCATCCGCCGCTTCGGCGACGCCCTCGTCCCGCTGGACGAGACGCTCGTGCAGGTCGCGGTGGACCTGTCGGGCAGGCCGTACGTCGTCCACGTCGAGCCGGAGATCGTCGAGCTGATCGGCACGTACGACACGACCCTGACCAGGCACGTCTGGGAGTCGTTCACGGCGGCGGCGCAGGTCTGCCTGCACGTGCGCGTCCTCGCCGGCCGCAACGCGCACCACGTCGTGGAGGCGCAGTTCAAGGCCGTGGCGCGCGCGCTGCGCGACGCCGTGTCCCTCGGCGGCGTGGCGGGCGTCCCCTCGACCAAGGGCGTGCTGTGAAGCGCGTCGTCGTCTACGACTACGGCTCGGGCAACCTGCGCTCGGTCGAGCGCGCGCTGGCCCGCGCGGGCGCCGACGTGCTCGTCACCAACGACACCGTCGAGGCCGTGAGGTGCGCGGGGCTCGTCGTGCCCGGCGTGGGGGCGTTCGGCGCGTGCATGGAGCAGCTCGAGGCCGTCGGCGGCCGCGCGGTGATCGGCGACCGCGTCGACCGCGAACGCCCCGTGCTCGGCCTCTGCGTCGGCATGCAGGTGCTCTTCGACGGGAGCGAGGAGCACGGCGCGGCCATCAAGGGCCTCGGCGCGCTGCCCGGCACGATCCGCGCGCTGCGCGACGCGCCGGTCGTCCCGCACATGGGCTGGAACACCGTCGAGCGCTCCGGCTCCTCGACGCTGCTCGACGGGATCGACCCGGAGGAGCGGTTCTACTTCGTGCACTCCTACGGCGCCTGCGTCGGCGCGCCCGACGACGTCGAGATCGCCGAGGTGACCGGCTGGACGCGCCACGGCGCGCGGTTCGCGTCGGTCGTCGAGACGGGGGCGTTGAGCGCGGTGCAGTTCCACCCCGAGAAGTCCGGCGACACCGGCGCCAGGCTGCTGCGCAACTGGGTGGGGTCGCTGTGATCCTGCTGCCCGCCGTCGACGTCGCGGACGGCCAGGCCGTACGCCTCGTGCGCGGCGAGGCGGGGACCGAGACGGCGTACGGCGACCCGCTCGCCGCCGCGCTCGCGTGGCAGGAGGCGGGCGCGGAGTGGGTGCACCTCGTCGACCTCGACGCGGCGTTCGGGCGCGGCTCCAACCGCGACCTGCTCGCCTCCGTGGTCGGCGCCCTCGACGTGCGGGTCGAGCTCTCCGGCGGCATCCGCGACGACGCGTCGCTCGACGCCGCGCTCGCGACGGGAGCCGCGCGCGTCAACCTGGGCACGGCGGCGTTGGAGGACCCCGGCTGGGTTCGCGACGCCATCGCGCGCGTCGGCGACCGGATCGCCGTGGGGCTCGACGTGCGCGGCACGACGCTCGCCGCGCGCGGGTGGACGCGCGAGGGCGGCGAGCTGTTCGAGGTGCTCGAACGCCTCGACCGCGACGGCTGCGCGCGCTACGTCGTCACCGACGTCGGCCGCGACGGCACGATGACCGGGCCCAACCTCGACCTCCTCAGGGACGTGACGGCCGCGACGACGAAGCCGGTCGTCGCGAGCGGCGGCGTCTCGTCGCTGGACGACCTGCGCGCGATCGCGACGGTGCCTGGCGTCGAGGGGGCGATCGTCGGCAAGGCGCTGTACGCCGGGGCGTTCACCCTCGAGGAGGCCCTGGCGGCGGTGCCCCGATGACGGTCGCGGTCCGGGTCATCGCCTGCCTCGACGTCGACGCGGGGCGGGTCGTGAAGGGCGTCAACTTCACCGACCTGCGCGACGCGGGCGACCCCGTCGAGCTCGCGGCGGCGTACGACGCGCAGGGCGTGGACGAGCTGGTCTTCCTCGACATCACGGCGTCGTCGCAGGGCCGCGAGACGACGTACGACGTCGTGCGGCGGACCGCCGAGCAGGTGTTCATCCCGCTCACGGTCGGCGGCGGCGTACGCACCGTGGACGACGTGGACGCGCTGCTGCGCGCGGGCGCCGACAAGGTCGGGATCAACACCGGCGCGGTCGCCGACCCGCACCTGCTGGAGGAGGCGGCGACGCGCTTCGGGAGCCAGTGCGTCGTGCTGTCCTGCGACGCGCGGCGGCGCGAGGACGGCAACGGCTTCGAGGTCACGACGCACGGAGGCCGCACCAGGACCGGCATCGGCCTGCTCGAGTGGGCGGCGCAGGGCCAGGAGCACGGCGCGGGCGAGATCCTGCTCAACTCCATGGACGCCGACGGCACCAAGGACGGCTACGACCTCGCGATGATCGAGGCCGTACGCAGCGTCGTCACGATCCCGGTGATCGCCAGCGGTGGCGCCGGCGCGCTGGGGCACTTCGCGCCCGCCGTCGGCGCGGGGGCCGACGCCGTCCTCGCGGCGAGCGTCTTCCACTTCGGCGAGCTCACCGTGCGTGACGTCAAGGTCGCGCTGCGCTCCGCAGGGCACCTCGTGCGCCTCGCCTGACCCCGAGGTCACCTCTCCCTAACCCGTACGGCACCGAGACGTCTGTGGCGTTTCCGCGTCACCCCCTTGGAAGGGAATCACCGCCGCCTCGTAGAAGGGGGCGCATCAACGGCGGGACACGGAGGCGCGAGCATGGCTCGGAGTGCACGGGGGAGACGTAGCGGGCTGGTGCTCGCCGTCGCCGCACTGTGCCTCGCCGTCCCCGCCTCGGCGTCCCCGCCCACCTGCGTGACCCCCGGAGCCTGGAAGACCGAGGGCGACGGCTGGACCCGCGTGGCGGCCCCGAGCTTCGCCGGCGCCGGCAGCGACGCGCTGACCGCGTACACGATCGACGAGCGGCGCCCCGAGCGCCTCTACGTCAGCAACGGCGTCGCGATCGCCTCGTCGCGCGACTCCGGGTGCACCTGGACCGGCGCGACGGTGCCCGACGAGGAGCTCGGCGCGCTCGGCCCGCTCGGCGGCGACGAGTCCACCCCGGTCGCGCAGCGCAGGCTGCTCGACATCCAGCTCCCGTACGTCTCGGGCAGCACCGTCTGGGCGCTCGGCGTCACGAACGTCGTCAGCAACGGCACCCCGCTCGTCCAGCCTCGCGTGCTCCTGAGCGTCGACGGCGCGCGCACGTTCGTGCTCAAGTCGAACGGGCTCCCGCAGTTCGGCCAGCCGATCGCGCTGCGCACGGCGCTGTCGCCGCTCGAGGCGTACGTGCTGGTCGAGGAGACCGTCCCGGTCGAGAAGCGGACGCTGTACGCCACCACCACCGGCGGCGAGTCGTGGACCGCGCTCGCGACGAACCTGCCCGACCTGTCCGACTTCGTCGTCGACGCGTTCCGCAACGTCGTGTGGGCGTGGGACTCGACGACGCTGTACGCCTCGATCGACAAGGGACGCAGTTTCGGGCGCGTCAGCGCGCCCGCCGCGCCCGTGCGCGTCGACGTGTCGCCGGCGTTCACCACGATCGCGTTCGCCAACGCCTCGCGGCTCGACATGGTCTCGCTGACGCAGGGCATCCTCGCGCCGGCCCCGGACATGGTGACGTCGATCACGGCGGGGCCGGAGTTCGGCCTCGTCGCGACGTCGTCCACCGTCGACGGCGTCACGGTCGACCCGCCGCTGAGCAAGGGGAGGGACGCGAAGCGCCTCGACGTCACGCCCGAGGACGCGGTGCTGTCGGACCTGACGTTCGCCCAGTCCAAGGTGGACGACGAGTTCGTGCTGTACGGGTTCAGCCCGCGCGCGCTGTACCGGCGCTCGATCCCGAACGACTTCAACATCCCGCCGCCGCCGCGGCCCGTCATCAACGTCAAGAAGCGCGTCCCGGCCCCGCCGATGAAGCCGATGCTGCGTCCCTCGGGGACCGTGGTGACGTTGAAGCCGGGCGAGCGACGCCGCGTGGGCTACGACCTCGTGCTGCCGCCGACGCCGACGCCGCTGGACCTCTACTTCATGACGGACAGCACCGGCTCGATGCAGAACGCGATCGCCGCCGTCCAGGAGGGCGTGCAGGACATCGTCGACGACCTCACCGCGGCGGGCATCAACCTCCACTTCGGTGTGGCGGACTTCCGTGACTACCCGCAGACGCCGGGCGGCGACGACGGCATCGAGGGGACGTACCCGTACAAGCGCAGGCGCGCGGTGGGCCCGGTCGACCAGGACCTCGGCGACGCGCTCGGCGGCATCACGACCGGCGGCGGCAACGGCGACGACTCGGCGCTGGAGGCGATCTACCAGGCCGTGACCGGCGCCGGCCGCGACGGCATCACGGCCGACATCCCGCCGGGCCAGGGCGCGCAGTTCCGCGACGACGCGCTCAAGGTCGTGCTCGTCGCGAGCGACGACGAGATGCGCGAGCCCAACCCCACCGAGCCGTGGAACGCGGGCCCCACCAAGCAGGCCGTGATCGACGCGCTGAACGACCACGACGTCGAGATCGTCGGCATCCGCGTCAAGAGCGGCCCGACCCCCGACAGCCCCCGCGCGCAGATGGAGGAGCTGGCGCGCGGCGCGGGCTCGCTCGCGCCCGAGGGCGGCGTCGACTGCGACGGCGACGACGAGCCCGACATCGACCAGGGCGAGCCGCTCGTGTGCGACTTCACCAGCAGCGACGACTCGATCGCGCCGGCGTTCATCAACATGCTCCAGGGCCTCAAGGACCTCGCGGACGTCAACGTCGGCGTGCGCGGGCCGCGCGACGTCGTGCGGCCCCTGGGGCAGTCGACGTTCGAGGACGTCAACGTCAAGGCGCTGAACACGTTCCCCGTCCCCGTCGAGTTCGCGTGCACGTCCGCGCGCTACGGCACCGACACCCCGGTCACGATCGCGGGCGAGCTGCGCGGCAGGACCGTCGTGTCCGGCACCGCGACCGTGCGCTGCCTCGCGCCCGAGCGGCGGATCGCGCCGGTCGTCCCGCCGCTCGTCCCGCCGCAGCAGCCGCCGAGGCCGTTGCGCGCGGCCGCGGTCCCGCCGCCGCCCCCGCCGCAGCCGAACCCGAACGTGAACCCCAACCCGAACCCGAACCCGCAGGCACAGGGCCAGGGCGGCATGGCCTCCCAGGAGGAGCAGCAGCACCAGCTCGCGCTGGCAGAGAACGACATCACCGAGGACGAGGAGCTCGCGTTCTCGGCGGTCGACAACACGAAGGACGTCGCCCCGGCGGCGACCATGCTCGCCGGAGTGCTCGTCGCATGCGCGGCGGCCGGAACCCAGCTCCACCTCGCGCGGCGCGTCCGCACCGCGACGAACCCCTCACGCACCCCTCGAGGAGCACGACCATGAACCGACGCCTCGCCGTCCTCGCCGCCGCCGTCGTCGCGGCGTGCGGGGCCGCCGTTCCCGCGAACGCCGCGCGGACCGTCTGCCTCCAGATCCAGGACGTAGCCGGCGACGGCAACGCGCTGGTGGTCCCCGCGAGCCAGGACTCGCTGGACCTGCTGAGCGGCGACATCGCGACCGGCCGCCGCAACCTCGTCGCGGCGCTGCGGCTCAAGTCCGTCACGCCCGACGCCGCGCTCGTGGGCGGGCTGACGTACACGCTGTCGTTCACCTCCGGTGGCGTCGGGCACACGCTGACGTACCGCCAGTTCGGCACCGGGGAGCGCGAGGCGGACCTGGCCGTCGGCACGGGCATCGACGGGGCGGTCTTCCCCGTGGACTTCCTCGTCGACGAGGGCACCGCGACCGTGACGTGGATCGTGCCGCGCAAGCTGATCCCCGCGCTCAAGAAGAACGGCGCGAAGTTCACCGGGCTGTCGGCGGGCTCGCACGTGGCGGACAACCTCAAGCTGCCGACCGGCACGATGAAGGGCTCGTTCGGCGCGGACACCGCGCAGAGCGGTCGCTCGTACACCGACGGCACGCCCACCTGCCTCAAGGGCACCTGAGCCGGCTGCCGGGCGACGCGACGGACGACGCGACGGGGCGTGCGAGGATCGCGGGCATGGCTCGCGTTCCCTCGTCCGACCTCGATCCCGCCATCGCCGCGCGGCTGAAGCGCGACCCCGAGGGGCTGTTCCCCGCGGTCGCGCAGCAGCACGACACCGGCGAGGTGCTCATGGTCGGCTGGATGGACGACGAGGCGCTGCACCGCACGCTCACCACGGGCCGGTGCACGTACTGGTCGCGCAGCCGCCAGGAGTACTGGGTCAAGGGCGACACGTCCGGGCACCAGCAGTGGGTGCGCTCCGTCGCGCTCGACTGCGACGGCGACACGGTGCTCGTCAAGGTCGACCAGGTCGGCGCTGCCTGCCACACCGGCGACCGCACGTGCTTCGACGCCGACGTGCTGCCGGCCGTCGTGGGCACGCCGCCGGCGTGACCACCGGAGCCGTCGCGCCGGACCGCGAGACGTTCCGCGCGCTCGCCCGCGACCGGCGCGTCATCCCCGTCACGCGCCGCCTGCTCGCCGACGGCGAGACCCCGGTCGGGGTCTACCGCAAGCTCGCCGGCGGGCGTCCGGGCACGTTCCTCCTGGAGTCCGCCGAGCACGGCCGGTCGTGGTCGCGGTACTCGTTCGTCGGCGCGCGCTCGGCCGCGACGCTCACCGAGCGCGGCGGCGAGGCGTACTGGACCGGTACGCCGCCCGTCGGCCTGCCGATGTCCGGCGACCCGCTGGCGGCGCTGCGCGAGACCGTCGCGCGGCTGCACACCGAGCGCCTCCCGGGCCTGCCGCCGCTGACCGGCGGCATGGTCGGCTACCTCGCCTACGACGCCGTACGCCGCCTCGAACGCCTGCCGTCGACCGCGAGCGACGACCTGCGCGTGCCGGAGCTGGCGTTCCTGTTCGCGACCGACCTCGCGGTGCTCGACCACGACGACGGCTCGGTGCTGCTCATCGCCAACGCCGTCAACTGGGACGACAGCGACGAGCGCGTCGACGCGGCGTACGACGACGCGCTCGCGCGGCTCGACGCGATGACCCGCGACCTCGCGACGCCCGCCGCGCCGACCGCCGCGACGCTCGACACGGCGGTCGACCTCGGCGACGTCGCGACGACCGCGCCCGAGGGCGGCTACGTCGCCGCGGTCGAGCGCGCCAAGGAGCACGTGCGGGCCGGGGACGTGTTCCAGGTCGTGCTGTCGCAACGGTTCGAGACGAGCACGCCCGCCGACCCGCTCGACGTGTACCGGGTGCTGCGCGTGCTCAACCCGAGCCCCTACATGTACCTGCTGCGCTTCGACGGCTTCGACGTCATCGGGTCCTCGCCCGAGGCGCTCGTCAAGGTCGAGAACGGCCGCGCGCTCGTCCGCCCGATCGCCGGCACCAAGCCGCGCGGCGCGACGCCCGAGGAGGACGCGGCGCTCGCGACCGAGCTGCTCGCCGACCCGAAGGAGCGCTCCGAGCACGTGATGCTCGTCGACCTCGGCCGCAACGACCTCGGCCGCGTCTGCGACCCCGGCACCGTCGAGGTCGTCGACTTCTTCGCGGTCGAGCGCTACTCCCACGTGATGCACATCGTGTCGAGCGTCGTGGGCCAGGTGGCGGCGGGGCGGGCGGCGTTCGACGTGCTGACCGCGTGCTTCCCCGCGGGCACGCTGTCGGGCGCGCCGAAGCCGCGCGCGATGGAGCTCATCGAGGAGATCGAGCCGCGCAGGCGCGGGCTCTACGGCGGCGCGGTCGGCTACCTCGACTTCGCGGGCGACCTCGACGCGTGCATCGCGATCCGTACGGTGCTGCTGCGCGACGGCGTGGCGTACGTCCAGGCAGGCGCCGGCATCGTCGCCGACAGCGACGGCCCCACCGAGGACGCCGAGTGCCGCAACAAGGCCAAGGCCGTGCTGACCGCGATCCGCGCGGCGGAGACGTTGCGGCCCGCGTGAGGCCGCTCCCGATCGCCGTCGTGGCGTGCGCGCTGGCGGGCGCGGGCCTGCTGCTCGCGGACGCCCGCATCGGCGCGGACGCCGGTGCCGCGCGCTCGGCCGCGCTCGCGCCGTGGGGCGTCGTCGCGCTCGCGGGCGCCGTGGCGACGCTCGCCACGCGACGTTGGGGACGCGTCGTCGTCGGCGTCGCGCTCGTCGGCGCGGGGATCGCGGCCGTCGCGGGCGCGCTGTCGTGGGACTCCTCGCCGTGGCGGTGGCTCGCCGCCGCCGCCGGCGTGCTGCTGGCCGCGACGGGCGCGTTCGTCGCGGTGCGCGGCCCCTCGTGGACGTCGATGGCCGCGCGCTACGACGCGCCGCAGCGCCGCGACGACCCGTGGGCCGCGCTGGATCGGGGAGAGGACCCCACGGCCTGACCCGGCACCTGCCATGATGCGACGCATGGCGACGGTGCTCGACGAGATCCTCGCGGGGGTACGCGAGGACGTCGCCGCGCGCGAGGCCGAGACGCCGATGGACAGGCTCAAGGAGATCGCGCAGCGCACGCCCCCGGCCCGCGACTGCGTCGCGACGCTGAAGCGCCCCGGCGTCGCCGTCATCGCCGAGGTCAAGCGCGCGAGCCCGTCCAAGGGAGCGCTCGCCAGCATCGACGACCCCGCCGCGCTCGCGACGGCGTACGAGGCGGGCGGCGCCGCCGTCGTGTCCGTGCTGACCGAGCAGCGCCGCTTCGGCGGGACGCTCGCCGACCTCGTCGCGGTACGCCGCGCGGTCGAGGTGCCGGTGCTGCGCAAGGACTTCGTCGTGACGCCGTACCAGATCTGGGAGGCCCGCGCGTTCGGCGCCGACCTCGTGCTGCTCATCGTCGCGGCGCTGGAGCAGACCGCGCTGGTGTCGTACGTCGAGCGCGTCGAGTCGCTCGGCATGACGCCGCTCGTCGAGGTCCACGACGAGGCCGAGCTCGACCGCGCGCTCGACGCGGGCGCGCACGTCATCGGCGTCAACGCCCGCAACCTCAAGACGCTCGACGTCGACCGCGAGGTGTTCCCGAGGCTCGCGCCGCGGATCCCGAACGGTCACGTCAAGGTCGCCGAGTCCGGCGTGCGCGGCGTCGCCGACCTGCGCGCGTACGCCTCCGCCGGAGCCGACGCCGTCCTCGTCGGCGAGAACCTCGTCACCGGCCGCGACCCGCGCCAGGCCGTGGCCGAGCTCGTCGCCGCGGGCACGCACCCGACCATCGCGCGGATGGCCCCGTGACGGCGCTGCCCGACCTGACCGGGCACTTCGGCCCGTACGGCGGCAGGTTCGTCCCCGAGGCGCTGGTCGCCGCGCTGGACGAGCTGACCGCCGCCTACGACTCCGCGCGGAACGACCCGGAGTTCACCGCCGAGCTCGACCGGCTGCTCACGACGTACGCGGGCCGCCCCACCCCGCTCACCGACGCGCGGCGGCTGTCCGAGCACGCCGGCGGCGCGCGCATCCTGCTCAAGCGCGAGGACCTCGCGCACACCGGCTCGCACAAGGTGAACAACGTCCTCGGCCAGGCCCTGCTCACGAAGCGCATGGGCAAGCCGCACGTCATCGCCGAGACCGGCGCGGGGCAGCACGGCGTCGCCACCGCGACCGCGTGCGCGTTGCTCGGCCTCGAGTGCGTCGTCTACATGGGCGCGGTCGACACCGCCCGCCAGGCGCTCAACGTCGCGCGCATGCGCCTGCTCGGCGCGGACGTCGTGCCGGTGGAGACGGGCCAGGCGACGTTGAAGGACGCCATCAACGAGGCCATGCGCGACTGGGTCACGAACGTCGACCGCACCCACTACGTCATCGGCTCCGTCGTGGGTCCGCACCCGTTCCCGATGATGGTCCGCGACTTCCAGCGCGTCATCGGCGTCGAGGCGCGGCAGCAGTGCCTCGACCTCGTCGGCCGCCTGCCCGACGCGTGCGTCGCGGCCGTCGGCGGCGGCTCGAACTCCATGGGCCTGTTCCACCCGTTCGTCCCCGACGCGTCCGTGCGGCTCGTCGGCTGCGAGGCGGGTGGCGACGGCGTGGGCACGGGCAAGCACTCGGCCACGCTCGTCGGCGGCTCGCCCGGCGTGCTGCACGGCGCGCGCTCGTACCTGCTCCAGGACGCGAACGGCCAGACGCTCGAGACGCACTCCATCTCCGCAGGCCTCGACTACCCGGGCGTCGGGCCCGAGCACGCGTGGCTGCGCGACTCGGGCCGCGCGGAGTACCGCGCGGTGTCGGACGCGGAGGCCATGGAGGCGTTCTCGCTGCTGTGCCGCACCGAGGGCATCATCCCGGCGATCGAGACCGCGCACGCCGTCGCGGGCGGCGTCGCCGTCGCGCGCGAACTCGGCCCCGACGCCGTCGTCCTCGTCAACCACTCGGGCCGCGGCGACAAGGACGTGGACACCGCCGCCAAGTGGTTCGGTCTTGTGTGAGCGCGCTGTCCTCCGCCTTCGAGCGCGGGCCGCTGCTCGTCGGCTACCTGCCCGCCGGCTTCGCGAGCGCCGACGACTTCCGCGCGATGACCGACAACGGCGTCGACGTCGTGGAGGTCGGGCTGCCGTACTCCGACCCGTTGATGGACGGGCCGGTCATCCAGAAGGCCGTGCAGCGGGCGCTCGAGGCGGGCACCTCGACGCGTGACGTGCTGGCCGCCGTCGAGGCCGTCGCGGCGCACGCGCCGGTCGTCGTGATGACGTACTGGAACCCCGTGGACCGCTACGGCGTCGACGCGTTCGCGCGCGACCTCGCCGCCGCCGGGGGAGCGGGCGCGATCACGCCCGACCTCATCCCCGAGGAGGCCGGCGACTGGCTCGCCGCCGCCTCGTCGCACGGGCTCGACCCGGTCTTCCTCGTCGCGCCGTCGTCCACCGACGCGCGGCTGCGCGTCGTCGGCGAGAGCAGCCGCGGCTTCGTCTACGCCGCCTCCACGATGGGCGTCACCGGCACCCGCGACACCGTATCGTCGTCCGCGCCCTCGCTGGTCGCGCGCATGAAGGCCGTGACCGACCTGCCCGTCGCGGTCGGCCTCGGCGTGAGCACCGGCGCGCAGGCGGCGGAGGTCGCGGCGTACGCCGACGGCGTCATCGTCGGCTCCGCCTTCGTCCGCGCCGCGATGGACGGCGGCCCCACCGCCGTCGCCGCGCTCGCGAAGGACCTCGCGGCGGGCGTGCGCGGGGAGCGTTGACGCCGACGGCCACTCCTTCCGCGCTGCGGAAAGGGCCGGGAGCGCCGCTGTAGCGGACGGCGGGCACGGTCGGGCATGATCCCGCGCATGCCCTCCCGCCGTCTCGTGCTGCCCGCAGTCCTCCTCGTCGCCCTGACCGCGTGCAGCGGCGGGAACGATGCCGCTGCCCCGCAGGCGACCCCCACCACCGCCGCGCCGTCCGCGACGCCGACGCCGTCGGCGACCCCGACGCCCCCGAAGCCGAAGCCGACCACGACGCCGGACAAGCCCACCGCGAAGCCGACGGCGTCGCCGACGAAGCCCGGGCTGCCGCAGGCGACCGGCCCGGCGCCGACGGCGTTCCAGCCGGTGGACTTCTCGTTCATCGGCGCGACGTTCGGCTGGTCGCTCGGCAGCGACTGCGGCAGCTCGCCGTGCGGCGCCAAGGTCGCCCGCACGACCGACGGCGGCCGCACCTGGCACGCGCTCCCCGGCCTCGGCGGCCTCAAGGCCAACGCGGACGACGGCAACTCCGTCCGCGCGATCCGCTTCGGCAACCAGAACGACGGCTGGATGTTCGGGCCGACGCTGTACGCGACGCACAACGGCGGCCAGTCGTGGAAGCAGATCCCGACCGACGGCGACGTGATCGCGCTGGAGCAGACGAAGGGCACGACCTGGCTCGTCATCTCGTCGTGCCAGGCCGGCGGCTGCAAGCTCTCGCTCTGGACCGCGCCGTCGTCGTCGGATGCCTTCACGCTGCGCTCGGTGATCCCCGGCACGGACGCGAACGAGAAGACCTACCAGCTCGTCCGCGCGGGGTCGACGCACGGCTGGCTCTCCGGCTCGGGCAACGGCGACAGCGAGATCCTGCGCACCACCGACGGCGGCAAGACGTGGAAGGAGGTCGCGAACCCCTGCAACACCCAGGGCAACTACCGCCAGCGCCTCTCGCGCTACGACACGCAGAACCTCTGGCTCGTCTGCGGCACCGACGCGGGCGCCGACGTCCAGGTCACGAACGTCTACCACTCGACCGACGCTGGCTCGCACTGGGGCAGCAAGAACGCCGGGCCGAAGAACGCGCCGTTCACCGACCTCCAAGCGTTCGGCGCGACGCAGCTCGCGCTGCTGTCGACGACCGAGGGCGTGATGCGTACGACCGACGGCGGCATCACCTGGAAGCGCGTCGTCCCGCCGACGGGCGACTTCGGGACCGGCAAGGTCGAGACGATCGACTTCACGAACGGCTGGGCGCTCGGCTTCGGGGCCATCTACTACACGCGCGACCGCGGCCGCACGTGGGGGAGGTACGCGTTCACGTCGTAGCGCACGCGGTCGCGAAAGTTCGCCCGCAACGCCCCACGGAGACCCGCCCGGCGGCCCTACCATCGCTCTGGTGCGGACCTTCACCTACGTCGCCGACACGTCCCGCAAGTTCTGGGAGGTGGATCGCGACGGGGCGTCGGTGACCGTCCGCTTCGGACGGATCGGGACCAAGGGGCAGACGCAGACCAAGGACCTGGGGACGCCGGACAAGGCGCGGGCGTACGTCGACAAGCTGGTCTCGGAGAAGGTCGGCAAGGGGTACGTCGAGGACACCGCGGGCGTGGGACCGGCCACCCCCTCCTCCGCGCCGGCGAAGCCGGCGAAGGCCCGCAAGCCGCGCGCGGCCGCGCCCGCCGCGGCGGCACCCGAGAGCCCGGCACCCGAGAGCCCGGCGCCGCGGGACGAGGACACGTGGGAGGTCCCGGCGTCCTGGCGGCGCCAGGCGCAGCCCTGGCGCGGGCGCATCGCCGGCAAGCCCCCGGCGGTAGACCCGCGCGCGCCCGAGGTCGCCGACGCGATCCACCAGGCGGCCAGGCAGGCCGTCGACGCGGCGCTGGACGACCCGCGTTCCGACCCGGAGCTGGTCGCCGCCGCGCGGCTGCACCGCGGCACCGGGAGGACGGTGTTCCGCAAGGCGCGCCAGGAGCCGAACCCGCTCGGCGCCGCCGTGCTCGACGCGATCGTGGGCGCCTGGATCGGGTACCCCAAGCAGGACGAGCGCCTCGCGCTGCTCGACGCTCACGTCGTCCGGTACGGCCTCCCGTTCGCGGTGCGGGCCACGATGCTCATGCAGACGATGAGCGCGCAGGACCCGGACGCCAGGACGTACTCCGCGGCGGGCGCGACGAGCCTCGCCGTGACCCGCAGGCCCTCCGGCCGCTCGCACTACCACGCGATGCCCGCGCTGGAACGGCTGCGCGCGCTGCTGGCCGCCGCCCCTGACGCCGGGTACGCCGAGGCCGTGGCGGCGGCGTCGGAGACCAGGCCGGAGGGCCTGGAGGCGCGGATCGTCAGCAGCTACCTGTTCCCGACCGAGCAGGCGTGGGTCGCCGCGGACGTGGCGGAGCTCGCGGCCGGCGGGACGCGGGAGACCCTGCTGACGAACGTGCTGTGGGCCTCCGTAGGGTCCAGGGCGCAGGCGAACGACCTGCTCCGCGTCGGGCACGGGTTCCTCGGCTACCAGACCTCGTGGCTCTACACGGCCGCGACGGTGCTCGGCCCGGAGGTCACGGACCTCCTCCTCGCGCTCTTCGACGGGCACTCCGACGCGGCCGGCAGGAAGCGCGTGCTCGCGATGCTCGGCCAGATCCCGACGGACGAGGCGTTCGCGGCCCTCGTCCGGCGTCTCGACGAGAAGTACGTCGTGTCGGCCCTGGTCGAGCCGATGGCCCGCTTCCCGCGGCGCGCGGCGCGCCTGCTCGCGAACGCGGCTGGCACCCCGGCCGCGAGGGAGCTCCTGCGGGTGCACCTCGTCTCGCACCCGGGCCTGGCCGAGGGCGTCGCGGCGTCGGAGCCGTCGCTGGGAAAGGTCGCCTCGGACCTGATCGCCGGGGTCGGCCGGGTCGCGGACGCCCCCGACGCCGCCGTTCCCGACGTGCTGCGCTCGCCCCCGTGGGAGGGACACGCCGCGCGCCCGAAGCCCGTCACCCTCGCGCTCACCTCGCCCGGCGCGCCGCACCTGGAGTGGCAGGCCGGGGAACGCGCGGAGTGGGCGGCCACGAACGTCCCGAGCTGGAAGCCCCCGGGCAAGAGCTGGGCGGAGGTGCTCCGTAGCGGCCTCGACGACTGGAGCCAGGTCCGCCTGCTGGCGTCCGCGCCGGAGGACCTCGTACGGCCGCTGCTCGCGAAGCCCGGCCTCGCGCCCCGCTACCTGTACGACGCGTTCGACCCGCTCCGCAAGCTCCTCGGCGTGCACGGCGAGGCCGCCCTCCCGTACGTCATGCGGGTCGTGCGGATGCAGCCGACGTCGCTGGCTCCGGTGCTGCTCCCGGTGAACGGGCCGGAGGCCGCCGCCGCCGTCGCGGGCTGGTACGCGCGGTCGAAGCCGCTGCGGGCGTTCGCCAGGACCTGGCTCCGCAGGCACGCCGCGACGGCGGCCCGCGACCTGCTGCCCGCCGCGCTCGGCAAGCCGGGGAAGGAGCGCACCGCCGCGGAGTCGGCGCTGCGCGCGCTGGACCGCTCGGTCGTGATCGAGGCCGCGGCGGCGTACGGCGCCGACGTCGCGGCGGCGGCCGGCGACCTGCTCGACATGGACCCGCTCCACGTCCTCCCCGCGAAGATGCCGGCGTTCCCCTCGTGGCTCGACGTCGCGCACCTGTCGCAGGTCCTCGTGCGCGACCGCGACGGCGCGCTGCCGCCGGAGGCGGTGCGCAACCTCGTGCTCATGCTCATGCTGTGCAAGCCGGGAGAGACCTACCCGGGCGTCGCCGTCGTGAAGGAGGCGTGCGACGCGGCGTCGCTCGCGGAGTGGGCGTGGAGCGTGTTCGAGCGCTGGCGCGTGGCCGAGTACCCGTCGAGGGACGGATGGGTGCTGGAGGCGCTCGCGCTGCTCGGCGACGACGAGACCGTGCGCAGGCTCGCGCCGTTGATCAGGGCGTGGCCCGGCGAGTCGGCGCACGCCCGCGCGGTGACCGCGCTCGACGTCCTGCGCGGCATCGGCAGCGACGTCGCGCTGATGCACCTGCACCGGATCAGCGAGAAGGCGAGCTTCAAGGGGCTGCGCGCGAAGGCGCGGGAACGCCTCGCCGAGATCGCCGACGACCTCGGCCTCACGTCGGAGCAGCTCGCCGACCGGCTGGTCCCCGACCTCGGGCTCGACGAGCGCGGGACGATGCTCCTCGACTACGGCGCGCGGCGGTTCACGGTCGGCTTCGACGAGCAGCTCAAGCCGACGGTGATCGACGAGGACGGCTCGCGCAGGGCCGTGCTCCCGAAGCCGTCCGCGAAGGACGACCCCGAGCTGGCGCCCGCGGCGTACGCGCGCTTCGGCGGCCTGAAGAAGGACGTCAAGGTCATCGCGCAGGACCAGGTGCGGCGGCTCGAACGCGCGATGGTCGCGGGCCGGACCTGGACGTCCGAGGAGTTCAGGGCGCTGTTCGTGGAGCACCCGCTGGTCTGGCACCTCGCCCGCAGGCTGGTGTGGCGCACCGCCGACGGCACGTCGTTCCGCGTTGCCGAGGACCGCTCGCTCGCGGACAGCCGCGACGAGGAGCTCGCGATCCCGCACGAGGCCGTGGTGTCCCTCGCGCACCCGCTCCACCTCGGCGAGGCGGAGCTGCCGGCGTGGTCGGAGGTGTTCGCCGACTACGAGATCCTGCAGCCGTTCGCGCAGCTCGCCCGCGAGGTCTACCGGCTCGACGCCGCCGAGAAGGAGGCGAAGGACCTCGCCCGCTACCACCTCACCGGCGTCCCGACCGGCCGCGTGCTCGGCCTCACGTCCAGGGGGTGGGAGCGAGGAGCGGTGCAGGACGGCGGCGTCAGCGTCGACACGTACCGCCACGTCGGCGGCGACCGTTACGTCGTGCTCGACCTCGACCCCGGGCTCATCGTGGGGACGCCCATGGACTGGCCGGAGCAGCAGATCGCCAAGGTGTACGTCAGCCAGGGCCGGCCGGACTGGGGCTCGGGGAGCCCGCTCCCGCTGGGTGCGCTCGACGACGTAGCGGCCTCGGAGCTGATCCGGGACCTCGAAGCACTGAAGGGCTGACATGGAGCAGGTGCAGCGGCCGCCGGCCGAGCAGCGATGGGGCGACGAGCTGGCCAGGCTGCGTGCGTCCGACACGGCGCCGCGGCCGCCGGGATGGGCGCTGAGCCTGGAGGCGGCGAAGAAGTTCGTCGTCGGGGACCGGCGCGCGAGGATCGAGCGCAAGTTCGTCGGCGACCCGTCGCTGATCGACAGGGCGCTCGTGACGCTGGCCACCACCCGTGGCCTGCTCCTCATCGGCGAGCCCGGCACCGCGAAGTCGCTGCTCTCCGAGCTGCTCGCGGCGGCGGTCTCGGGGGACTCGACCCTGACGATCCAGGGCGGCGCCGCGACCACCGAGGACCAGATCCGCTACGGCTGGAACTACGCGCTGCTCGTGTCCGAGGGCCCCTCCGAACGGTCGCTCGTCCCCGCCCCGGTGATGCGCGGCATGAGCGCGGGCAAGGTCGTCCGCTTCGAGGAGATCACCCGCTGCCCGCTGGAGGTCCAGGACTCGCTGCTCTCGCTGCTGTCCGACCGGGTGATGGCCGTGCCCGAGCTGGGGGAGGGCGGCATGGTGTTCGCCAGGGAGGGCTTCAACGTCATCGCGACCGCCAACACCAGGGACCGCGGCGTCAACGAGATGAGCCATGCGCTCAAGCGCCGGTTCAGCTTCGAGACGGTGTTCCCGATCAGCGACCCGCGGGTCGAGCTGGAGCTCGTGACGGACGAGGCGACGCGGCTGCTCGAACGCTCCGGCGTGAAGGCCGCGCCCAGGCAGGACGTCCTCGAGGTGCTCGTGACGACGTTCCGCGAGCTGCGCAGCGGGGTCAGCGAGACCGGCGAGTCGTTGGACAGGATGTCGTCGGTGATGAGCACGGCCGAGGCCGTGTCCGTGGCCCACGCGGTCGGCCTGCGGGGCTGGTTCCTGCGCGGCGGCCCCGGCACCCCCGCCGACATCGTGGAGTGCCTCGCCGGGGTCGCGGCCAAGGACGACGCCGAGGACCTCGCCCGCGTACGGCGCTACCTCGAGCAGCAGGTGCCGAAGAAGAAGGGCGCCGCGTGGAAGGCGTTCCACGCCGCGCGCCACGGCCTCCCTGGCTGATGTCCGTCACCTACGTCGGCGTGCGGCACCACAGCCCGGCGTGCGCGCGCCTCGTGCGGGACCACATCCGCGAGCACGAGCCGCGGCACGTGCTGATCGAGGGCCCGGCCGACATGAACGACCGCCTCGACGAGCTGCTGCTCGGCCACGAGCTGCCGGTGGCGGTGTTCACCAGCTACCGCGACGCCGACAGGTACCACGCCTCGTGGACGCCGTTCTGCGAGCACTCGCCGGAGTGGGTGGCGCTCACCGAGGGCCGGCGGCACGGCGCCGAGGTGCGGTTCATCGACCTGCCGGCCTGGCACGAGGCGTTCCGCGACAGGTCGAACCGCTACGCCGACGCCGAGCGCCGCCACGCCGACGCGGTCGAGCGGCTCTGCGAGGCGTTCGGCGTGGACGACGTCGACGCGCTCTGGGACCACCTGTTCGAGATCGACGAGGACCCGGACCCGAGCGCCCGCCTCGAGGCGTACTTCGACCTGATCAGGGGCGACGACCCGGCGGGCGAGGACGAGGCGCGCGAGGAGTACATGGCGTCGTGGGTCGCGGCGGCGGCGGTCACCGGCGAGCCCGTGCTGGTCGTGACGGGCGGCTTCCACCGGCCCGCGCTCGTGCGGTCGAGGCAGCGCCGCAAGACCTGGCCGGCCGTGCCTGCCCTCCCGGCTGACGCCGTCGGCGGCAGCTACCTCGTGCCGTTCAGCTTCCGGCGTCTCGACGCCTTCGACGGCTACCAGTCGGGCATGCCGTCGCCCGGCTACTACCAGCACGTCTGGGACGAGGGGGTCGAGGCCGCGGGCGACGGCATCGTCGTCGCCGTCGCCGAGCGGCTGCGACGGCGTAAGCAGCCGGTCTCGACCGCGGACCTCGTCGCCGCCACGACGCTCTCGCTCGGGCTCGCGCGGGTGCGCGGCCACTCCGCGCCCGGCCGCATCGACGTCCTCGACGGGCTCGTCAGCGCCCTCGTCACCGACGCCCTGGACGAACGCCTGCCGTGGTCGCGCCGGGGCCCCCTCCGCGCGGGCACCGACCCCGTCGTCGTGGAGATGGTCGCGGCCCTCTCGGGGGACCAGGTGGGGCGGCTGCACCCGGCGACGCCGCAGCCGCCGCTCGTCCACGACGTCGCGGCGGAGCTCGAGCGCCACGGGCTCCCCGAGCACGGCACCGTCACCCTCGACCTGACCGACGAGGCGCGCCGGGCCGCGAGCCGCGTGCTGCACCGCCTCCGCGTCGTCGGCGTCGACGGCGTCGTGCGCGACGCGGGCCCCGCGCCCGACGGCAGGGTGGTCCTGGAGGAACGCTGGACGCTCACCCGCACCGACGCCTGGCTGGCGTCGGTCATCGAGGCGGGGTCGTACGGCGCGACGCTGGAGGACGCCGCAGGAGCCGCGCTCGGCGACCGGCTCGGCGCGGTCAGGCACGAGGCGGACGAGCTCGCCGCGCTGCTGTTCGACGCGACGCTCTGCGGGCTGCCCGGCCTCTCCGCGACGCTGCTCGACCGGATCAGGGACGTGCTCGCAACGCTGCCCGACATCGCCGGCCTGGGGCGGCTGCTCCTGACCGTGCTGGGGCTGTGGCGGCACGACCGGCTGCTCGGCTCGGCGGGCTCGGCCGGCTTCGCGTACGTGGTCGACGCGGCGCTGCTGCGGATCCTGTGGCTGGTCGAGGGCGTTCGCGGCGGCGGGCGGGCGGCGCCGGCCGACGACGGGCGGCTGCTCGCCATGGTCGCCGTGCGGGACGCGGTGATCCACGCCGAGCCGATCCTCTCCGTGGACCGGACGACGGTCCTCGACCTGGCGGCGCGGTGCACCGTGAACGACCGGCCTCCGGACCTGCGCGGCGCCGCCATCGGGCTGCTCTGGGCGCTGGACGAGCGGCGCGACGGCCTCGTCGAGGACGTCCGGCGCGCCGTACGCGCCGCGGCGCGGCCCGACACGATCGGCGACTTCCTGGCCGGCGTCTTCGCGGTCAGCCGCGAGCAGGTCGTCGGCGGCGACCCGGACGTCCTGCACCTGCTCGACGACGTCCTGCAGGCGTTCGACGACACGGAGTTCCTCGTCGCGCTGCCCGCGCTGCGGCTCGCGTTCTCGTGGTTCCCGCCGCGCGAACGCGAGCAGATCGCCGCGCTGCTGCTGGCCCGGCGCGGGATCGCGGGGTCCGCGGCGCAGCTCCTCCGGCTGACCGTCGACGCCCACGTGACGGCGCGAGCGCACGCGGTCGAGGGCCGCGTGGACGACCTGCTCGCGCGCGAGGCCCTGGTGGCGCCGCATGGCTGACCGCGACCTCGAACGCTGGCGGCTCGTCCTCGGCGAGGCGGGACGTTCGTGCCTCGACGGGCAGTCCCTCGGCCCGGGCGCGGCGGGACGGGACGCGGCGCTGGACTGGCTGTACGAGCGCGACAGCGACCTCGACAGGCGCGGGATCCGCCGCCAGGCCGGCGGCGGGCCGTCCGTCGTCGCCGCCGTCGAGTGGCTCGACGACATCCACCGGCTGTTCCCGAAGGAGACGATCGAACGGCTGGAGCGGGACGCGGTCGAGCGGTTCGGCATCCACGAGGTCGTCACCGACCCCACCGTCCTCGAACGCGTCGAGCCCAACCCGGCGCTGCTGCGCGCGGTGCTGCGCACCAAGCACCTCATGAACCCCGACGTCCTCCGCCTGGCCAGGACCCTGGTCGAGAAGGTCGTGCGCGAGCTGATGGAGAAGCTGGCCGTCGAGGTGCGGCAGGCGTTCTCCGGCCCGCGGTCGCGCCGCCCGAGCACCCTCAGGCGCGCCAGCAGCTTCGACGTCAAGAGGACGATCCGCGACAACCTCAGGCACTACGACCCCGACGAGCGGCGGCTCGCGGTCGAGACCGCCCACTTCAGCTCCCGCACCCGGCGGCACCTCGAGACGTGGCAGGTCGTCCTCGTGGTCGACCAGTCGGGATCGATGGCCGGCTCGGTCATCCACTCGGCCGTCACCGCGGCCTGCCTCTGGGGGCTCCCTGGCCTCAAGACGCACCTCGTGGCGTTCGACACCGCGGTCGTGGACCTCACCAGCGAGGTCGACGACCCGGTCGAGCTGCTGATGCGGGTGCAGCTCGGCGGGGGGACCGACATCGCGCAGGCGGTCGACTACGCCGCGGGGCTGATCGAGCAGCCGCGCCGCGCGATCGTCGCGCTCGTCACCGACTTCTACGAGGGCGGCGACCCGTACCGTCTGGTACGGACCGTCGCGCGCCTGTGCGAGCAGGGCACGCACGTCCTCGGGCTCGCGGCGCTCGACGAGGACGCCAACCCGCAGTACGACCGCGAGCTCGCCCAGCGCCTCGCCAACGTCGGCGCCCACGTCGGGTCGATGACGCCAGGGGAGCTGGCGAGCTTCGTCGCGGAGCGGATCGGGCGGTGAGGGCCGACCTGCTCGCGCTCGACGAGGAGAGCCTCGCGGCGCTGGCCAACCGGGGGATCGTCAAGCGTTCGGTCAGGGAGGTGGGCGCCGGGCTCGGGCCCACGGTGACCGAGACCGAGGGCACGGTCCGCGGCGACTTCGCCGACGGCACCGCGGTCGCGCTGCCGCCGGGGGTCACCCTGGGCCGGGCGGCGTGCAGCTGCGGCACGACCGCGATCTGCCGGCACCGGGTGATGACGGTGCTGGCGTACCAGGCGTCGCAGGGCGCGGCCGCGGAGCTCGTCGCGTGGTCGCCCGGGGCTTTCGCCGACGCCGACGTCGAGGCGCTCGTCGGGGCGCGGCTGATGGCGACCGCCCGCAAGCTGCACCGCGCCGGGTACCGCGCGAGGGTGCGGCGGCCGACGGCTGAGGATCCCGTGCCGACGGTCGAGCTGCCCTCCTGCGCCGTGCGGTTCCTCGTGCCGCACGAGCTGGGCTACGCGCGCGTCGACGCGGCGCAGGGCACGCGCGCCGACGCGGTGGCGCTGGCCGTCTGGGCGTTCCGCGCGGCGGACGACGAGGCGCCCGACCTGGCGTCGGTCGACCTGATGGTCGGCGGGGAGCCGGCGAAGGCCGCCGCGCGCGGCACGGGGGTCGAGGCGGCGTTGCCGCTGCTCGACGAGGTGCTGGCCGACGGCGTCGCCCATCTCGGCCCTGGCATCGACACGCTCGCGCAGCAGGCGCGACGCGCGCTGGACGGCCACAACGCGCGCTGGCCCGTCGACGCGCTCGACGACCTCGTGGAGCAGCTCGCGGCGTACCGGGATCGCTCCGCCGGCTACTCGGCCGAGCAGGCCGCGCTCGCGGCCGCCGAGATCGTCGCGCGGCACCGTTGCGTCGCGGGCAACGGTGCCTCGCTGCGTTCGGACGTCCTCGGCACGGAGGAGGCGGCGGAGACCCCGCTGCGGCTGCTCCGGATGACCGGGCTCGGCGCCCGCGTCACCGGCGACGACGGCACGCGGACGGTGGAGGTCTACCTCGCCCACCCCGAGGCCGGCGTGGTGCTGACCCTGCGGCGGCGCGTCGCGGTGAAGGAGGGGGAGGAGCCGCCGACGGCCGGCGACCTCGCCCGCCGCAAGGCCGGTGGCGCCCGGCTGTCCGCGCTGGCCGCGGGGAACGTCGTGACGGAGTCCGCGGTCCGCGCCGCCAACCGGCTGGTGCGCTTCGCCGAGGGCCGCCTGGCCACGACGAGCGTCACGCCGTCGGCCGGCGCGTGGGGCGCGTTGCCCCCGGGGATCCTCGTCGACGACGTCGAGGCGGAGGCGGCGCGGATCACCGGGCTGCCGCCTTCGGTCGTGCGGCCCCGGCTGGTCGCGGAGCAGCTCCGCGTCGTTCCCGTCGCCGAGGTCGCCGGCGTCGGCTGGCGGGCCGGCGAGCAGCGGCTCGTCGCCGAGCTGCGTACCGCCTCAGGGTCGCTCGCCCTCGACCTCCCGCACACGGCCGCGGCGCCGGGCGCGGTCGACGCCGCGGCGGCGGCGCTGGCGAACGGCCCGCGGTTCGTCGCCGGGCACCTCCGGCGGCGCAGCGGCGCGCTGGTCGTCGAGCCGACCGCGCTCGTGGTCGGCGACCGCGTGGTCGTGCCGGCGTTCGGCAGCGGCGGCGCGGTGGCGCTCGGCGCCGGGGCGGCGCCGGATCCCGACCCGCTGGCGGCCGCGGTCGCCGCGGGGCTCGCGCTCACGGCGGACGTCCTGCACCGCGGCTGGCGCCACCTGCCGCCGAGCTGGGGGGCGCGGGCGGGGCGCACCGCGCGGGACCTGCAGGGCGTGGGGCTGTCGCGCGCCGCCGAGGCGGTCGAGGACCTGGTCAGGGCCGCGAGCGCGGGAACGGACGTGACCGAGCGCTG
The DNA here is from genome assembly GCA_035940575.1 of Frankiaceae bacterium. Lineage (GTDB taxonomy): Bacteria > Actinomycetota > Actinomycetes > BP-191 > BP-191 > BP-191. The sequence goes on along the minus strand of DASZER010000033.1, from coordinate 49,723 downwards.
GGCCGACGCCCACCTCCGGCTGCTGGTGACCTCCGAGCAGCTCTGACGGCCCGGCGTGTCGCCCCGCGACGTAGGGTCGTCCGTATGGGCGCACCCGCCGCGACGCGCGTCGACCACCACGTACGCCACCGCAACATCACCGGTGGCTGGCTGCGGCCCGCGCTGTTCGGCGTGACCGACGGGCTCGTCTCGAACTTCGCGCTCGTGATGGGCGTGGCCGGCGCGGACGCGTCGTCGCGGATCGTGCTGCTGGCCGGGCTCGCGGGACTGTTCGCGGGCGCGTTCTCGATGGCCACGGGCGAGTACAACTCCGTCCGCTCGCAGTCGGAGCTGGCGCACGCCGAGATCGCGATCGAGCGCCGCGAGCTCGAACGCGCCCCCGAGGCCGAGGAGGCGGAGCTCGCCGGCATCTACCGCTCGCGCGGCCTCGACGCCCCGCTGGCCCGCGAGGTCGCGCGCCAGCTCGCCCGCGACCCCGAGGTGCTGTGGCGGGTGCACGCGCGCGAGGAGCTGGGCATCGACCCCGACAACCTGCCGTCGCCGTGGGTGGCGGCGTTCGCGTCGTTCGTGTCGTTCGCGCTCGGGGCGCTCGTGCCGGTGCTGGCGTACGTGCTCGACGTCGGCTCGCCGTTCGTCGTGGCGGCGGTGACGAGCGGGCTCGCGCTGTTCGCGATCGGGGCGGCGGTCGGGAGGATGACCGCCCGCTTCTGGGCGTACACGGGCGCGCGCCAGCTCATGCTCGGTGCCGGGGCGGCGGCGGTGACGTACGCCGTCGGCAGCCTCGTCGGCGTGGGCGTCACGTGACCGACGAGGTCGACGCGCTCTACGGGCTCGACCCCGACGAGTTCGTGGGGGCGCGCGACGCGATCGTGCGGCGGCTGCGCAAGGAGGGCGCGCGCGACGAGGCGGCGGCGGTCGCGAGGCTGCGGCGCCCGACGGTCCCGGCGTGGGCGCTCAACGTCGTCGCGCGGGCGCACCAGGACGAGGTCGCCGCGGTGCTGGCGGCGGGGGAGCGGCTGCGGGCGGCGCAGGACAAGGCGTTGCGCGGCGACGCGACGGCGCTGCGTACGGCGACGAACGAGCGCCGCGAGGCGATCGCGGCCGTGACCGCGCTCGTCGCGGACGTGCTCGGCGACCGCGCGCCCGCGCAGGCGGGTGCGGTGTCGGCGACGCTGGAGGCGGCCACGGTCGATCCGGACGTCGCGGAGCTGCTGCGCGCGGGGCGGCTCGACCGGGAGCGCGCGGCCGCGGCTGCGGGGTTCGGCTTCGGCGACGTCGGCGACTGGACGCCGCCGCCCCCGCGCAAGACCGCGCCCGCCAAGCCGGCGAAGCCCGAGACGGCGGCGAAGGAGCCCGCCGCGCGGGCGGAGAGGCGAGCGGAGCGGCCGGCGAGGAAGGCAGCGCCCGAGAGGCCGGCGCGCGACGCGTCGTGGCGCAAGGAGCTCGACGCCGCGGTCGCCGAATCGAGGGCGCGCGCGAAGGAGCTGCACGACGCGGAGCAGGAGGTCTCCCGGCTCAAGAAGGAGCTGGCCGAGGCGACGGGGCGCGTGCGGGAGGCGCGGACGAGGGCGAACCGCGCCGAGCTGCACGCCGAGCAGCTCCGCCAGCGGGCGTGGGAGGAAGGCGAGCGGCGCCGGTAGCGCAGGTGCTCGGCCCTCGCCGTCGAATCCGGGAGACGGAACGGGCGGCGCGCGGAAACTTCTCCGAAATCCACCGAAGGATGCGGCGCCGTTCGGCGTAAACAGACCGCGGGGGGAACCGCGTCTGTACGGGGAGGGCTGATGGCCGTTCCGTGGCCGGAGATCGCCGCTCATAGAGAGCGGCTCGTTCGGGTTGCCCGGCGCCGGGTGCCGACTCGCGAGGACGCCGAGGACGTGGCCTCCGAGGCCATGCTCCGGTGCGCGACGTTCGAGGACCTCGACCCGGCGCGGCTCGCTCAGTTCCTCACCGCGGTGACCCTGCGGCTGTGCGCGGACGTGTACCGCGACGCCGAGAAGGGCACGCGGCTCGTCCGCCGCCTCGACCTCGACGACGAGCCGAGCCCGGAGGACCTCGCCTGCGCCGCCGCCGACGCGGGAATGCTGCGCGACCTGCTGCGCCGGCTGCCGGACAACCAGCGCGCGGTGCTCGTCGACCGGGCCGACGGCCTGTCGGTGACGCAGATCTCGCACCGCCGCGCGCTGACGTACAAGGCGGTCGAGTCCGCGCTGTCCCGGGCGCGCTCCACCATGCGCAACGCGCTCGCGGGCGCGCTGGCGCTGGTCTTCGCCGCTGCCGAGGCGCTGCGCCGGCGCCCGGCGATCGAGACGGCGCTGCCCGCCGCGAGCATGGCGCTCGTGACGGCCGTGGCGTTGCCGTTCCTCCCGCACGGGCCCGGCGGCGACGCCGGCGCGCCGAGGGCGTCGCGGGTGGCACGGCCGCCGGCGGTCGCCGGCCTCGCCGGCGCCCCGGGCGTGACGGTGGCGGGCGTCGTGCCCGCCGTTGCCCGCCCCGTGGCCGCGGCGCCGAGGGCGACGGGCGTGACGTACCGCGCGGAACGTCCCGCGCCCCGGCCTGAGCCGACGCAGTCGCCGATGAACATCGACGTCGGCAAGGGCGACAAGAAGGTGCGGCTCGCCAGCGACGAGGACGGCAAGATCCTCACCGAGGACGACATGCGCGCCTGCCGCACCGAAGGACCGTCCGTACGCACGCAGCCGGCCGGCTACGTCGGGCCGTTCCGCCAGTACGAGCTGCACGTCGGCTGCGGCGACTGAGACCCCCTCACCACACCCACCAAGTCGAGCGAAGGAGCTACACCCATGGTCAAGCACGCCCTGATCGCGGTCGCGACGGCCGCAGCGTTCCTCGTCCCCGGCGGCGCCGCGCAGGCCGTCGAGCGCCAGCAGTGCCCGGTCGTCTGCGGCGAGATCTGCGACACCGTCGCCGCCGGAGACGTCTGCACCATCTGCCTGCTGCCCGAGAACTCGCCCGTCGTCCCCTGCTTCTTCGGGGGCTGACGCGCACGACGGAGGCCGGGGGAGGCGCACGATGCCCTCACGCCGCCCCCGGCCACCCGTCCGGGCGGCGGCAGGGGCGGCCGGCCGACCGCACGGAGCCCCTCAGATCGCGCGGCCTCGCACCACCCCTGCCGGGTCGCCCGCCCGGGACACCTGCCTTGACGCGGTGCCCCGGGGCTTCCTTCGGCCGGGTGCCTTGAGAGCCGCGCGCGCGATCGCGGGTTCGCCCGCTCGCGCGCCTTTCCCGATCGGACTACGCGCACTCCACGAGCGTCAGCTCGCCGGTGGCCTGCTTGGTGGCGTTGAGCACCGCCGTGGCCACCAGCGTGCAGATCTGCGTCAGGAACGTGTCGATCGTGAAGTGGACGCTCGCGCCCTGGACGGCGGCGAGGTCGCCGGGGGTGAGCTCGGTGAGGGGCTCCCTGCGGAGCACGAGGGGTCGCATGGCGCGGGAGCGTACTCCCGGCGTCAGGCGAGCCCGGCCGCCCGCTCCAGCGCGGCGATGTCGATCTTCTTCATCTGGAACATCGCCTTCGACACCTCGAGCGCGGTGTCGGGGTTGCCCAGCAGCTCAGGCAGCCGGGTCGGGACGACCTGCCACGACAGGCCGAACTTGTCCTTGAGCCACCCGCACTGGCTCTCCTGGCCGCCGTCGGCGGTGAGCGCGTCCCAGTAGTAGTCGACCTCGGCCTGGTCGGCGCAGGCGATCTGGAACGACACCGCCTCGTCGAACGTGAACTCCGGCCCGCCATTCACGGCGGTGAAAGGCACCCCGTCGAGCTCGAACTCGACGACCATCGCCGACCCCGGCTCGCCCGGCCCGGCCTCGGTGTAGCGGGCGACGTTCTTCACGTGCGAGTTCTTGAACACCGAGCACCAGAACGACGCGGCGTCCTCGGCCTGCGTGTCGAACCAGAGGCACGGCGTGATCTTCTGCGGCATGGCTTCCTCCCGATCGGATGGTCGCCACGGTAGACGCCGGGTGCGACTGGAAGTCATCGGTCACGTGGCCACGTCCCTGCGGGAGACGACCACCGCCGCGACGAGGGCGGCGACGGCGGCGTAGGTCCCCACGGTCGCGAGCGCGCGACCCGCCGAGACGTCGGGGGTGCCGCCCGCGACGAACGCCTCGAGCAGCAGCCCGGGGAACGTCCGCGACGCCGGCGACCACGCGTCCTGGACCAGGTGCTCGAACGGCCCCGCCCACGCGATGCCGACGGCCAGCGCGACGGGCACGGAGCGCAGCAGCACGGCGAGCGCGGTGCCGAGGACGGCGTAGCCGGTGACCCACAGCAGCACCGCGCCGAGGTCGCCCGCCGCCGCGCGGAGCGCGGCCAACGACGCCCACGACCCCGTGTCGACGCCGACGGACGGCGCGCGGAGCAGCGCGACGAGCCACGTCGCGGCCATCGTGAGCGCGAGCGCGGCGGCGGCGTACGTCAGCAGCGCCGCCAGCTTCCCCGCGAGCAGGCGGACCCTGCGCGGCTCGCGCAGGAGCATCGTGCGGAACGTCCCCCGCGCGAACTCCGCCGCCATCGCGCCGACGAACACCACGAACACGAACACGCCCGCGAACGACACCGCGAGCCTGAACACCTCGGTCCCGCCGCCCGCGCGCGACAGCGACTCGACGGTGGCGACGCGGCCCGGCACCGCCGACGGCGCGGACGCGGGCTGCGCGGCGGCCAGCACGAGCGAGGCTCCGAGCGCGGCGAACGCCGCCGCGACGACCACGGTCAGGAGCAGGACGCGGCGGCGCAGGAGCTTGACCAGCTCGGCGCGGTACGCGCGGGTCATCGGAGCTCTCCTTCGAGCAGGCGGAAGTACGTGGACTCCAGCGTCGGGCGGCGCACGTGCACCTGGGCGAGGGCGATGCCGGCCGAGACGGCGGCGGCGTTGAGGGAGGCCGCGAGCGCGCGCGGGTCGGACGGCGTGCCGGAGGCGGCGGGCCGCACGACGAGGCGGTCGCCGTCGGGCACGGCGGCGACGCCGGAGCGAGCCAGCAGGCCGGCGAGGGCGACGAGGTCGGCGGGGTCGAGCGGCGCGAGGACCACCTCCCGCTCGGCGGAGAACCCCTCGGCGGGCCCCTCGTAGACGAGGCGTCCCGCGTCGATGACGAGCAGCCAGTCGCTCACCTGCTCCAGCTCGCCGAGCAGGTGCGACGAGACGAGCACGGTCGTGGAGCCGTCGGCGGCGAGCCGACCGATCAGGTCGCGCATCTCGCTCATGCCGACGGGGTCGAGGCCGTTGGTCGGCTCGTCGAGCACGAGCAGCTCGGGGTCGCCGAGCAGGGCGGCGGCGATGCCGAGCCGCTGCTTCATGCCGAACGAGTACGACCCGAAGCGGTCGCCGCCGCGGTCGTCCAGCCCGACGAGGTCGAGCACGGCGGGGATGCGCGCCTCGTCGTGGCCGCCGAGGCGGGCGAGCGCGCGGAGGTTCTCGGTGCCGGTGAGCGCGGGCCACAGCGCGGGCCCCTCGACCAGGGCGCCGACCCTGCGCAGGTACCGCTCGGGGCGGTCCAGCGGCTCGCCGAGGACGGTCCCGCTCCCGCGCGTCGGCCGGACGAGGCCGAGCAGCATCGCCATCGTGGTGGTCTTGCCGGCGCCGTTGGGGCCGATGAACCCGGCCACGACGCCGCGCGGCAGCGCGAACGTCACGCCGTCGACCGCGACCCGTCCGCGGTAGTGCTTCGTGAGGCCCTCGACCGCGAGGACCGGTGTCGTCGTCATGCCCTCCACGGTCCCGCCCCGCGCCGCCGCCGTCGTCCGTCGGCGAGCGGCACTTGCGGCTACGTCGAGGGGCGTACGAGGCCGGACTGGTACGCGAACACGACGAGCTGCGCGCGGTCGCGCGCCCCGAGCTTTCCCATCGCGCGGCTCACGTGCGTGCGCGCGGTGGCGGGGGAGAGGACGAGCTCGGCCGCGATCTCGTCGTTCGTCAGGCCGTGCGCGACGAGCGCGACGATCTCGCGCTCGCGCTCGGTCAGCACCGCCATGCTCGGCGGCGTCGTGTCGGGCCGGACGGGCCGCGACGCGAACTCCCGGATCAGCCGCCGCGTGACGCTCGGCGACAGCAACGCCTCGCCCGCCGCGACCTCCCGCACCGCGCGCACGAGGTCCTCGGGCTGGGTGTGCTTGACGAGGAAGCCGCTCGCGCCGAGCCGCAGCGCCTCGAAGACGTACTCGTCCAGCTCGAACGTCGTCAGCACCAGCACGCGCACGTCCGCGAGGTCGGGGTCCCCGGCGATGAGCCGCGTCGCCTCCAGGCCGTCGACGCCCGGCATCCGGACGTCCATCAGCACGACGTCGGGGCGCACGTCGCGCACGAGCGCGACGGCCGCCTCGCCGTCGCCGGCCTCGCCGACGACCTCGATGCCGTCCTCGGCGTCGAGCAGCAGCCGGAACCCGGCGCGGACCAGCGGCTGGTCGTCGGCCAGCGCGACCCGGATCACCGCGTCCCCCACGTCGCACGCACGGCGTAGCCGCCGCCGGGGCGAGGCCCGCACGCGAACGTCCCGCCGGTCGCCTCCGCACGCTCGCGCATCCCGCGCACGCCCATCCCCGTCCCGCCCGGGCCCGGCGCCGCGCCGGTGCCGTCGTCGGCCACCTCGACGTCCAGCGCGCCGCCCGGCGAGGCGCGTACGACCACCGACGCAGCCGCGCCCGGCGCGTGGCGCAGCACGTTGGTCAGCGACTCCTGCACGATCCTGTACGCCGCCGTCCCGACCGCCGCGGGTACGTCGCCGAGCGGCCCCGCGACGGACGCCGCGACGCGTACGCCCGCGGCGCGGCTCGACGCGACGAGGTCGGGCACGGCCTCGAGGCCCGGCGTCGGCGCGCGCTCGGCGCCCTCGTCGTCGTCGCGCAGCAGCGTGAGCATCGCGCCGAGCTCGTCGAGCACCTCGCCGCTCGCGCGGCTGATCGCCGCGAGCGCCTCCTTCGCAGCCTGGGGCCTGCGGTCGACGACGTGCGCGGCCGCGCCCGCCTGGACGCTGATCGTGGCCATCGCGTGGGCGACGCTGTCGTGCAGGTCGCGCGCGATCCGCAGGCGCTCCTCCGCGACGCGCCTGCGCGCCTCCTCCTCCTGGGTGCGTTCGAGGAAGCGGGCGCGCTCCTCCAGGTCGCGCAGGTACGAGCGGCGGCTCTCGAGCACGTCGGCGAGCAGCACCGCCGCGGCGGACCACCCGACGAAAACGAGCGCCACCGGGGACACGCCCCTGTCGACCGCGAGGCTCGTGACGACGAGGACGTTGCAGAGCACGGCGGCGCCGACGAGCGCGGTGCGCCTGTCGGTGCGCCGCCGCAGCGTGAACAGCGCGGCCCACCCCGTCGCGAAGACCGGCCCGCCGGGGTAGTGCCGCACGGCGTAGAGGACGAGGACGACGGTGACGAGGCCGAGCGTCAGCCGCGGCACCCACCGGCCGAGCGCGACCGACGCGCCGGCCGCGACGAACAGGGCGTAGCCGAGCGCGTCCAGCCGCGCGTCGCCGCGCGCGGGCGGGATGTGCCGGGTGACCAGCACGAGGAACGCCGTCACGACGGCCGCCGCGGCGAGCGGCGGCACGGTGGAGGAGACGGAACGGCGCACGCACCGCAGCGTAGGAGGCGCGACGCCGCCGCCGCATCGCCCTGGCGTCGTAGATCGCGCCTACGCCCTCCGACGTACGCCGCGCCGCGGTCCCGGGCGCGGGGACGGGGAACGGAGTGCGGCGGGTGGGATTCGAACCCACAAGCCCTTGCGGGCAGAGGGGTTTGAGCCCTCCGCGTATGCCATTCCGCCACCGCCGCTCGACGACCGACTGTATCGGTAGGGTCGAGCCCGTGACGCAGCCCGACCCGACCGCCAGGCGCGTCCTCATCGCCGAGGACGAAGCCCTGATCCGCCTCGACCTGCGCGAGATGCTCGAGGAGGAGGGCTACGACGTCTGCGGCGAGGCCGGCGACGGCCAGACGGCCGTGCGCATGGCCGAGGACCTGCGGCCCGAGCTGGTGATCCTCGACGTGAAGATGCCGGTCCTCGACGGCATCGCGGCGGCCGAGCAGATCGCGCGCAAGCGGATCGCGCCCGTCGTCATCCTGACGGCGTTCAGCCAGCGCGACCTCGTCGAGAAGGCCCGCGAGGCGGGCGCGATGGCCTACCTCGTGAAGCCGTTCCAGAAGAAGGACTTGCTGCCCACGATCGAGATGGCGCTGTCGCGCTACAGCGAGCTGGTCGGGCTCGAGGCGGAGGTCGACGACCTCCAGGAGCGGCTCGAGGCGCGCAAGGCCGTGGAGCGCGCGAAGGGCGTGCTGATGAGCGAGCACGGGATGACCGAGCCGGAGGCGTTCCGCTGGATCCAGCGGGGCTCGATGAACCGGCGCACGACGATGCGGGCGGTCGCCGAGGGCGTGCTGTCGGGCACCGAACTGCCGTAGGAGCCGCCCCGGAGGCCCCCGGACGCCCGTCGCCGCAGGTCACAGGATTGTTGCGGCCACGGTCGCGCTGCTTCTGTTCCTGCCCCTGTTGGGGATAGGTTTCCCCCGCGCCGACGGACGGGTCGGCCGAACCAGCATCTCCGGAGGAGGGAGTCCGCGTGCGACAGCGCCGGCTCATCAAGCTCGCAGCACCCGTCGTGCTGTCCGCTCTCGTACTTGCCGCCTGCGGCGACAAGAAGGAAGAGACGCCGGGCGGGAACGGCGGCGGCGACAACAAGGTCGTGAAGATCGGTGTCATCGCGCCGCTGTCGGGTGACCTCTCGGCACTCGGTCTCGGCATCAAGAACGGCGTCGACCTCGCCATCAAGCAGGCGAACGACGCCAAGAAGATCCCCGGCTGGACGATCCAGCTCGCGGACAAGGACGACACCGCGACCGCGAACGTCGGCGCGACCGTCGCGGCGGCCCTCGCGGCCGACGAGGCCGTCGCCGGCGTGGTCGGCACGCTGAACTCCAGCGTCGCCGAGCAGGTCGCCCCGGTCCTCAACCAGAGCAAGATCGTCATGGTCTCGCCCGCCAACACCGGCGTGAAGCTGACCGGCCGCGACAAGCTGCCGAACCAGCAGCGCGTCTACGCGAACTACTTCCGCGTCGCCACCACGGACGACGTGCAGGGCCCGTTCGCCGCGCAGTACCTGCTCGGCACCGGCGCCAAGAAGCTCGCGATCATCCACGACAAGAAGACGTACGGCCAGGGTCTCGCGACCGCGGTCGACGCCGAGTTCAAGAAGGGCGGCGGCACCGTCGTCCTGACCGACACGATCAACCCGGGCGACAAACTCTTCTCCGCGATCGTGACGAAGATCGTCAACGCCAAGCCCGACGCCGTGTACTACGGCGGCGAGTTCCCCGAGGCCGCGCCGCTGTCCAAGCAGCTCCACGACGCCGGCTTCAAGGGCCCGCTCATGGGCGGCGACGGCATCTACTCGCAGAAGTTCATCGACAACGGTGGCGTGGTCAGCGACCTCGCGACCTCCGTCGGCGCCCCGACCGACAAGCTGCCGTCGGCGCAGGCGTTCGTCGAGGCGTACTCGAAGGCCGGCTACAAGGAGCCCTACGAGGCGTACGGAGCCTACGCCTACGACGCCGCGAACGTGATCATCGAGGCGCTGTCCAAGGCCCTCGTGGGCAAGGACAAGGTCGACGCGGCCGTTCGCCAGGCCGTCATCGACGAGACGCAGAAGGTCTCGATCTCCGGCGTCACCGGCCAGGTCGCCTTCGACCCGTTCGGCGACACGACCACCAAGGTGCTGACCGTGTACGGGGTCGACGCCAGCAAGAAGTGGGTCGCGAAGAAGACGGACACCTTCAAGTAGGGGACGACGTCGTCCAAGGACGAGGGGCAGGGCGGACCACCGCTCTGCCCCTCGTCCGATGACCGGAGGCAGCAGGCGTGACGCAGTTCGCGCAGCAGCTCGTCAACGGCGTCGTCATCGGCGCGCTGTACGGGCTCATCGCGCTCGGCTACACGATGGTGTACGGCATCATCCAGCTCATCAACTTCGCCCACGGCGAGGTGTTCATGGTGGGCGCCTTCGGCGGCCTGTTCGTCTGGACGAGGGTCATCCCCGACGGCACGCCCGCCGGCATCGCGCTGCCGCTCGTCCTGCTCGGCGCGATCCTCACGAGCGTCACGGTCGCGTTGATCATGGAACGGTTCGCGTACCGGCCGCTGCGCAACGCCCCCCGGCTCGCGCCGCTCATCACGGCGATCGGCGTCTCGCTGTTCCTCCAGGAGCTCGTGCGCCTGTACTACCCGCGCTGCTCCGCCGCCGACACGGTCGGCGAGTCCATCCCGCGCTGCGGGGTGACGCAGGGCCGGGAGTACGGCGCGCTCACCGACCAGCAGTTCCCGAGCCTGATCTCGGGCCCCAACATCAAGGTCGGCGGCGTGCAGATCCCGCGCGTGTCGATCTTCGTGGTCGTCGTCGCGATCCTGCTGATGGTCGCGCTGTCGGCGTTCGTGCGCCGCAGCCGTACCGGCAAGGCGATGCAGGCGACCGCGCAGGACCGCGACACCGCCAAGCTCATGGGCATCAACACCGACCGCATCATCGTGGTCGCGTTCGTGCTCGGCGCGGCGCTGGCCGGCGTGGCCGGCGTCATGCAGGGCCTGCAGGTCGGCACGGTCGGCTTCAAGATGGGCTTCCTCGCCGGCATCAAGGCGTTCACCGCCGCGGTGCTCGGCGGCATCGGCAACATCGCGGGCGCCGTCCTCGGCGGCTTCCTGCTCGGCATCGTCGAGGTGATGGCGACGCAGTACGCCCCCCATCCGTTCAGCGGCGGCGCGTGGCGCGACGTGTGGGCGTTCGTCGTCCTGATCGTGCTGCTCGTGTTCCGCCCGTCGGGCCTGCTCGGCGAGCGGGTGGTGAGCCGCTCGTGATCCGCCGCTTCCTGCGCCGCACGCGCGCGCGGCTGCACGCGCTCGCCGTCCCCGTGGCGCCGTACCGCGTCCCCGTGGCCGTGCTCGGCGCGCTGCTCGTCGTCGTCGGCTCGTGGTCGCCGTGGGCGACGTTCTCGGGCTTCGCCGGGAAGATGACGCTCGCCTACCCGGGCGGCGCCCGCCTCTACACGCTGGTCCTCGCGGCCGCGGTGGCCCTCGCGTTCGTGCCGCTGCGCGGGCGCCGGGTCGCCGGCGAGATCGCCGGGCTCGGCTGCCTCGGCCTCGCGCTCCTGACGACGCTCGCCATCGCCAAGGAGGGCGGCGGGCTCGTCAACGTCGCCTGGGGCGCGTGGGTCACGATCGTCGGCGCGGTCCTGCTGCTGCTGTCGCTGCTGTCGCTGCCCGAGGAGGAGGGCGACGAGCCGGCGCGGCTGCCTGACGGGCCCGCGTTCGGGCAGCTCGTCGGCGTGCTCGCGATCCTCGTCACCGCGCTCGTCGTCGTGGTGGAGGGCCTGGAGATCCCGTCGGCGGGGCAGTTCCTCGCCTACCTCGCGTTCCTCGGCCTGCTCGCCGCCGCGGCCGCCAAGCTCGGCGTGTTCGAGTGGCTGCAGCGCGCGGCCGAGCGGCACCGCATGATCACCCTGACCGCGGCGCTGCTCGCGGCGGCGGCGTTCCCGTTCACCCAGGACGGCAGCAACGAGTGGGTGCGCGTCGGCTGCTCGGTCGGCGTGTTCGCCGCCGCGGCCGTCGGCCTCAACATCGTCGTCGGCCTCGCCGGCCTGCTCGACCTCGGCTACATCGCGTTCTTCGGCGTCGGCGCGTACGTCGGCGCCTCGCTGTCGGGCTCGCCCGACTCGAACGTCCGCCTCAACCTCGTGTTCCTCGTCGTCATCGCGGTCGGCGCGATCTTCGCGGCGGTGCTCGGCGTGCTCATCGGCGCGCCGACGCTGCGGCTGCGCGGCGACTACCTGGCGATCGTGACGCTCGGCTTCGGCGAGATCTTCCGCATCGCCGCGAACAACCTCGACGGCTTCGCGGGCCCCAAGCTCACGAACGGCCCCAACGGCATCCCGCGCGTGCCGAACCTCAACCTGTTCGGCTTCGACTTCGGCGAGTCGCACGAGCTGTTCGGCATCACGCTCGGGTACTTCGCGAACTACTTCTTCGCCGAGCTGGTCCTGCTGGCGTTCGTCATCCTCGCGTTCGTCCGACTCAACAACAGCCGCATCGGCCGCGCCTGGGTCGCGATCCGCGAGGACGAGACGGCCGCGTCGGCCATGGGCATCAACACGGTCAACATGAAGCTGCTCGCGTTCGCGATCGGCGCGTTCCTCGCCGGCGCCGCGGGCACGCTCAACGCGCACGTGACCACGCAGGTCTCGCCCGACTCGTACCGCTTCGACGAGTCGGTCCTGCTGCTCGCGGCCGTCGTGCTCGGCGGCATGGGCACGATCGGCGGCGCGATCCTCGGCTCGACGCTGCTGCTCGTGCTGCCCGAGAAGCTCAGGTTCTTCCAGGAGAAGCGCATCCTCGTGTTCGGCATCGCGCTCATCCTCATGATGCGCTTCCGCCCCGAGGGCATCGTGCCCAACCGGCGCCGCCAGCGTGAGTTCCACGACGACCTCTCCGGGGCCGACGCGACGTCCGCGCCCCCCGGCGCCCCGGTGGTGAGCACCTGATGCCGCCGCGCGCCCGCAAGTCCGCCGCGACGCCGCCGCCGGAGCCGCAGAGGCCCGTCGTGCAGCTCGGCGAGGTCGTCCTCGAGGCGAGCAGCGTCACCAAGCGCTTCGGCGGCCTGACCGCCGTGAGCGCGGTCGACTTCGTCGTGCACGAGCGCGAGATCGTCGGGCTCATCGGCCCGAACGGCGCCGGCAAGACGACGTTCTTCAACTGCCTCACCGGCATGGAGACCCCGACCGAGGGGCGGGTCGTCTACCGCGGCAGGACGCTCACCGGGAAGCCGCACGAGATCACCCAGCTCGGCCTCGCGAGGACGTTCCAGAACATCCGGCTCTTCCCGAACATGACCGCCCTGGAGAACGTCCTCGTCGGCCGCCACTGCCGGACCAAGACGGGCGTGTTCGCGGCGGTGACGCGGGTGCCGTTCTTCCACCAGGAGGAGCGCGAGTCCGACAAGCGCGCGCGCGAGCTGCTCGACTTCGTCAACCTCGGCCGCTCCGCCGACCTGCTCGCGAAGAACCTGCCGTACGGCGACCAGCGCCGCCTCGAGATCGCCCGCGCGCTCGCGACCGACCCCGGCCTGCTGCTGCTCGACGAGCCGACCGCCGGCATGAACCCGCAGGAGACCACCGCCGCGATGAACCTCGTCCGCAAGATCCGCGACAACGGCCTCGCCGTCGTCGTGATCGAGCACGACATGAAGTTCATCTTCAACCTGTGCGACCGGGTCGCCGTGCTCGTCCAGGGCAAGAAGCTGGTCGAGGGCACGCCCGCCGAGGTGCAGGCCGACCCGCGCGTCGTCGAGGCCTACCTCGGCACGCCCGCCACCGGGGAGGCGTCGTGACGAACCCCTACGAGCCCGTCGACGGCGGCCCGGCCCCGTCCGGCGGGGCGATGCTCGAGGTGCGCGACCTGCGCGTGGCGTACGGCAAGATCGAGGCGGTCAAGGGCATCTCGTTCTCGGTCGGCGCCGGCCAGGCCGTGACGCTCATCGGCGGCAACGGCGCCGGCAAGACGACGACGCTGCGTACGCTCTCCGGCCTGCTGCCGGTCGTGTCGGGCGAGGTGTGGTTCGAGGGCAAGCGGATCGACGGCGTTGCCGCGCACGAGATCGTGCAGCGCGGCATCGCGCACTCGCCCGAGGGCCGCAAGATCTTCCCCCGCATGAGCGTCGCGGAGAACCTCGAGCTCGGCGCGTTCACCCGCCGCGACAGGACCGGCATCGACAAGGACGTGGCGCACGTCTACGACCTGTTCCCCGTGCTCGGGGAGCGGCGCACGCAGGCGGCCGGCACGCTCTCCGGCGGCGAGCAGCAGATGCTCGCCATGGGCCGGGCGATGATGTCGAGGCCGCGCCTGCTCATGCTCGACGAGCCCTCGATGGGCCTCTCGCCGATCATGATGGAGAAGATCTTCTCCACGATCCGCACGCTCAAGGAGGACGGCACCACGATCCTCCTGGTGGAGCAGAACGCGCAGGCGGCCCTCTCGCTCGCCGACCACGGGTACGTGATCGAGACCGGGAAGATCGTTCTGTCGGACGAGGGGAAGCGCCTGCTCGGCAACGAGCAGGTCCGTAAGGCGTACCTCGGCGAGGAGTAGGTCTTCGCTTCGCGATCTTCGCGACCAAGACGGGCAGAGGCCCCCCACGTTTCGGGAGTGGGGAGATGCCAGAACCCGGGTCGCCTTTGGCTCCGCCGAGGTCTTCCCCGTCCCTCGGTGTTCTCTACTCGGCAACCCGGGTTCCGCGAATCGCGGACGCGTCGCCGCTCCTGTCGGAAGGGGAGGAGTGACGCCGCGCGGCGCGACCGGGACGGACGGTACCGGCCCGCTTCGGCGCGAGTCAACGTCCTGCCTCACCCTGCGCCGCAGGAGGTTCACACCCCCCGCACGCGGCTAGGGTCGGTGGCATGGACGCGCCGCGCGACACGTTCCACATGACCCCGGAGGAGTTCCGCCGAGCGGGCTACGCGACCGTCGACTGGGTGGCCGACTACCTCGCCACGGTGGGGGAGCGGCCCGTCCTGAGCCGGGTGGCGCCGGGCGAGGTGCGGGCCGCGCTGCCGCCGTCGCCGCCGGAGACGGGGGAGCCGTACGACGCCTTCCTCGCCGACCTCACGAACGTCATCGTCCCCGGCCTGACGCACTGGCAGTCGCCCGGCTTCCACGCGTTCTTCCCCTGCAACGGCTCGGGCCCGGCGATCCTCGGCGACCTCGTGTCGTCCGGCCTCGGCGTCCAGGGGATGCTCTGGGCTACGAGCCCCGCCGCGACCGAGCTGGAGACGCACGTCCTCGACTGGCTGGCCGAGCTGCTCGCGCTGCCGGAGCACTTCCGCGGCAACGGCGTCATCCAGGACTCCGCGTCGTCCGCCACGCTCTGCGCGCTGCTCGCGGCGCGGCACCGCGCGGCGGCCGCGGGGGCGCCGTACGGCACCCTCGCCGGCTACACCTCGACCCAGGCCCACTCGTCGGTCGAGAAGGCGTGGCGGATCGCCGGCCTCGACCAGGCGAACCTCCGCACGGTCGACGTCGACGCGTCGTACGCCATGCGCCCCGACGCCCTCCGCGCGCTGGTCGAGGCGGACGTGGCGGCGGGGCTCACGCCGGCGTTCGTCGTCGCGACGTCGGGCACGACGAGCTCGCTCGCGTTCGACCCGATCGGCGCGGTGGGCGAGGCGGTGCGCGGGACGGGCGCGTGGCTGCACGTGGACGCCGCGATGGCGGGGACGGCGGCGGTGTGCGAGGAGCTCCGCTGGGTGCACGACGGGCTCGACGCGGCGGACTCGTACTGCGTGAACCCGCACAAGTGGATGTTCACGTCGTTCGACCTCGACGCGTTCTACGTCCGCGATCGCGAGGCGCTCGTCAGCGCGCTGTCGGTCACCCCCGAGTACCTGCGCAACGCCGCCACGGAGAGCGGCGCGGTGATCGACTACCGCGACTGGCAGATCCCCCTGGGGCGGCGGTTCCGGGCGCTGAAGCTGTGGTTCGTGATCCGTCACTACGGAGCCGAGGGGCTGCGCCACCACGTACGCGAGCACGTACGGCTCGCGCACGAGCTCGCCGGGTGGGTCGCCAGGGAGCCGAGGCTCGTGCTCGTGACGGACGCGCGGCTCAACCTCGTCTGCTTCCGCGACGTGCGCGGCGACGAGGCGACCCAGGCGCTGCTCGACAGGCTCAACGGCAGCGGCGAGGTGTACCTCACGCACACCCGCCTCGACGGCGCGCTCACCATCCGCGCCTGCATCGCCGCGACGCAGACGCGCCGCGAGCACGTCGAGCGGCTGCGCGCGTTGATCGCCGAGAACCTCCGATAACGAACGGGTTACGCCGCGGTCGCCGGACGGTCTAGAGTCCCCATCCTGCGGGGGGCCGCGCCGAGACCCAGAATCGGTGTGGAGCAGGTGACCCGGGAGGAGGCCCCGTGGCGGGTTCCGCCGTGGGAGTACGCACGGCCACGCCGGCCGACGTACCCGCGCTTGTCGAGCTGTGGCAGCAGCTCCGCGAGGAGGGCCCGCGCCGCCGTGCGGCCGAGCCCGCCGAGGCGGCCGCGGGCCGCATCGCGCTGGTCGTCCAGTCCGAGGTGGCGCGCGTGCTCGTCGCCGAGCTCGACGGCGAGATCGTCGGCATGGCGCAGGTCTCGCGCACGCCGCCGGGCCTGCTCTCCGAGAGCACCTCGATCACGCTCGCCGCGATGCACGTCTCCGACAGGCACCGCCGCCGCGGCGTCGGCAAGGCGCTGCTCACGGCCGCCGTGGCGTACGCCGAGGAGCAGGGCGTCGAGGACGTCGTCGTCTCCGTCTACCCGCAGCACCGCGAGGCCAACAGGTTCTACGCGCGCCTCGGCTTCGCCCCGGTCGTCGTGCGCCGCGTCGCCTCCGTCGCGTCGCTACGCCGCCGCCTCGGCTCGCCCGAGGGCCGCGCCGCCCTGCTGCGCCGCGAGATCCACGTGCCGCGCCGCGCGACGCTCCCCGGCCGCCGCCGCAGGCTCGCGCCGGCGCGGACCGCCGACCGCCCTACGGAGTAGCCAGCAGCGCGCAGGTCAGCCGCGCCGTCGCGACCAGCCTGCCCTGCTCGTCGGTGATGCTCACCGCCCACGTCGCGACCGACCTGCCGTTGTGCAACGGCGTCGCCGTGCCCGTCACGACGCCCTCGCGCGCGGCGCGGTGGTGGGTGACGTTGAGGTCCACGCCGACGGGGAGGCGTTCGGGCGCGGAGTGCAGCGCGGCGCCGACGGAGGCGAGCGTCTCCGCGAGCACGGCCGACGCGCCGCCGTGCAGGAGGCCGTACGGCTGGGTGTTGCCCTCGACCGGCATCGTGCCCACGACGCGCTCGGCCGTCGCCTCGGTGATCTCGATGCCCATGCGCTCGTCCAGTCGTGTCACACCATCACCCTAGGATGACCTCGTGTCAGAAGACCGACGGCGACTCCTGCTCCTCGACGGCCACTCGCTGGCGTACCGGGCGTTCTTCGCCCTCCCCGTCGAGAACTTCTCCACCACGACGGGCCAGCCCACCAACGCCGTCTACGGCTTCACGTCGATGCTCATCAACGTCCTCCGCGACGAGGCGCCGACGCACGTCGCGGTCTGCTTCGACCTGTCGGCGCCGACGTTCAGGCACGAGGCGTACGCCGAGTACAAGGCCACCCGCAGCGAGACGCCGACGGACTTCCGCGGCCAGGTGAGCCTGATCCGCGAGGTGCTCGAGGCGCTGCGGATCAAGGTCGTGGAGGCGCCGGGCTTCGAGGCCGACGACGCGATCGCGACGCTGGCGTGCCAGGCGCGCGACCAGGGCTTCGAGGTGCTGATCGTCACGGGCGACCGCGACGCGTACCAGCTCGTCGACGACTCGATCACGGTCCTGATGACCCGCAAGGGCATCAGCGACATGACGCGGTTCACGCCCGCCGAGGTGATGGCGAAGTACGGCCTGACGCCGCAGCAGTACCCGGACTTCGCGGCGCTGCGCGGCGACCCGTCGGACAACCTCCCGAACATCCCCGGCGTCGGCGAGAAGACCGCGATCAAGCTCGTCCAGCAGTTCGGCAACCTCGGCGAGCTCTGCGACCGCGTGGACGAGATCCCCGGCAAGACCGGCATCGCGGTCCGCGAGCACCTCGCCAACGTCATGCGCAACCGCCAGCTCACGGAGCTGCGCCGCGACGTGCCGCTCGACTGCGGGCCGGAGGACCTCCAGCTCGGCCAGTGGGACCGCGACGAGGTGCACAAGCTGTTCGACACGCTGCAGTTCCGCGTGCTGCGCGAGCGCCTCTACGCCACCCTCCAGGCCGTCGAGCCGGAGGCGGACGAGGGCTTCGACGTCGAGGTGACCGCGCTCGGTCCCGGCGAGGTGGCGGCGTTCTTCGCGAGCCTCGACCCGACCGTGCGCGTCGGCGTGCACTTCAGGGGCACGTGGGGGCGCGGGCGCGGGGACCTGCACGGGATCGCGTTCACGTCGGAGGGCGGCGCGGGCGCGTACCTCGAGCCCGCCACGCTCGACGCCGAGGACGAGGCGGCGCTCGTCGCGTGGCTGCGCGACGGCACGCGCGCCAAGGCCGTGCACCAGGGCAAGGGGCCGCTGCTCGCCCTGTGGGCGCGGGGCTGGGACGTCGAGGGCGTCACGTCGGACACCGCGCTCGCGGCGTACCTCGCGCTGCCGGGACAGCAGTCGTTCGACCTCGGGGACCTCGCGCTGCGCTACCTCCGCCGCGAGCTGCGCAAGGAGGGCGAGGACACCGGGCAGCTCTCCCTCGACGGCTCGACCGAGGCGGGCGAGGCGGCCGACGCCGTGCTGCGCGCCCGCGCCGTCGCCGACCTCGCGACCGCGCTCGACGCCGACGTCGAACGCCGCGGCGGCGCCACGTTGCTGCGGACCGTCGAGCTGCCGCTCGTGCGCGTGCTCGCCGACATGGAGCGCGTCGGCATCGCGGTCGACACCGAGCACCTCGCGATGCTCGAGGCCCGCCTCGCCGAGCAGGTGAAGCAGGCCGCGCAGGACGCGTACGCCTGCGTCGGCAGGGAGTTCAACCTGGGGTCGCCGAAGCAGCTCCAGGAGCTGCTGTTCGGCGAGCTCGCGCTGCCGAAGACGAAGAAGATCAAGACCGGCTACACCACCGACGCCGACGCGCTGCAGTGGCTCGCGACGCAGACCGACCACCCGATCCTGGAGTGCCTGCTGCGCCACCGCGACGTCACGCGGCTGTGGACCGTCGTCGCCAAGCAGCTCCAGCCGGCCGTGGACGACGAGGGGCGCATCCACACGACGTACGAGCAGACGATCGCCGCCACCGGCCGCCTGAGCAGCACCGACCCGAACCTCCAGAACATCCCGATCCGCACCGCCGCGGGCCGCGAGATCCGGCAGGCGTTCGTGCCGGCGGCCGGCTACGAGTCGCTGATGACCGCCGACTACAGCCAGATCGAGATGCGGATCATGGCGCACCTGTCCGACGACGAGGGGCTGCAGGAGGCGTTCGCGTCGGGGGAGGACCTGCACACCTACGTCGCGTCGCAGGCGTTCGGGCTGCCCGTCGAGTCGGTCGACCCGGAGCTGCGTCGCCGGGTCAAGGCGATGACGTACGGCCTCGTCTACGGCCTCTCCGCGTTCGGGCTCGCGCAGCAGCTCGGCATCACGCCGGACGACGCCAAGGAGCAGATGAACGCGTACTTCTCCCGCTTCGGCGGCGTGCGCGACTACCTGCGCGAGGTCGTCGAGGTCGCGCGGATGAACGGCTACACCGAGACCATCCTCGGCCGCCGCCGCTACCTGCCCGACCTCGCGAGCGACAACAACCAGCGGCGCCAGATGGCCGAGCGCATGGCCCTCAACGCTCCCATCCAGGGCTCGGCCGCGGACATCATCAAGATCGCGATGCTGCGCGTGCACGAGCGGCTGCGTACCGACGGCTTCGCCTCGCGCCTGCTGCTGCAGGTGCACGACGAGCTCGTCCTCGAGGTCGCCGACGGCGAGCGCGAGCGGCTCGAGGCGATGGTGCGCGAGGAGATGGGCGGCGCGTACGCGATGAACGTGCCGCTCGACGTCTCCGTGGGAGTCGGGAAGTCGTGGGACGACGCGGCTCACTAGACGTGCCGCTCGGCCCGCGCGTGGTCGTCGGCGGCATCTCCGGCTCCGGCAAGAGCACGCTCGGCAAGGAGCTCGCGCGGCGCAACGGCGGCGCGTACATCGAGCTGGACTCGCTGTTCCACAACGCCGGGTGGCGGGCGTCGACGGACGAGGAGTTCGTCGCCAGGCTGCGCGCCGCGCTCGCGGCGGCCGGCGACCGGTGGGTCGTCGACGGCAACTACTCGCGCACCCGCGAGGAGACGTGGCCGCACGTGACGACGTTCGTCTGGCTGGACTACCCGTTCGGCCTCGCGACGTGGCGGACGATGAAGCGGACCGCGAGGCGGCTCGCCACGCGCGAGGAGCTCTGGAACGGCAACCGCGAGGTCTGGCGCAACCTGCTCGACAAGGGCCACCCGATCTGGTGGTCGATGTCGCAGTGGCGGCACAGCAGGCGCACGTACACCGCGATGGTCGACGACCCGCGCTGGGCCCACGTCGACGTCGTGCACATCCGCCGCCCCTCGGAGCTGCGGCAGTGGCTCCGCTACGCTTCGCGCCCATGACGCGCCTGATCGTCGCCGCCCTCGCCTGCGCCGTCCTCGCCGGCTGCGCCAACGACCCCGCCCCGGGGGCGCAGCTCACGCCGAGCGGGACGACGACCACGGCCGCGCCGACGCCGACCGTCCCGGTCACGACGCCGGCCGCGACCGTGAAGCCGACCGTCGCCCCCGCCACGCCGCTGCCGACCGACCTCGCGGACGGCAGGCACTACGCGTACCTCAAGACGTTCGACGCGAAGAAGCTCACGCTCTCGCTCGACGTCGTGCAGTTCCTCACCGGCGAGGCGGCGGAGAAGGCCGCGCAGGAGGACGGGCAGGAGGCGTACGACTACTACGTCCGCAACCAGAACAAGCGCGTCCGCACCCTCACCGTCGCGCCGACCGTCCGCGTGTTCGTCAACACCCTCGCCGCCGGCTCGTCGGGCAACTCCGCGAAGGACGTCGAGGTCACGACGGCGAAGTTGGCCTCGTACTTCGCGAGCGGCGAGGCGCAGCAGCGCGTCTTCTACGTCACCCTGTCCGGCCACCGCGTCGTACGGATCAACGAGCAGTACCTGCCCTAGGAGAAGGAGACCCCCTCGTGCGCCACTTCCTCGCCCTCGCCGCCGTCACCGTCTCGCTCGCGCTGCCCGGCGCGGCCGCGCACGCCGCGACCTGCGGCGGCGTCGTCGACGTCAACTGCTACGGCACCACGTGCCCCACCGACTGCTTCTCCGGCGACTGCACGGTCTGGGTCAACGCGCTCAAGAACCCGATGACCGCGCTCTGCATCGGCTGACGCAGGGCGGGTAGCGTCCCCGCGCATGGGACGTACGCAACGCCTGGAGCTCGACGACGCGACGCTGCGCGAGTGGGACGCCACGGTCCTCGACGCGACCGACGAGGGCGTGGTGCTCGACCGCAGCGCGTTCTACCCCGGCGGCGGCGGCCAGCCGCCGGACCACGGCGTGCTGCTGTGGGGCGGCGTGCAGAGCCGCGTCGTCGGCGCGCGCAAGGGCGACGACCTGCTCCTGCTGCTGGACGAGGGCGAGCCGGTCCCCGCGCCAGGCACGACCGTCCGCGGCGCGGTCGAGGACGAGCGGCGCACCGCGCTGATGCGCACGCACAGCGCGCTGCACCTGCTCGGGGGAGTGGTGTTCCGCGAGTACGGCGCCCTCGTCACCGGCGGCAACATGGAGCCGCTCACCGGCAGGCTCGACTTCAACCTCCCGGAGATCCCCGACGACTTCAAGGAGCGCATCGCGGCGGCCTGCGCGGCGGAGGTCGAGCGGGACCGCCCGATCGAGGTCAGGACGCTGCCGCGCGACGAGGCGTTCGAGATCCCGGACATCATCCGCACCGCGACGAACCTCCTGCCGCCCGGCCTCACCGAGGTGCGCATCGTCGACATCGTCGGGCTCGACGCGCAGGCGGACGGCGGGACGCACGTCGCGTCGACGCGGTTCATCGGCCCGATCGAGCTGGTCAAGGTCGAGTCCAAGGGCAAGGCGAACCGCCGCCTCCGCATCGCCCTGCACTAGCCCGGTTCAGCGCCCGCGCGCGCGTGCCGATGCCACGACGTGGCCTTCCCGCTCCTCGTGGCGCGCCGCGTCGCGCGCCCGTCGAGGCCTGGGCTCCTCCGCGGCCCCGCCGAGCCGCGGGTGCCGCACGCCCTCGTGACCGCGGTCGCCGGCGTCGGCGTCGCGCTCGCGGGGCGGCGGCTGTACGGCTCGCTCGCGCTGCCCTCCGTCGAGAACACCGACTCCGTCCGCTACGCCCTCGGCACGACCGCGCTCACGTACCTCCTCGTCGGGATCCTGCTCGTCCTCGTCGTCCGCAGGCTGGACTGGGGCGTGACCCCCGGCGGCCTCGCGCTCGGCCTCGGCGTCGGGACCGGGCTCGCGCTCGTGCTGCTGCGCGGCGACGTCGCCGGCGCCGACCCGCGGCTCGCCGTGCTCGTCAGCGACCGTTCCGC
Organism: Frankiaceae bacterium; assembly: GCA_035940575.1. Classification (GTDB taxonomy): domain Bacteria; phylum Actinomycetota; class Actinomycetes; order BP-191; family BP-191; genus BP-191. The sequence continues at coordinate 27,605 of DASZER010000033.1, read as the reverse complement.
CGTCAACGTCCTCACGACGCTGCTCGTCGGCGCGCTGGCGGCGCCGCTGTGCGAGGAGGTGCTGTTCCGCGGCTACCTGCTGGAGTCGATGCGGCACGCGAGCCCGCGGCTCGCGGTCTGGACGAGCGGGATCGCGTTCGCCGCCTGGCACCTGTCGCCGTCGTCGATGGTCTACTACACGCTCTTCGGCGCGCTGTTCGGCGGGCTCTACCTCAACCGCGGGCTCGCGTGCTCGTTCGCGGCGCACGCGGCGTTCAACGGCGTCCTCGTCGCCGCCGCGATCGCGGTCGCGTTCCAGCCGGGCGGCAGGCTCTCCGTGTCGGGGCTGGTCGTCGCCGCGCCGAGGGGCTGGCACGTGTCCCAGGACGGCGGCGCGCACCTGGAGGGGCCGTCCGACTCGTACCTGTCGGCGTGGACGTGGGACGAGGTCGGCGAGATCCCGGCGGGCGACGCGGTCGCGTACCTCCTGGCCGCCGACGGCAGGAACGGCTACCGCATGCGGCCCGAGACCGCGCACGTCGAGAGCCTGCCGGTGGGCGACGTCGCGCGCGTGCGCGTCCGGCGTCGCGGGCGCGACGGCGAGGTCGCGATGCTCTCGGCGAACGGCCGCACGTACGTCCTCTCCTACACCTCCGGCGGGAGCGCGCGGGTCCGCGCCGACTTCGAGAACATGCTCCGCGACCTGCGGGTGGCTTCCTAGACTCCGGCAGGTGACGACCCGAGACCGCCCGCCCCTGCGGCAGCGCCTCCGCTACGCCCTCGACACCGCCCTCGCGAGCGGCATGTCGGCCGTCGTCGCGTGGCTCGGCCTCGTCACCGTCGCGCTCATCGTCCTCGCCGGCGTCGCCATCGCGGTGTTCGACGTGGAGGTCGAGGGCACGCGGCCCGGGTTCTTCGAGGGCATGTGGCTGTCGATGCAGCGGACGCTCGACCCGGGCACCGGCGGCGGCGACCTCGGGTGGCCGTTCCGGCTGATCTCGCTGCTCGTCACGCTTGGCGGCATCTTCGTCGTCACCGCGCTCATCGGCCTCACCGCCAACGCCATCGACCGCCGCATCGAGGCCGTACGCCGAGGCAGATCCCTGGTCATCGAGCGCGGGCACACGTTGATCCTCGGCTGGTCCTCCAAGCTGCCGACCGTCATCAGCGAGCTGTCCGAGGCCAACGCGAACCAGCGGCGTTCCTCCGTCGTCATCCTCGCCCCGCGCGACCAGGTCGAGATGGAGGAGCAGGTCCGCGCGTGGGTGCCGAAGGGCTCGTCGATGCGCGTCGTGTGCCGTACCGGCGACGCCCACGACCCCGAGGACCTCGCGCGCGTGAACCCCGCCCACGCGAAGGCCGTCATCCTGCTGCTCACGCCCGAGCACGGCGACGCCGAGACCGTGAAGGCGCTGCTCTCGGTGCTCAAGGCCGACCCCGGCCTCACCCGCACCGCCGTCGTCGCCGAGCTCGCGTCGGAGAAGCTCGCCCGCGCCCTGCGCGCCGCCACCGACGACCGCGTCCTCACCGTCGTCTCCACCGACGTCATCGCGCGCATCACCGCGCAGGTGTGCCGCCAGCCGGGCCTGTCGACCGTGTACCAGGAGGTGCTCGACTTCGCCGGCGACGAGATCTACTTCGGCGGCGACCCGCGACTCGACGGACTGACGTTCGGGCAGGCGGTGGTGGCGTACGAGACGTCGTCGGTCATCGGCGTGCGCCGCGGCTCCGGCGAGGTCGTGCTCGTCCCCGAGATGACGCTGCGGCTCGCACCGGGCGACGAGGTCGTCTGCCTCAGCGCCGACGACGACACCGTGACGTTCACCGGCGTGCCGGCCGACTGCGCGAACGACCCCGTCGCCTCCGACCGCCTGCCCGCGTGGGAGGCCAAGGTCGAGCGCGTCCTCGTCGTCGGCTGGAACGAGATGACGCCCGCGCTCGCCCACGAGCTCGACCACTACGCCGCGCCGGGGTCCGTCCTGCACGTGTTCGCCGACCCGGCGACGTGCGACGTCGAGGCGTCCCTGCCCGGCCTCGTCCTGACGAACTACTCGCTCGACACCACCCTCGCCGACACCAACGACCCCGACGTCTACGCCAAGCTCTTCGGCGGCTCCGAGGCGTGGGACCACGTCGTCGTCCTCTGCTACCACGGCCCCCACGCGGCCGACGCCGACGCCCGCGCGCTGCTCGCGCTGCTCCAGCTCAGGCACGAGTTCCAGTCGTTGCCGGTCGCGCCGACCGTCGTCGCCGAGATGCGCGACCCGCGCGACGTCGAGCTCGCGCCGGGGTCGGGGATCGACGACTTCATCGTCAGCGAGCGGCTGACGTCGTACGTCCTCGCGCAGCTCTCCGAGAACCCCGCCCTCGCGCCGGTGTTCGAGGAGCTGTTCGGGTCGTCGGGCTGCGAGCTCGCCGTCTACCGCGCCTCGCGGCTCGGGCTCTCGGGGCCGAGCCGGTTCCTCGACGTCGTACGCGCCGCCCGCGCCAGGGGAGACGTGGCGATCGGCTACCGCGCCGCGGGCGGCGCCGTCGTCATCAACCCGCCGAAGTCCGCCGTCGTCCCGCTCGGGCCGGACGACGACGTCATCCTCGTGACTCGGTGACCCAGATCGCGGTGCCCGGCAGCAGCCGCCCGCGCAGCGGCCCCCACTGGGCGTACGTCGTCTCGTGCCCGTCGGGCCACTCCGGCTCCACCACGTCGAGGATCGTCAGGCCCGCGCCCACGACGTCGCGCACCCGGTCCCCGAACGTCCTGTGGTGCTCGACGTAGAGGGCCGTGCCCCGCTCGTCCTGCTCGACGTACGGCGTCCTGTCGAAGTAGCTCGCGCTCACCGTCAGTCCGCGCTCGGTCGGGTCGTCGGGGAAGCACCACCGGAACGGGTGCGTCACCGAGAACACCCACCGACCGCCCGGCCTGAGCACCCTTGCGACCTCGCGCATCACCCGCGCCGAGTCGGCGACGAACGGCAGGGCGCCGTACGCGCTGCACGCCAGGTCGAACGTCCCGTCCGCGAACGGCAGCGCCTCCGCGTCCGCCCGCACCACGCGCGCGCCGCCCATCGCGCGGGCGAGGCGTAGCTGCTCGGCCGACAGGTCGAACCCCACGACGTCCGCCCCGCGCTCCGCGAGCCAGCGCGTCGTCTGCCCGCCGCCGCAGCCGACGTCGAGCACCCGCCTGCCGCCCACGTCGCCGAGCAGCCGCGCCTCGTCCTCCGTCACGCCCTCCGGGCACCAGACGAACGACGTCTCGCCCAACTCGGGCAGGTGCTCCCGCTGGTAGCCGGGAGCGTAGGCGTCCCAGAACGCCGCGTTGGCCCGCCGCGTCTCGTCGCGCCCCGCCTCCCGCCGCAGCACCTCCGCCGGATCCACCCCCCGATCCTCCCGCAACCGCCGCTCGGCCCACGGCGTACTGCACGCGCATTGACCCGGACCCGGCCCCGCCACTAGCCTGGGCGCTGCGCTGTGGGCCTGCGCAGGACCTCGTATGGGCAGGCTCTGCACTCGTCTGTGTCTCCGACTCCCATGTCCGCTCGCCGACGAACCAGGCTCACGACGCTACCTACGAGTCCGTAGCCGGAGCCGACCCTAGTGACGAGCACCATCGACACCCCCCCGAGCACGACGCCCCAGGTGGCGATCAACGACATCGGGGACCACCAGGCGTTCATGGACGCCATCGACGAGACCATCAAGTACTTCAACGACGGCGACATCGTCGAAGGCGTGATCGTCAAGGTCGACCGGGACGAGGTCCTGCTCGACATCGGCTACAAGACCGAAGGCGTCATCCCGAGCCGCGAGCTCTCCATCAAGCACGACGTGGACCCCAACGACGTCGTCAAGGTCGGCGACGAGATCGAGGCCCTCGTCCTCCAGAAGGAGGACAAGGAGGGTCGCCTGATCCTGTCCAAGAAGCGCGCCCAGTACGAGCGCGCCTGGGGCACGATCGAGAAGATCAAGGAAGAGGACGGGATCGTCACCGGCACCGTCATCGAGGTCGTCAAGGGCGGCCTCATCCTCGACATCGGCCTCCGCGGCTTCCTGCCGGCGAGCCTCGTCGAGATGCGCCGCGTCCGCGACCTCCAGCCGTACGTCGGCAAGGAGCTCGAGGCGAAGATCATCGAGCTCGACAAGAACCGCAACAACGTCGTCCTCTCCCGCCGCTCGTGGCTGGAGCAGACGCAGAGCGAGGTCCGCCAGGGCTTCCTGACCACCCTGCAGAAGGGCCAGGTCCGCTCCGGCGTCGTCTCCTCGATCGTCAACTTCGGCGCGTTCGTGGACCTCGGCGGGGTCGACGGCCTCGTCCACGTCTCCGAGCTGTCCTGGAAGCACATCGACCACCCGTCCGAGGTCGTCGAGGTGGGCCAGGAGGTCACGGTCGAGGTGCTCGACGTCGACCTCGACCGCGAGCGCGTCTCCCTGAGCCTCAAGGCCACGCAGGAAGACCCGTGGCGCCAGTTCGCGCGCACGCACGCGATCGGCCAGGTCGTGCCCGGCCGGGTCACCAAGCTCGTGCCGTTCGGTGCGTTCGTCCGCGTGGACGAGGGCATCGAGGGCCTGGTCCACATCTCCGAGCTGGCCGAGCGCCATGTCGAGATCCCCGAGCAGGTCGTCAACGTCGGCGACGAGATCGCGGTCAAGGTCATCGACATCGACCTGGAGCGCCGCCGCATCTCCCTCTCGCTCAAGCAGGCGTCCGAGGGCACGATCGGCGAGGCCGTGGGCTTCGACCCGGCGCAGTACGGCATGGAGATGCACTACGACGACGCCGGCAACTACATCTACCCCGAGGGCTTCGACGCCGAGACGGGCGAGTGGAAGCCGGGCTTCGAGGCCGAGCGCGACGAGTGGGAGCGCAAGTACGCCGAGGCGCACGCGAAGTGGGAGGCCGAGCAGGCCGCCCTCGCGGAGCAGGTCGCGGCGCAGCAGGCGGCCGACCTCGCGGCGGGCGCGGCGACGTCGTACAGCACGGACTCGGGCAGCGGCGGCGGCACCCTCGCCGGCCACGACGACCTGGTCGCGCTGCGCGAGCAGCTCGCCGGCGGCGCCGAGCCGCAGGAGTAAGCACCAGGCATCGCCACGAACGCCCCCTGCGCACGCCGCGCGGGGGGCGTTCGTGCTTTCCTACGCTCGTGCTGCGCGTCGGCCTCACCGGGGGCATCGGGTCGGGCAAGAGCGAGGTGGCCAGGCTGCTCGCGGCGCGCGGCGCGTACGTGATCGACTCCGACGTCCTCGCCCGCGAGGTCGTCGCGCCCGGGACCCCGGGCCTGAACGCCGTCACCGAGGAGTTCGGGGACGGCGTCCTCGCCCCCGACGGGAGCCTGGACAGGGCGGCGCTGGCGGCGGTGGTGTTCGGCGACGCCGAGGCCCGCGCCCGCCTCAACGCCATCGTGCACCCGCTGGTCGGCGCCGCCGCGGCCAAGCGCTACGCCGCCGCCCCGCCCGGCGGGGTCGTCGTCCACGACGTGCCGCTGCTCGTGGAGACGGGCATGGTGCCGTTGTTCGACGTCGTGGTGGTCGTGGACGCGCCCGACGACCTGCGGGTCGAGCGGCTGGTACGCCGCGGCCTGACGGAGGCCGACGCGCGGGCGCGGATCGCGGCGCAGGCGGGCCGCGAGGAGCGGAACGCCGTCGCGGACGTCGTCGTTGAGAACGACGGGACCCTGGAGGACCTGCGCGACCGCGTGGCCGACCTCTGGGCGTTTCTGACCGAACGGCCCTGACGCGGGCGCCAGAACTACCTGACGACGCGCGTCCGCACCCCCAAACGGGGTCGATCGGGGCATGCGTCGTCATACCGTTCGTGTTGCACGCCGATGGAACGACGTACCCCGGGGGCGACCGGCCAAACCTTCACTAGGGAAGGGTCTCTTCGCGCATGCCCAGGTCACACCGCGCACCAGCCACGATGTTCTCGACCTCCGCCGCGCTCCGCGCCCAGGCGCTCGCGATCGTCGCGGTCCTCCAGGTCGGCGTCGTCGCCGCGGCGAGCGCGCCGGAGAAGCCCAAGCCACGCCCGAACGCCGTCGAGCTGGCCCGCTCGTTCGCCGAGCGCCCGCTCAGCGAGGTGCTCCTGGCGCCGCCGGCCCCGTCGATCCTCGTTCCCTCGCCGGCGCCGCGCTCGATCGTGCGCCAGACGCCGCGCCCGGCCGCCCCGAAGCCGGCCGCGCCCGCCGCGGCGGCCCCCGCGCCCGGCGCCCGCTACGTCCCCCGCGGCACCGGCATGTGGCTGTACCAGTGGGAGGAGACCGAGGGCGGCGACGCGCGCGCCATCGTGCACCGCGCGCAAGTCACGGGCCTGTCGCACCTCTACGTCCGCACCGGCACCCGCAAGGGCGGCTTCGACGCCGCCCGCCAGCTCCGCGCGCTGCTGCCCGCGACCAAGGGCACCAACATCCAGGTCATCGCGTGGGACTTCCCGCAGCTCAAGAACCCGCTCGCCGACGCCCGCCGCCTCGCCGCCGCCGCGAACTTCCGGGTCCCCGGCGCCCCGCGCATCATGGCGGTCGCCCCCGACATCGAGACCGGCGCGGAGGGCACCAAGCTCACCGGGCACGCCGTGGACACGTACCTCAAGACGTTGCGCCGCCTGCTCCCGAACGACGTCTCGATCATCGGCGTCGTGCCCTGGCCCTCGGAGAAGCGGCTCGGCCGCTACCCGTTCGACGTCGTCGCCAAGTGGAGCGACGCCGTCGCCCCCATGGCGTACTGGGTCAACCGCGACCCGGCGACCGTCGTCCGCCAGTCCATGCAGCGCCTCGGCCGCTACCGCAAGCCGGTGCTGCCGATCGGCCAGGCGTACGACCCGCGCATCGACGTCCCGACGCTCAAGTGGGGCCCGCCGAGCCGCGCGCAGATGGACGCGTTCTTCCGTACGGCCGACGCGCAGGGCGCCGAGTCCGTGAGCCTGTGGGTGTGGCAGTTCGCCTCGCCGGACCAGTGGAAGGCCCTCGCCGCCGCCCGCTCCCGGTACTCGGACTGATTTCTGTCACACCCCCTACCTAGACTCGTCGTGTGAGACCAGTCACCGATCTGCAACGCCGCCTGGCACCGTTCAAGGTCGTCAGCGACTTCAAGCCGTCCGGAGACCAGCCGGCGGCCATCGACGAGCTGGAGCGCAGGCTGCGCCAGGGGGAGCAGCACGTCGTCCTCCTCGGCGCCACCGGCACCGGCAAGTCGGCGACGACCGCCTGGCTGATCGAGCGCGTCCAGCGCCCGACGCTGGTCCTCGCGCCGAACAAGACGCTCGCCGCCCAGCTCGCCAACGAGTTCCGCGAGCTGCTGCCGCACAACGCCGTCGAGTACTTCGTCTCCTACTACGACTACTACCAGCCCGAGGCGTACGTCCCGCAGACCGACACCTACATCGAGAAGGACTCCTCGATCAACGAGGAGGTCGAGCGGCTGCGGCACAGCGCGACCATGAGCCTGCTCACCCGCCGCGACGTCGTCGTCGTCGCGTCCGTCTCCTGCATCTACGGCCTCGGCACGCCGCAGGAGTACGTCGACCGGATGGTCAAGCTCGAGGTCGGCCAGGAGATCGAGCGCGACCAGCTCCTGCGCCGCTTCGTGGACGTGCAGTACAGCCGCAACGACCTGGCGTTCACCCGGGGCACGTTCCGCGTGCGGGGCGACACGGTCGAGGTGTTCCCGGTCTACCAGGAGCACGCCGTACGCATCGAGCTGTTCGGCGACGAGATCGAGCGGCTCTACACGCTCCACCCGGTCACGGGCGAGGTCCTCTCCGAGGACAAGGAGATCATGGTCTTCCCGGCGACCCACTACGTCGCGGGCCCCGAGCGCATGGAGCGCGCGATCCGCGGCATCGAGGCCGAGCTGGAGTCGCGGCTGGCCGAGATGGAGCAGCAGGGCAAGCTGCTGGAGGCCCAGCGCCTGCGCATGCGGACGACGTACGACGTCGAGATGATGCGCCAGGTCGGCTTCTGCTCCGGCATCGAGAACTACTCGCGCCACATCGACAACCGCGCGGCCGGCACCGCGCCGCACACGCTGCTCGACTACTTCCCCGAGGACTTCCTGCTCGTCATCGACGAGTCGCACGTGACCGTCCCGCAGGTGGGCGGCATGTACGAGGGCGACATGAGCCGCAAGCGGACGCTGGTCGACCACGGCTTCCGGCTGCCGTCGGCGATGGACAACAGGCCGTTGAAGTTCGACGAGTTCACCGAGCGCATCGGCCAGGTCGTCTACCTCTCGGCGACGCCGGGCCCGTACGAGCTCCGCATGGCGGAGGGCGCGCCTGTCGAGCAGATCATCCGGCCCACCGGCCTGATCGACCCCGAGGTGATCGTCAAGCCGACGCAGGGCCAGATCGACGACCTGATCCACGAGATCCGCCTGCGCGCGGACAAGGACGAGCGCGTCCTCGTCACGACGCTCACCAAGAAGATGGCCGAGGACCTCACCGACTACCTGCTCGAGCTCGGCATCCGGGTGCGGTACCTGCACAGCGAGGTCGACACGCTGCGCCGGATCGAGCTGCTGCGCGAGCTGCGGCTCGGCGAGTTCGACGTGCTCGTCGGCATCAACCTGCTCCGCGAGGGCCTCGACCTGCCCGAGGTGTCGCTGGTCGCGATCCTCGACGCGGACAAGGAGGGATTCCTGCGCTCGGGGACGTCGCTGATCCAGACGATCGGCCGTGCCGCCCGCAACGTCTCGGGCCAGGTCCACATGTACGCCGACCAGGTCACCGACTCGATGCGCAAGGCGATCGAGGAGACCAACCGTCGCCGGGCCAAGCAGGTGGCGTACAACACCGAGCACGGCATCGACCCGCAGCCGCTGCGCAAGCGGATCGCCGACATCATGGACGAGCTGCGCCTGTCCGAGGACGTCGCGGACGGCGCGCCCGCCTCGGCCGTCGGCCGCGCGCGCGGCGCGTCGCGAGGCCGTACGCCCACCCCCGGCGGCGCCGGCTCGCGCGGCGCGGGGCGGCACGCCAAGGAGCTGGCCGGCATGCCGCGCGCGGACCTCGCCCTGCTCATCCAGCAGCTCACCGACGAGATGCTGGAGGCGGCGGCGGCGCTGCAGTTCGAGGTGGCGGCCCGCATCCGCGACGAGGTCAACGAGCTCAAGAAGGAGCTGCGCGCGATGGAGGCCGCCGGCGTCGGCTAGCCTCGTCGCGTCCGGACCCCGAGGAGAGGCGACCCCGTGGCGTTCATCCAGATCGTCGAGTACACGACCAGCAAGCCCGACGAGGTACGCGCGCTCAGCGAGCGGATGCGCGCGGAGCGGCAGGGCAACGGCACCGTCCGCCGCGTCTCCGTCGGCGCGGACCGCGAGCAGGTGGGCCGGTTCTTCGTGATCGCGGAGTTCGACTCGTACGAGTCCGCCATGGAGAACTCCGACGACCCGGCCACCCAGGAGATGTCCGCCGCGCTCGGCGCGCTCATGGACGCCCCGCCGCGCTTCTACAACCTCGACGTGGTCGACCAGGAGACGTTCTGACGGCTGGCCCCGCGCGCGTCGCGCGGGGCCTCTCCGGTATGATCGCGGCACCGCGAAGGGGAGTACCTCCGAAGCGGCGGCATCGTCATCACGACTGCGGGTAGCACGTACCCGAGGTCCGGTGCCGTCGGCCCGTCATCCGGGTGAGGAAGACCTTCGGCCCGTTACCGTGAGCCGAAGGGACCCGTCACACCGTGGGAAGCGAACCGATCTGGGCGTGGGTGGCCGTCACCGTCGCCATCGTCGCCATGCTGCTCATCGACCTGCTGGTCGTGCACAAGGACGCGCATGCCGTCACGATCAAGGAAGCCGCCGTCTCCAGCGCCGTCTGGATCTCGATCGGCCTGCTGTTCGGCGGCATCGTCTGGGCGACCCTGGGCGGAGACAAGGCCGGGCAGTACTTCACCGGCTACCTGGTCGAGAAGAGCCTTAGCGTCGACAACATCTTCGTCTTCGCACTGCTCTTCTCGTACTTCGCGGTGCCGGCGGCGCTGCAGCACCGCGTGCTGTTCTGGGGCGTCGTCGGCGCGCTGCTGTTCCGCGCGATCTTCATCGCGCTCGGCGCCGCGCTGCTCGAGCGCTTCCACTGGATGATCTTCGTGTTCGGCGGCTTCCTCGTCGTCACCGGCATCCGGATGGCGATGTCGAACGACGAGCACGTGGACCCCGGCAGGAACCCCGTCCTGCGCGTGATGCGCAGGGTCGTGCCGATGGTGGACGAGTACCAGGGCCAGAAGTTCACGATCGTGCAGGCCGGCAAGCGCTACGCCACGCCGCTGCTCGCCGTGCTCGTCGCCGTGGAGACGACCGACATCATCTTCGCCGTCGACTCGATCCCGGCCGTGTTCGCCGTGACCAAGGACCCGTTCCTGGTGTTCACCTCGAACGCGTTCGCGATCCTCGGCCTGCGGGCGCTCTACTTCCTGCTCGCCGACCTCATGGACCGCTTCACGTACCTCAAGCTCGGCCTCGCGGTCGTGCTCGCGTTCGTCGGCGTGAAGATGCTGCTCAGCAACGTCTGGCACCCCGCCGAGTGGGTGCCGCTGGTCGTCATCGCCGGCATCCTCGGCGTGTCCGTCTGGGTGAGCCTGCGCGCCACGAAGCCGGGCGAGCTCGAGGACCTGGCGGACGACCGGCCCATGGACGACTCCGACAACGCACCGGCGGCCGACCGGCGATGACGGTCCCGCCGCGGCTCAGCCTCGTCACCCTCGGCGTCGCCGACGTCGAGGTGGCGGCGGCGTTCTACGAGCGCCTCGGCTGGACCCGCTCGTCCGCGTCCGTGCCCGGTCTCGTCGCGTTCTTCGCGACGGCGACCGGGGCGGTCGTCGGGCTCTACGGCTACGAGGACCACGCCGCCGACGCCGGCCGCCCGCCGCCGCGGCACCCCGGCGGCTTCAACGGCACGTCGCTGGCCATGAACATGCCTTCCCCGCACGCCGTGGACGAGGTGCTGCGCGCCGCGCAGGCCGCGGGCGCGACCGTCACCAAGACCGCCGCGCCGGCCGACTGGGGCGGCTACTCCGGCTACTTCGCCGACCCCGACGGCAACGCGTGGGAGGTCGCGTACAACCCCCACTGGCCCGTCGACGACACCGGCCGCGTCAACCTCCCGTAGCGGCGCTCACCAGCCCCGGGCGCGCCACTCCGGCAGCGACGGGCGCTCCGCGCCCAGCGTCGTGTCCCTGCCGTGCCCCGGGTAGACCCACGTCGAGTCCGGCAGCCGGTCGAACAGCTTCGTCTCCACGTCGCCCAGCAGCGACGCGAACCGCTCGGGGTCGTCCTGCGTGTTCCCCACGCCACCGGGGAACAGCGAGTCGCCCGTGAACAGGTGCGGCCTCTCCGGGTCGCCCTCGTAGAGCAGCGCGAGCCCGCCCGGCGTGTGCCCGGCGAGGTGGATCGCCCGCAACGTCACCTCGCCCACCCGCACCTCGTCGCCGTCGGCGACGAGACGGGTCGGCGGCGACGGCATCGCCGGCGCGTCGCCCTCGTGGCACAGCAGCTCGGCACCGGTGGCCGCGCGCAGCGCGTCGATCGCGCGGATGTGGTCCCAGTGCCCGTGCGTCTGCACGATCGCGTCGAGCGTCCCGTCGCCGACCTCGGCGAGCAGGCGTTCGGGCTCGTCGGCGCCGTCCACCAGCACGGTCCGCCCGGTGGCGGCGCAGCGCAGGACGTAGACGTTGTTGTCGAACGTCCCCACGGACACCTTGGTCACGCGGAGCCCCGGCAGGTCGCGGACGTCGGCCGGGCCTCCGGCCGCGACCTCACCGGTGTACGTCACGGACTACCGCCCGGCGCGCCGCGGCCTCGTGGAGAACATCACGGCCGCGCCCAGGATGAACAGGAACGCCGTGGCGACCGCCGCGAAGAACCGGAAGCCGCTGACCGCGCCCTTCTGCTCCTCGCGCGCGGCCTCGATCATCTCCAGCGTCTTGTTGCCGGTGACGCCGGGGATCTCCTCCTCGCCCTCGCCCGCGGGCGCGTTCGTCGGCGCGCCCGCGCCCTGCTGCGGCGCGCCGACGGTCGCCGACGCGCTCGCGCTCGCGGGCGGCGCGGAGGACGCGGCCGGGGGAGCCGACGCGGAGGCGGTCGTGGTCGCGGGCCCGCCGGCGGTGACGATGACCTTGCCCTTCATGCCGAGCGAGACGTGCGGCTGGCAGAAATACGGGTACGTGCCGGGCTTGTCGAACGTCACGCTGTACGTCGCGCCCATCGCGCTGAGCTGGCCGTTCAGCGGCGACGCCGGGTCCTGCTGCGGGCCCTCGCCGCCGGTCACCGTGTGGAAGCCGCCGTCGGTGTTCTGCCAGGTCACCTTCGAGCCGGCCGCGACCGTGATCTCGGCGGGGTCGAACTTGTTGCCGGGGAGCGTGCTGACCTTGGTCTCGCCGGCCTGCGCGGGCGCGTACGGGCGTGCCGTCGCGACGGCGCCGGGGAGCGTCACGATCGCGGCCACGGCGGGGAGGGCCACGAGCACGGCGGGGAGGGTGCGGCGAGCGACGGAGCCCATGGTCGGGGACGTCCCTTTCGTGTACGGCGGGTGGGGCGGCCGGCGGGAATACCGGCGGTGCGCGTGCGACTCTAACTCAGGGCGCCGACAGATTCGCGTCGTGCACAGGGCGTGCCGAGCCTGTGGACAACTTTCTGTCACAGCCCCCTCGTATCGTGGACCTCAACCGACGGCGGCTTCCCCGCCGGGTGCCGTCGGGCCGCTTCGACGCTAGGACTGCAGACACCTCATGGCCGACCGTCTCGTCGTCAGGGGCGCGCGCGAGCACAACCTGCGCAACGTCTCCATCGACCTGCCCCGAGACAGCCTCATCGTGTTCACGGGGCTGTCGGGCTCCGGCAAGTCGAGCCTCGCGTTCGACACGATCTTCGCCGAGGGGCAACGCCGCTACGTCGAGTCGCTGAGCGCGTACGCCCGCCAGTTCCTCGGCCAGATGGACAAGCCCGACGTCGACTTCATCGAGGGCCTCTCGCCCGCGGTCTCGATCGACCAGAAGTCCACGAGCCGCAACCCGCGATCGACCGTAGGCACGATCACCGAGGTCTACGACTACCTGCGCCTGCTGTTCGCGCGCGCGGGCCGCCCGCACTGCCCCAACTGCGGCCGCCCCGTAGCCCGCCAGACCCCGCAGCAGATCGTCGACCGCGTGCTGGAGATGCGGGAGGGCACGAAGTTCCAGGTGCTCGCGCCGGTCATCCGCGGCCGCAAGGGCGAGTACACCGAGCTGTTCTCCGACCTGCTGACGAAGGGCTACAGCCGCGTCCGCGTCGACGGCGTCGTCGCCCCGCTGGCCGACCCGCCGAAGCTCAAGAAGTACGAGAAGCACACGATCGACGTCGTCGTGGACCGGCTCACCGTCAAGGAGTCCGCGAAGCGCCGGCTGACCGACTCCGTCGAGACCGCGCTGCGGCTCGGCGAGGGCATGGTCACGCTGGAGTTCGTGGACCTGGACGAGGACGACCCGGGCCGCGAGCGCACGTACTCCGAGCACCTCGCCTGCCTGTTCTGCGACCTGGACTTCCAGGAGCTCGAGCCGCGGTCGTTCTCGTTCAACTCGCCGTACGGCGCCTGCACCGTCTGCTCGGGCCTCGGCACCAAGAAGGAGGTCGACCCCGAGCTCGTCGTCCCCGACGACGACCTCTCGCTCGCCGAGGGCGCCATCGCGCCGTGGGGGACCGGCCACCACTACGAGTACTTCGGCAGGCTGCTCAAGGCGCTGTCCGAGCAGGTCGGCTTCCGGATGGACACGCCGTGGCGCTCGCTGTCGAAGAAGGCGCGCGACGCGGTCCTGCACGGCTCGCCGGCGCAGGTGCACGTGCGCTACCGCAACCGCTACGGCCGTGAGCGCAGCTACTACACCGCGTTCGAGGGCGTCATCCCGTTCCTCGAGCGGCGGCACTCCGAGGCGGACACCGACACGAGCCGGGAGCGCTACGAGGGCTACATGCGCGACGTGCCCTGCCCCGGCTGCCAGGGTGCGCGGCTCAAGCCCGAGTCGCTCGCCGTGACCCTGGGCGAGCGCACGATCGCGCAGGTGTCGGCGATGTCGATCGCCGAGTGCGCGAAGTTCCTGCTGGGCCTCGACCTCAACGCGCGCGAGGCGATGATCGCCGAGCGCGTCCTCAAGGAGGTCAACGCGCGCCTGGGCTTCCTGCTCGACGTCGGCCTCGACTACCTCTCGCTCGACCGCCCCGCCGCGACGCTCGCGGGCGGCGAGGCGCAGCGCATCAGGCTCGCGACCCAGATCGGCTCCGGACTGGTCGGCGTGCTGTACGTCCTGGACGAGCCGTCGATCGGCCTGCACCAGCGCGACAACCGCCGCCTCATCGACACCCTCGAACGCCTCCGCAACCTCGGCAACACGCTCATCGTGGTCGAGCACGACGAGGACACGATCAAGCACGCCGACTGGGTCGTCGACATCGGCCCGGGCGCGGGCGAGCACGGCGGCGCGGTCGTCTACAGCGGCCCGCGCGAGGGCCTGCTGACGACCGAGGACTCGATCACCGGCGCGTACCTCTCGGGACGCCGCTCGATCCCCGTGCCGGACATCCGCCGCAAGCCCGGCGACCGCTTCCTGACCGTCGAGGGCGCGCGCGAGCACAACCTGCGCGACGTCACCGTGTCGTTCCCGCTCGGCTGCTTCGTCGCCGTCACCGGCGTCTCGGGCTCGGGCAAGAGCACGCTGGTCAACGACATCCTCTCGGCCGTCCTCGCCAACAAGATCAACGGCGCCCGCCAGGTCCCGGGCCGGCACAAGCGCGTGACCGGCCTCGAGCACCTCGACAAGGTCGTCACCGTCGACCAGTCGCCGATCGGGCGTACGCCGCGGTCCAACCCCGCGACGTACACCAAGGTCTTCGACCACATGCGCAAGCTGTTCGCCGAGACGACCGAGTCGAAGGTGCGCGGCTACCAGCAGGGCCGGTTCTCGTTCAACGTGAAGGGCGGCCGCTGCGAGTTCTGCGCGGGCGACGGCACGATCAAGATCGAGATGAACTTCCTCCCGGACGTCTACGTCCCGTGCGAGGTCTGCCACGGCGCGCGGTACAACCGCGAGACGCTCGAGGTGCACTTCAAGGGCAAGACGATCGCCGAGGTCCTCGACATGCCGATCGAGGAGGCGCTGGAGTTCTTCGAGGCGGTGCCGGCGATCGCGCGGCACCTCAAGACGCTCAACGACGTCGGCCTCGGCTACGTCCGCCTTGGCCAGCCCGCGCCGACGCTGTCGGGCGGCGAGGCGCAGCGCGTCAAGCTCGCGTCGGAGCTGCAGAAGCGTTCGACAGGGCGGACCGTCTACATCCTCGACGAGCCGACGACGGGCCTGCACTTCGAGGACATCCGCAAGCTGCTCGGCGTCCTCGGCCGGCTGGTCGACACCGGCAACACCGTCATCGTCATCGAGCACAACCTCGACGTCATCAAGACCGCCGACTGGATCATCGACATGGGGCCCGAGGGCGGCAGCGGCGGCGGGACCGTCGTCGCGGAGGGGACGCCCGAGGACGTCGCGGCGGTGGCGGAGAGCCACACGGGCGCGTTCCTGCGGGAGATCCTCGACGCCGCCGACACCCTGGTCCGGCCGCCGGCCCGCAAGCCCGCCGCCCGCAAGGCGGCGGCACCGCGCAAGAAGACGGTCGCCGCCCGCCGCTAGCACTCGCGCCGGCGGGACATCCACCAGCGCGCGTGCATCACGACGTACGCGAGCGCCGCGGCCAGGCACGGCGCGGCGAGCAGCAGGCGGAACGTCTGCTCCTCCCGCGACGGGTCCTCCACGCCGAGCCGCAGCGCGACCAGCGCGACGGTCGCGTGCATCAGCGCGGCGGGGACGGCGCCGACCCCGCGGGGCGGGTACTCCGCGAAGTCCGCGAACAGCGCGCCGATCACCGCGAGGAACGGCAGCGCGACCAGCGCCACCGCGAGCACCGCGATCGCGTGCGCGGGGCCCGCGGTGTGCGGGAAGAGCGCGTCGACGCGCGCCGGGTCGTCGGGCACGGCGAGCGACGCGACCGTCGCGCCCGCGAGGCCGGACAGCAACGCGAGCGCGCTCACCGAGCCGAACGTCGCGAGGCCCGAGACCGGTGAGGCGGGGCCGAGCGCGTACCACCGCCGCCCGCGGTGCCGCCATGCGAACAGGCCGAGGAGGACGCCGTAGAGGACGAGCCCCGCGGCCGCGCCGATCGCGAGGTGCGAGCGGACGAGGCGCTCGTACTCCGCCGTGGTCCTCGGCTCCCCGCAGGCGCCCAGCAGGAACGTCGCCGCCACCGCCGCCGTCGCCACTCGCAGCCTTCGCATGGGGCGAAGGATCGCGCGCGCGGGCGCCGCGAGGAAGGGGGGTCTCAGGCCTGCCGCGTGAGCCGGTCGATCAGCGCGTCGATCGCGGCGTCGTGGCGTTCCTCGCCCGAGGCGCAGATCTCCTCGGTCGCGTCGAGGAACCGCGTCACCTGCTCGGCGGGGATGCGGACGAGCTGCGCGCGCGAGCCGTCGACCAGCTCCAGCACCACGTCGCGGCCCGAAGGGCTGATGCGCACGAGCCCGTCGCCGGTCGGGTGCGAGCAGCCGTAGCGGAGGAAGTCGCGCAGCACCGCCCACTGTCCGCGCGGCAGCGCCGGGTGGTCGGGGGAGCAGGTCAGCAGCAGCCGTACGGCGAGCGGGTCCTTGCGCGACCAGGCGAGGCGCAGCGTCGTGGTGCGGTTGGGACCCGTGCAGCCCCCGTCCACGACCACGCTTGCCGTGACGTCGTCCACTCCTGCCTCACCCCGGTGCCGGAAAGCCGCAAGGGTGACAGATCGCCCGTACCGAATCCAATTCCGTCGTCGTGGCCTCGTCGCGCCACCTGTCGCACCCCCTACCTAGGATGGACGCCATGGCACACCCGGCGTCGTACCGCCCGGCGCCCGGCACCATCCCCGACCTGCCCGGCGTCTACAAGTTCCGCGACCGCGACGGCCGCGTGATCTACGTCGGCAAGGCGAAGTCGCTGCGCAGCAGGCTGTCCAGCTACTTCCAGGACGTCCGCAACCTCCACCAGCGCACGCGCACGATGGTCGAGACCGGCGCGTCCGTCGAGTGGACCGTCGTCACGACCGAGGTCGAGGCGCTCCAGCTCGAGTACAACTGGATCAAGGAGTACGACCCGCGCTTCAACGTCCGCTACCGCGACGACAAGTCGTACCCGAGCCTCGCGATCACGTTCGACGACCCGTACCCGCGGGCGATGGTCATGCGCGGGCCGAAGAAGCGCGGCGTGCGCTACTTCGGCCCGTACGCCCACGCCTGGGCGATCCGGGAGACGCTCGACCTGCTGCTGCGCGTGTTCCCCGTCAGGACGTGCAGCAACGGCGTCTTCAAGCGCGCGTCGCAGGTCGGCCGCCCGTGCCTGCTCGGCTACATCGGCAAGTGCTCCGCGCCCTGCGTAGGCCGGGTCAGCGCCGACGACCACAGGCAGATCGCGGAGGACCTCTGCGACTTCCTGTCGGGCCAGACGCTGCGGCACCTCAAGCGCCTCGAACGCGACATGGCCGAGGCGTCGGCCGGCCTCGAGTTCGAGCGCGCCGCGCGGCTGCGCGACGACATCGGCGCGCTGCGCCGCGCGATCGAGAAGCAGGCCGTCGTCCTCCCCGGCGGCGTCGACGCCGACGTCGTGGGGCTCGTGGAGGACCCGCTGGAGGCGGCGTTCCAGGTGTTCCACGTCCGCGACGGGCGCGTGCGCGGCCAGCGCGGGTGGGTGGTGGACAAGGTCGAGGACCTCGACACCGAGGCGCTCGTCGCGTCGTTCGTGGAGCAGCTCTACGGCGCCGCGTCCGCCGAGGACGTGCCGAAGGAGGTGCTCGTCCCGACGCTGCCGTACGACAGCCAGACGCTCGCCGACTGGCTGTCCGGCATCCGCGGCAGCAGGGTCACGGTGCGCGTGCCCGAGCGAGGCCCGAAGCGCGACCTCCAGGAGACCGTGACCCGCAACGCCGTGCAGGCGTTCCAGCTCCACAAGCTCCGCCGCGCCGGCGACCTCTCCGCGCGGAGCAAGGCGCTCGGCGAGATCCAGGACGCGCTCGGGCTGCCGGAGGCGCCGCTGCGGATCGAGTGCTTCGACATCTCGAACCTCCAGGGCACCAGCGTCGTCGGCTCGATGGTGGTGTTCGAGGACGGGCTCGCGCGCAAGAGCGAGTACCGCCGCTTCGCCGTGCGCCGCACCGAAGGCCAGGACGACACGGCCGCGATGTACGAGGTCATCCACCGCCGCTTCGCCCGCTACACCGACGAGCGCGACAAGCCCGCGCCCGACGAGACCGAGGGGGAGAAGCGCCGCTTCGCCTACCCGCCGAACCTCGTCGTCGTGGACGGCGGCCCGCCGCAGGTCGCGGCGGCCGCGCGCGCGATGGACGAGCTCGGCGTCGTGGACGTCAGCCTCTGCGGCCTCGCGAAGCGGCTCGAGGAGGTGTGGCTGCCCGAGCAGGACGAGCCGGTCATCATGCCGCGCACGAGCGAGGGTCTGTACCTGCTCCAGCGGGTACGCGACGAGGCGCACCGCTTCGCGATCGCGTACCACCGGCAGAAGCGCAGCAAGTCCATGATCACCAGCGCGCTGGACGACGTGCCCGGCCTGGGGGAGACGCGGCGCAAGGCGCTGCTCAAGCACTTCGGCTCGGTCAAGCGGCTGCGCGCCGCGACGCCGGACGAGATCGCGACCGTTCCCGGGATCGGCCCGAAGACCGCCGTCACCATCGCCGCCGCCCTTGCCGCGAGCGCCCCCGCGCCCGCCGTCGACCCGGCGACCGGCGAGATCCTCGACGCGTGAGGCGCGCCCCGTCATAGCCTCCACCCGTGACCGACGCCTCGACCGCTCTCGAGCTCACCGTCATCACGGGGCTCTCGGGGGCGGGACGCAGCGAGGCCGCGAAGGCGTTCGAGGACATGGGCTGGTTCGTCGTGGACAACCTGCCGCCCAGCCTGCTCGGCACGATGGCCGAGCTCGTCACGCGATCGCAGGGCGCGGTCACCCGCGTCGCGGCCGTCGTGGACGTTCGCGGGCGGGCGTTCTTCTCCGACCTGCGCGCGGGCCTGGACGAGCTCGCGGCCAAGGGCGTGGCGCGGCGCATCCTGTTCCTCGAGGCGAGCGACGACGCGCTGGTCAGACGCTTCGAGCACGTACGCCGCCCGCACCCGTTGCAGGGCGACGGCCGCCTCGTGGACGGCATCGCGGAGGAACGCCGCCTGCTCCAGGAGCTGCGCGGCGAGGCCGACCTGATCGTCGACACCAGCAACCTCAACGTCCACGAGCTGCGCGCCAAGGTCGAGGAGGCGTTCGCCGGCGACGGCTCGGGCCCGGCGCTGCGGGCCACGGTCGTGAGCTTCGGCTTCAAGTACGGCCTGCCGGTCGACGCCGACCTCGTCGTGGACTGCCGCTTCCTGCCGAACCCGCACTGGGAGCCGGAGCTGCGGCCGTTCACCGGCAAGGAGCAGGTGATCCGCGACTTCGTCCTCGGGCAGGAGCCCGCCGGGCCGTTCCTCGACAAGTACGCCGACCTGCTGCGGCTGCTGACCGAGGGCTACGTGCACGAGGGCAAGCGCTACCTGACGCTCGCCGTCGGCTGCACCGGCGGCAAGCACCGCAGCGTCGTCATCGCCGAGGAGCTCGCGTCGCGGCTCGCCGGCACCGGCGCCGCGGTCCGGGTCGTGCACCGCGACCTGGGGCGCGAGTGAGCCCCGCTCGCGGCCCCAGGGTGGTCGCCCTCGGCGGCGGCCACGGCCTCGCCGCGTCCCTGCAGGCCCTCCGCAGGCTGACGAACGACGTCACCGCCGTCGTCACCGTCGCCGACGACGGCGGGTCGAGCGGCCGCCTGCGCGAGGAGCTCCAGGCGCTCCCGCCGGGCGACCTGCGCATGGCGCTCGCCGCGCTCGCGGGCGACGACGAGTGGGGGCGAACGTGGGAGGCGCTGCTCCAGCACCGCTTCTCCAGCGAGGGCCCGCTCGACGGGCACGCCGTCGGCAACCTGCTGCTCGTCGGCCTCGCCGAGGTGACCGGCGACCCCGTGAAGGCGCTGGACCTGACGGCGAGGCTGCTCGGGCTGCACGGCCGCGTGCTGCCGATGTCGACGACGCCGTTGCAGATCGTCGCGCAGGTCGCCGAGGACGGCGAGGCGCGGGAGGTACGCGGCCAGGTCGCGGTGGCGACGACCACCGGCCGCATCGCCGGCGTCGCCCTCGAGCCGTCGGACCCGCCCGCCACCCCCGAGGCCGTCGCCGCGATCGCCGAGGCCGACTGGGTCGTGCTCGGTCCCGGCAGCCTGTTCACGTCGATGGTGCCGCACCTGCTCGTGCCGGGCCTGCGCGAGGCGATCACGCGCACGGCCGCGCGGCGGGTGCTGGTCCTCAACCTCGTGCCGCAGACCGGCGAGACGAGCGGCTTCACGCCGGCCGCGCACCTGGCCGCCGTGGCGGCGCACGTGCCGGACCTGCCGTTCGACTGCGTGCTGGCCGACAGCGGCACACTTGACCGGGACGGTTTGATGGAGGCCGCGGCGGACCTGGGGGCTGAGGTCCGCTTCGCACCGGTGGCGGCGGACGAGGCGCGGCACGACCCCGCGCGCCTCGCCGTCGCGTACGCGGACCTCATGGGGCTGGCAGAGGGGCAGGGCACTTCGTGGCGATGACCGCCGCAATCAAGAACGAGCTCGCACACGTACAGGTCACCGCGCCGCACTGCCGCCGCGCGGAGATGGCGACGCTGCTGCGCTTCGCGAACGCGCTGCACCTCGTCGCCGGCAAGGTCGTGGTGGAGGCCGAGCTGGACACCGGCGCGGCCGCGAGGCGGCTGCGCAAGGACATCGTCGAGATCTTCGGCAAGCAGACCGACCTCAAGGTGCTCGCCGCAGGGGGGCTGCGGCGCGGCAACCGCTACGTCGTCAGCGTCACCAAGGACGGCGAGGGGCTCGCCCGCGCGGCCGGCCTGCTCGACGCGCACGGGCGGCCCGTACGCGGCCTGCCCCCCGCGATCGTCGGCGGTCGCGAGTGCGACGCGGCGGCGGCGTGGCGGGGCGCGTTCCTCGCGCACGGCTCGCTCACCGAGCCCGGGCGTTCGTGCGCCCTGGAGGTCACCTGCCCGGGGCCCGAGGCCGCGCTCGCGCTCGTCGGCGCCGCGCGAAGGCTCGGCGTCAACGCCAAGGCGCGCGAGGTGCGCGGCGTCGACCGCGTCGTCGTCCGCGACGGCGAGGCGATCAGCCAGATCCTCACCAAGCTCGGCGCGCACCAGGGCGTCCTGGCCTGGGAGGAACGCCGCATGCGCCGCGAGGTCCGCGCCACCGCGAACCGCCTCGCGAACTTCGACGACGCCAACCTCCGCCGCTCCGCGCGGGCCGCGGTCGCGGCCGCCGAACGCGTCTCCGAGGCGTTGAAGGTCCTCGGCGACGACGCGCCCGAGCACCTGCTCGCGGCCGGCCGGCTGCGCATCGAGCACGGCCAGGCGAGCCTGGAGGAGCTCGGCGCGCTCGCCGACCCGCCGCTCACCAAGGACGCCGTCGCGGGACGGATCCGCCGCCTGCTCGCCCTCGCGGACAAGCGTTCCGGCGAGGGCGATAAGGTCGAGCCCGACGACGACTGACGCCCTCAAAGAGGAGATCGACGTGCCCGTCCGCGTAGGCATCAACGGCTTCGGCCGCATCGGCCGTAACTTCTGGCGGGCGGTCGACGCCCTGCCCGGCAACGACGTCGAGATCGTCGCCGCCAACGACCTCGGCGACCTCAAGACCATGGCGCACCTGCTGAAGTACGACACCGTGCTCGGCACGCTCAAGTACGACGTGACCGCCGGCGACGGCGCGATCCACGCCGGCGACCACACCATCACGATGCTCGCGGAGAAGGACCCGGCCGCGCTGCCGTGGGCCGACCTCGGCGTCGACGTCGTCATCGAGTCGACCGGCCGCTTCACGAACGCCGAGGACGCCCGCAAGCACATCGACGGCGGCGGCGCCAAGAAGGTCATCATCTCCGCGCCCGCCAAGGGCGAGGACATCACGATCGTGATGGGCGTCAACGACGACAAGTACGACGCGGCCAGCCACCACGTCCTGTCGAACGCCTCCTGCACCACCAACTGCGTCGCCCCGCTGGCCAAGGTGCTGCTCGACAGCTTCGGCATCGTCAAGGGCTTCATGACGACGACGCACGCGTACACCAACGACCAGGTCATCCTCGACTTCACGCACTCCGACCTGCGCCGCGCGCGGGCCGCCGCGCAGAACATCATCCCGACGACCACCGGCGCCGCGAAGGCCGTCTCGCTGGCGATCCCCGAGCTCAAGGGCAAGCTCGACGGCTTCGCGATGCGCGTGCCCGTGCCCGACGGCTCGGTCACCGACCTCGTCGTCGAGGTCGAGCGCGAGACGACGGCCGAGGAGGTCAAGGCGGCGTACGAGAAGGCGGCCACCAGCGGCCAGCTCGCCGGCTACCTGCGCTACACCGAGGACCCGATCGTGTCGTCCGACATCGTCGGAGACCCGCACTCGTGCATCTTCGACGCGTCCCTGACGATGGTGAACGGCAACCTCGTCAAGGTCGTCGGCTGGTACGACAACGAGTGGGGCTACTCCAACCGCCTCGCCTCCCTCTCGCAGCTGGTCGGGGAGTCCGTCTAAGCACGCCGGCCCCAGCGCGACGCTGGCGGCGTTGTCGTCGTCGCCGGTACCACCAGTACCGGCTCCTCCTCCGCCTTGCCAGCCTCACGCTGGAACCGGCGGGTCCCACTCCGGGAGCGATGTGCGAACTCTGGAAGACCTTGAGGTGTCGGGACGCCGCGTCCTGATCCGCTGCGACCTGAACGTCCCGCTCGAGGACGGTCGGATCACCGACGACGGGCGCATCCGCGCGTCGTTGCCGACGATCCGCGCCGTCCTCGAACGCGGCGCCGCGAGCGTCGTGCTCATGAGCCACCTCGGCCGCCCCAAGGGCCAGCCGAACCCGAAGTACTCCCTCGCGCCCGTCGCCGCGCGGCTGTCCGAGCTGCTCGGCGAGGACGTGCCGCTCGTGCCGGTCGGCGAGCCCGCGACCGGTCGCGTGACGCTGCTCGAGAACCTCCGCTACGACCCCCGCGAGGAGTCCGGCGACGAGTCGTTCGCCGCCGAGCTGGCGAAGTACGGCGACGTCTACGTCGGCGACGGCTTCGGCGCGCTGCACCGCGCGCACGCGTCGGTCTCCGGCGTCCCGCGCCTCCTCGACCACGTGCCGGGCTACCTCGTCGCCAAGGAGCTCGACGTCCTCCGCGCGCTCACGACGGAGCCCGAGCGCCCGTACGTCGTCGTGCTCGGCGGCTCGAAGGTCAGCGACAAGCTCGCCGTGATCACGAACCTCCTGGGCGTCGTCGACCGCCTCGTCGTGGGCGGCGGCATGTGCTTCACGTTCCTCAAGGCGCAGGGGCACGGCGTCGGCGACTCGCTGCTCGAGGAGGACCAGGTCGACAACGTCCGCGGCATGCTCGCCGAGGCCGAGCGACGCGGCGTCCAGCTCCTGCTGCCCACCGACGTCGTGGTCGCGCGGGAGATCAGCGACGACGCCGAGACGCGCGTCGTCCCCTCCGACTTGATCCCCGACGGCTGGAAGGGCCTCGACATCGGTCCCGACAGCGTGGCCGCGTTCGCCAAGGCGCTCTCGGACGCGCGGACGGTGTTCTGGAACGGCCCCATGGGCGTGTTCGAGGTGGCGCCGTTCGCCAACGGCACGAAGGGCGTCGCCGAGGCCGTCGCCTCGTCGCCCGGCATGACCGTGGTCGGCGGCGGCGACTCCGCGGCGGCCGTGCGGCAGCTCGGCATGGAGGAGCGCTTCGGCCACATCTCGACCGGCGGGGGAGCCTCCCTCGAGTACCTGGAAGGCAAGACGCTCCCGGGCGTCGCGGCCCTGGAGTCCTAGATGGCAGCCAAGCCCACGCGCCGCCCGATGATGGCCGGCAACTGGAAGATGAACCTCACCCACCTCGAGGCGATCCAGCTCGTGCAGAAGCTGGCGTTCGCGCTCGACACGTCGGACCACGACGCCGTCGAGGTCGTCGTGCTGCCGCCGTTCACCGACGTGCGCAGCGTGCAGACGCTCGTGGACGGCGACAAGCTCCTGCTCTCCTACGGCGCGCAGGACCTCTCGCCGCACCCGAACGGCGCCTACACCGGCGACATCAGCGGCCCGATGCTCGCGAAGCTCGGCTGCTCCTACGTCGTCGTCGGCCACTCGGAGCGGCGCGAGTACCACGCGGAGGACGACGCGACCGTCAACGCCAAGGTCAAGGCGGCGTTCGCCAACGACATCGTCCCGATCCTCTGCGTCGGCGAGCCGCTGGCGGTGCGCCAGGCGGGTACGCACGTCGAGCACGTGCTCGCGCAGCTCGACGCGGCGCTGGACGGCGTCTCGCCGGGCGACGCGGAACGCATCGTGGTGGCGTACGAGCCGATCTGGGCGATCGGCACGGGCGAGGTCGCGACGCCGGCCGACGCGCAGGAGGTCTGCTCGGCGATCCGGCAGCGGCTCGGCGCGCTCTACACGAACGACCTCGCCGAGGGCGTCCGCGTGCTCTACGGCGGCTCCGTGAAGGCGGGCAACGTCGCCGCCCTGATGGCCGAGAAGGACGTCGACGGCGGCCTCGTCGGCGGGGCGAGCCTGGACGCCGACGAGTTCGCGATGATCGTGCGATACCGCCTGCATCCTCCCTCTGCGTGACAGAGCCGTCTCACACGGTCACGACACGCCATAACAGTCTCGTCACGATGGCGCGGCGGTTCCCCTCGCCGTCTGGCATCGCGCGCCCGAATCCCGCTTCAATGACGCGGTTCGACGCCCAGCATCGGGTCACCACGCGACGGGGCGGGTGACGGCGCGCGGCACACTGCGCGCACCGGGCCGGGCGACATCGCCGCGAGAGCCGCGGCGAAGGAAAGGTGGGCCATGAGCCTGAAGAAGCACACGAGGGTAGGGGCCGCGGTTCTCTGCGCGCTCGCCCTCACCGCCGCGGCGTGCGGCAAGGACGGCGACACCGAGGGTCCTGGTAGCGACCCCGGCCAGGGTGTCAAGGGTGGCACGCTGAAGCTCGCGGGCCTCCGCGACCTCACGCACTACGACACCAACCAGGCGTACGAGGTCCGCGGCTGGGGTTACCACCTCCGCGCCACGACGCGCCAGATGATGTCGTACGAGACCACCACGGACAAGGACAAGCGCGACGTCCCGGTGCCGGACATCGCCGAGAAGGACCCGGAGATCTCCTCGGACGGTCTGACGTACACGTTCACGCTGCGTTCCGGCGTGAAGTACGCGAACCCGACCAACCGCGAGGTCGTCGCCGGTGACTTCGTCCGCGCGATCAAGCGCCTCTGCGACCCGAACGGCGTGTCCGGTGGCCTGAGCTACTTCACCGCGACCATCAAGGGCATGGACACCTACTGCGAGAAGTTCGCGAAGGTCCCGACCGAGAAGGTCGACGCCGTCAAGACGTTCGTCAACGGCAACGAGATCGAGGGCCTCAAGGCCGACGGTGACAAGAAGCTCGTCGTCACCCTGAAGCAGAAGGCCGGCGACTTCGTCAACATGATGGCGACGCCGTTCACCACGCCGGTGCCGGAGGAGGTCCTGAACTACATCACGGACTCCGCCGAGTTCCGCAAGCACCTCGGCGACTTCGCGAACGGGCCCTACACGGTCGAGTCGTACACGGCCAAGCAGAGCCTGAAGATGAAGCGCAACGACAACTGGGACGCCAAGACCGACCCGCTGCGCAAGGCGTACGTGGACCGGATCGAGATCCAGCTGAACGCGGCCACGGCCGAGTCCGTCCAGCAGCAGATCGAGGCGGGCACGCTCGACATGTCGCTGCGCGTCACGCCGCCGAACGCGGCGGCGGGCAAGCTCGAGGTCGCCAAGGACCCGGGCCTCAAGGTCGAGAAGGACGGCGGCTGCGTCTTCTACGTCGCGTTCAACCTCCACCGCAACACCACCCTGCAGAACAAGGTCGTCCGCCAGGCGCTGAACTACGCCATGGACAAGCGCGCCGTCATCCAGGTCCTGGGTGGCCCGCGCAACGGCGAGCCGGCGACGCAGATCCTGACGCCGGTGCTCCTGGGCTACGAGAAGTTCGACCCGTACCCGACGCCGGACTTCAAGGGTGACCTGAACAAGGCCGGCGAGCTCCTGTCGCAGGCCGGTGTCAAGAACCTGAAGCTCGACTTCATCTACGACAACACCGAGCGCAACAAGAACATCGTTCAGGTCATCTCCGACCAGTTCAAGAAGATCCCGGGCGTCCAGATCGCCGTGAACCCGGTCCCCGAGGACGACGCGACGGTCTACACGACCGACCCGAAGGCCAAGAACTGGGACCTGTACTTCGCGGGCTGGTGCCCGGACTGGAACGGCAACGGTGCGCGCACCTTCTTCACGCCGCTCCTGTCGGACCCGGGCCTGAAGAACTACAACGCGGGCGGTAGCTACAACTACGGTGGCTACGACAACCCTGCCGTCGACACCAAGGTCGACGAGGCGCTCGCGGCTGACCCCGAGGCCGCTTCCGGCATCTGGAACGAGATCGACAAGCTCGTCATGGACGACGCGCCGTGGATCCCGGTCTACACCAGCAACTCGGTGTCGTACTTCAACAAGCGGGTCAAGGGCTACGTGTACTTCCCGTTCAGCACGTCGGCCGACATCACCAACATCTGGGTTCAGTAAGCGCCCAGGTCGCACGTAGGACTGGCGGGGCCTCCTTCGGGGGGCCCCGCCAGCCCGTCCCCGCACCCGCTCTCCGTACCAGCCTCCGCTTGCCCTACCATCCGTGGATGACGTGACGTACGTCACCACCGTCCGCCGTGTCCTCCCTCGGCCACGCGCGCACCGATAGGGGTTTCTCCTTGGCACTGCTCGAGGTCAACGACCTCCACGTGTCGTTCCCGACCGAGGACGGCCTGGTCAAGGCCGTCCAGGGCGTCTCGTTCTCCATCGAGCCGGGGCAGACCCTCGGCATCGTGGGCGAGTCCGGGTCCGGCAAGAGCGTCTCGACCCAGACCATCCTCGGCCTCACGCGCGGCGCGCGGATCTCGGGGCAGGCGCTGCTCGACGGCCGCGACCTGCTCACGATGAAGCCCGACGAGCTCCGGGCGGTCCGCGGCGCGAAGATCTCGATGATCTTCCAGGACCCGCT
Source organism: Frankiaceae bacterium (assembly GCA_035940575.1). Lineage (GTDB taxonomy): Bacteria > Actinomycetota > Actinomycetes > BP-191 > BP-191 > BP-191. The sequence goes on along the minus strand of DASZER010000033.1, from coordinate 480 downwards.
GTCGAGCCTGCACCCGCAGTACAAGGTCGGGTGGCAGATCATCGAGATGATCCGGTCGCACGAGGACATGTCGAAGCAGCAGGCGCGCGAGCGGGCGGTCGAGCTGCTCAAGCTCGTCGGCATCCCGCAGCCCGACCGCCGCGTCGACGACTACCCCCACCAGTTCTCCGGCGGCATGCGCCAGCGCGCGATGATCGCCATGGCGCTCGCGCTGAACCCCGCCGTCCTCATCGCGGACGAGCCCACGACCGCGCTCGACGTCACCGTCCAGGCGCAGATCCTCGACCTCATCGAGAAGGTGCAGGCCGAGTTCGGGACCGCGGTGATCATGATCACCCACGACCTCGGCGTCGTCGCGGACCTCGCCGACGAGGTCCTCGTGATGTACGCGGGCCGCCCGGTCGAGACCAGCGACCGCCGCACGATCTACTACCGCCCGCACCACCCGTACACGAAGGGCCTGCTGGAGTCGATCCCGTC
>DASZER010000032.1:0-32528 GCA_035940575.1 Frankiaceae bacterium | reverse complement strand
GCACCGGCGGCCGGTCCGGCGGCGCCGAGGGTCGAGGCTCGGCGCCGGCGCGGACCGGGGTCTCCGCCAGCCGGTCGGCGTTCGCGAGTGGCGCCGACCGGTGTTCGAACGTGTGTTCGAACAAGGAGAAGGTAGCGCGGTGGGGTGGGGGATGCAAGGGGGATGTTCGGGCGGCGCTACGGCGTCCGAACCGGGCGGCGCAGGAGGTACGCGCCGGCGGCGACGTTCAGCAACGACCCCAGCGGCGTCACGGTCACGACGACGAGCGACGCGGACCTGTCGACCATGTCCGAGAGCCCGACCATCGCGAGCCCGAGCACGCCGACGGCGACGAGCGCGACGCCCGCCACGGCGGAGGCCTGCAACGCCACCGGCGTGCGCGACGGCGACGGGGCGTACGCCACCGGCGCGGGCCGCTCGAGCCGCCCGAAGATCGCGACGAGCCCGCCGAGGACGAGCACGAGGATCGCGAACCACAGCGGCCGCGTCGCCCACCACAGCCCCGACCCGACGGCCGGCTGCGGGAACCACCCGCGCGGCAGCAGCACGAACACCGCCAGCAGCAGCGCGGTCAGGTGCCACAGGAAGACGGTCATGATCACGCCGTTCAGGGCGACGACGGCGGTCCAGACGCGCGGCCGGGCGAGCCAGCGCGTGACGACCGGCCGCGCCAGGACGACGAGCCCGACGAGCCACAGCGTCAGCGCGACGATGCAGACGGTCGGCGGGGCCATGTTCGAGACCTTCTCCCCCGGCATCCCGACCATCGACGTCGGGTACGGGCCCCACGCCGTCAGCCCCACCAGCGCCGCGAGGCCGGAGCCCGCGAGCGCGAGGCCGTGGCGGCGGGTGAGCGAGCCGTAGAAGTAGCCGAGCTGGTGGGCGAGCAGCCAGACGGGGACGACGTTGACCCAGCGGAGGCCCGAGGCGCCGAAGCGGAACGCCGCCACGTCGATCGCGACGGCCGCGAGGCCGAACGCCAGCGGCACCCGCCACCCCCACCGCCGGTGCGCGCGGATCGTGACCGGCGCCAGCGCGACCATGAGGACGTACACGCCGAGGAACCACAGGAGCTGCACGACGAGCTTCGTGACGCGCGCCGACGGCGACAGCAGCAGCGTCAACGGCACCCACACGGCCAGCAGCACCGACACCGGTCGCAGCAGCCGGGCGAGGCGGCCGTGCACGAAGTGGACGTAGCGCCCGCCGCGACCGCGCACCGAGTCGTACGTCACGAGGTGCGCGAAGCCGCCGACGAAGAAGAACACCGGCATGACCTGGAGCACCCACGTCGCGCGCTGGAGCCACGGCATCGACGCGAGCGCGTTGCCCGCGTGGAAGCCCGACGCGTCGAACGTCACCGACGCCATCAGCCAGTGGCCGAGGACGACGACGGCGATCGAGAACGCGCGGAGGAAGTCGACGTAGCGGTCGCGCGACGCGGGCGTCGCGGCGGCGAGGGAGGCGGCTCGGCTCATGACTCCACGGTCGGCGATTCCGATCGCGAGGCCATCCGTCCACGTACTCAGACGCCGCACCCGCGATACTCGACTTCGTGCACCCTCTCGACGTCGCCGACCTGCGCCAGCGCGTGGACAAGGCGCTGGAGGCGTTCCTCGCGCGCCAGGCGACGACGCTCGACGCGATCTCCGACGACCTCGGGCCCGTCGCCGACGCGGTCACGGCGTTCGTGCTCGACGGCGGCAAGCGGCTGCGCCCGGCGTTCTGCTACTGGGGCTGGCGCGGCGCGGGCGGCGAGGACACCGACGCCGTCGTCACCGCGGCCGCGTGCCTGGAGCTCGTGCACGCGTGCGCGCTGATCCACGACGACGTGATGGACGGCTCGGACACGCGGCGCGGCAAGCCCGCGGTGCACCGCCGCTTCGCGAGCCTGCACCGGGGCGAGCAGTGGCTCGGCGACGCGGAGCTGTTCGGCCGCAACGCCGCCATCCTGCTCGGTGACATGTGCCTGGTCTGGGCGGACGACCTGTTCGAGAACAGCGGCCTGCCGCCCGACGCGCTGCACCGGGCGAGCCCCGTCTACGGCGTCATGCGCGCGGAGGTCATGGCCGGTCAGTACCTCGACGTGCTCGAACAGGTCCGCGGCGACTACGACGTCGGTCGCGCGCTGCTCGTCGCGCGCTACAAGAGCGCGAAGTACACGATCGAGCGCCCGCTGCACCTCGGGGGGGTCCTCGCCGGCGCGAGCCGGGAGACGCTCGACGCGTACACGGCGTACGGCCTCCCGCTCGGCGAGGCGTTCCAGCTCCGCGACGACGTGCTCGGCGTCTTCGGCGACCCGCGCCAGACGGGCAAGCCGGCGGGCGACGACCTGCGCGAGGGCAAGCGGACCGCGCTCGTCGCGAAGGCGCGCGAGCGCGCGACACCCGCGCAGGCGGCGGTGCTGCGACGGCTGCTCGGCGACCCCAAGCTCGAGCACGCCGGCGTCGAGCGACTCCGCGAGGTCATCACGGAGACGGGCGCCCTGGACTACGTGGAGGCGTTGGTACGCCGCCGCGCCGAGGAGGCGAGCGACGCCCTCGACGGCGCGCCGATCGAGCCCGAGGCGACCGCCGTCCTCCGCGGCCTCGCCACCGCCGCCACCGAACGCGCGCACTGACGCCCGTGGCACGCCGCGTCGTCGTCGTGGGCGCGGGCCTCGGCGGCCTCGCCTGCGCGCTGCGCCTCGCGGCCGAGGGCGAGGACGTCACGGTCGTCGAGCGCGAGGACGTCCCCGGAGGCCGTGCCGGTCTGCTCGAACGCGACGGCTACCGCTTCGACACCGGGCCCACGGTCCTGACGATGCCCGACCTGATCCGCGACACGTTCGCGGCGGCCGGCGAGGACATGGACGACTGGCTGACGCTGACGCCGCTCGACCCGCTGTACCGCGCGCACTACCCCGACGGGTCGACGCTCGACGTGGTGGCGGGCACCGACGCGATGGCCGCCGAGGTCGAGCGCGTCTGCGGCGCGCGCGAGGCGGCCGGCTACCGCCGCTACGTCGACTTCGTCTCGACGCTGTACCGCCTCGAGATGGCCGACTTCATCGACCGCAACGTCGACTCCCCGCTCGACCTGCTCACGCCGAGCCTCGCCCGCCTCGCGGCGCTCGGGGCGTTCCGGCGGCTCGCCCCCAAGGTCGGCCAGTACCTCGAGGACCCGCGAACGCGACGCATCCTGAGCTTCCAGTCGATGTACGCGGGCCTGTCCCCCTACGACGCCCTCGCGGTCTACGCCGTCATCGCGTACATGGACTCCGTCGCCGGCGTCTACGCCCCCGCCGGCGGCATGCACGCCGTCCCGCGCGCGCTGGCGGGCGCGGCCGAGAAGCACGGCGTGACGTTCCGCTACGGCACCCGCGTCACGTCGGTCACGACGAGGGACGGCCGCGCGACCGGCGTCCTCACCGAGCACGGCGACCACCTCGCCGCCGACGTCGTCGTCCTCAACCCCGACCTGCCCGTCGCCTACCGCGAGCTGCTCCCGCCCGAGGCGACACCGCGACGCGTGCGGACGCTGCGCTACTCGCCGTCCTGCTTCCTGCTGCTCGCGGGCTCGACCGCGCGCTACGAGCGCATCGCGCACCACAACCTGCACTTCGGCAGGGCGTGGCGCAGCACGTTCGCCGAGCTGATCGACCAGCGCGTGCCGATGTCGGACCCGAGCGTCCTCGTCACGTGCCCGACGACCACGGACGCGTCCCTCGCGCCGCCGGGACGGCAGTCGTACTACGTCCTCGTCCCCACCCCGAACACCGACGGCCGCGTCGACTGGAACGCCACCAGGGACCGCTACCGCGACGAGGTGCTGCGCCACCTCGAACGCCTCGGCTACGTCGGATTCGCCGACGCGATCGAGGTCGAGGACGTGACGACGCCGTACGACTGGCGGGCGCGCGGGATGGAGCGCGGGACGCCGTTCGCGGCGGCGCACACGTTCTTCCAGACGGGTCCGTTCAGACCGGCCAACGTCGCGCCCAAGGTCGGCGGCGTCGTCTTCACCGGGTCCGGCACGGTCCCCGGCGTGGGCGTCCCGATGGTGCTGGTCTCGGGACGCCTCGCCGCCGAGCGGGTGCTACGCGGACGCGGCTGACGGCGCGTAGTACGCGTCGCCGCCGAACCTCGCCTCGTACGCCTTCGCGTTCTTCGGCGCGTACGTCGCCGAGCCCGTCGCGTCCGTCACCGCGGAGGCGACCTGCACGCCGTCGGCCCAGAACGTCACGGTCACGCCCGCGAGCCGCCGCGTCGCGTCGTCGGCCTCCGCGACGGTCGCGGTGAGCGTCCGCTTGCCGCCGGTGCCCGACGACACCAGCGAGAGCGCGGAGTCCTCGCGCACGACCGCGACCGGCTGCGACGCGACGCTGCTGTCGTACGCCCCCGCCCTGCCCGAGTAGCCGACCGCGACGCGGTACGAGCCCGGCTCGGTCGCCGCGACGAGCGTCTGCGACGCGACGCCGTCGGCGCCGGTCAGGGCGCTCACCTCGCGGAAGCCGGACGGTCCGAGCATCTGGAACGTCACGGTCTCGCCCGCCAGCGGCGCGCCGGCCTCGTCGACCAGCCGCGCCGACAGCGGCAGCGCGTCGCCGTACTGCACGGTCGCGGGCACCGAGTCGGTCAGCGAGAGCGACGTCTTGCGAACGACCGCGGTCTGGGTCGGGTTCGTGAGCGGTGCGGCCGACCAGTACCGCACGGCGCCGAGCACGTCGAGGCGGCCCATGCCGGAGGCCGGGTCGTAGCCGGGCGCGTAGAGGTCCACGGCGCTGCCGAGCAGCGCCTCGATGACCTTCGCGGCGTTGGCGGGCGACCGCACGCCGCCGAGGCGGTCGTACACCAGCGCCGCCGCGCCCGCGACCATCGGCGACGCCATCGACGTGCCGAAGATGGAGGCGTAGCCGGGGTTGGTGTCGCAGTCGCCGTCGGCCGCGTCCACGGCGCGCGAGTACGTCGAGAGGATCTCGGCGGAGGAGTAGTCGCAGATCTGCGAGCCGGTGCCGCCGGGCGCGAGCAGCGCGGGGCCGACGGGCTCGCCGGAGCCGAGCTTGACCGGGAAGTTTCCGTACCAGGAGTTCAGGTCGCGCGGGTCGGACGCGCCGACGCAGACGATCTCGCTCGCGATCGCGGGGTAGCCGCACAACGGCGCCGACTCGTTGCCCGCGGCGGCGACCACGACGACACCCTTGGAGACCGCGTAGTCGATCGCCGCGTCCACCTCGGGGAAGATCCCGGCGTAGCCGGTCGCCGTGCCGGTCGCGGGCACCTGGAAGCCCACCGGCGCGAGGCCGCTGCCGAGCGACATGTTCACGACGTGCGCGCCGCTGTCGGCGGCGGTGCGCAGCGCGCCGACGAGCGTGTCGACCGTCGAGCCCTCGGACAGCACCTGGATCGGGAGCAACGTCGCGTCGGGCGCGACGCCCACGACGCCGGTGCCGTTGTCGGTGCAGGCGCCGATGATGCCGGCGACGTGGGTGCCGTGGCCGTTCTCGTCGAGCGGGACGGTCTTGCCGTCGGCGTCGGGGTCGGCGTCGGGAAGCACCTCGACCTTGTCCGCGCACGCGAAGTCCGGGTGGCCGAGGTCGAGGCCGGTGTCGAGGATCGCGACGCGCACGCCCGCCCCGGTCGCGCGCGGCTCGCGCCACGCCTCGGCGGCGCGCACCTTGCGCATGCCCCACTGGCCGTTGAAGAACAGGTCGCCCGCACCGCTCTGCAGGTACAGCGGGTCGTTCGGCGTGCCGGAGTAGGTACGGCGCGTGCCGGCCTCGTTGACGCCCGTCGCGGTCGGCGCGGGGACGGCGGCGTTGGACGCCTCGAAGTCCAGCGCGACCTGCGTGCCGAGCACGGAGTAGACGGAGAACCACGTGTCGCCGCTCTGCAGCGGGATCGTCAGGCCGGTCGACGTGGCGTCGGTGACGACGCGGCTGTACGTGCAGTCGGCCTTGTAGACGTACGCCGCGAGGTCGGCGACGCCGAGCGCGTCGCTCGGCGTGACCTTCACGGTCGTGCCGGCGACGGCGTACTCGGCGGGCACGCGGAAGACGTACGCGTCCACGCCCTGCTGCGACGGCAGCGACGGGCAGCGCAGCCCGAACTCCGCGTCCGTGGCGGGGTTGCCGCCGGGCGCGGGCTTGAGCAGCGAGCCGGTCGCGCGGTACGTCGCCGCGCCGGCCGGCGTGGCGAGGATCGGCGCGACGACGGCGGCGGCCGTCGTGGCGAGGGTCGCGACGAGGAGGGACGCGAGGGCGTTGCGGTGGCGCACGAGCCGGCTCCGTTCTGGCCGCAACGCCTACCGGCCCGGCGCCGGACGGCGCGGGCTGAGAGGGGGGCGCTGGGACCGCTCCCGACGAACCGCCGGACGGCGGCTCGGGCGGGTGATTCGCCGGGATCGTCCGGTTCCCTGCTCACGCTGCGTGATGCGCCCGTTCGGCGCATCATCGCCCCCATGCGCCTGGACGACGCCTACGCCGCGTGCCGCCGCGTGAACGCCAGGACGGGGCGGACGTTCTACCTCGCGACGCTGCTGCTGCCGCCCGCGAAGCGGCGCTACGTCCACGCGCTCTACGCGTTCGCGCGCTGCGCCGACGAGCTCGTCGACGCCGCCGGCGTGGCGGACCGGGCCGCGCGGCTCGACGCGTGGTCGCGGACGCGCGGCGGGGACTCGCCGGTGGGCGTGGCGTTCCGCGACACGGTCGCGCGCTGGGGGATCGCGGAGGCGGACGTGGACGCGTTCCTCGCCTCGATGGCGATGGACCTGACCGTCACGTCCTACGCGACGTACGACGACCTGCTCTCCTACGTGCACGGCTCGGCGGCCGTCGTCGGGCGGTGGACCGTGCCGGTGCTCGGGCCGCTGGACGAGGGCGCGTACGCGTACGCCGAGGACCTCGGCGTCGGCTTCCAGCTCGCGAACTTCGTCCGCGACGTCGGCGAGGACCTGCGGCGCGGCCGCGTGTACCTGCCCGGGGAGGACCTGGCGGCGTTCGGGCTGACCCGCCGCGACCTCGCGACCGGGGTCGTGGACGGTCGCGTACGCCGCCTGCTCGCGTTCGAGGTCGCGCGGGCGCGCGAGGTGCTGCGCTCCGCCGAGCCCGGCATCCGGCTGCTGCACCCGACCAGCCGCGACTGCGTACGCACCGCGCTCGTCCTCTACGGCGGCATCCTCGACGCCGTAGAGCGCGCCGACTACCGCGTCCTCGACCGCCGCGTCTCCGTCGGGATCGGGCGACGCGCGGTCGTCGCGGGCGGCGGGCTGGTCCGCGCGGGTTTCGCGAGGCGCGCCGCGGCAAGACAACCCCTATGACGCAGCCGACGGAGACCCCGCCCGCCGAGGGCTCGACCGGCATGGTCCGGCACGAGCACAGCAACGACGCCAACTCCGGACCCGTCGCGGGCAACCGCACGCCGATGACCGTGACGATGATCGCGCTCGCGGTCCTGCTCGCGCTCGTGGTGCTCGCGGTCGTCACGTACATCGCGTCGCTGTAGCGCGGGTCCGCTAGCGTCAGCGGCCGTCATGGCCGCCGTCGTCACGCCCCGCCGCGTCCTCGTCGCGCTCGTCGCCGTCCTGCTGGCGAACGCGTTCCTCCTGTTCGGCGACCTCGCGCGCGCCGTGTCCGTCGAGGACGCCCTCGAGGACTTCCGGCACGGCGAGCACCTGACCACTCCCCCGTTGCCGGCCGCGGGCGTGTACGTCTACGACACCGCCGGCTCCGAGCGGGTCGACCGCCTCGGCATCCACCGCGCGTACCCGCCGGTCACGACGCGGACGGTGCGCGCGCACGGCTGCGGCGTGCGCGAGACGGTGACGGTGTTCCGCGAGCACGTGGAGACCTACGACGTCTGCGCGGACGGCGTGCGGGACGTGGCGTTCGCCACGCGGCTGTCGTACTACCTCGTGCCGTCGGCGATGTCGCTCACGTGCGGGCGCGGCGGGTCGCGGGTCGCGGCGTCGTCGTACGCGTGCGCCGGCGACGGCACGGACGCGTCGGTGACGGTGACCGACGAGGGCGTCGGCAGCATCGAGGTCGAGGAGGTCGAGGTGCCGTGCCGGCGCGTCGTCGTGACGACCGTGCTGCGCGGCGCCAACGCCGGCGGCGCCCGCCGCGCGCTGTGCACCGACCCGCGCACGGGCCTGGTCCTGACCGAGGACCGGGTGGTCGGCGTGTCGTACCGGAGCGGGTTCGTGGGGCGCGTGACGTACACCGAGCGGGCGACGTTCAGGATCCGCTCGCTCGTGCCGCTGACCTAGACCGGTCGGCCCTTCCACGTCGCGCGGCCGGGCCGGAGCCGGGTCAGCACGAGCAGCGCGTCCGCGAACGGCGCCGCGACCGCCGGCGCCACCGGCACGCCGGAGACGGCGCGGGCGGCGGCGCTGACCACGACCTGCGCGGCGTAGCCCGCGGGGGTGAGCGCGGCGGCGAGCCACAGTGCCTCGCGCCAGCCGGGCGGCACCGCCCCGCGCGACCGGTGCAGGCCGCGCAGCGCGTCGGGCAGCGAGTCGTAGAGCGCGACGCGGAACAGGTCGGGTGCGAGGACGTTGCGGGCCCCGCCGGCGGCGCGGGCGAGCGCGACGTCCTCCACGACCTGTGTCGGGTCGTGGCCGGGGTACGCGTCGCGGCGGACGAGCAGGCACTGGCCGTTCGCGAACGGCGCCGGGTCGCGCCGCGCGAGCGACAGGCCGACCTCGGGCAGCAGCCACGCGAGCCCGACGGTGGGGGTCTCGACGGTGCCGTACGCGCTGACGAGCGACGCCTCCACGGCGAGCAGCCGGGACAGCGCGTCGGGCGCGACCGTCACGTCCGCGTCCACGAACCACAGCCATTCGGGCTCTCCCGCCGCCCGCGCTCCGGCGAGGCAGGCGGCGGCCTTGCCCGCGTGGCCGGGCGCGAGCGGCGGCGCGGTCACGACGCTTGCGCCCGCCTCTGCCGCCACCCGCCCGGTCGCGTCGGTCGAGCCGTCGTCCACGACGACGACCTCGCGCACGCCGGTCGCGAGGAGGGAGCGTACGCAGCCGCCGACGCGGCGTTCCTCGTCGCGCGCGGGCACGACCGCGACGACGTCGGCGGCCACCTCGCCGAGGGTGCGCGGCGCCCGCCGCCGCGCGAACGCCGCCATCCGCGACACGCCCCACGCCGTGACGGCGAGGGCGGCGAGGTCCCGGCGCTGCACACTCGCAGCATGGACGACCTCGGCCGGTGGTGCGCGCTGCACGGGTTCGAGCGCGAGCGTGCCGGAGCCGTCCTGCGGGCGTACGTCCGCGTCGCCTACGCCACCGCCCGCAGGCTCCCGCCATGGCCGTCTGTCGTGACGGGAGCGGGCCTCGCGCTCGCGTTGCTGACGGTGCCGCTCTACGGCCCGCCGTGGGTGGCGCCGCTCGTCCTCGCCTCCGGCGCGGCGGACGGCCTCGACGGCGCGGTCGCGGCGGTGCGCGGGCGGGCGAGCACGTTCGGCGCCGTCCTCGACTCCACCGCCGACCGGCTCGCCGACCTCGCGCTGCTGCTCGGCCCGGCGCTGCACGTGCCGGGCGCGCGGGCGGCGCTGGTCGCGGCGGGCGCGGGGACGTTCCTGCTGGAGTACGTCCGCGCGCGTTGCCAGGCCGTCGGGCTGACGGAGCGCCAGCCGGTGACGCCCGCCGAGCGGCCCGTGCGCGTCGTGGCGGCGGCGCTCCTCGCGGTCGTGCCCGGCGCGTGGGCCTGGGCGGGGTGGGCGCTCGCCGCGCTCTGCGCGCTCAGCGCCCTGCGGCTCGTTCTCGACGCCCGAGCCAGGTCCACCACAGCAACGTCTGCGTGACCATCGCCCACCCGAACGCCAGGTCCTCCACCGGCGCGCACGCGACCGTGGGGCCGAGCGTCGTGCGGTAGCCGGTGACGATGCCGCGGCAGGTGAGGACGCCGTTGACGAGGAGCTGGAACGCCACGACGACGGCGTACGCGACCCAGTAGGCGCGGCGCCGTAGCAGGCCGGTCCGCAGCACCGCCTCCAGGGCGAGCGTCGCGACGACGCCGACGGCGGCGAGGGCGGGGTAGGTCACTCGTCGTCGCCGAGGACGTTGCGGACCGCCTCGTACGTCAGCAGCGCGCACGTCGGGATCACGACGAAGAACAGCAGCTCCTCCACCGGCAGGTTGCCGAGGACGACGCCGGCGGTCTGGCGCCGGTCGTACGTCCAGTGGCCGCGCGCGATCGCGTAGACGTCCCACGCGGCGAACACCGCGACGACCGGCAGCAGCGACAGCAGCCAGCGGCGCGGGCGGCGGTAGACCCGCGCGCGGAGGACGAGCTCCAGCGGCAGCGTCACGACCGCGCAGGCGGCGAGCAGCAGCAGGTACGAGGCGCGCACGGCCGCACGGTAGCCCGGCGAGCCGGGGCAGGGAGGCGTAGGTAGAGTCGGGCGCGTGACGCCGTCCCGCCGCGCCGTGCTCCGCGCCGCCCTCGCGACCCCGCTGCTCGCCGCCTGCGGCGGCGACAAGAAGCCCTCCCCCGGTGCCTCGGCGCCGGCCGGTCCCGTCGCGCTGGACAGCGTCGCGCCGCACGCCGCGCCGACGCTGCAGATCGGCGAGGCCGTGTCCGAGGTGCTGCCGGGGCAGGCGCGCTACGCGTTCGGGCTGATCGGCCCCGACGGCCCGCTGCCGGGCGCCGACGTCACGGTCTACGTCGGCCGCGTCGCGACCGCCCCGCCGGAGGTCACCGTCGACGCGACGGAGCTCAAGGACGAGGGCCTCGAAGGCCGCGGCCTCTACGCCGCCACGGTCGGCTTCCCGGCGGCGGGCAAGTACCTCGTCGCGATCGTCGCCGAGACGGGCGAGGGCGCGTTCAAGGGCGGGCTCGCGGTCGAGGTCGCGGCGTCGTCGCCGTCGCCCCTGCCGGGCCAGCGTGCGATCGCGGTCAAGACGCCCACGACGAAGGACCCGGCGGGCGCGAAGCCGCTCTGCTCGCGCCGCCCGAAGCCGTGCTCGATGCACGACGTCTCGCTCGACGCGGCGTTGAGGAACGGCAAGCCGACGGTCGTGGTGTTCGCGGCGCCGGCCTTCTGCCAGACCGAGCTGTGCGGCCCCGACGTCGACATCCTCGAACGCCTCGCGGTGAAGCACGCCGGCAAGGCGAACTTCATCCACGTCGAGGCGTACCTCGACGCGACGACGCCGGTGGACGGCAAGCTCGCGCCGGCGCTGAAGGCGTACAAGTTCACGACCGAGCCGTGGCTCTACTTCATGGACGCCAAGGGCATCGTGAGCGACCGCATCATGGGCGCGTTCGTCACCACCGAGATCGAGCAGCGGCTGGCGAAGCTAGGCGTCGCGTAGCCGCTCGGCGAACGCCGCCGCCGCCGCCGCCGGGTCGTCGGCCTCGGTGAGCGCGCGCACCACGACGACCCGCCGCGCCCCGCGCCGCAGCACCTCGTCCACGTTCGTCAGGTCGATGCCGCCGATCGCGAACCACGGCCGCTCCGTCCGCAGCGAGGCGACGTAGTCGACGAGCTCGGGGCCCGCGGCGGGGCGGCCTGGTTTGGTCGGCGTGGCCCACGCGGGGCCCGCGCAGAAGTAGTCGACGCCCTCGGCCGTCGCGGCCGCCGCCGACTCGGCGGGCGAGTGCGACGAGAGCCCGATCACGACGTCGTCGCCCACGATCGCGCGGGCGTGGTGGATCGGCAGGTCGCCCTGGCCGAGGTGCAGCACGTCGGCCCCGACCGCGCGCGCGACGTCGGCGCGGTCGTTGACCGCGAACAGCCTCCCGTGCGCCCGCGCCCGCTCGCGCACGACCGTCAGCAGCTCGATCTCCTCGCGCGCCTCGATGCCCTTCTCGCGGAGCTGCACGACGTCGACGCCGTTCGGCAGCACCTCGTCGAGGAAGTCCGCGAGGTCCGGGCGGCGGCCGACGCAGAGGTAGAGCCGCGCGTCCGCGAGCGCCGCGCGCCTATCCACCCGCCACCGCCCGCACGATCTCGAGCACGTCGCCGTCCTCCAGCGTCGTGCGCTCGGTCTCCGAGCGGAGCAGCGCGACGCCGTTGCGCTCGACCACGACCCACCCCGCGCCGAGGCCGAGGTCCGCGAGCAGCGCGGGCAGCGTCGTGCCCTCGGCGAGGTCGCGGTCGGCGCCGTTGACGCGGACGCGCACTAGTACCGCCCGCCGAGCTTCGCGTGGTCCCACGACACGACCCGCTCGGGCACGAAGCGCAGGCCGACGAACCCCTCCACGCCCCGCGCCCGCGCGGCCTCGCGCGCGGCCTCGAGGTCCTCGGGCTTGATGCCCCGGTACTTCACGGCCAGCAGCCCGCCGAGGTCCAGCAGCTCATCCACGCCGTCGAACGTCTCCACGCGGCCCGTGAGCTGCACGCCGCGCAGCTCGGCGTAGTCCGTCCCGCTCTCCACGAGCACGGCACAGCGCGGGTCGCGGCGCAGGTTCACCGCCTTCTGCGACTTCGCGAACGTCCGCATGAGCAGCGCGCCGCCGTCGTCCACGACGTACCACATGGGCAATGGGTCGGGAACGCCGTCGGGGCCGTTCGTGACGAGCACGGCGACGCGGCCGTTCGCGAGGAGGTCACGCACCTCGTCCTCGGTCATCGCGATCTCGGCGCGGCGGTTCGGCACGGCTAGAACCCCAGCGCCTGGGCGCGGCGCTTGACCTCGGTGCCGCGGTTCTCGCGCAGCGCCTGGATCGGCGAGCCCGGCAGCCCGTCGTCGGTGAACAGCCAGCCGATCGCCTCGTCGTCGGAGTAGCGCGCGTCGCGCAGCAACGTGATCACGCCGGGCAGGTGCTTCACGACCTGCCCCTCCTGCACGAACGCCGCGGGGATCGTCAGCGGCGCGTCGTCGCCGCGCCGTACCGCGAGGAGCTTCCCCTCGCGCAGGTACTGGCGCACCTTCGTCACCTCGACGCCCAGTGCCTCGGCGACGTCGGGCACGGTCGCCCACTCGATCGCCAGCGCAGCCAGATCCGCCACGTGCCCGCCCTCCGTCGTCGTGCCTTCCTCAGTAGTCTGCCGCGCATGTACGCAGGCTCGCTCGTCCGGCTCCGCGCCCCGGAGCCGCGCGACGCCGAGGACTTCCACCGGTGGTTCAACGACCCCGACGTGACCGGCACGCTCGGCGTGCGCTACCCGCTGTCGATGAGCGTCGAACGCGAGTGGGTCGAGCGGTCGGGCGTCGGCTCGTACACCAACTGCCACTTCGCGATCGAGACCCTCGCCGACGGGGTGCTGCTCGGCTCGTGCGGGCTGTTCGAGACGGCGTTGCCGGAGAACCGCTGCGCGGTCCTCGGCGTCACGCTCGGCAACAAGGAGTACTGGGGCCGCGGCTACGGCACCGACACCGTGCGGACGCTGTGCCGCTTCGGCTTCGGCGAGATGAACCTGCACAGGATCGAGCTGCTCGTCTTCGCGCACAACGCCGCCGCGCGCCGCGTCTACGCCAAGGTCGGCTTCGTCGAGGAGGCCGTCGCGCGCCAGGCGCACTGGGGCGACGGCGAGTGGTGGGACGACGTGCACATGGCGTTGCTCGAAGGCGAGCTCCGGTGACGTTCACGGGCGCGCTCGTGCGGCTGCGCGCGATGGAGCCTCGCGACGCCGACGCGCAGTACCGGTGGATGAACGACCTCGAGGTCACCGAGCACCTCGGCTGGCGCTACCCGATCTCCTCCCTCGCGATCGCGCAACGGCTCGACGGCGCGGGGGCGATGACGTTCGCCAACCCGCGCTTCTCCGTGGAGCGCGCCGACACCGGCGAGCTCATCGGCTACACCGCGCTGCGCGACGTGACCCCGGAGTCGCGCAACGGCGAGCTCGACCTCGTGATCGGCGAGCGTTCGGCGTGGGGGCAGGGCTTCGGGACGGACACCGCGCGGACCGTGTGCGCGTTCGCGTTCGAGCGGATCGGGCTGCACCGCGTCCAGCTCTGGGTCGTGGCGACGCACGCGCCCGCGATCAGGGCGTACGAGAAGGCCGGCTTCGTCCGCGAGGGCGTCGCGCGCGAGCGGTTCTTCAAGCGCGGCCGCTACCACGACGCCGTGCTGATGGCGCGGCTGGCGCCGTGATCGCCGGCTCGCGCGTGGTGCTGCGGGAGCGGCGGCCCTCCGACGTGCCGTACGCGCAGGCGTGGCTCGACGACGTCGACGCGATGCGCTGGACGCTGCACCCCTACCCCGCCGCGCCGGACGCGTACGACGTGCCGGGCGAGCCGCTGTCGTGGGGGCTCGTCCCGCTGACGGTGGTGGACGCGGAGTCGGGCCGCCCCATCGGCCACGCGGGGCTCGGCGACATGGTCCCCGAGCACCGGCGGGCGCTGTGCTGGATCGTCATCGGCGACGCGGCGTTCCGCGGTCGCGGCTACGGCGAGGACACGATGCGCACGCTGTGCCGCTTCGCGTTCGAGACCGTCAACCTCGCCAAGGTCGAGCTCGAGGTCGTCGCCGACAACGCCGCCGCCGTACGCCTCTACGAGCGCATCGGCTTCGTCCGCGAGGTCACGCGGCGACGGGCGCGGTGGATCGAGGGCGCGTGGCACGACGAGCACCTCATGGGCCTGTTCCCCGAGGAGCTGCGGTGAGCGAGATCGTGCTGCGGGCGCGCGAGCCGGAGGACGCGGCGTTGCTCACGTCGTGGTTCGCCGACGCCGAGACCATGCGCTGGTGGGACCGCGTCTACCCGCCCCTGCCGGCCGAGACGCTGGCCGCGCGGATCGCGGCGGCGCCGATCATGACGTTCGCCGACCCATCGTTCATGGTCTGCGACGCGGGGACGCGCGAGCCTGTCGGGTGGGGCGGGCTGCACGCCCCGTCGCCGGAGCACCGGCACTGCTCGCTCGGCGTCCTCGTCGCGCCTGGCCTGCGCGGGCGCGGGTACGGCGAGGCGGCGACGCGCGCGCTGTGCCGGTTCGCGTTCGACCGGATGAACCTCGTCCGCGTCTCGCTCGTCGTCTTCCCCGGCAACGACGCCGCGCGGCGCGTGTACGAGCGCGTCGGCTTCGTCGAGGAGGGCGTGCAGCGGCGCGCGTTCTGGAAGCGCGGGGCGTGGCACGACCTCGTCCACATGGCCGTGTTCCGCGACACCCTGCGGTAGTCCACAGATCCGCCGTCGGCCCGTCGTCCACAGGGTGACGTGCCTACCGTCGATCGGGTGCCGTACCGACCCTCCGAACCGCTGCGCGCCTGGTGCGGCCCGCGCCGCGCGCTGCTCGACGCGCTCGCGGCCGGCGCGTCGTCGGAGCCGCTGGTGGAGGCGTACGCCGTGCGCGTCGTCGCGGAGTTCCAGGGCTTCGCCCGCGACCTCCACGGCGAGGGCACGAACCGCGCGCTGCGGCTCGCCGCCGTGCCGCAACGGCACCTCCGGTCCCTCGTCCGCGCGACCACCGCCGAGCGACGGCTCGACGCCGCGAACCCGTCCATCGACGCCCTGGCGCGGGACTTCGCGAGGCTCGGGCTCGACGACCTCGCCGACGCGCTCTCGCGGGCGGTCCCGGGGTGGCCGGCGGCGCGGCACGACCTCGGCCTGCTGCTCGCGCTCCGCAACGCCGTCGCGCACGGCGACGACCTCGGGCGCGACAAGGCGGTCAGTCGCGGCGCGTCCGTGACGGTGGCGTGGATCGGCAGCGCCCGAACGCGTCTCGACGCGGTCGCCGCCGCACTCGACCACCTAACGTGGACAGCGCTCCGAGACCAGTACCGAAAGGAGCCCTGGTGACCGAGGAAGAGCTGCACCCCGGGATGCGGGTCCTCCTGCTCCCCTACGAGACGCCGTACATCGTCGTCGAGAAGGAGTCGTACGGCGGGCACGTGTCGGCGCTGGTCGAGCGCGAGCAGCCGTCCGGCTGCGACTGCGGATGCTCCGAGTGCTGCGGCCCGCTCTACTGGTCGTACCCGCTCGACCGGCTGCGGCCCGCCTAGGAGGGTTCTGCGAAACCCGGCCCTGCTGCGCCGAGCCCGCGCGACGACCGGCTGCGTTCTCGGCCGCGTGCGGGCATGACCCAGCCCGCAGGCGCCCTGCGGCCTTGCCGGATCGCCACGCGGCCCTCGGCTCGCGACGGGCCGAGTTTCGCAGAACCCTCCTAGAGCGCGACGGGCGTGCGCGCGGCCGCGGACTCGAACGCCGCGTCCAGCACCGCCGCCGTCAGCCGCGACTCCGCGAGCGGCAGGACCCACCCCTCGCCGCCCGACGCGACGGCGGAGACGTTCTCGACCATCAGCCGGTACGCGTGCGCGGGCGCGACGCGTTCCGAAGGCCCGGTCGACAGCCACAGCTCGGTCGCCTCGCCGTCCCACGCCGTGAACGGGTGCTCGCGCAACGCCAGCTCGCCCCGGTCGCCGACGACCACGAGCCACTGCCGCCCGTCCTCCGCGATCGACGCGCGCACGTCGGCCTCGCCGCCGTCGAACGCGATCGTCAGCGACGCCGTCAGGTCCACGCCCGTGGGGCCGACGTCGGCGACGGCCGACACCGAGCGCGGCGGCGTGCCGAACGCCCACAGCGCGGCCGAGACGGCGTAGCAGCCGACGTCGTACAGCGCGCCGCCGCCCTTCGCCGGGTCGAGCCGGTAGTTGTCGGGAGCGACCCCGGCGAAGGTGAAGCCGGCGGAGACGTAGCGCACCGACCCCACCGCGCGGACCTCGTGCAGCAGCCGCTGGGCGAGGCGTACGCGCGGGTGCCAGCGGTACCACGACGCCTCGACGAGCAGCCGGTCGTTCGCCGCCGCGGCCGCGGCCATCTCGTCCACCTCGGCGACCGACAGCGCGAGCGGCTTCTCGCAGAGCACGTGCTTGCCCGCCTCCAGCGCCGCGATCGCGTACGGCGCGTGGGCGTCGTTCGCCAGCGCGACGTAGACGGCGTCGACGTCGTCGTCGGCGAGCAGCGACTCGTACGTCGCGTGCGCCACCGGCACCCCGAAGTCCGCGCACACCGACCGCGTCCGCGACAGGTCCCGCGACGCGACCGCGTGCAGCGCCGCGCCGGGCGCCGAGGCGATCGCGGACAGCATCGCGTTGCGCGCGATGGCCCCCGCGCCCAGCACACCCCAGCGAACGGTCACGTCGTCACCCTGACAGCGCGCCGCACCCGCCCCCGACCACGACGCTGGCGCGCACGTGCCAGCGTCACGAGGAGGACGCTCACCGCGCGACGAGCGGGAACGCGTCCTTCCACACCGGCTCGTACCCCGCCGCCTCCAGCATCGCCGCGACGTCGGCCGGCGAGCGCTCGTCCGACACCGCGAACTGCTCCTGCGCCTCGCCCGGGTGCGAGTAGCCGCCCGGCTCGGTCGACGAGCCGGCGCTCATGTGCGTCACCGCGATCCGGACGAGCCCGTCGCGCAACGCCGCCGGCTCCCTGGTCGACAGCACGACCCCCGCCTCCGGCTCGAACAGCCGCAACGCCGCCAGCGCCTGGACGTACTGCCTGTCCGACACCGGCACGAGCGGCTGGTAGCCCGACGCGCTCGGCTTGATGCGCGGCAGCGCGACCGTGACCTCCGTACGCCACCAGCGCCGCACGAGGAACGACGCGTGCGCCGCGACCGCGAGCACGTCCGCGCGCCAGTCGCCCGCGAGGCCGAGCAGCGCGCCGATGCCGAGCCGCCGGATGCCGGCCTCGGCCGCGCGCTCGGTGGAGGCGAGGCGGCGGTCGAAGTCGCGCTTCCACCCCGCCACGTGCACCTCGCGGTAGCGGGCGCGGTCGTACGTCTCCTGGTAGTGCACGACGCCCTCGACGCCCGCCGCGACGAGGCGCGCGTAGGTGTCGTCGGACCACGTCTGCGTCTCGATCGAGATCGACGGCACGAACGGCGCCAGCCGCTCCACGACCTCCACGAGGTAGTCCTGCGACACCTCGAGCCGGTGCTCGCCGGCGACGAGCAGCAGATGGCGGAACCCGCGCTCCGCGAGCAGCCGCGCCTCGGCCTCGACCTCGTCGGGCGTCAGCGTGCGCCGCGTGACGTCGAGGCCCTTCGAGAAGCCGCAGTACGTGCACGTCGACAGGCAGGCGTTGGAGACGTAGAGCGGCGCGAACAGCCGCACCGCCCGGCCGAACCGCTGCAGGGTGAGCGCCGAGGCCGCCTGCGCGAGCTCCTCGACGCGGTCCTCCGCGCGCGGCGAGAGCAACGCCGCCAGGTCGCGCAGGTCACGCCGCTCGCGGCGCAGCGCGGCCGTGACCTCGGCGTCGCTCGCGTCGTAGGACGACAGCGCCGACAGGTCCAGGCCTGCCAGCTCGGCGGCGAACTCCGTCACGACAGGAACCCCGTGAGCGGGCTCGACGCCTCGGCCTCCGCGCGCGGCGCGGCACGGCCCGCGTGCCACGCCATCCGCCCCGCCTCGACGCCGCGCGCGAACGCCCGCGCCATCAGCACCGGGTCGCGCGCGACGGAGATCGCGGTGTTGACCAGTACGGCGTCCGCGCCGATCTCCATGGCCGTCGCGGCGTCGCTCGGCACTCCGAGGCCCGCGTCGACCACGACCGGCACGCTCGCCTGCTCGACGATGATCTCGATGGCGTCGCGGGTGCGCAGGCCGCGGTTCGAGCCGATCCACGACCCGAGCGGCATGACCGTCGCGCAGCCCGCCTCCTCCAGCCGCTTGCAGAGGACGGGGTCGGCGGAGCAGTACGGCAGCACCGTGAACCCCTCCGCCACCAGCAGCTCCGCGCCGCGCAGCGTCTCGATGGGGTCGGGCGCGAGCCAGCGCGGGTCGGGCGTGACCTCGAGCTTCACGAAGTCGGGCATCCCGCCGGCCCTCGCGAGCCGGGCCAGCCGCACCGCCTCCTCGGCGGTCGCGGCGCCGGAGGTGTTCGGCAGCAGCAGGACGTCGGGAGGCAGGAAGTCGAGGATGTCGCCCTCGCCCGCCCTGGTGACGTCCACGCGCCGCAGCGCGACCGTCACGATCTCGGCGCCGCTCGCCACGATCGCGTCGCGCATGACCGCGTGCGAGGGGAACTTGCCCGTGCCCAGGAGCAGGCGCGACGCGAACGAGCGCGCGCCGATGACGAGCGGGTCGTCGGGGGTCACCACTGACCAGCCTACGCGTCGGGCCCGCGCCCGCGGACGCGACGGAGCAGCACCGCCGCGACGACGAGCACGACGGCGACGATGCCGACGGTCTGCGGCAGGCCGGTGCTCGCGAGGGCGTCCATGGCACTCACGCTACTCGCCGCTAGATCCCGGGGTCCGCGAGCCGCAACGAGTTCAGCCGCGTCTCCGTCGCGTCGATCTGCGCGACGACGGAGGCGACCGACGGCGGCACGGCGACGTCGGCGTCGCTGTACAGGAAGATGTTGAGGACGTCGTTCGCGCCGACCTGCAGGCCGCGGGTCACGCAGAACTCCCCCAGCGCGAACTCCCACGAGAAGACCCCGCCCGACTCGTCGTCGGCGACGTGGCAGTAGTACGTCAGGAAGCGGTTGCCCTGCAGCGCGTAGTGGCGCACGCCGCCGCGCCCCTCGGACTGGAACACGAACCCGACCGACTCCAGGTCGTCCACGAACGCCACGCTGCCACCTCCGCTACCGGCGACGGACGACCGGGTCGACGCCGTTCACCACATCCTGCACGGGCTCGCCGTGCACCGCCCGGCGAAGGTTCGCCTGCACGGCGAGCGCGATCCGCAGCCGCGCCTGCGCCGTCGCGCCCGCGACGTGCGGCGAGAGCAGCACGCGATCGTGCCCCCGCAGCGGCGACTCCGGCGGCAACGGCTCGGCGTCGTACACGTCGAGCGCCGCGCCCATCAGGTGCCCGTCGTCGAGCAGCCGCAGGACCGCGTCCTCGGAGACGATGCCGCCGCGCGCGGCGTTGACGAGCACGGCGCCGCGCGGCAGCCGCCGCAACGCCTCCTCCCCCAGCAGCCCGCGCGTCGTCTCGCCGAGCGCGATGACGACGACGAGCACGTCGCTGCGCTCCAGCAGCGCGCCGAGGTCGGCTAAGCAGGCGGGGTCGTCGGGGCGCGGGGTGCGCGTCCAGTACGCGACGTCGCAGCCGAACGCCGTGAACCGCTGCGCGCACAGCTCGCCGATGGCGCCGTAGCCGACGATGCCGACGCGCCTGCCGGAGAGCTCCAGGCAGCCGCGCGCCGCGAGGTCGAGCTGCGGCCAGCGCCCCGCCCGCACCTCGGCGTCGGCCCAGAGCAGGCTGCGCGAGGCGGCGAGCGCGGCCATCACGCACCACTCCGCGACGGCGACGGCGTTGACGCCCGCGGTGTTCGCCACGGGGACGCAGGCCGCCGCGCACGCCGCGAGGTCGATGTGCTCGACGCCGACCGTCGGCTGCTGCACGAACGCCAGCCGCGGCGCGGCCGCGACGAGCGCCGCGTCCACCCGCAGCAGGCCGGTGAAGTCGCCGAGGAGCAGGTCGGCGTCCGCGGCGGCCGCGCGCGCCGCCTCGGGCGTGCGCTCGTCGGGCACGACGACCTCGACGGGCAGGTCGGGCGCGAAGCCGCGCACCGCCTCGGCCGGCATCGGGACGAGCGCGGCGAGGCGCCAGGGGTCGGTCACGCCCCGACGCTACCGCCCGCCAGGGCGAGTAACAGGAGCCTCACTTGTCACATCCGTCCCAGGTCGCGTACCGTTCCGGGGTGCGGCAGGGGAAGGCCGCCTCGCGTCCGCGCGCGATCAGACCGGGTCGCGCCGCTGCCTAGAGGCAATCGCTGATGACCGAGCCGACGACCGTTGCTCCGACGCCGCGCCGCCGACTGGCGCGCGCGCTGCTCGTCCCGCTCGTTCTCGCGCTCGTGGCGAGCGCGTCCGCGGGCGGGTGGATCCGCGTGCGCCGCGGCGACACGCTGTGGGAGCTGGCGCAGAAGCACGGCACCACCGTCGAGGCCCTGCGTGCGCTCAACAAGCTGCCCGGCAACAACCTCATCCTCGAGGGCCAGATGCTGCGCGTCGGCACCGTGCCCGTCGTCGCCGCGAAGGCGCCGAGGGCCAAGGCGACGGTGCGCAAGGTCGACGTGACGTACGTCGTCCGCCCCGGCGACGGCGTCTACCGGATCGCCACGAGGTTCAAGGCGGACCCGCGCTGGATCGCGAGCCGCAACAGGCTGCCGCGCGACTGGATGGTCCATCCGGGGCAGCGGCTCGTCGTCGGCTTCACGTACATGCGCATCGCCGCGCCGGGGACGCCGCAGCCCGCGCGGCGCGTCGACAAGGCGTACGTCCGCCGCCTCGTCGCCCGCGAGGCCGGGCGCTGGGGCGTCGACCCCGCGCTGGCGCTGGCGCTGTCGTACAACGAGTCCGGCTTCCAGCAGCACGTCGTGTCCAGCGTCGGCGCGATCGGCGTCATGCAGGTCATGCCCGGCACCGGCGAGTGGGTCTCGCGCTACATCGCGAACCGCCCGCTGAACCTGCGCGACGTCGAGGACAACGTCGAGGCGGGCGTGCGCTACTTCGCCCTCCTGCGGCGGGTCGCGGGCCGCGACGACCTCGCGCTCGCCGGCTACTACCAGGGCCTCGCGAGCGTGCGCGCCAAGGGCATGTACGACGACACCAAGGCGTACGTGAAGAACATCCTCGCGCTGCGCCGCCGCTTCGCCTGAGCCGCGTGACGCAGAGGGGCACCTAGACTCGTGAGCGTGGACACCTCGACCGCCGACCCGTTGATCGGGGAGGTGCTCGACGGCAGGTACCGCCTCGACACGCGCATCGCCCGAGGCGGGATGGCCACGGTCTACGGCGGGTTCGACCTGCGCCTCGACCGGCAGGTCGCGGTGAAGGTGATGCACGCGTCGCTGGCCGACGACGAGGCGTTCGTCGAGCGGTTCCGCCGCGAGGCCAAGTCCGCCGCCCGCCTCTCCCACCCGAGCGTCGTCGCGATCTACGACCAGGGCGAGGACGCGGGCCGCGTCTACCTCGTGATGGAGCACGTGACGGGAACGACGTTGCGCGCGCTGCTGCGCGAGCACGGCCGCCTCTCCCCCGCGCAGGCGCTCGACATCGCCGACGGCGTGCTGCTCGCGCTGTCCGCCGCGCACGAGGCCGGGCTCGTGCACCGCGACGTGAAGCCGGAGAACGTCCTCGTGACCCCGAACGGCACCGTCAAGGTCGCCGACTTCGGGCTCGCCCGCGCCATCGAGGCCACCAACCACACCGTCGCCGACGGCACGCTGCTCGGCACGGTCGCCTACCTCGCGCCCGAGCAGGTCGCGACCGGCGCGGCCGACCCGCGCGCGGACCTGTACGCGCTGGGCGTGGTGCTGTTCGAGATGCTGACAGGGCGGGTGCCGTACGACGGCGGCACGCCGCTCGCGGTCGCGTACCGCCACGTCAACGAGGACGTCCCCGACGCCGCCGAGGTCGAGCCGTCGGTGCCGCGCGTCGCGGCGAACGTCGTCCGCGCCGCCACCCGCCGCGACGTCGACGAGCGCTACGCCGACGCCGCCGCGATGCTCTCGGCGGTCCGCAGGGCGCGCTCGGCGCTCGGCAGCTCCGACACCGCGATCGTCTCGCTGGACGACGCGCCGACGCTGATCACGCGCCTGCCCGCGTCCGACGCGACGGCCGTCCTTCCGGCCGTGCCGCCCAAGGCGCCGAAGACGCCCAAGGCCGCGAAGCCGGAGGGCCAGCCGGAGCGCATGCGCCGCCGCGGCGTCGTCCTCGCGATCGTCGCGGCCGTCGTGCTGCTCGTCTCCGGCGTCACCGGCTGGGTGCTCGCCCGCTCCGGTGGCGGGGGCGGCGCCGACGCGGTCGCCGCGCCGCGCCTCGTCGGCCTCTCCCCCGAGGAGGCGACGCGCGTCGCGCGGGACGAGGGGCTGCAGGTCACGGTCGGCCAGCCGGTCAACAGCGACACCGTCCGCTCCGGCCTCGTCGCCGCGCAGGACCCGCCGGAGGGCACCGACCTGCCCGAGGGCGCGACGGTCACGATCCGCCTCTCCGCGGGCGTGCGGATGGTCGTGGTGCCCGACCTGCGCGACAAGACCGAGGCCGAGGCCAGGACGCTGCTCGGCCGCGCGGACCTCAAGCCCGGCGCCGTCACGCGGGAGTTCTCCGAGACCGTCGCGAAGGACCGCGTGATCCGCGCGTCGCAGCCGGGCAACGCGCGCGTCGCGCACGGGACGGCGGTGTCGTTCGTCCTGAGCGACGGGCCGCCCCCCGTCGACGTCCCGAACGTCGTCGGCAAGAGCGTCGAGGAGGCGCGCGCCGCCCTGCGCAAGATCGGCCTCGACCCGACGGTGACGCTGGAGTTCAGCGACACCGTCGCCAAGGACGCCGTCATCGCGCAGGACCCCACCGGCGGCCGGCTCCCCAAGGGCTCGACCGTGAAGCTCCGCGTCTCCAAGGGCCCGCAGGTCGTCACGGTCCCCGACGTCCGCGGCGAGCGGCTCGAGGTCGCGAAGCGGCGGCTGGAGGCGTTGAACCTGCGGGTCAACGTGCAGCACGTCCGCAACGGCCAGGGCCAGGTCGTGCTCGACCAGGACCCGCGCGGCGGCACCGAGGTGCGCGTCGGCAGCGTCGTGACGCTGGTGCTGTTCTAGGTCTGCCCGGAGCGCTTGCTAGCCTCCCTGGGTGCCGCCGCGCAAGCCTTCCCCCGTGGGGGCCCACATCTTCGTCGGCGGGGGACTCGCGAAGGTCGGGCTGCCGTACGCCCGGGACATCGGAGCCGAGGTCGTGCAGGTGTTCGTCTCGAACCCGCGCGGCTGGGCGCTCGGCCCCGGCGACCCCGCGCAGGACGCGGCGTTCCGCGACGGCTGCGAGGCCGACGGCATCGGCGTCTACGTGCACGCGCCGTACCTGATCAACTTCGGCTCCCCCACCCCCGCCACCGTCGAGAAGTCGGCGGACTGCCTGCGGCACTCGATCAAGCGCGGCCGCGAGCTCGGCGCGAAGGGCGTCGTCGTGCACGCCGGCTGCGAGGTCGTGGCGAACGGCTACGACGGCGCGATGGCGCAGGTCCGCGAGCGCCTGCGCCCGATCGCCGCCGAGCTGCGCGACGACGACCCCGACCTGCTGATCGAGCTGACGGCCGGCTCGCGCGGGCACCTCTGCGCGACGCCGGAGTCGATCCCCGCGTACCTCGACGCGCTGGAGCACCACCCGCGCGTCGGCGTCTGCGTCGACACCTGCCACGCCATGGCGGCCGGGCACGACGTCGCCAAGCCGGGCGGGCTTCGTTCGTTCCTCTCGGCGGTCGCGAAGCACGGGGGGCGCGGGCGGCTGCGCCTCGTGCACGCCAACGACTCCAAGGACCCGGTGGGGTCGGGCCGCGACCGCCACGAGGTGCTCGGCGAGGGCACGATCGGGCTCGACGCGTTCCGCGAGCTGTTCGTGCACCCGGCCATGAAGGGGGTGCCCGTTCTGATGGAGACGCCGGGCGTCGTCGCCGAGCACCGGCGTGACGTACGGGCGCTCAAGCGGCTGCGCACCGAGGCGCTCGCGCGGTGACCTGGAAGCGCTTCGCCGACCTCACGCCGTACGAGGTCTACGCGATCCTGCGGCTGCGGATCGAGGTGTTCGCGGTCGAGCAGTGGTGCGTCTACCAGGACCTCGACGGCCGCGACGCCGAGCCCGAGACGTGGCACGCGTGGGTGCCGTCCGAGGACGGCGAGGTGCTGTCGTACCTGCGCGTGCTCGGCTCGCCGGGCTCCGAGGTGATCGGGCGGGTCGTGACCGCGCCGGCCGCGCGCGGGCGCGGGCTCGGGGCGGCGCTGATGCGCGAGGCGCTGGCGCGGACGGCGCGGCCCGTGCGGATCGAGGCGCAGTCGTACCTGCTCGACTGGTACGGCGCGTTCGGCTTCGTGCCGTGCGGGCGCGAGTACCTGGAGGACGGCATCCCGCACACGCCGATGGTGATTGAGTAGGGCGCATGGTCGTCGTGATGAAGCCCGGTGCCGCGAGCAGCGACGTCGACGCCGTGGTGCAGGTCGTGAGCGAGGCGGGCGGGTCGGCGTTCGTCTCGCGCGGCGTGACCCGCACGATCGTCGGGCTCGTGGGGGACGTGGCGCTGTTCCAGACGCTCAACCTCGGCGCGCTGCCCGGCGTGCAGGACGTCATCCGCATCTCGCAGCCGTACAAGCTCGTCTCCCGCGACTCGCACCCGACGCCGTCGACGGTGCTCGTCGGCGGCGTGCCGATCGGCCCGGAGACGGCGGTGCTGATCGCGGGGCCGTGCGCGGTCGAGACGCCGGAGCAGACGCTCGGCGCGGCGGTCATGGCGAAGCGCGCGGGCGCGGCGTTGCTGCGCGGCGGGGCGTACAAGCCGCGCACGTCGCCGTACGCGTTCCAGGGCCTCGGCGAGGCGGGCCTGAAGATCCTCGCCGAGGTACGCGACGAGGTCGGCCTGCCGGTCGTGACGGAGGTCGTGGAGGCGGCCGACGTCGACCTCGTGGCGTCGTACGCCGACATGCTCCAGATCGGCACCCGCAACATGCAGAACTTCTCGCTGCTGCAGGCCGCCGGGTCGTGCGGCAAGCCGGTGCTGCTCAAGCGCGGCCTCACCGCCACGATCGAGGAGTGGCTGATGGCGGCGGAGTACATCGCGCAGCGCGGCAACCTGCACGTCGTCCTGTGCGAGCGCGGCATCCGGACGTTCGAGACCTCCACGCGCAACACGCTCGACGTGAGCGCGGTGCCGCTCGTGCACTCGCTGTCGCACCTGCCGGTGATCGTGGACCCGTCGCACGCGGCGGGCCGGCGCGACCTCGTCGTGCCGCTCGCCCGGGCGGCGCTGGCGGCCGGCGCCGACGGCGTGATCGTGGACGTGCACCCGCAGCCGGAGACGGCGCTGTGCGACGGCCCGCAGGCGCTGATGGACCCGGACCTGGCCGAGCTCGCCGAGGCGATGCGGACGCTGCCGCCGCTGCTCGGCCGGCGGCCCGCGACCGTCCCTGCCTAGAGGACGGCGCGCAGCGCCCGGATCGCCGTCTCGACCGCCGCGTCGTCGGCGTCGAGGTGCGTGACGAGGCGTACCCGCCGCTCCCCCACGACGCTGACGAGCAGCCCCTCGTCCTTGGCTCGGGCGGCGAGCGTACGGGCGTCGAGCGCGTGCTTGGTGAGGTCGAGGCTGACGATGTTCGTCTCGACCAGGGCGGGGTCGATCACGTCGGGCGCGAGGTCGGCGCACGTCTCCGCGAGGCGGCGGGCGCGCGCGTGGTCGTCGGCGAGGCGTTCGAGGTGGTGGTCCAGGGCGTACGCCGCCGCGGCCGCGAGGATGCCCGCCTGGCGCCACCCGCCGCCGAGCTGGCGGCGGATCGCGCGAGCGCGCGGCACGGCGTCCTTGGGGCAGAGGACGGCGGAGCCGACGGGCGCGCCGAGGCCCTTGGAGAAGCAGACCGAGAGCGTCTCGAACAGCGCGCCGTAGGTGGCCAGCGGGACGCCGGTGGCGACGTGGGCGTTCCAGATGCGGGCGCCGTCGCAGTGGAACGCCGCACCCGCGCCGTGCGCGACGTCGCGCAGCGCCTCGAGCGTGGAGAGCGGGTAGATCGCGCCGCCGCCGCGGTTGTGCGTCTGCTCGACGGCGACCGCGCGGGTGGCGACGGTGCCCCAGCCGGCGGGGCGCGCCTGGGCGGCCACGTCGGCGGGCTCCAGGAGGCCGCGCGCCGAGACGATCGTGCGGGTCTGGACGCCGCCGTGCTGCGCGGCGCCGCCGCCCTCGTACGACACGACGTGCGCGTCGGCGTCGAGCAGCAGCTCCTCGCCGGGCGGGACGAGCAGGCGGACCGCGAGCTGGTTGCCCATGGTGCCGCTGGGCACGAACACCGCGGCCTCGTGCCCGAACAGCGCCGCGACCTTCTCCTCCAGCGCCAGGACGGTGGGGTCCTCGCCGTAGACGTCGTCGCCGACGTCGGCCGCAACCATCGCGGCTCGCATGGCGTCGGTAGGGCGGGTCACGGTGTCGCTGCGCAGGTCCACGAGGGTCACCGATCTAAGGTAGTACGAGCCTCGAAGGGGGGCTTGGGGAGTCATGTCTGCGTCACGTGCGCGGGTCGGGGTCAGCGCCGACGCGTTCGTCGCCGTCGTGCGCGCGTACGCCGACCGCGTGCACGACGACGTACGCCGCCTCGGCTGCACGCCCGCGGAGGCGGCCGAGGTCGTCGAGACGAGCGCGCTGAACCTCGCCGAGCGCCTCCGCGTCCGCCCCCACGAGGTGCCCGACCTCGTGGGCACGTGGTTCCGCGACGCGCGGCTGTTCGCCGAGCGCGTCGCCTCGGGCGGCGCCGACCCCGACGAGGTCGTGGAGTCGAGCGAGGGCATCGTCCAGACGTCCGAGGAGGACGCCGCCTCCCGGCGCGCGCTCGCCGAGCTGAACGAGCGCGACCGCGTCGCGCTGCTGCTGCGGGACGCGTACGACCTCCCCTACGCCTCAACGGCCGTCGCGCTCGGCTGCGAGGTCGCCGCCGCGGGCACGTGCGTCGCCAAGGCGCGGCTGCGCTTCCTCGCGCTGGCCGGCGGCGCGTCGTACGACGAGCCCGTCGGCCACGACGAGCTGCTGTCGGCCACGGCGCGGCTCGCGGACGGCAGCCTCCCGCCCGACGAGGCCGGCGGCGCCGAGCGGCACGCGGCGAAGTGCGCCGTGTGCGGGCCGCTCGTGGCGCCGTTGCGCGAGGCCCGCAAGCTGCTGACGGGGCTGGCGATCCTCGCCATGCCCGACCCCGACCGCGACGCGCTGATCGCGCGGGCGACGGCGGTCGCCGAGCGAGTGCTGCCGACGGCCGCCGAGGTCGCCGCCGCGGCGGAGGACACGGGCCCTAGCCGGCTCGTGCCGCTGTCGGTCGCGGCGGGCTGCGTGGTGGGGGCGGTTGCGCTCGGCGTGTTCGTGGCGTTCGCGACGACCGGCGGCGGGGGCGACCCGACGGCGGTGCCGACGTTCGACGTGGAGTCCCCGACGCCGACCCCCTCGGCCTCGGCCTCGGTCACGCCGACCCCGACGCCGACGACCGCCTCGCCCACGCCCACCGCGACGGCCATGCCGACGCCGACGCTGACCCCCACGCCGACGGCGACGGCCTCACCGACGGCGTCGGCGACGTTCGTCACGGGCAACGAGCGCATCGCCATCTCGCCGAACGCGGGCCCGAACGGGACCACCGTCCGCGTCACCGGCTCCGGCTGGCGGCCGGGCTCGACCGTCTCGCTGTCGTACATCGGCCCGCTCGGCGACACCGACCAGCGGGGGTCGGTGACGGTGCGGGAGGACGGGACGTTCAGCGGGACCATCGTGGCGTACGACCCCGAGCGCATCCCCGGCTTCCACACGGTCCGC
Source organism: Frankiaceae bacterium (assembly GCA_035940575.1). GTDB lineage: Bacteria > Actinomycetota > Actinomycetes > BP-191 > BP-191 > BP-191. The sequence goes on along the minus strand of DASZER010000032.1, from coordinate 4,373 downwards.
GCGCGCGGCGGGTCGCGGACCGTCGACGCGACGTACACCGCGACGTCGTAGGGCGCCGCCGTCGCCGGTCAGGTCTGCTGGAGCATCTCCGCGACGAGGAACGCGAGCTCGAGGCTCTGGCTCGTGTTGAGGCGCGGGTCGCAGGCGGTCTCGTAGCGGCCGCCGAGGTCGGCGTCGGCGATGTGCTCGGCGCCGCCGAGGCACTCGGTCACGTCCTCGCCGGTCAGCTCGACGTGGATGCCGCCGGGCCAGGTGCCGACCGCGCGGTGCACCTCGAAGAAGCCGCGGCACTCGTCGAGGATCCGGTCGAAGTGGCGGGTCTTGTAGCCGCTGTTGGACTCGACGGTGTTGCCGTGCATCGGGTCGCAGGCCCACACGACCGTGCGCCCGTCGTCGCGGACCGCCTCGACGAGCGGCGGGAGCAGGTCGCGTACGCGGTCCGCGCCCATCCGCGACACGAACGTCAGCCGCCCCGGCTCGTTCTCCGGGTCGAGCCGCCGCGCGAGCGCGAGCGCGTCCTGCGGCGTGGCGGTGGGCCCGAGCTTCACGCCGACGGGGTTGAGCACGCCGGCGAGCAGGTCGACGTGCGCGCCGTCGACCGCGCGGGTGCGCTCGCCGATCCAGAGCATGTGGCCGCTGGTGGCGACGTAGTCGCCGCTGGCCTGCTCCTTGCGGACGAGCGGGCGCTCGTAGTCGAGCAGCAGCGCCTCGTGGGACGCGTAGAGCTCGACCTCCTGCGCGGTCGGCATCGCGGCGAGGTCGATGCCGCACGCGCGCATGAACTCCAGCGCGCGCTGGATCGCGTCGGCGAGGGCCTCGTAGCGCTGGCCGGCGCTCGACCTGCGGACGAAGTCCTGGTTCCAGGCGTGGACCTGGCGCAGGTCGGCGAAGCCGCCGGTGGCGAACGCGCGGATGAGGTTCAGCGTGCTCGCGGCCTGGTGGTAGGCCTTGAGCAGCCTGCGCGGGTCGGGCGTGCGGTCGGCGAGCGCGAGGCCGTTGACGGCGTCGCCCCGGTAGGACGGGTACGTCGCGCCGTCGCGGGTCTCGGTGTCCGCCGAGCGCGGCTTGCCGAACTGCCCCGCGATCCGCCCCACCTTGACGACCGGCACCTGGCCGCCGTACATGAGCACGACCGCCATCTGGAGCAGCGTCTTGAGCTTGTCCCTGATCCCGTCGGCGGACAGCGCGGCGAACGTCTCCGCGCAGTCGCCGCCCTGGAGCAGGAACGCCTCGCCCCGCTCGACCGCCGCGAGCCGCGACCGCAGCGTGCGGCACTCCCCGGCGAAGACGAGCGGCGGCACGCGTTCGAGCTCGGACACGACCTCGCGCAGCACGGCCGCGTCGGGCCACACCGGCTGCTGCGCTGCGTTCACGGTCTTGAGCCTACGTGTGTGCCGCCGCGAAGGCCGGGTATCGCGACCAACGAGACGGACGACAACTCCACGGAAGGAGCCGAGATGGCGCAGGGCCAGACCGAGGTCACGAGCAACCTGTTCTACGACCTCGTCAGCATCCAGTACCACGCCCTCAAGGGCCAGGAGCTCTACCAGCGCTTCGCGAAGGACGCGCAGGGTCACCAGGAGATCACGACGTTCTTCGAGGAGCTTCGCGAGCAGGACATCCAGCGCGCGCAGCGCTGCCACCAGCTCCTCGCGCAGATCAGCGGTGACGGCACGGGCGCCGGCACGTGGGGCGGCGGGACGGCGGAGCCGTACCCGACCGACCAGCAGCAGGGCCAGACGACGGGCGCCGGCATCGGCGGGTAGCACCGCCGCACGCGCACCACTCGCGCGCAGCACTCGCGCGCACCACTCGCGCGCGGCACTCGCGCGCACGCGCACCACTCGCGCGCGGCGCACGACGAACGGCACGGGACGGCCGGTCGCCTACGGGCACCGGCCGTTCCGCGTGCCACGCGCAGGTCGCGCGCGCCGGGGAGCGACGGCCGGGAGCCCTCGTCATCGGCGGACCCGCGCTCGCGGCGCACCCCCGGGAGGGCGTGCGAGCACGGGCCGCGGGGTCAGCCGGGCGAGGCGCGGGCGCCGCCGGCGCCTCCCGAGCCGGTCGCGGCGTCGGCGAGGGCGGCGTCGGCCTCGGCGACAGGGCCGGCGTCGAGGACGCCGCACCACGAGGCGTCGCCGACGACGACGTAGTCGAGGAAGCGCAGGTCGGCGTACGTCGCCGCGATCTCGAGGCGGCGGGCCAGCGCGAGGTCGGCAGGCGTCGCCTCCGCGGAGACCGCCGAGGTGAGGCGGGCGAGCGCGAAGCCGGCGCCGTGGCGGGCGCGTACGGCGTCGAGGATCCGCCCGACAGGCCGTGGCAGCCGGGGCAGCGGCCCGAGCGCGACCGCGACGGTCCAGCGGACGCGGCTCGCGGCGTCGGTGACGAACAGGAGCAGCTCGTCGCGGCGCATCCCGCGCGCCTCCCGCCGCGCGACGCCCACGAGGTCCTCGGAACGGCGTACCGGCACCGCCTCCGCGACTTCCGCCACCCGCCGCCCCAGCTCGAACGCCGCCGCGACCGCCGCCGCCTTGGCGGGACCCATGCCGGCGTAGTCGGCGAGCACGTCGGGGCGGGCGGCGGCGAGGCCGGCGACGTCGCGGTTGTTGCCGAGCAGCGTGCGGGCGAGGTCGAGCGCGGACTGGCCGCTGCGGCCGTTGCGGAGCACGAGCGCGATGAGCTCGGCGTCGCTCAGCCTGCGCGGGCCGTGCCGCATCAGCCGCTCGCGCGGCCGGTCGTCCGTCTCGCCGCTCCACATGGCGCCTCACCTCCCGACAACGAGGATGGCGCGCGGCGAGGGGCCGCAACGGGGCGGCGGGAAATCTGTGGAGAACGGGGCCAAAAAGGGGCTTGAGCCTGTGGACGGTGCGCTGACGCGGCCCGCCTAACGCCAGGGATAGGCCCCGAGCGCGCGGAACTGCTCGTCCGTGGCGTACTGCCAGACGTAGAGGCTCACGCCGATCACGCCGGACCGGCGGGAGACGTCGGCGAAGCGCCAGACCTCGCGCCCGCGCGGGTCGCCGCGCCGGCCACCGTAGGGGCCCATGTCGTACGACTGCCCGATCAGGTGCAGCGGCCGGCCGAGCGGCGCGAGGCGGCGTACCGACTGCTGGACCTCGGCACCGGGCTCGGTGCAGCCCCAGTACGCCATCACGGCGAACGCGTCGACGTACGGCACCTGCGTCCGGTAGTCGTAGATCCGCCACCAGTGGCTGTTGGCGTGCGGCACGGTCGAGACGAGCGGCCGCGAGCCGACGGCGCGCTGCACGAGCCCGAGGTAGACCGACAGCCGCCGCACGGTGCCCTGCGTCCCCTCGCTGCCCGACTCGATGTCGGGCGAGAACGCGTCGATCCGGTGCCCGCCGGGCGCGGTGAACGCCAGCGTCTCGGCGGCGCGGCCCGCGTCGGCGACGGGGTCGTACAGGTACGGGAAGTCCCACGCGACGACGGCGATGCCGGCGGCGTGCGCGAGCGGCAGGAGCGCACGGAGTTCGGGCGCGGCGTAGAAGCCGGACCGCGACGAGCCCGTACGCACCCAGATCTGCGTGAGCCCGGCGGCGCGGGCGCGGCGCACGACGGCGGCGGCGGAGCCGGCCTCGGTGCGCTCCCACTGGTAGGTCCACATGCCCTTGCCGCGCAGCACGTCCAGCGACGGCGACCGCGACAGCGGCGGCAACGCCACCGGCAGGTCCGCCTCCGCGACGACGCGCGAGGGGCGCCACGGCTTGACCGGCTTCACCGGCGGGCGGGGCGGCGGCGGGCAGCCCGTGGGCGGGGCGGGCGGGGCGGGCAGCGGGTCCAACGTCGCCGCGCGCGCCGGCGACGGCACGGTCGACGGCGTCGGCAACGGCGCCCGCACCGCCGGCGACGCGGGCGTGCCCGACGGCGACGGCGCGGGCAGGAGCGGCGCGACGGCGGCCGCGGGCAACGACGCCGCCGAGCCCGCCGCGCCGGTCTCGCGGGCGACCGCCGCGACGACCCCGCTCGTGGCGACGACCGCGGCGGCGACGCCGACGGCGACGGTGCGCCGGTCGGCGAGCGCGCGCGCCGAGGCGCGCCACAGCGGGGGCATGCGTCCGAGTGTCACATGCCCCACGACGCCGTAGGGGCCGATCGCGTTGCGGGGCAACCCAACACTGGCCGGTAGGTTCGTCGGCATGCGCTACCCGCAGGCCCGCCGCCTCGACCTGGTGGAGGAGCTGTTCGGCCACCAGGTCGCCGACCCGTACCGCTGGCTCGAGGCGCACGACGACCCCGACACGCGAGCGTGGTCGGAGGCCCAGGACGCCCTGGTACGCGAGCACCTCGACGCGCTGCCGGGACGCGACAGGCTGCGCGGCCGCATCGGCGCGCTGCTGAGGTCCGGCAGCGTC